>CAZMDC010000003.1:0-21496 GCA_964565055.1 uncultured Polaribacter sp. | reverse complement strand
TCCCATACATTTTTTGCCAGTATTTTATGTCCTTTTTTAGTAGGATGAATACCATCAGATTGATTTAAATTAGGAACACCACCCACATTTTCTAATAAAAAAGGAATTAATGCAACTTTATTTTTTTTAGCCAAATTTGGAAATATATTCTTGAATTCGTAGGTATACTCTTGCCCCATATTTGGCGGAATTTGCATGCCTACCAATACTATTTTTGTTTCAGGGTATTTTGTTTGTACAGCTGTTATAATATATTGTAAATTACTCCTCGTTTCAGATAAAGGCACACCTCGTAAACCATCATTGGCACCTAATTCTAAAACAAAAACAGTTGGTTTTGTGTTTAATACCCAATCTATTCTGTTTTTACCTCCAGCTGAAGTTTCTCCACTAACTCCTGAGTTTATTATAGTATAATTAAGTGCTAAAGAATCAATTTTATTTTGAATTATACCAGGAAAAGCATCATTAACATCATCTAAACCATAACCAGCAGTTAAACTATCACCAAAAAAGACAATTTTTTTTGAGGTATTTTCGGGTTCTTTTTCAATTATAGATTCAGTTTTCTGTGTATCTAAAGCTCCATTATTAGATTTATTTGTAGTTTCAGATTTGCAAGAAATCAACAAAAATAAAACTGAAAAATAACAGAATTTTAAGAAAAATCTTTGAGTTACATTATTGCTATTCTTCATTAAATGATTAATTTTCAACATCAGCATATTTTATTAGATTCTTGGTTTTACAGGAATAAATATTTGAGGAAAAATCCTCATAAAACTTTTTTAATTAAAGCTTTATTAATGTCAAATATATTAAAGATTACTGATTTAGAGAAGACTTATACAAGTGGTTCTAAACAATTAACAGTATTACATCACATTTCTTTTGAAGTAGACAAAGGAAGCATTTTTTCTATAGTAGGCCCTTCTGGAAGTGGAAAAACCACTTTGTTAGGTTTATGTGCTGGTTTAGATTATCCTACAAACGGTTCTGTAGAATTATGTGGCACAGTACTTTCTGATTTAAATGAAGATGAACGTGCTGAGTTACGAAACCAAAATGTGGGTTTTATTTTTCAAAATTTTCAATTGTTACCCACATTAACTGCTTTAGAAAATGTAATTGTACCTTTAGAATTGCAAGGTGATAAAAATGCTGCTCAATTTGGTAGAGATTTATTAGAAAAAGTGGGCTTAGGAGATCGTTTACATCATTATCCAACACAATTGTCTGGAGGAGAGCAACAAAGAGTAGCTTTGGCAAGAGCATTTTCTAATAAACCTGCAATTTTATTTGCAGATGAGCCTACTGGAAATTTAGACGAAGAAACAGGCGAAAAAGTAATTCAATTGCTTTTCGAATTAAACAAAGCTGCTGGAACCACTTTAGTGATTATTACTCACGATTTAGATTTAGCAAAAAGAACGCAACAAATTTTAAGATTAAAAGGAGGAAAAATTGTTTCAAATGAAAAAACTGCCATAGTTTAATGAATACAAAACACGGTAAAGCAGGTTTAAATTGGTTGTTAAAAATGGCATGGAGAGATGGTAAAGCTAGTCTTTCTCGATTGCTATTATTTATGGCGTCTATAATTTTAGGAATTGCAGCTGTAGTTTCCATTCAGTTATTTAGTGATAATTTAAAAAACAATATCAAAACTCAATCAAAATCCTTAATGGGTGCTGATTTTATAATTGATAGTAGAAAAAAACCATCTAAAAAAGTACTTCACATTATCGATTCTTTAAAAGCTGCTGCTTCTGAAGTCAATTTTGTGTCAATGGCTGCTTTTCCAAAAAATGAGGGTACAAAATTGGTTAAAGTACGTGCTTTAGAAGGCGCATTTCCTTTTTATGGCAACTTAACCACAGAACCAGAAAATGCAGGAAAAACTTACCAAGAATTAGGAGGTGCTTTGGTTGATGCAACTTTATTATTACAATACAATTTAAATCCTGGAGATTCTATAAAACTAGGTAAAGTAACTTTTCCTATTATAGGTGCTTTAAAATCTATTCCTGGTAGTACAGCCATTTCATCATCTGTTGCTCCAACAGTTTTAATTCCTTATCGTTATTTAGCACAAACTGAATTGCTACAGTTAGGGAGTAGAACTGAATATCAATATTTCTTTAAAAATCCTGAAATTGACTTAGAATTATTAGATAAAAAAATAGATCCAATTTTAGATGCAGAAAACGCTGATTTAGATACACATACTAGTACCAGTAGAAATTTAGGCAGACGTTACGAAAACGTAGGTCGGTTTTTAAATTTAGTGGCTTTTATTGCCTTGCTTTTAGGATGTATTGGTATTGCAAGTTCTGTACATATTTACATCAAAGAAAAGCTAAAAAACGTTGCTGTTTTAAAATGTTTTGGTGCCTCAAGAAAACAATCGTTTTTTATTTATTTGATTCAAATTATAGGCATTGGTTTGGTTGGTGGTATTATTGGCTCAGCTATTGGAACAGGTTTGCAATATGCTTTTCCTTATATTTTACAAGAGTTTTTACCTTTTAGTGTAACTGTTTCTATAAGTTTACAGCCAATTGTAATGGGCATTATTTTAGGTGTTTTAATGTCGGTTTTATTTGCATTACTACCTTTATTAGGTACTTGGTATGTATCGCCTTTAGAGGTATTGAGAGGTCAAGAAGAAAATCAACAAAAACCTAAAAAAGCACGTATTTTAGTATTTATTGCCATTTTACTTTTTATTTTTCTCTTTTCTTTTTGGATGTTACAGAGTGCTTTTAATGGACTGTTATTTACCATAGGTATTTTTGTAACCTTTGCCATTGTTGCAGGGATTTCTAAGCTTTTTATTCAACTTGTTAAAAAGTTTTTTCCAACTTCTTGGGGTTTTATTAGCAGACAAAGTTTATTGAATTTATTTAGACCTAATAATCAAACTATGGTTTTGGTTTTGGCCATTGGTTTAGGAACTTTTTTAATAAGTACTTTATATTTTACCAAAGATATTTTATTGACAAAAACATCTATAGAAAATAAAAAAGTAGATGCAAATATTATTTTAATGGATGTGCAAAGTAGTCAAGAAAAAGACTTGTTGGCTAACTTTAAAAACAGAGATTTAGCAGTAATTGATAACATTCCAATAATTACAATGCGTATTGAGAAAATTCGTGGTAAGACTGCCAACGAAATTCAAAAAGACACTACTGTAAACATGAGAAAGTGGATGTTGAATCGTGAATTTAGAGTAACTTATAGAAGTGAATTGACTGAAAATGAAGAATTGTTAGAAGGTGAATTTACAGGAAAAGCTAGTGGTGAAAATCCTGTGCCTATTTCCATTTCAGAAAGTTTGGCTAGAGATGCAAATTTAAATCTAGGAGATCAAGTTGTGTTTAATATTCAAGGGGTTTTAATGGAAACCAAAGTGGGTAGTATTAGAAAAGTAGATTGGGGTAGTATGCAAGTGAATTTTTTAGTGTTGTTTCCAACAGGAGTATTAGAAAAAGCGCCACAATTTAATGTAATGACAACTTATGCACCTACAGAAGAACAATCTGCAGCTTTACAAAGAGACTTGGTAAATAGTTTTCCTAATGTTACTATTTTAGATTTGCGACAAGTATTTACCATAGTTGAAGATATTTTAGATAAAGTATCTTGGATTATTAATTTTATGGCATTTTTTAGCATTCTTACAGGTTTTATTGTATTAATTGGCTCTGTAAGAAACAGTAAATATCAACGTATAAAAGAAAGTGTTTTGTTACGCACGTTAGGAGCAAAGAGTAATCAAATATTAAAAATTACGGCTTTAGAATATGTGTATTTAGGTGTATTAGGAAGTTTAACAGGAATCCTATTATCTTTAATTGGTGCTCAATTATTAGCCACTCTATTATTTCAAGAACCTTTTATTCCTTCTGCTATTCCATTTGTGGTATTTTTACCTGTAATTACCATTTTAGTAGTGATTATTGGCTTGAGCAACTTAAAATCGGTATTGCAAAGTCCGCCTTTAGAAGTCTTACGCAAAGAAAATTAAATTTATTATATTGATAATACAGTTTATTGAGTAATCAAAATTAGACTTTAATTAGTGTCAATTTCATCAACCTTTTGGGTTTATATAAAAAAAGCTATCTATTTTTAAAAATAGATAGCTTTTAAATTACACTAAATATGAATTTATTTTAAACTTTCTAATAGCTTATCTGCAACTAATTCAGACGAAGCAGGATTTTGACCTGTTATTAAGTTTCCATCTTGAATTGCGTAAGCAGCCCAGTCATCTTTTTTAGTATAATTACCTCCGTTTTCACTTAACATATCTTCCACTAAAAAAGGAACCACATCTGTAAGACCAACAGCAGCTTCTTCTGTATTTGTAAATCCTGTTACATTTTTACCTTTTACTAAAGGAGTACCATCATTATTTTTTACATTTTTTAAAGCGGCTGGTGCATGGCATACAAAAGCAATTGGTTTTGATTGCGCATTAAACTTTTCTATAATAGCAATAGAATTGGTATCATTAGCTAAATCCCATAATGGGCCATGACCACCTGGATAAAACACAGCATCAAAATCATTTGGATTCATATCTGCTAATACTTTTGTATTTGCAATTTTATTTTTGGCAACAGCATCTTCATTAAATCTATCTGTATTTTTAGTAGCTGCATCTGGAGCATCACTACTTGGATCTATTGGAGCAGCTCCACCTTTTGGTGTTGCAATAGTAATATTTGCCCCTTTGTCTAGTAATGTGTAATATGGGTTTGCAAATTCTTCAACCCAAAATCCTGTTTTTTTTCCTGTATCTCCTAATTTATCATGAGATGTTAATACAAATAATATGTTCATTTTTTTAATTTTTATTTCTGATTAATATTAATAAGCCATTTTAACTATTTCTTCTACTTTTTCTGGTGTTAAAGTTTGATGTTCTCCAAGCTTTAACCAACCACGATTTGTAAATCGTTTAGAAATTTCTTCTGCTGTTCCTTCAAAATCTGTTGTATAGTCAGATAGTTTTGTGTCTATTCCTAAAGAAGTAAAGAATTCGCTTGTTTTTTCTATTGCAGCTTTGGCTTTAGTATCAATATTACCTTCTGTAATATTCCAAACACGCTCACCATACTGTGCTAATTTTTCTTTCTTTGTTTCAAAATTGAATTTGTAATGACTTTCTGTTATAATAGCTAAAGTTCTAGCATGATCTATACCATACAAAGCAGTTAATTCATGTCCTATAGCATGAATAGCCCAATCTGTAGGTACGCCTTTTTGTATTAAACCGTTTAAAGCCATAGTACAACTCCACATAAAATTAGAAGCTGCTTTATAATTAAACTCATTGTTTAATACTGTTGGTGCAATTTCAATTAAAGTTTGTAAAATACTTTCTGCAAAACGATCTTGAATTTTAGCGTCTACAGGGTAAGTCATATATTGTTCTAAAACATGTGTAAAAGCATCAGCTAAACCATTGGCTAGTTGTCTTTTTGGAATAGATTTTACAACTTGAGGATCTAGTATTGAAAATTGTGGAAACAATCCAGGACCACCCATACTTAGTTTTTCTTTAGTCTCTTTTCGTGTAATTACAGCTCCAGAATTCATTTCAGAACCTGTTGCAGGTAACGTTAGTACAGTACCAAATGGCATTCCTTTGTCAGTTTTAATGCTATTGGTCAAAATATCCCAAGGTGTTTCTCCATCATATGTTGCTGCTGCAGATAAAAACTTTGTACCATCTATAACAGAACCACCTCCAACAGCTAATAAATAGGTAATATCTTTGCTTTTAATAACATTTAAAGCATCAATTAAAATACTATACTCTGGATTTGCAGGTATTCCTCCAAATTCAGTTATACTATAATCTTTTAAAGCATTTTTTACTTGCTCGTAAATACCATTATTTTTTATACTCCCACCACCATAAAGTAATAATACTTTAGCGTCTTTAGGAATTTCTATATTTAATTTGTCTATACTACCCTCACCAAAAATAATTTTAGTTGGGTTTTTAAATTCAAAATTATTCATTTTTCTTATTCTATAATTGTAACTAAATCTTCAGTACTTTTTCTAACCTTTACAAGATTTACTAACCAGTCTTTATCTGCTTGTCTGTATCCAATAGGTAACATTACTGCACTTCGTAAACCTTTTGCTTTTAAATCTAAAATCTCGTCTAATTTTTCTGCATCAAAACCTTCTAAAGGTGTTGCATCTACACCTTCGAAAGCTGCTGCTGTAATAGCTTGAGAAAAAGCAATATAGGCTTGTTTTGCTGCGTGGTTAAAATTTATTTCAGCATCTTGTTGAGGATACATTTTTAATAACATTTGACGATAGTTTTCCCAACCTTCGTTTTTAAAACCTCTTATTTCGTTTGTTAAATCAAACATATAGTTAATTCTGTCTTCGGTATAAGTATCCCAAGCTGCAAATACTAATAAGTGAGAACAGTCTGTTATTACAGATTGATTCCAAGCAATTGGTTTTATTTTTTCTTTAATTTCTTGATTTTTTACAACAAATATTTCGAAAGGTTGTAAACCACTAGAAGTTGGCGCTAAACGTGCTGCTTCAATAATACGACTAATTTTATCTTCTGATACTTTTTCACCATTCATTGCTTTAGCTGCGTATCTCCAATTTAATTTATCTAATAATTCCATTTTATTTTATTTAATTTGTTAACTCTTTTATTTTTAATGAGTTGATGATTTGTTCTTTTATATCTGAATTTGCTAAATTTATCATTGCAAGAGCAATATCATCAGCTTTTGTAATGCTATATTTTTTAAATTTTCCAATTAAAACAGGCTCTAGGATTTTACATAGAACTAATCCTATTTTTTCGCCAATTCTGTTTTCTTCTCTTTTACCGTAAATAATAGAAGGTTGTAAAATGTGTGTTTTTTCTATTCTTTCCTCTAAAACTGCTTGTTCCATTTCACCCTTTGTTTTATTGTAAAAGATGGTACTTTTAGTGTCTGCTCCAAGTGCTGAAACAACAATAAATGTAGAAATGTTATTCTTTTTTGCTAGTTTTGCAGCAGTTGTAGGTATTCCAAAATCTATTTCTTTATACACTTTTTTATTTGGTGTTTTTTTTGCTGTTGTGCCAATGCAACAGAAGACTTCATTTGCTACAAAATTTTCTTTAAAACTCTCTAATGATAAAAGATCTCCAATATATTGTTCTACTTTTTGAGGTAAGTTATCTAGCTTTTTTCTAGAAAAAAGTTTTATTGAACTGTATCTTTTATCTTTTATAAGTTTTTCTAATAATAAAGAACCTGTTAAACCTGTAGCACCAAGAATTATTGCTGTTTTTTTCATTATTAAATTTTTATACTATCCCAAGCAGCTATAAAAGCTTTTTCAATATTTTCTTTAGTTAATAAAATTTCGTTTTGTTTTTGAGACATTATTAGAAATGAAAATGGGTAAATTGAATATGCATACAATACATAATCTTCAACTGGTTTAATAACACCTTTTTCTTTTCCACGTTTCCAAAGGTCGAGTAGGGGTTGCAAATGTTTAATACCTTCTTTTCTGCTTGGTTCATCTACTATAGGTGAATTGTTGCATTGATTTAAAAAGAAAGAATAATCACATTCATTAATATTAAATTCGGCAATGCGTTTCCAAATTAATTCAAAACCTTCTTTAATACTAGTATTTGATTTATAGGTTTTAAACACAAAATCGGTATACTTAGATTTTACTTCTAAGTAGGTTTGGTTCACTAAATCTTGTTTATTTTCAAAGTATAAATAAATTGTTGCAGGAGATACATTTGCCATTTTAGCAATCTTACTCATGGGTGTTGCATGAAACCCATTATTGTTTACCAATTGAATTGTTGCTTTTATAAGCGCGTTACGTTTATCTATACTTTTTTGAAGTTTAGCCACTTGTTTTATATTTTATGATGCAAAGATAATAAAAAAATGAATGTTCATTCTTTTTTTAAGGAAACTTTAATAATTTTATAAAACAGCAAATAATATAGTTTAACTAAAGACCTTTTTATTAGTGGGTTTTAAAAAATAATTAATTATTTTAAAAACTATAAGATTAAAGAAGAGTAGAGCATCACCAAATAACATAATTAAAATAGAAACTGATTTATAAATATAAAACGATATTTTAAAAAAATATGGGGGAATATGTTTTTTTAAAAAATACTAATTTGGTTTTTTAGTAAAAGGATCAATAGAAAATCCTATTTGAAAGTACCCAGTAGCTTTTTGAGTATTCTCATAAATAAAATCTTGTGTTGGTTGGGCTTTTTCTGTTAATCTACTATTTACAAAACTTTGTAAACCAGCTTGCAATGTTCCAATCAAATAATCATTAAAACGATATTCATATATTGCTCCAGACTTTATTTCTAACTGACCATATTCAAATACGTCTGCAAAATTAGGATTATCAACATTTACGTAAAAACCAGTAGCGCCAAAAGAACTACCTATTGATAAACGACTGTTTTCTCCTACAAAACGTCTAAATAACAAACGTTGTGGTAGTATAAAATCTAATTCCCATTTAGAGTTTTTAAATTTTTGGTTGTAGGTAAAGGTTGGAAAAAATGGTAATTGTGTTGTTGGATCTATAAATACAATAGCCCCTAAAGTTATTGTAGTTTGTTTTGTTCTCTTCATTATAAATGATAAACCTACTAAACCTTTAATACGCTCAAAACCATTATTATTACCATCAACAATTAAAGAAGCATTGTAAATTACGGGTTTTTTAAATAACGTTGAAAAGTATGTAGAACTTATTGCTGTTGAAAAATTATGAAAGTTTACAACATCATTTTGTTCAAAAAGAGCAATTGCATCATCATCAATATTAGCAAATTCAAACTCATTAAATTGGTAATTTAAAGAACCAGTTAACGACCATTTTCTAGTTACAAAAAGAGGAAGGTTTATAGAGCCCGTAAAGTTTTTTTGAGATTTAATTTCACCATTTTGAAATGTTTCTCCAAATAACTCAGAGTCAAATTTTCTAGTAAAACTTTGGCCATACTCAAAATTTAAAATTCTAGTTCTTGGAAATTTTTCTTTAATACCTACAATTGATTTTTTCTTTACTGAATCTAATTGTTGTTTTTGAGCTTCTAATAAATTAAAACTTAATAGTAATATTAATGTAATTATAATTGTTTTATTCATTCCTTTTTTTAAAGTAATTAGAGGTTTTGAGTTTAATGTTTGCTAATTAATGTTGTTTTTTTAATTGTTCTATTTGTTGTTCTTTAAATACCATAGTTCTGTGTGGAAAAGGAATTGAAATTCCTTCTTTGTCAAATCGTTTTTTTATGCTTTCATATAAATCGCACTTCATAATAAAAGCGTCTGTAAAGTTACTTGCCCAAGCCCAGGCTCTAAGAGTTATAGAAGAATCATCTAAACTTATAACACGTACAATTACTTTTTTTACGTTATTATATTTATCTACTTCAGATCTGTTATCTATTAGGTTTGGGTGGTTTTCACATTCTTCTCTAATAATATATTTTGCTAAATCAATATCGCTATCATAAGAAATACCTATTTCAATCCATTGGCAACACATGCGTTCTTCTAAATCATAATTAATTAGTTTTTCTTTATTGATTATAGCGTTAGGAATAACAATCATTTTATTTTCATAATTTCTAATAATTGTGTGCCTTAGTGTAATATCTGTTACAGTGCCAACCATTGTTTCATCTACCTTAATAATATCTCCCAATTTAAAAGGTTTAAACACTATAATAAAAATACCACCAACTAGGTTAGATAGTGCTTCTTGTGATGCTACACCAGCAACTACAGCTAAAACACCTGCACCTCCTAATGCAGTAACAACAAAAGAACGCATAGACTCAAATGCTAAAAGCATAAAAGTTATCCCAATAAAATAAACCCCAAATATGACCACATAACGTAGAAATTTATAACTGGTAATATCTTCGTTTTCAGAAATTTTTTGTTCTATATTTTTTTTAAACCAAGCTTGTACCAGTGATGCTGCCACTAAAGTTATTACAGCAACAACTCCTAAATAGAGCACTAAGTTAAAATTTGCTCTTGCAACACTGTATTGATCTTTATTTATAAAAACAAAAGTTAACGCCATAAAACCTAAAACAACCCAAAGTGCATTTAGTATTTTTTGGGTAAGATTTATGGTTGATAAATCTGCTTTTAAATTTTTATTTAATAATCTTTTTGTTACCCATCTATGAAGTAATTGGGTTATTAAACGTAATAATAAAATTATTACAATTACAATAATTGCATAAATTATTGCTGTTTTATTTGCTGACCAAAACTCACTCATTTGTGTTTTTTTACTTTGTATATTATTTATTAATTAATATTTTTATAGAAGACATAAGCAACTTTTTATTAAATTTTTAAAAAGGATGATTAGTGTAAAAAATAGATGAATAGTGAAATAAATTAATTTTAAACTATTTTATAGTTCAGAAATAAAAGAACTAATAATCTAAAAAAAAGGTAAATTAACTTTTCCAGTTCTTAATTATTTTTATACTTTCTTTTTGATAATAGGTTAAGAAATTTGTGAAATCTTTTAATTGCTCATTAAACTCCTTAGTGTTCTTTGTTCTATTTTTTAAAATCGATTTTATAACATCATTATAAGCTGTTAACCCTTCAATACTATCAATAAAACTATGTTTCCATTCACCTAGTTTAGAAAAAAAATATCTTTTACGATCGCCTGGTTTTGTTTTATAACCAATTCTTTTAAGCATTAATAGGTTATTTATTGCATTACTTGTTGCACTTTTACTTAACTGCAAACACTCTCTAATTTCATCAAAAGTCAACTCAATATCATCTGCTACTGTTAATAAAGCATTTACACGAGCAGATGCAGGAGAAAGACCCATTTCTTCTTGAATTACTCCAAAAACTTCAATTAATTCTTCTTGTTTATCTGTTAATTTTATTTTCATAATTAATACAAATATACTAAGTTTTATTAGTTCTGTAACTAAAGAACTAGAATAGTTTATAATATCTAATCTATATAAGTTATAAAATAAACTCTATTGATTTCTTTGCTAACTTATTACAAAAAAAAAGAGCTTAATAGAATGAGTTCACACCAATATTTTAACATACTATCATACTTAATTTCACAAAATATCATTGACATAATTTCATATTGAAAAATATAATAAGTGACATCTCCTGACATCTTTTGACACTTCCTGACATCCTTTAACACCAATTGATCCTTATTGATCTACAAAACCAATTTTATAGGGGTTTTGTTCGGGTCTTGTTCGGGTTTCCTTCGGGTGAGCTAAGGGCTTATTTTTTAAAAATAGATAGTTTTACGAACAAGACCCACAGCACACTCAAACCAAACCAAAAGCATAAGGCATTATTTTGTTTTTTTTTATAATTTTTTAAGATGATTTTTAAACTTCGCAAAATATAATTGGAAGCATTATAAACTAAAAATTGGTAAGTTGTATTTTTACAATTGCCTTCTTAAAATTGAATGCATGAATAGCGATTTTCTTTTTTCATCAAAAAATTATGTAACTTAGAGTATTTCAATAATATAAAAACTAGTAAACTATGCGTAATTTTTACCAAAAACTTAACATTCAATTGCCTATAGGAACTCCAAATCCAGATGATAATAAACCAGTTGATTTATCAGACCCTTTTGAGGTTATTGTATTTATTGTTTTACCAGTTTTGGTAGTAATTTTCTATATATTATGGAAAAGGCAAAAAAATAAGAAAAAGTAAATAAATTTTAAAACGGTTACTTTATAATAAAAAACTTTTAATTAAGAACCGCCTACTGTATCATTCATAATTAAAAGTGTACAATACTGTTCAATATTTTTGAATCTAAAATTTTGATACAATTATTAAATCTTCGTTTGTATCATTAACTATTTTTCCTGTAAATTGCGCATTTATTAAAAAATAACGGTAAAACGCTTTTTAAGGTTTATAAGTTGCATTTAACATAGTTCTTAAAAATGCGTCCAACTCGAATTAACTCTAATCAAATGAGAATAACACCACTTTTAGTGATTTTGGCATTTCTTTTCGTTAAACATTCTGCATTCAGTCAAACATTAATTGATAATTACAAAATTCCTAATAAACTCGGCGTTTTTATTGATGGCTGTGGAGGAGATAGAGCCTGTGATTTAGATTATATTAGATCAGAAATTACAGCTGTAGATTTCTATAGAGATAATCAAAAAGCTGATGTATTTCTGCTTATAAATAGAAATAGAGCTGGAGGAGGTGGAAGACAATATCAATTGATTTTTATAGGGCAACAAAACATTCATGCAGGAAGAACAGATACACTCTATGTAGATAACAAGCAAACAGACACAGATTTTGAAATAAGAAAAAAATTAACTCGTTTTATAAAATTGGGATTAGCTCCATATGTTGCAAAAACCAAAGCTGGTGAGGGTATTGAAATCAATATGAAAACGAATTCCGCCATTTTAGAAGATTCTACACAAGTAGTTGTTGATTCTTGGAATTACTGGGTTTTTAATGTAGGAGGTGATGCAAACATTGAGTTAGAGGAATTAAGCAGTGACATCAATATTGGTGGAGACATCAATATTGATCGTATTACGGATGAATGGAAAATATCCGTATCTGGTAGAATAGATGAAAGGCTAAGAAGAACAATACAAAAGGAACCAAGAGTTGATGATAATGGCAATCCAGTTCTTAATGAAGAAGGTAATCAGATTATCGATGAAATAGTGAATAATTTTGATGTATCAGAATTTGGCTTTAATCATCAGCTAGTGAAGTCTATTTCACCACAATGGTCTTATGGTTATGATATTGCAGGGCGTCAAAACACCCGACTTAATTATCAGTTTCAAACCAGTATCAGACCAGCAGTAGAATACAATTTTTTTCCAGAATCTGTGCAAAATACCAGGTTTCTAAGAGTAAACTATGGAGTTGAAGTAAGAAATAATAAATATGTAGAAGAAACAATTAGCGGAGTTTTTAAAGAAACTAGGGTTCTACATAGTTTGAGGGCTAGTCTGGGATTAAATAAACGATGGGGAAATCTTGAAGTAGGCTATCGTTTGAGAAATTATCTAGATGATTTTTGCTCTTGGTCTACAGGTTTAAATATCAGAGCAGATTTTCGTGTTACAGGAAATTTGTCTTTCTATGTAAGGGCAGAAGGTAATTATGTAAAGGACCAGATTTACTTGGCATCTGGAGATTTTACTGAACAAGATATATTAAGTGGACGAGTAACTTTACCTTCAGCATATATTATCGATACTAGATTTGGTTTTAATTATCGATTTGGTTCTAACCTAAATAATTTTGTGAATCGAAGGTTTTTTGGAAGAGCCAATTTCGTTGGAAGTGATTAATTAAGTATACTTTAGAAACAAGTAATTTATAGTTAGGTACACAGAATTGTGTTTAAAAAAATTACTGCGTAGCATAATTAGTAGCCAATAAAACAATCAAGCGTTTTTAGCAAGAGGCAATTTTACATAATGTTGAATTAGAGCTACAAAAATTTTAATGCTCTAAATGTTTCTTATAAATAATGTATATGAAAAAGATTCTTGAATAATACCAAATACGAGATTCTACTAAATTATAATTGAGACTTGTTAACGAATTTTAAAATACTCCAATAACAATGTTTATTTAGCTTTCAAGATTTTGTGTTATAGTTTACATAATAGAGAATTATAGCTACACAATAATAAATACAACTACGAAGCCACAATTAGCTTAACATAATTACTATCGATATAAGTCTAAAGACATTAAATCTGCAATTATGTCAAATATCGCCCAAAAGCGTTATTTCGCTAATTGTTGTATTATAATGTTCTGCGTTATGTAACTTGAGCTTTGGTAAAAGCGAAAGTTGTTACTACAGTTTCTGAAAAAATTTATTCTAAAAGTTTCTTCTGCAATTTTAATGGAACACTCTTTTCACGAAACGACGAGTAGGAGAGAAGTGGAATGTGTGTGGAATGGAAATTAATTACCATATAGTCTGTTAACACTACTTTTATAAGTCTGTCCAATCGGGATTTTATGCTCATTTATTAAAATACGATTTCCTTCAATGAATTTTATTTTGTTGATAGCAACAATAAATGATTTATGTACGCGCAAAAAACCAGAAGCAATAAATAAATCTTCATAATGCGATATTTTTTCATGGCTTACAATCATTTCATCTTTTAAAAAAAGTTTAGTATAGTTACCATAAGCTTCAATGTATAACAAGTAATTTAAATCAATTTGATGCTGTTTTTTATCGCCTTTTACAAAGAATCTTGTTGAACTATTTTCAGAATTTAAAACTTCTTTAATAACAGTCTTTGTATTCTGTGCATCAGAAACCTTATTTACAGCTTTCACTAAACGATCAAAACTAAATGGTTTTAAAATATAATCTACAACGTTTAATTCAAAACCTTCAATGGCATGTTCTTTATATGCAGTTGTAATAATAGTTTTAGGAGGATTTGTAAGTGTTTTCAAAAATCCAAGCCCTTTAAGTTTTGGCATATTAATATCTAAAAACATGAAATCTACTGTGTTTTCATTTAAAAACTGCATAGCTTCCATAGCATTGTAGCAATTTTTTTCTAATTGTAAATGAGATAGCATACTACAAAATTCTTCAATAATTTCATGTGCTAATGGCTCATCATCAATAATTATGTATTTAAGCATGTTTAGAAATTTTTAAAGTTGATTTATAAATGTTGTTTTCTTTAAAACTATTTAGTTCGTGCTTTTTCGGATAAATTAAAGACAATCTACGTTTTAGATTAGTAAGTCCAATGCCTTTGGGTTCACTTATTTCATTTGAATCAAAATTATTTTCTATTTCAAAATGGATGAAGTTTGTATCTTCATGTAAATAGATGTGAATAAAAGCATTTTCTGTAAGCGTTTCAATGCCATGTTTAAACGCATTTTCTAATAGAATGATGTATAATAAAGGAGCTATTTGTAAATTGGTATCTATATCGTATTTAAATGTAATTTCTACAGATTTTTTATATCTAATTTTATGAAGCTCTATATAGTTGTTTAAATACTCAATTTCATCAGCAAGTTTTACTGTTTCTTTTTCACCTTCGTAAATTGTATAACGCATCATATCAGATAATTTCAATATAACATCTGGTGCTTGTTTTGAATTTTTAACAGTTAAAGCGTAAAGATTGTTTAATGTATTAAAGAAAAAGTGCGGATTTATTTGTGATCGTAATAAGGATAATTCTGATTTAGCTTTTTCAGCTTTTAAGTTTTGAATCCATTTCCATTGTTCGAAAACCCAAACCATAAACAAAGCAGGAATTGGTAAAAAGAATATATAAAAAGGAAAGTCTTCTTTTACCTTTAAATAGGCTTCTAAATCTCCAGAAAACAATCTTAAATATAAAAAATATAAAAATAATGGTGTGTAGACAATGACAATTAATTTCCAGTATTTTTTAATGAATGAAGGAATTAAAACATAGACAATACCAATCCAAAATGCTATTAAAAGTATGAAGGTTATTGGGTTGTCTGGAAGGTTCATTGAGCTATCTACAAATAGCGAAATAAAAAAGAGCACTATTAAGCCAACAACTTTAAATACTGTTTTCTTTTTTCTTTTTAAGTAGTTTAAATTATGAATAGGCAAAGCAACTACTAATCCCCAAAATATAGTATACAAAACAATTTCAAAGGTTTGGTTGTCAGGAATACGTATAAAACCAATATAATCTAATATGTAGAATATTGGAATAACAATTAGACCAATAAAAAACGCTTTATATTTTTTTAAAAACTGAACCATACTTCAAAAGTAAATATGTTATCTGTTCTATACAACTAATTGGATATACACTATAAAATTTATGTCAAACCATTACTTTTTTTATATGAACCCAATTTATACTAATTATTATAGAATGTAACATCATTATTATCCTGTTTATCATATATACTTTAATAACCAAAAGCATGCTTATATGTTTGTATCAAATTAATATTAAAACAAAAAACAATGAGCACTTTAAAGAATACACAAATTAGAATTAAACTAAACACATCAAACAGTATAACTTGGAATACTAAAAGACGTTTCAGATAAATCAATCAATTTAAAAACAAACAGTTATGAATACTTTACAAATTAACAATCTTACCAAAACTTATCCTAATGGAGTAAAAGCTTTAAACGGAATTAATTTAGAAATTACTAATGGTATGTTTGGTTTGTTAGGTTCTAATGGCGCAGGAAAATCATCGCTAATGCGTACCATTGCATCTTTACAAGAACCATCTTCTGGAAATGTTTCTTTTAACAATATAGATGTTGTTAAACAACCTCATGAAATTAGAAAACAGCTAGGATATTTACCACAAGAGTTTGGTGTTTATCCAAAAATATCTGCCGAAAAATTGTTGAATCATTTAGCTATTTTAAAAGGTATAATCAATAATAAAGAACGCAAATTACAAGTAACAGCTTTATTACAGCAAGTAAATTTGTATCAACATAGAAAAAAATCTGTCTATACATTTTCAGGCGGAATGCGCCAACGCTTTGGTATAGCTCAAGCTTTATTAGCAAATCCACAATTAATTATTGTAGATGAACCAACAGCTGGTTTAGATCCTGAAGAGAGTAACCGTTTTTTAAACTTATTGAGTGAAATTGGCGAAAATGTAATTGTTATTCTCTCCACTCATATTGTAGAAGATGTAAGAAACCTATGTCCTAAAATGGCAATACTTGCTGAAGGAGAGATTATATCTCAAGGAAACCCAACAGAATTAGTTGCGAGTATTGAAGGAAGAATTTGGACAAAAATCATTCCCAAAAAAGAAATTGATATTTACAAAAAAGCATTTGATGTTATCTCTACAAAACTAGTTTCTGGCAAAACGCAAATTAGAGTATTATCTGAAAGTAAACCAGAAGCAGGATTTGATGTAATCATACCAAGTCTAGAAGATTATTATTTTGCAACATTGTTTAATCAAACAAAATTAAAAGCTTAAGTTATGTTTAAAAAGTTACTACAATTCGAAGTTTTTTATCAGTTAAAACAACGTGCATTTCCAATATTTGCAATCTTATTTTTAGCATTAGGAGTGTTTGTTAGTAGGCAAGGTTATGCACCAAATGGCATTAATTTTAATGCTACTTTTCAAGTATATTTTTACACTAGTCTTTTTACTTTAGGTAGTGTTTTTATAATTATGTTTTTTGCTATAAGTGCCATGCTTCGAGATAAGCAACATAATATGGAGAGTTTAATTTATAGTTCTTCCATTAAAAAAAGTCATTATTTTTGGAGTCGCTTTTTTGGAACTTTCATTTTTAGCATTCTTGCATTTTCACCATTTCTTTTAGGGTATGTTTTGGGCTTAAATTTTTCAAATCTAGATTCAGAAAGAATTTCAGATTTTAATTTACTAACGTATTTGCAGCCTTTTTTATATATCGTAATTCCTAACATATTTATCTGTACTACCATAATATTTTCTGTAAGTACACTAACTAAAAATAGTACAGCAACGTATGTAAGTGCTGTGTTTATTTATATGTTATATTTTGTAAGTTCTATCTTTTTAAATTCGCCATTACTTGCGCAAGCAGTACCAGCTCCTCCAGAAAGTATGGCTATTGCTGCAGTTGCAGATCCTTTTGGTATTGCAGCCTTTTTTGAGCAAACACAATATTGGACACCTTTTCAAAAGAATACGCAACTGCTTTCTTTTTCAGGTTTATTTCTTAAAAATAGAATCGTTTGGATTCTTGTTTCTTTAGGAATTCTTTTAGCTACTTATAGATTATTTTCATTTAGAAATATTGCAAAAAAAGTAAAAAACGAACCTAAATTAAAAAGAGAAAAACAACAAGTATTAGCATATAAACCAATAAAAGCATTTTACAATTTTAAAGCACAAAGATTAGCTTTTTTAGCCTTGTTAAAAATTGAAATGAAAAGTGTTTTTAGAAGCTTACCTTTTATAGCAGTGCTAATTATGTGGCTATTTATCGTTTTTTCAGAATTATATGCAACCGTTATAAGTGGAGGCGAATATGGTGTAAGTGTATATCCTTTCACCAATCTATTAATAAATTTGATTGTTGACCCATTAACAATTTTCAGTTTAATATTAATTATTTTTTATAGTTCAGAAATAGTTTGGAAGGAACGTAGCTTAAACTTTAATGTTATAGTTGATGCAACACCAGCAAAAAATTGGGTTTTCTTTTTATCAAAATTCTTTGCATTGTTATTGTTACCAATAATTTTAATTACAACAGGAATTTTAATGTGTTTAGCATTTCAAATCAGTTTGGGCTATACAAACTTTGAAATCGGTTTATACGCTTCGCTTTTTTACTATTACGGAATTCAATTAGTAGTATTTTGCATGATTGCCTTGTTTGTAAATAGTTTGGTAAAAAACAAATATATGGGAATGGGAATTTTTGGATTAATCGTTCTTTTAAGTTTAAAATCTGACATGTTAGGTCTTGAGCATCCATTAACTAGTATTGGTTTTATACCAAGATTGAGTTATAATAATATGAATGGCTTTGATGGAGCTTCAAGTTTATTTAATCATCTAGCTTTATTTTGGCTAGCACTAGGAATATTACTTGTAATCGTTTCTTTTAAAATTTGGAATAGAGGAGTAATTGCAACTTTTTCAGAAAAAATGAAGCTGCTAAAACAAGGTTTTTCTAAACCACAAAAAATAACATTTACCTTTTTATTGTTATTGTTTATTGGCGCTGGTAGTTTGGTTTTTTACAATGCAAATATTGTAAATGACTATGAAACACGAAGTGATCGATTAGATTTTAGTGAAAACTATGAACGAAAATTTAAGAAATATGAAAATTTAGAAAGGCCAGTACGTACATCAATAAAAACAGAAGTTGCAATCTATCCTAAAGAGAGGAGTTACACTGTAAAAGCAAATTATATATTAAAAAATAAAAATGATAAACCGTTATCAGAAATATTTATTACAGAAAGGATTCCGTTAGAAAAAGTAGCAATAGAAAACGCAACGTTAGTACAGCAAGATTCCGTTTTTGGCATTTATCTTTTTAAATTTCAAAAGCCATTGCAAGTAAATGATTCTGTAAAATTCACATACCAATTAAAGAAAACACTAAAAGGATATGAAAATGATAATTCCATTGTAAACAACGGAACATATATAAATCGATTTAGCAATTTTGAACCAGTTTTAGGATATCGCTCTGGATATGAAATTACCAACAAAATAGAGCGTGAAAAAAGAAATTTACCAGAACGTGTTGAAGAAGATAATTCTGATGCACATATGATAACAGAAGATGTAAAGTTTGAAAAAGTAAGGTTTGAAACAATTATTTCTACCAACAAAGATCAAATAGCAATTAGTTCTGGTCGTTTAATAAAAGAATGGACAGAAAATGAAAGAAATTATTATCACTATAAGTCTAAAGATAAAATCTTTCCAGCAGTTGGTTATTTTTCAGCAAAATATGAATCCAAAAAAACAGCACATGAAGGTATTTCAATCGAGCAATATTATGATACCAATCATGATTTTAATAATGAAGATATTGAAGAAAGTGTAAAACAAACGCTTGATTATTGTCAAGAAAATTTTGGTGATTATGCTTATGATTATGTTAGAATTGCCGAAGTTCCTGCGCATTGGCCATTTGGAGGGTTTGCACATCCTGGAGTTATTAGTATGGTTGAAGATAGGTTATATTTAAAAAATGTTAGCAATCTTGAGACCTTTAATTTGGTAGCAAAAAGAACTATTCATGAAGTTGCACATCAATATTGGGGACACACGCTGTCTGCTAAACCAGTTGCAGGAGGTGCATTATTTGTTGAAGGGTTTGCAAAATATACAGAAGCTGTAATCATGGAAAAAAGGTATGGCAAAAGAGCTGTGTATCAATTAAGTGAAAATGCTAGAAGTACATATTTTTTAGGTCGTTCTTTTGCAAGTGATCTAGAACCACCTATTTATAAAGTATTAGGTGAAAGCTATATTTCTTACGGAAAAGCATTTTCTGTAATGATGGCTTTAAGAGATTTAATTGGTGAAGATAAAGTAAATCAAGTTTTAAAAATACTAACAGACAGATATAGAAATATTAATAAGTTAGAGGCAAATACTATTGAGTTATTAGATGAAATATACAAAGTAACTCCAAAAGAATATCACGCATTAGTTGACGATTGGTTTAAAAAAGTTATTATTTATGATTTAGGAATAGAAAAGAGTTCTTATAAAGAATTAGCTAACGGAACCTATGAGATTTCAGTTAAAGTAAAAGCGAAGCGTTTTGAAACTTTAGATAGTGGAGAAATTAAGCAAATATCTATTAACGAACCCATTAAAATAGGTGTTTTTAATATACATCCATCAAATTTGAAAGATGATAATTCCATGCTATACTACAAATCAAATACAATCAATAAAGAAGAATCAACTTTTAAGATTATTGTAAACAAGTTGCCTAAATACATTTCTATTGATCCTTTTGGAACACGATCTGATGAGAACTTTACAGATAATACATTTAGATTCTAAATAAATTACTGTGCAATATTATGCAAAATAGAATCTCGATGTTAAAGTTGGCCTCATAAAATTTTGTCTAAAACAATAGGAGAGTGGAGCGTACATATTTTAGGGGTTTAATATTAAAGCTTCATAAGAGTTTCAACTATAAAAGTGATTTCAAAACAATCTTAATAAGTTACAATGTTTCCTAAAATATAGCGAATGAGCCGTTAATTGTTTCCAAAATTATATGCAGCCTTGAATTTTTGTTTCTTTTGTTTCAAGACAAAAGATAATGAAAGATGAAAAAGAAGTTTAATTGAAGTTCTACATATAACAAGTGCATAGAATTTTATTTTTCTTAAAATTTATGCTCTTGTGGCAATCCACGAGAATCGTCTAAAATTTTTTATTACGTGCATTTTATCGAATACGCGATTTTTAATAATTGCAAAAAGGTTAGCTTTTATTTTGGCGTTGGCAAGCAATGGATAATTGTGTGTAAAATAAATTGCCAGAGCAATTTGATTTTATAAAACAATCGAGCGCTTGGTAGCGGCTATTTTACATAACGGCTAATTATAGATACATAATGTTTTAAAAAACTCTGCGAAGCAAACCGCTTATTAGTTTAATGACCCAAGTTCCAATTATTCTTATGAA
Organism: uncultured Polaribacter sp.; assembly: GCA_964565055.1. GTDB lineage: Bacteria > Bacteroidota > Bacteroidia > Flavobacteriales > Flavobacteriaceae > Polaribacter. Next base: position 191 of record CAZMDC010000003.1, on the reverse strand, counting down.
AACGAATGCCTCTGGGATATTTTACATAATATAGAATTATAACTTACGAATGGATAAACCACTATTATAAACAAAACAATACATTTGTACTATAATTTATATTATGTAAAATAGAATATTTATTAATAGACTTTATCCTTTATGTTTTATTCTTAATTTAATACTATAGATTCCAATCTCAATTTAACAAC
>CAZMDC010000002.1:0-191596 GCA_964565055.1 uncultured Polaribacter sp. | reverse complement strand
GAGAGAAAAAGAGAGAGAAAAAGAGAGAGAAAAAGAGAGAGAAAAAGAAAAAATTGAAAATACTTATGATGCTATATTACAAAAAATAGTAAAAGAAAGAAAAACCGCCAACTTGTCTCAAATAGATTTAGCTTTTAAGCTAGGTTTATCTGAAAGTGGTTATTTTAAAGTTGAAAAGGGTCACACCAAATTAGATTTAGAACGCTTATTAACTATTTTATTCGCTTTAGAAATATCACCTAAAGATTTTTTTAAGGATATAGATACTTCTTTTTAATAAAAAGCAAAACCCAAAACAAATCGTTTTGGGTTTTATAATATTATCGGTAATTTATCAAAAAAGAAAAATTACTCGAACTTACAATTTTATAGTTAAACAGAAGCTTTCATCAGCTCTCTGTTCATTCTTGCAATGTTGTCTAAAGAAATTCCTTTAGGGCATTCTACTTCGCATGCTCCTGTATTTGTACAATTTCCAAAACCTTCTAAATCCATTTGAGCAACCATGTTTCTAACTCTGTCTGCTGCCTCAACTTGTCCTTGAGGTAATAATGCATATTGAGATACTTTTGCACCTACAAATAACATAGCAGATGAGTTTTTACAAGTGGCTACACATGCACCACAACCAATACAAGTAGCTGCATCCATTGCTGTATCTGCTGCTTCTTTTTTAATTGGTATTGCATTTGCATCTTGAGTGTTTCCTGATGTGTTTACAGAAATATAACCTCCTGCATGTTGTATTCTATCAAAAGCAGATCTATCTACAGCTAAATCTTTAATTACAGGAAATGCTGCTGCTCTCCATGGCTCTATTGTAATAGTATCACCATCGTTAAACATACGCATATGTAATTGACAAGTGGTTACACCTCTATCTGGTCCATGTGCTTCACCATTAATATACATAGAGCACATACCACAAATACCTTCTCTACAATCATGATCAAAAGCAACAGGTTCTTCACCAGAATTTACTAATTGTTCGTTCAAAACATCCATCATTTCTAAAAAAGACATGTGTTCTGAAATTTCAGTAACTTTATAATCAACCATTTTACCTTTGGTTGAAGCATCTTTTTGACGCCAAATTTTAAGTGTTAAATTCATTCTATCTTTTTTATTTATAACTTCTTTCTTTTACTTCTATATTCTCATACTCTAAAGGCTCTTTGTGTAAAATAGCATCTTTAGGTTCTCCTTTATACTCCCATGCAGAAACAAATTGGAATTCTTTTAAACGTTTTGCTTCTCCTTCTTCAGTTTGATGTTCTTCTCTGAAGTGTCCTCCTGCAGATTCTTCTCTTTCTAAAGCATCTTTAGCAAATAGCTCTCCTAATTCTAAGAAATCTGCTACTCTACCAGCTTTAGCCAATTGCTCATTAAATTCTGTATCTGTACCAGGTACATTTACATTTTGCCAGAAATCTTTACGCAATTCAGAAATTTCTTGAATGGCAGTTTTTAAACCCTCTGCATTTCTAGACATTCCACATTTGTCCCACATTATTTTACCTAATTTCTTGTGGTAGTAATCTACAGAATGTGTTCCTTTATTATTTACAAAGAATTCAATTCTTTCTCTTACTTCTTTTTCTGCAGCTTCAAATTCTGGAGTTTCTGTTGATATTTTTCCAGTTCTAATATCATCAGCTAAATAATCTCCAATAGTATAAGGCAACACAAAATATCCGTCTGCTAAACCTTGCATTAAGGCAGATGCTCCTAATCTGTTTGCTCCATGATCTGAGAAATTAGCCTCACCAATTGCATAACATCCAGGAATGGTTGTCATCAAATTATAATCAACCCAAACACCACCCATTGTATAATGTACAGCTGGGTAAATCATCATTGGAGTTTCGTATGGATTTTCATCTACAATTTTCTCATACATCTGGAATAGGTTACCATATTTCGCTTTTACGATTTCTTGACCTAATTCCTTAATTTTTGCATCAGTAGGATTTTGAATTCCTTGCACTTTTGCTTGCTCTGTTCCATATCTTACAAAAGAAGCAGCAAAGTCTAAATACACAGCTTCACCTGTCGCATTTACACCATAACCAGCATCACAACGTTCTTTTGCTGCTCTAGAAGCAACATCTCTTGGCACTAAATTACCAAAAGCTGGGTAACGTCTTTCTAAATAATAATCTCTTTCATCTTCAGTTAATTCTGTAGGTTTTTTCTTCCCTTCACGAATTAATTTTACATCTTCTAAATTTTTTGGTACCCAAATACGTCCATCATTTCTTAAAGATTCTGACATCAACGTTAATTTCGATTGATAATCTCCTGAACGTGGAATACAGGTTGGGTGAATTTGTGTATAACAAGGGTTTGCAAAATATGCTCCTTTTTTATGCACTTTCCAACTTGCAGTAACATTAGAACCCATTGCATTTGTAGATAAGAAATATACGTTTCCATAACCACCAGATGCAATTACAACTGCGTGTGCTGAATGACGCTCAATTTCTCCTGTAACTAAGTTACGTGCAATAATTCCTCTTGCTTTACCATCAACAATAACAACATCTAACATTTCATGTCTGTTAAACATTTCTATTTTACCACGAGCAATTTGTCTGTTCATTGCTGAATAAGCTCCCAATAATAATTGCTGACCTGTTTGTCCTTTAGCGTAAAAAGTTCTAGAAACTAAAACCCCACCAAAAGAACGGTTGTCTAACAAACCACCATAATCACGTGCAAAAGGTACACCTTGTGCTACACACTGATCTATAATGTTTGCAGAAACCTCTGCTAATCTATATACGTTTGCTTCACGAGATCTGTAATCTCCACCTTTTACAGTATCATAAAATAATCTGTAGGTAGAATCTCCATCTCCTTGATAATTTTTTGCTGCATTAATTCCTCCTTGAGCTGCAATTGAGTGTGCTCTTCTTGGAGAATCTTGGTATGCAAATGCTTTTACATTGTAGCCTAATTCTGCTAAAGTTGCAGAAGCAGAACCACCTGCTAAACCTGTACCTACAACAATTACATCTATATGACGTTTGTTGGCAGGATTTACCAAGTTAATGTGATTTTTATATTCTGTCCATTTATCTTTAATTGGACCTTTTGGTACTTTTGAATCTAAAGCCATAGTTTTCTAAGATTAATGGTTTAAGTAATGATAAATTGCAATAAAAATAAAACCTGCAGGTACTATAATTGCATATGCTTTTCCTAATGTTCCTAACTTTTTACGCAAAGAAGCAGCTCCAACAGATTGAAATGCTGATGTAAACCCATGTGCTAAGTGTAAACCTAAGAATACAAAAGCAATACAATATGCAGCAACTCTTAATGGATTTTCAAATTTATGCACCAATTCCTCATAATAACGAAAACCGTCTACACCTTCTATGGTTCCAGACCAATCTCCTTGAATAAATTTAGTATTGATTTCTGGAAACCAAAAATCGATGAAATGTAGAATGATAAATGCCAAAATTGCAATACCAGACCAAATCATGTTTCTACTAAACCATGTAGAATTAGCAGCTCCGTTATTTTTTGCATAAGAAACGTTTCTTGCTTTATTGTTTTGAATTTCTAAAATGAAACCCATAATAAAGTGAAACACAACTCCAAAAATCAGTACAGGCTGTAAAGCAAATTGCACCACTGGATTTGTACCCATAAAATGAGAAACCTCATTGAATAATTCTGGGTTAAAGACTGATAAAATATTAATAGATAAATGCTGTAATAGGAAGATCATTAAGAAAAAAGCTGAAAGTGCCATAGACACTTTTCTACCTATTGAAGATTTGAAAAATCCGCTCATTGTTTAAATTAGTTAAAATTGTACACAAAAATACGGCTAAAGCAAATGTATTACAAAGAAATTACAACGTTTTCGGTTGTATTTAGAATAATTTTAAATAAATATTATCATTTTTTAGATGATGTAACCAAACACTTGTTGTTTTCCCATTTGCCTTTTAATTTTTCTTTAGGTATAATTTTTCCATTACAAGTTAAAAAGTTGCCATTTGCATCTTTTTTTATAATTCTCATTTTACCAGAGTTAATAGCTTCTATTACTTTTTTGATTAATTGTTTTTGACTTAAATCGCTTCTTTTAACTATTAATTTTAATCCTTGCTCATTGTTGTATAAATCCATTTTTGATCCTATTTCATCAGGCACAACTCCATCTTCTAATTTTCTTTTTTTAAATGTTTTAAAATTTTCATTTTCATGAGCTTTACCTAAAGAACGTGCTGCAGATTTCCCTAGTTCTTGACGTAAACGTGCCATCCAAAAAGCATGTCTAAAAGCATCTACTTGACCCCCTGAACCATCTTTGTCTAGAATATTTGTTTTTTTTATTGAATCTGAAACTTTGTTTGCTTCTTCAGAAATTCGAAATGCTTTTTTAGCTTTAAAAGGATGAAAGACAACCCATATTTTTTTGGGTGTAGAAAGCTCAAAAAAGGATGTGTATTTTGTTTGAGCATTTAATCCTACTGCCGTTAAAAAAAATACTAATATTAGAAGTTTCTTCATAGTTTATAAGACAAAAAAGGGCACAAAGGCCCTTTTTTATATGTTTAATTGAATACAGTTATTTTACTTCAAAAGTTGTTTTTGCATCATCAATTTGTATAGTATATTTTCCTTTTGGTAAATAATACGTACCATTTTGAGCTGCTTTTATACTTGTGTTTTTATTTGCTTTTTCAAATGCTTTTAAGCCTTTTTTAGAAAATGAAATATTAAAACTAGCTTCATTATAACCTTTATCTGTATCAACTTGCATTTCGTTTACTTTTATAGCTCCATGAAACACTTCTACAGTTGCTTTTCTGTTTGAGTTTGCATAAAAAGGAATTGTAATTTCTGGCTCATAAGCATCTCTCCACTGACTCCAAGAACGCCCCCAATTTCTACTTGCTCTAACATCAGAAACATTAAAAATGTGTGTTGATTTAGCTAAAACTTCAGAGGTCATTTTTTGTAAATTAGCTACATCTGCTTTGTATAAACTTCGTCCATGAGTACCTACAATTAAGTGTTTTGCTGTTGGTTGAATTACCAAGTCATGCACAGCAACATTTGGTAAGTTTTTACTGAAAACCTCCCAAGAACCTCCTTTATTAAAAGAAACATACAAACCATTATCTGTACCTAAATACAGTATGTTTTCGTTTGCTGGATCTTCTTTAATTACATTTACAGCTGCTGTTGGAATTGAGTTTCCAATATTTTTCCAAGTCTTTCCATAGTCATCAGACATGTACACATAAGGTGTAAAATCATCAAATCTATAGCCATTTAAAGTTGCATACACACGCTCTTTTTTATGTGCTGATGCAATAACTCTAGATACCCATAAATCTTGAGGTAAGTTGTTAGAAATACGTGTCCAACTTCCTCCTCCGTTTTTAGTTACATTGATGTAACCATCATCTGAACCAACATACAATAAACCAAATTGAAACGGACTTTCAGAAATTGAAGTTAATGTACCATAAGCTACATTTCCTTTTTTACCACCAGTTGTTAAATCGTCTGAAATGGTTTCCCAATCATCACCTTGATTTAAAGATCTATGTAATTTATTACCTCCTAAATATAGAATATCTTGGTTGTGTTTTGATAATAAAATTGGTGTTTGCCAATTAAAACGATAAGGTGTTTCTCCTAATGTATGTTTTGGCTGAATGTATGTGCTACGTCCATTTTCTCTATTAAGTCTGTAATAGTTACCAAATTGAGAACCTGTGTAGACAATATTTTGATTTCTTTCATCTACTTGTACTTGCATACCATCTCCACCCATAATAGATTCATATGGATTTTGACCTCTTTGCATCCAACCTTTGTCTATTCTTGCATTATTGCTAGCAACCCAAACTCCATTATCTTGCAAACCACCATAAACTTTATAGTTTTTTTGTGTGTCTGCATAAACCGAGTAAAATTGACCTACTGCTGGGTCGTTTAATTTTGTCCAACTTGCTCCATCATCATAAGAAAGGTTTAAACCACCATCATTACCATTTAAAATATGACCCGATTTTTTAGGATTTACCCATAAAGCTTGATGATCTGAATGTACATTTTCTGCGTTGATTGATGTAAATGTTTTACCACCATTTTTAGATTTTATAATTGGAACACCTAAAACGTAAATCCCATTTTCGTCTTGTAAATCAACTCTAATTTCACCAAAATAATATCCATAAGAACTGTACACACCATCTAAGAAATTATCGTGTGTTTTTTTCCAAGATTTTCCACCATTTGTTGTTTTAAAAACCTCTGCACCTACAACCTGAGTATCAAACAACATTGCATTTGCATCTTCTAAATAACTCGCTAAATCTGCAGGCTTAACAGTACCTACTCTAACCATTTGCTTTACGTTTTCTGCTCTGTACTTTTCTTGAAAACCATTATTTTTTAAAAATGTATTTATTTTTTTATCGTCTAAATTTAGAAAATCTGTATTAGACATGGTTTTAAAATCTTCTTTTGTTAATGCATCAGAAGCTTTTTTGCTTGCTCCTTTTGGTCTTCTAAACTGACTGTCATGCAAAGCATACACTGTATTTTCATTAAACACAGCTAAGCCAATTCTACCAACGCCATTTCCTGTAGGAAAACCTGAATTATCTGCAATTTTTGTCCAAGAAGAACCTGCATCTGTACTTTTATAAATAGCAGATTTAGAGCCATCACCATCAAAATTCCATGCTTTACGTTCTCTTTCCCAAGAAGCAGCATACATAATATTAAAATTTTCTGGAGCAGCTTCAACATCAATAACACCTGTATCATTATTTATAAAAAGCGATTTTGTCCATGTTTTTCCACCATCTGTAGTTTTAAAAACCCCTCTTTCTGCATTTGAAGAATATAAGTGACCAATAACACCAATTACTACTTCGTCTGAATTATTAGGATTGATTAAAATTCTACTTACGTGATGAGAATCTGTTAAACCCATATTTTGCCAAGTTTTACCTTGATCTGTAGATTTTAAAACACCAATACCTGCGTAACTAGACCTTGAAGAGTTTTTTTCTCCTGTACCTACCCAAATTGTTCCAGAGTTCCAATCTACAGCAATATCACCAATGTTTTGAGTTGGAGAATTGTCTAAAACTGGTGTAAAAGTTGTTCCATTATTATTGGTGTACCATAAACCTCCTGAAGCATAACCTACATAAAATTCTGTTGTATTATTAGGGTTTACTGCAACATCTGCAACTCTACCACTCATAATAGTTGGGCCTATATTTGTAAAGTTGATGTTTTTTACAAGAGACTTTTTTGTTAAACTCTCCTTATTTTTTAGAGCATTTTCTATGGTAGAAGCTGCTGTTGGTTTTTGCTGACTAAACAAAAAAGAAGTCGTAAGAACTAAGCAATAAAACGCTAATTTTTTCATGATTGGTTATCGTTATTTAAAGTTGGTAAATTGTATTGAATGTTTTAGAATTACTAAAATTTTTACTAAAATATTAGTTTTAAGGCTATACTTTAGTAATTTATTGTTAAATTTTGTTAAATTAGCTCCTAATCAATTAAACAATTAAATTTATATTATGGGTATTTTGTACACACTTATTATTGGAGCCATCTGTGGTTATATTGCAGATGTATTAATGAGAGACAATGGTTTTGGACTTATTGTTAACATTATTATTGGTATTGCTGGAAGTTTTGTAGGTGATTGGTTGTATGGAGAGCTTGGTGTAAAAATTAATGTAAACCCATATTGGTTAGAAGATATAATTGTAGGTGCTACAGGTGCTATTGTAATTCTTTTTCTTGTTGGAGTTTTAAGAGGAACAAGAGCCAAAAGAAGATAAAGTACTCAACATTATTTATATAAAAGATGCTATAACAGCATCTTTTTTTGTTTATTTCTATTTTGTTGTGTATTAAGTGGCTATTTGTGTTATTAACCAATACAATCAATGTACATTTGTACCCAATTTAGAAACAAGACGACTTACTTTGTTTCTTAAAAAACAATTATGTCTTTCAAATCATTAGGATTAACAGAAGCTTTTGTAAAAGCTGTAGAAGAAAAAGGGTATACGAAACCATCACCCATACAAGAAAAAGCAATTCCACATATATTAGAAGGTAAAGATGTTTTAGCATCTGCACAAACAGGAACAGGAAAAACAGCTGGTTTTACACTACCTGTTTTACAATATTTATCAGAAACAAAACATCCAAAATATAGACCACTAAGAGCATTGGTGCTTACACCAACAAGAGAGTTGGCTGCACAAGTGCATGATAATGTTAGAGAATACAGCAAGTATGTAAACATTAAATCTGCAGTAGTTTTTGGTGGTGTAAAAGCTGCTTCACAAATAGCTACACTAAAAAGAGGTGTAGATATTTTAGTGGCAACACCAGGAAGATTATTGGATTTACATGATCAAAAAGCGGTTTCTTTTAAACGAATTGATGTTTTTATTTTAGATGAAGCAGACAGAATGCTAGATATGGGTTTTGTTAGAGATATCAATAAAATTATAAGTTTTATGCCTGCAAAGCGTCAAAACTTATTGTTTTCTGCAACATTTTCTAACGATATTAAAAAATTAGCAAGTGGTATTTTAAAAAATCCTGTAGAGGTTGAAACTGCTCCACAAAATTCAACTGCAAAAAAGGTTTCTCATAAAGTTTATAAAGTTGATAAAAAGCGAAAAACTGAATTTACCATCAAGTTAATAAAAGATAACAATTGGAATCAGGTTTTAATTTTTACAAGAACAAAGCATGGTGCAAATAAGTTGACTCAAAATTTGATAAAATCAAAAATATCAGCTGCAGCTATACATGGTAATAAAAGTCAGGGAGCAAGAACAAAAGCATTAAAAAACTTTAAAGAAAATAGTATTAAAGTTTTAGTTGCTACAGACATTGCTGCTCGTGGTTTAGATATTCCTCTTTTGCCTCATGTAATTAATTACGAACTCCCAAATGTACCAGAAGATTATGTTCACAGAATTGGTAGAACAGGTAGAGCTGGTGCAGAAGGAGAAGCAATTTCTTTAGTTTGTAGTGAAGAAACAGAATATCAAAACGAAATTGAAAAGTTATTGGGAGAAAAACTAAAATCTACAATAGTAGAGGGTTTTGAGCCAACAGATACTGCTCCTCCAAAAAGAGCTGCAACACAAAGCAAGGGTTCTTTTGCAAAAAAGAATAAAGGGAATACACCAAAAAGTAAAAGCAAGCCTAAAAGAAAACCTCATTTTAAGGAAAACAAACCAAAAACTGCCTCTGGTAGAGGAAGAACTGGAGCACCAAAAAAGAAGCGTTTTTAAACTTTCCTTTTATCACTATTAAAAATATTCAAATAGACTTGTAAATTTTTACAGGTCTATTTTTTTTATATTTAATTTTTTTTCATCAAATAAATTAGGTTTTTACTTGGGTTTTATAATTCCTACCTTTGTGTTTCATAAAAAATACTACGTATGAAATACAACCCAATAAACTCAGAACTTTTTATAAAAAACCGCAAAAACTTTATGGCTGCAATGCAACCAAAAAGTATGGCTGTTTTTAATTCGAACGATATTTATCCAATTGGTGCAGATAGTACAATGCCATTTGAACAACATAGAGATTTGTTTTATTTAAGTGGTGTAGATCAAGAAGAAAGTGTTTTACTACTTTTTCCAGATTGCCCTAATGAAGAATTAAGAGAAGTTTTATTTGTAAGAGAAACTAATGCTCATATTGCAGTTTGGGAAGGTGAAAAATTAACGAAAGATGCTGCTTTTAAAACATCAGGAATTAAAACTGTGTATTGGTTGCAAGATTTAGAAAAAATACTTTTTGAAATGGCTTCTTATGCAGATACATTTTACATCAACACTAATGAACATTACAGAGCTGCAGTAGAAACTGAAACTAGAGAAGATAGGTTTACAAAGTGGTTATTGGCAAAATATCCTGCACATTCAGTTGCTAAAAGCAATCCTATTTTACAACGTTTACGTGCTGTAAAAGATCAAATTGAGTTAGATTTAATGCAGAATGCTTGTGATATTACAGAAAAAGGATTTCGTAGAATTTTAGATTTTGTAAAACCAGGTGTTTGGGAATATGAAATTGAAGCAGAACTATTACACGAATATGTAAGAAACAGGTCTAAAGGTTTTGCATACACACCAATTATTGCATCAGGAAATAACGCTAATGTGTTGCATTATGTAGAAAACAATCAGCAGTGTAAAACTGGCGATTTAATTTTGTTTGATACAGCTGCAGAATACGCAAATTATAAAAGTGATTTATCTAGAACAATTCCTGTTTCTGGAACATTTACAAAGAGACAAAAAGAAGTTTATAATGCAGTAAATCACGTTAAAAAAGAAGCTACAAAACTATTAGTTCCTGGTACTATTTGGAAAGATTATCATGTAGAAGTTGGTAAATTAATGACTTCTGAATTGCTAAACTTAGGGTTATTAGACAAAGCTGATGTACAAAATGAAGACCCAAAATGGCCTGCTTATAAAAAGTATTTTATGCACGGAACTTCTCATCATATTGGTTTAGATACACACGATTATGGTTTGTTACATGAACCAATGCAAGCGAATAATGTATTTACAGTTGAACCTGGAATTTACATTCCTAACGAAGGTTTTGGAATTCGTTTAGAAGATGATGTTGTTATTCAAGAAAAAGGAGAACCTTTTAATTTAATGGGCAATATTCCTATAGAAGCAGATGAGATTGAAGATTTAATGAATTCTTAAAAAAGAAATCATATTTAAAGAAAAGCGGGTTTAATTACTCGCTTTTTTTATGCCAAAGAGTGTATAAAATTTATGGTTTGATTATTAAAAACCTCTGGCTGCTCTACATTTACAACATGCCCACAATTATCAACCACAACTAAAGAAGAAGATTTATGTTTAGAAACCACATTTTTTATGGATGGTAAAAACAAATGATCTTCTGCTCCCATAACATATAAGGTTGGAATTTTTATATCTTTTGCTCTAAAAAAACGCAATAAAGGGTTAATTTCTGATGTTAATTTAAACCAACGTAAAAATTCTTTTTGGTATAATTTTTTAGCTTCGTTTACAAAAAGCAATCTAGATTTTTTATGATTCTTCTTTGGCATAATTATAAATGCAAAGAGCTTATACAACATCATATAAGGTACAACAGATTTAAAAATATTACCTACTCTCATTAATACTTGAGAACGAAAATTTAGTTTTATAATTGCACCACCCATCACCATACTTTGCACCAAATCAGGTTTTTTTTCTGCTAAATTTCGTATCAAAATTGTGCCTAAAGAAATACCTATAAAATGTGATTTTTCTATCTTAAGATGTTCTACAACCTCAACAATATCACTAGTAATAGAATCAAAAGTATATTTTGGATTAAACGTATCTTTTAAAGTCGGTTTACTGTTTCCATGACCTCTTAAGTCTAAAATTAAAATGTTAAAATGCTTTTTAAAATCTCTAATTTGTTTATACCAAATAGAACTACTACCTCCTGCACCATGTACAAAAGTTACCCATTCTTTAGAAGTTGTGTGTGGATATGAATAGTAGTTTAACAAATAATTACTTTATAAGTTTAGAAAACCAAAAATAACACATTTTAACTTAATAATGTATAAGGTGATGTTAATTAAACATTTATAAAAATAAAGAAGTTATAAAATTTACAACTCACTAAAAAAAGTTTAAACAAACACAACAACTGTTTAAAAACTAGATATATAAACGAAAAAAAGGTAAACATTGCTGTTTACCTTTTGCTATTTATTTTTGTAAATTATATTAATTTGTTGCTAATGATAAGTTTTTTGCAACAGGAAAATCTACAGGTACATCTGTTGTTTTGTGAAAATAATTTGTAATAGTAATTTCACCAATTAACAAAATTGCATCAGCTAAATTTCCTTTGTTATAACCAGCGTTATAAAAGTTTTCAATAGCTTCTTCAGTTGCAGCACCTCTATTTAAAGCTACACTTTTAGCAAATTTTGCTAAAGCATCTAATTTGTTATCAAATGAAGCTTCACCTGTTCTTATTTCTAAAATTTGATCATCAGAAAAACCGTTCATTTTTCCTATTGCTGTGTGTGCAGATAAACAATATACACATTCATTTACCTGACTTACAGCTAAATTAATTACTTCTTTTTCCTTAGCTGAAAAACTGGTTTTTGCGTTACCAATTGCTAAAAAATTAGCTAAAGCAGTTTCACTATGTGCAAAAGAAGCATATATATTAGGTACAAAACCTAAACCTTTTTCTAGTTGATTAAAAATTGCTTGATTATTTTCTGATACTTCGTTTTTTGTGGGTACGTTAAATGTGCTCATAATTTTAATGCCTGCTACAAACAGGACTTTTTTTGTTTATTAATAATTTATATTTAAAATTCTATTTTTATTTACAAGTACATACTTGTTGTTCTGTATTTTGATCATCGTAAGTTTGATAACCCCAACAGTTTGGACATTGTGTTTCTTTTTGTTTCATATTGATTGTTTTTTGATTGATATAAAATAGCTGAAAGATTTTCTATGTTTTTCAACACTGCAAAGATGCAACCAAGAACAACCTTAAAAATTGGACAAAAGTTCCTTTGGTTTGCATTACACTATTTAGAAATTAAAAACACCTCAAAATAAAATTACTTTGAGGTGTTTTTAATTGATGATTGTTGTGTTTAAAAGTCTTTTTTAAATTGAAGTGGAGATTTTAAAACAGCTTTCTTAAAATAACGCGTAAAATAGGCAGGATCATTAAAACCGAGCTCAAATGCAATTTCTTTTACACTTTTATCTGTATAAATTAGCATACGTTTGGCTTCTAATAAAATTCTATCCTTTATGAAATCTGAAGGTGTTTTAGAACCTATTTTTTGAAAATGCTTTGTAGTAGATTTTGGTGATAAGCCCAACCTATTTGCATAAGCTGTTACAGAGTGTAATTGCTTAAAATTTTGCTCAACCAACAAGCTAAAATCTTTAAAAAGTCTAGTTTCTATACCTTCTTTTATTGTATGATTTTCTTGTTTTATACGAACTGTATTTATTATAAATTGCTTTAAATAAGCTTGTAGCATATCATACTTTGCTGTTTCTTGAAGTTGAAATTCATCGATTAAACTTTCTAGAATAAAGTCTAATTTTTGGGTATCTTTTTTGCAGGGTTTTACAAACGGAGTTTCGTAAATATTATTAAATAAAACTCCATTGCAGGCTACTTCTGAATCATGAGTTTGTATACAGTAGAAATCTCTTTTAAAAGATAATTTATAAGCGATTTTTATTAGCTCATTATCTACAGTAAAAACTTGACCTGGAGATAGAAAAAATAAAACATTATCTTTAAAAGTATAACCTCTAAAGTCAATATTATAGGTTCCTTTTCCTTCTTGAATCCAATAAATAGCGTATTCATTTTGTTGCTGAATATGCTCTATTGTACAAGCTTTATCAAAAGCAACTTTACTTACAGAAAAGATGTCTTTATAGGAATATTTTACAATTTCTTCTACTGCCATAAGTTGGTTTATTCTTTACTAGTCGTGAAATTTTTAAGATTTAACAATATAAAAACTAACAAAGCTGGTAAAACCCATCCTAAATTGTGTTTTGCTAACGGAATAAGACCTTGAATTCCTTCTAAATTTTCTCTAGGAATAATAAATCCTAAAAAATCTGGAATACTAAAAATAAAAGTAACTAAAACTACACCTCTAAAAACTAATTTAGAAGCAAATTTATCTGGTACAATATTTAGTAAAATCAACGCTATTGTTATTGGGTATAAAAACATTAATGCAGGAACAGCAAGTGTAATAATTAAATCTACTTGATAGCTACCAACAACAATACCAATTAAAGAGGCTATAGCAGCAGTTATATAGTAAGCCTTTTGAGAGTTATTGCAAATACCTTTAATATAATCTGCAGTACCAGTTACAATACCAACAGCTGTTGTAAAACAGGCTAAAGCTACCAAAACACTTAAAAAAACTGTCCCTAAGTTTCCTAACGTTTGCGAACTTAAACTAGATAAGATTTCAGTTCTTGTAGCATTTTCTGCAAAAGTTGAAGCATATAAAGAGCCACTTAAAATTAAACCTCCATAAATAACTAGCAATCCAGAACCAGCTATAAAACCAGCCTTTCTTATCAACTTTCTTTTGGCCATAAATGTAGTATGACTACTATAGTTTAAAGAAATGATTATTACTGCACCAACAACTACACCTCCAATTGCATCAAAAGTTTGGTAACCTTCTAAAACACCTTCTACAAAAGGCGCTGTAAATGTTGATGTATTAACAACTCCTGGTGAATTGGTAATTGCAATTCCTATAATAATCAATAAAATAAGTACAATAATTGGCGTTAAAAACTTACCAATTAAACCTATTACTCTAGTTCTATTAATAGCAAAAATAAAAACCAACACAAAATAGAGAACACTTGTTAATAAAGTTGATGTTTCAAAAAACGGCTGAACAGTAATTTCATGAGTAACTGCTGCAGTTCTTGGTGATGGAATTGCAACTGCAATTGCATAAATAAAAATGCAATAAATGGTGCTAAATAAAGGCGAAACTTTTTTACCAAAATCAAACAAAGTACCTTGTAATTTGGCATGTGCAAAAATGGCTAAAATAGGTATTGTTACTGCAGTTAGCACAAAACCAATGGCTACAATCCACCAATCTAAACCAGAGTTTGCACCTAAATTTGGAGGTAAAATTAAGTTTCCTGCTCCAAAAAAAAGTGAAAACAGCGCAAAACCTGCAATCCAAACTTCTTTTGTTTTATTCATTTTTTGGTTGATTTTAATTCTTGAAATATACATATTTTTGTCTGATGCAAAAATCAATCACTTTTAAAAATACAAACATTTCATTTACAGATATTGGTAAAGGATCAGCTGTTGTTTTGCTACATGGTTTTCTAGAAAATAAAACCATGTGGAATGAAATTGCGCCTCATTTATCAAAAAAAAATAGAATAATAGCAATTGATTTATTAGGCCATGGAAAGAGTGATTGTTTAGGTTATGTGCATTCTATGGATTTGTTTGCAGAAACCATAGAAGCTGTTTTAAAACACCTAAAAATTCGTAACTATTTTTTAGTAGGTCATTCATTAGGGGGTTATATTTCTTTAGTACTTGCTCAAAGAAACCTGAGTAAAATAAAAGGATTGTGTTTATTAAACTCTACTTCTAATGAAGATTCTCAAGAACGTAAAGAATTAAGAGCCAGAGCAAATAAAATGGTACAATCTAACTTTACAAATATGGTTAGAATGTCTTTTATAAATTTGTTTGAAAAAAACAGCAGAACAGCATTTAAAGAAGATATTGACCTTGCTTTACAAGAAGCCTTACAAACTTCTGTACAAGGTTATATTGCAGCAAATGAAGGCATGCGAATTCGTGAAAACAGAAATCATGTTTTAGCTGAAAACACCTTTAAAAAGTTGATTATTGCTGGAAAAAAAGATCCTATTTTAGAATTTGAAGCTGCTAAAAAAGAAGCTGAGAAAACAGATACTGAATTTGTTGGTTTAGAAGGTGGACATATGAGTCATATAGAAAATAAAGATCCGTTAAAAGACGTTTTATTAAAGTTTATTAATTGATTTATTATATTTGAGTAGCCATTTATCACTCATAAAAATATTATTATGGATTTTTATCAAAAGAATTTTGAATTTACGCTAGAAAACAAAAGTAATTTTGAAGAAAAACTAAAACGTTATTTTGAGTTATATAATTTTAAACAAAATAAAATAAGCAACAACGAATTTACTTTTTATAAAAAATGGTCTTTGTTAGATGGCTGGAAAACAAACCCTTTACACTGGAAATCTAAAATTACCATCAAACAAATTGATACTAAACTTTTTATAGATTATAATGTTGATGGAAATGGACAAATAACCCCTATTGCTTTTGGTGAACTTTTTGAAGGTTTTATTCAAAATCTAATCCAATATCTCAATACAAATAAAGATTTTGAAAAAAGTAACGCTCAGCAAATTGCAATTGCTCAGAAAAAAATTATGACATTTTTCCTATTAATAACTTTAGGAATTGGCTTAGGGTTTATTGTAGGTTTTTTCTTCGAAAAATTATTAGGGTCAAAAATAATAGGCTACATTTCTGTATTGGCTGGAGGCTATTTACCTTTAAAATTTATAAACAACAGTATCCTAGAAAAACAAACTGTATAAAACTATTCTTCTTGCATAGCATTCCAACCTTGTGCTTTCAACTCAATCTCTTGATTTCCTCTGGTTATTAATTGTAAACCTTGATTTTCTTCTGTAATATGACCAATAATCGAAAAATTAGGATTGCCTTTTATCTTATCAAAATCTGCAATTGGCACAGTAAATAAAAGTTCATAATCTTCACCTCCACTTAAAGCAACCATTGTAGAATCTAACTCAAATTCCTCACAAGTAGAAATTACTTGAGGGTCTAAAGGCAATTTATCTTCGTAAATTTTACAACCAACTTTACTTTGCGTACAAATATGAAAAAGCTCTGATGATAATCCATCAGAAATATCAATCATACTTGTTGGTTTTACCTCCAACTCTTTTAATAAACCAGCAACATCTTTACGTGCTTCTGGTTTTAATTGACGCTCAATTAAATAGGTATAATTATCTAAATCTGGCTGATTATTTGGGTCTACTTTAAAAACTTGCTTTTCTCTTTCTAACACCTGTAATCCTAAATATGCAGCACCCAAATCACCAGAAACCACAATTAAATCGGTTTCTTTTGCAGTATTTCTATACACTACATCTGCTGCATTAGCTTTACCAATTGCAGTTACAGAAATTAAAATTCCTTTGGTAGAAGATGTTGTATCACCACCAACTAAATCAACTTTATAAGTATCACAAGCCAATTGAATACCTGCATACAACTCTTCAATTGCTTCTAAAGGAAATCTGTTAGACACTGCAATTGAAACTGTAATTTGCTCAGCAACTCCATTCATGGCATACACATCAGAAAGGTTAACCATAACAGCTTTATAGCCTAAGTGTTTTAAAGGCATGTAGCTTAAATCAAAATGAACGCCTTCAATCAACAAATCAGTTGTAACTAAAGTTTGTTTTTCTGAAGCCTCTAAAACAGCAGCATCATCACCCACAGCTTTTATAGTTGATGGGTTTACTACTTTAAAGTATTTTGTAATATGATTGATTAAGCCAAACTCACCAAGTTCAGCTAACGACGTTTTATTTGGGTTTTTATCTTCTAACATACTGCAAAGATAGGTACATTCTTAAAATTGATTGAATTACTTTAACAGAGATTTTTTCAACTTATTAATTTATTAATCCTATTTTTGGTTTATTATATTTATTTAAACTATTAAACCCTAATGAAAAAAGTTCTTTTTATCCTATTATTTATTGCATACAGCTGTTCTAGTGACAATTCAGAAAACCCAACAGTAGAACCAGTAGATCCTGTAATTGAAAACCCTGTTGATGAAAACCCAGTAACTGAAGAGGCTCAACTAAAAAAATGTGAAAATGGTTTAGCAGGTGGTTACCCTTGTAATGGTTATGATTTATTAGCAAGAGTACCTTTTAGTGATTTAAATTTGTCAAGTACATCAACAAACAGCGTATATGGAAATGATTCTTGGGGTTGGACAGACCCAACAACTCAAAAAGAATATGCATTAATGGGTTTAAACACTGGAGTTTCTTTTGTTGATATTAGTAATCCTATAGAACCTGTTGTTTTAGGTTTTTTACCAACAGCAACTGTAAATAGTGACTGGAGAGATGTAAAAGTATACAACAACCACGCTTTTGTGGTTAGTGAAGCTAACAATCATGGAATGCAAGTTTTTGATTTAACAAAATTGAGAGATGTTGCAAACCCTCCACAAGTTTTTTCTGCAGATAAAACATATACCAATTTTGGTAGCGCACATAATATTGTAATAAATGAAAGTGAAGGATATGCATATCCTGTTGGCACTACCAGAAGTGGAACCTATAAAGGTGGCCCTTTATTTATTAATATTCAAGATGCTTTAAATCCATCAATGGAAGGTGGGTTTACAAACTACTCTCATGATGCACAGGTTGTTACATATAATGGTCCAGACACAGAACATGTAGGTAAAGAAATTTTAATAAGTAGCAACGAAACAGAAGTAGTAATTGTAGATATTACTGATAAAAGTAATCCTCTACAACTATCTTCTATAAGTTATTCTAATGTAGAGTATACACACCAAGGTTGGTTTACAGAAGACATGAGTTACTTTCTTTTAGGTGATGAGTTAGATGAAATTCGTAATAGAGGAAGAACAAGAACCATAATTTTCGATTTTATAGATTTAGATAATCCAAAATTACACTTCGAATATTTAGGCCCAACAAATGCAATAGATCATAATGGTTATGTAAAAGGTAATATTTTTTACCAAGCAAATTATTCTGCAGGAGTTAGAATGATAGACATTACAAATATTACCAATAAAAGAATAAATGAAGTTGGTTTTTTTGATACATACCCTACAAGTAACTCAGCTTCTTTTTCTGGAGCATGGAACGTGTATCCTTATTTTGAAAGTGGTGTAATTGTTGTGAGTGATATAGAACAAGGATTGTTTTTAATCAAAAAATCAGAATAAATCACCCTAATAATTCATGAAAAAAATTTGCTTCTTAGCAGGTATTTTCTTCCTATTACAATGTTCTAAAACAGAAATAGTAGATAATTTAACTGCTAATACTGTTACTGTAGATTTTGTAAAAACATTTGGAGGTTCAAAAAATGATGTACTACAATCTGTGGTAAAAACTACCAATGGAGGTTATGCAACTTTAGGATATACCCAAAGTAACGATTTTGATATTACAGATAAAACCAACGAAAGTTTCGACTTTTTATTGATGAAATTCTCTGCTGATGACGAGTTATTATGGAGCAAAACCTTTGGAGGTTCAGATGATGATAGAGGAGCAGATTTAATAGCCACAAACGATGGTGGTTTTGCGCTTTTTGGCTTTAGCAAAAGTGCAGATGGTAATGTTACTCAAAATAAAGGAGCTCAAGACTTTTGGCTCATAAAAATCACTAATGATGGAACTATTTCTTGGCAAAAAACATTTGGTTTTTCAGGAGCAGATACTGGAAACGCTTTAATTCAAACTTCAGATAATGGCTTTTTAATAACAGGTGTTTTAGATGTTTCAGCTTCCAATGGTCAAGGAAACACAAAAACAACTAATCAAAAACACGCAGGTGGAGATGTTTGGGCAATAAAACTAAACAGTAATGGAAATTTAGAATGGAGTAAATATTTTGGAGGTTCTTTTACAGATACACCTTTTGGAGTTGTAGAAACTTCTGATAATGCTTACATAATTGCTGCCTCTTCAGATAGTGAAGATTTCAACATTAGCAATAACAAAGGCACTTATGATTTTTGGATACTCAAAATTTCTAGTGATGGAACTCTAATTTGGGAAAAAAGTTTTGGAGGCTCTCAAATTGATGAAGCAAGAGGCATTACAAAAAGTGACGATGGTAATTTTTTAGTTGTAGGAGATACTAGAAGTAATGATAAAGACGTTAGCAGTAATAAAGGTGGAGCAGATTTATGGATGATAAAATTCTCTTCTGAAGGCAACCTAATTTGGGAAAAAACTATTGGTGGTAGCAATTTTGATGTAGCAAGATCTGTATCAAAAACAACAGATAGTGGTTTTATCATTTCAGGTAATTCTAGAAGTTTAGACGCTAATTTTACAAATCAAGGTCAAAATGATGCTTGGGTTTTGAAAGTTAATGCAAATGGAAATTTAGTCTGGCAAAAATTTGTTGGAGGCTCTGCAAACGAGTTTTTATTCGACGCTATTGAACTAACAAACAACACTATTATTGCTGTTGGCGAAAGTAGCAGCTCAGATATTAATATTACTGAAAATAAAGGTTTTTCTGATGCACTTCTCATCAAAATAAAATAGAAAAATGAAAAAAATAGTATTCTTTTTATTGCTAATAGTTGTTTTTTCTGCTTGCGAAAAAGAAGAACAAAATGGAATGGCAACACTTCTTTTTAAACATAATTGGAATGGCACTCCTGTAACAAACCTCGACTTTAACGCCTTTAAATTTACCACAGAAAATGGTGAAGAAGTTAGTATTGAAAGATATCGTTATCTAATTTCTAACATTAATATTATTGGCAGTAAAAATCATTTTTTAGTTGATCTTTTTAACAATTCTGCAACTAATATTTCTATTACAGATTTAGAACAAGGAAACACAAAATTAAATTTTACATTCGGTTTTAGTGATAATGATAATGTAGATGGTATTTATCAAGATTTAAATTCAGCTTCTTTTAATGTACCTGGAATGTTGGGTGGTGGTTATCATTACATGCAATTTGATGGTAAATATAAAGACACAAATAACCAAAATGCTAATTTTAATTACCATGCAATTAGAGCAGTAGATAGAACAGACCCAAATAATTTAGTTTTTGAAGATACTTCTTTTGAGGTAGATTTAGGAACTGTGCAAATTGGCAACAATACTGTTATAGAAATTAATGTAAATATTGCTGAATGGTTTAAAAATCCAAATACCTGGAATTTAAACGAACTCAACACAGTTTTAATGCCAAATTTCGAAGCTCAAAAAATAATGAGTGCCAATGGAAAAAATGTATTTTCTTTGGGTGAAGTAACATCAAACTAAAAAAAATGAAATCAAATTGGTGGTACATTTTAAGTCTCTTTTTGTTCATGAGTTGCTCATCAGAAGAAGATACTTACAAACCAATTGCATATGAACTAAAAATTCCTAAATTATTTGCAGACAAGCTTATTGCACCTATAATTCCTGCAGATAATCCGCTTACAGAAGAAGGCGTAGCTTTAGGAAAAAAGTTGTTTTCAGATAGAATATTATCTGGCAATGGCACACAATCTTGTGCACATTGCCATAGGCAGCAAGAAGCATTTTCGCACAGTGCACAATTTAGTGAAGGTGCAAATGGTAGCTTAGGGAGTAGAAATTCGATGCCACTTTTTAACCTAGCTTGGAATTTTGATGAACGATTTGCTTGGGATGGAAAAGAGTTTGGTTTAGAAAGCCAAGCTTTAGAACCTATAACCAATCCAATAGAAATGCATGGTAATTTTAATCAAATCACCAAAAAATTAAATGAGCATGATAGATACCCTGCTTTATTCAAACAAGCTTTTGGAACAACAACTATAAACCCAGATTTAATAACAAAAGCATTAGCACAATTTGAAAGAACACTTATTTCTGCAAGCTCAAAATTTGACAAGTATTTGTTAGGCGAAGCTACTTTAACCCCAGAAGAAGAAAATGGTTTTAATGTTTTTATGGATGAAGCAAAAGGAGATTGTTTTCATTGTCATGGAAGTAATAACAACCCTCTTTGGACAAACAATCAATTTCATAATAATGGATTAGATAGCAACTTTTCAGATTTAGGATTAGGAGCTGTAACTGGTGATCCAAAAGATAATGGAAAATTTAAAACTCCTTCGTTAAGAAACCTAACATTTACAGCTCCATACATGCATGATGGACGATTTAACACCTTAGAAGAAGTCATTAATTTTTACTCAGAAGGATTGCAAGCTTCTGCAACTATAGACCCTTTAATGAAAAAAGTAAATGAGGGTGGTGTTGGCTTAAATGCAAAAGATAAAGCCGACTTAAAAGCTTTTTTATTAACACTTACAGATGAGGAATTCATTAACAACCCAGCTTTTAAAAACTAATCAATAAAACCAATAACTACATTGTGTTTCATGATGAAACTTTATCACTTTTTTACATCTTATATCGTATATTTGCAGACAATTTAGATTTAATCTATTTAAAATTATGATAAAAGTTTCAGATACAGCAAAGAGAAAAGTCATAGAATTAATGACAGATGATGGCTTTGACTCAGCAAAAGACTTTGTTAGAGTTGGTGTAAAAAGCGGAGGTTGTTCAGGCTTATCTTATGATTTAACTTTCGATAACACACAGCAAGAAAACGATAAAGTTTTCGAAGAAAACGACGTAAAAATTGTGGTCGATAAAAAAAGCTTTTTATATTTAGTGGGTACAACTCTAGAGTATTCTGGAGGTTTAAATGGTAAAGGCTTTGTATTTAACAACCCAAACGCAAATAGAACTTGTGGTTGTGGAGAGTCATTTTCACTTTAAAAATTAGACAATTATGTCAAAATATACAGAAGAAGATTTAGAACAAGAATTAAAAACCAAAGAATATGAATATGGTTTTTATACAGATATAGAAAGCGATAAGTTTGAAAAAGGTTTAAATGAAGATGTAGTTCGTGCTATTTCTAAAAAGAAAAACGAGCCTCAATGGATGACTGATTGGAGAATAGAGGCCTATAGAGTTTGGGAAAAAATGGAAGAGCCAGATTGGGCTAATGTAAATTATCCAAAACCTAATTTTCAAGAAATTGCATATTATGCAGCTCCAAAAAAGAAACCAAAATTAAATTCTTTAGATGAGGTTGATCCAGATTTATTAGAAACTTTCAAAAAATTAGGAATTTCTATAGACGAGCAAAAAAAATTGGCCAATGTTGCAGTTGATATAGTTATGGATTCTGTTTCTGTAGCTACAACTTTTAAGAAAACATTAGGCGAAAAAGGAATCATTTTTATGCCAATTTCTGAAGCTATTCAAGAGCATCCAGAATTGGTGAAAAAATATTTAGGAACTGTTGTACCAACATCAGACAACTTTTATGCAGCATTAAATTCGGCTGTTTTTTCTGATGGATCTTTCTGTTACATTCCAAAAGGAGTAAAATGCCCAATGGAATTATCAACGTATTTTAGAATTAACGAAGGTGGTACAGGTCAGTTTGAAAGAACGTTAGTTGTTGCAGATAAAGGGAGTTATGTTTCTTATTTAGAAGGATGTACTGCCCCACAAAGAGATGAAAATCAACTACATGCAGCTGTTGTAGAATTAATTGCTATGGATGATGCAGAAATTAAATACTCTACTGTACAAAACTGGTTTCCTGGAGATGAAAATGGAAAAGGTGGTGTTTTTAACTTTGTAACCAAAAGAGGTTTATGCGAAACCAATGCTAAAATTTCTTGGACACAAGTTGAAACAGGTTCTGCTGTAACTTGGAAATATCCATCTTGTATTTTAAAAGGAAATAATTCTGTAGGAGAATTTTACTCTATTGCAGTTACCAATCATCATCAACAAGCAGACACAGGGACTAAAATGATTCATTTGGGTAAAAACACAAAGTCTACTATTATTTCCAAAGGAATTTCTGCTGGTAAATCACAAAATTCATATAGAGGTTTAGTTCAAATTAATTCTAGAGCAGAAAATGCTCGTAATTTTTCTCAATGTGATTCTTTATTGATGGGTAATGCATGTGGAGCACATACGTTTCCATATATAGAAGCTAAAAATCAATCTGCACAAATAGAACACGAAGCAACTACAAGTAAAATTGGTGAAGACCAATTGTTTTATTGTAATCAACGTGGAATTGATACAGAAAAAGCAATCGCATTAATTGTTAACGGGTTTAGTAAAGAAGTGCTAAATAAGTTGCCAATGGAATTTGCTGTGGAAGCTCAAAAATTATTAGAAATTTCTTTAGAAGGTTCAGTTGGTTAACAATATTTATTTTTTAAAAAATTACTAATCAAAAAACCATAAAAAAATGAAAAAAATAGTTTTCTTACTCCTTGCTATCAGTACTATAGGGTGTAAAAAAAACACTAAAAAAGAAGCTCAAGAGCCAATAACTCCTGAGGTAAAATTATATCAGTTGGTTGGAGGATCTATTTTAGTTAAAAAATTAGAAGTCTTTTCTCAAGACACCACATATACAGGCCAACAAAAACAATTTACAGATCCATATTATGTAATTGAACACCCAAGAGGAATATTAATGTGGGATGCAGGTTTACCAGAAGAATTGGTGCAACCAGAACCTTATGATGAGCCAAGTGGAGTTTACAGGATTCAAAGACCAGATTCATTAGAAACTCAATTAAAATCAATTGGTTTTAGCGTAAAAGATTTCGATTATTTTGCAATGTCTCATTCACATTTTGATCATACAGGACATGCAAATTACATGGATGAAGCAACACTTTTAATTCAAAATGATGAATTTGATGTTACACTTGGAGATACAGTAAAAGTAAAAGAACCTGCTTTTAGAAACTTAACCAACGTACAAAAATTGTATGGAGATTATGATGTTTTTGCTGATGGTTCTGTAGTTATCAAATACATGCCAGGCCATACAATTGGTCATCAAGCTTTATTAGTTAGAGTTTCTGGTTTAGAAAAACCAATTTTACTTACAGGAGATTTATATCACTTTGAAGAAAACAGAATCAACAAAAGAGTACCTTCTTTTAATTACGATGCTCCAAAAACGATAAAAAGTATGGAAGCTTTTGAAAGGTTTGCAGAAGAAGAAAATGCAGAAGTTATCATTCAACATTCTCCAAAAGATTTCGAAAAATTAGAAAATTTATTAAATAGTATTGAGTCAAAAACTCAACAAAAATAAAATAAAACAGATGTTAAAAATTAACAATTTACAGGCAGCTATAGAAAATAAATCTATTTTAAAAGGTTTAAACTTAGAGGTTAAAGCTGGTGAAGTACACGCAATTATGGGTCCAAATGGAGCTGGTAAAAGTACTTTAGCAAATATTGTAGCTGGTAAAGAAGAGTACGAAGTTACTGGTGGTAGCATTGAATTAAATGGAGAAGACATTAGTGAATTGGCACCAGAAGAAAGAGCTCATAATGGTGTGTTTTTATCTTTTCAATATCCTGTAGAAATACCTGGAGTTTCTGTAACTAATTTTATAAAAACTGCAATAAACGAAACTAGAAAAGCAAAAGGTTTAGAAGACATGCCTGCTAAAGACATGTTGAAAATGATTCGTGAGAAATCTGAATTGTTAGAAATAGACCGTAAATTTTTATCTCGTTCTTTAAATGAAGGGTTTTCTGGAGGTGAAAAAAAACGTAACGAAATTTTTCAAATGGCAATGTTAGAACCAAAACTAGCCATTTTAGATGAAACTGATTCTGGTTTAGATATTGATGCTTTACGAATTGTAGCAAATGGCGTAAATAAGCTAAAATCTAAAGACAACGCAGTTATTGTAATTACGCATTACCAACGTTTGTTAGACTATATAGTACCAGATTATGTACACGTTTTATACGATGGTAAAATTGTAAAAACAGGCGATGCTTCTTTAGCTCTAGAATTAGAAGCTAAAGGATATGATTGGATTAAAAAAGAACTTGTTTAACAGACAACGTTTAAAAAAAAAGTTAAAAATTAGTAATATTCAGCTTCACTGAAATTATTTTAAATATTTGACTTTAAAAACTAAAGTAAATGGAATTAAAAGATAAATTACTCTCTTCTTATGTAGCTTTTGAAGACAATGTAGATACTAACTCTGAAGTTCATGAAATACGTTCAAAAGCACTTGATAATTTTGATAGACTAGGTTTCCCAACAAAAAAATTAGAAGCTTGGAAATACACTTCTTTAAATTCAGTTTTAAAAAACGATTTCAGCATTTTTCCAGATAGAGAAAAAACAGTAGAATTAGCAGATGTAAAAAAATACTTTATACATGATATAGATACCTATAAGGTTGTTTTTATTGATGGTAAATACAGTTCTTTCTTGTCTGCAACAACTCATGAAAACTTTGATGTTTGTTTAATGTCATCAGCACTAAACAAACCAAAATATAAAGCTGTAATAGAAAAGTACTTTAATAAAGTTGCAAAACAAGACAATTTAACAAGTTTAAACACTGCTTTTGCTGCAGAAGGAGCTTACATACATATTCCAAAAAATATTGAAGTACAAAAGCCTATACAGATTATAAACTTTACAACAGGTTCTGAGCCAGCAACTATGTTACAACCACGTAATTTAGTAGTTGTAGAAGAAAATGCTCATGTACAAATTATAGAGCGTCATCAAAGTTTAACTTCTAATACAGTTTTAACAAACGCTGTAACAGAAATTTTTGCTGCGAAAAGTGCAACTGTAGATTGTTATAAAATTCAGAATGATAATTTAAATGCCTCTTTGGTTGATAATACTTACATCGATCAAAAATCTAACAGTGTAGTTTCTGTGCATACGTTTTCTTTTGGAGGAAATATCACAAGAAATAACTTGAACTTTTATCAAAATGGAGAGCATATTGACTCTATTTTAAAAGGAGTAACTATTATTGAAGGCAAGCAACATGTAGATCATCATACTTTGGTACATCACATAGAACCAAATTGTGAATCTCATCAAGATTATAAAGGTATTTACGATGAACGCTCAACAGGAGTTTTTAACGGGAAAGTAATTGTAAACAAAGAAGCTCAAAAAACCAATGCTTACCAGCAAAACAACAATGTTTTAGTAAGTGATAAAGCCACTATTAATGCTAAACCACAATTAGAAATTTTTGCTGATGATGTAAAGTGTTCTCATGGCTGTACTATTGGTCAATTAGATGATGATGCATTATTCTACATGCAACAAAGAGGTATTCCTCAAAAGGAAGGTAAAGGTTTATTGATGTTTGCTTTTGCAAATACAGTACTAGAAAGTGTAAAAATACCTGAAGTTAAATCTAGAATTACAAAACTAATTGCTAATAAATTAGGCGTGAATATTGGTTTTGAGTTGTAGAAATACAAAAAATCTCATAAATTAAAAAACCTCAACACATTGTTTATCAATTTGTTGAGGTTTTTAGTTGTGGTCCCACATGGACTCGAACCATGGACCACCTGATTATGAGTCAGGTGCTCTAACCAACTGAGCTATAGGACCTATAATTTAGGTTTGCAAATGTACTATTTATTTTAAATTATTTGCAAATAAAAGTAAAGAATAATTTAAACTGTTCTTTTCATTAACCAAGTACCAAAACTTTTTAAGTTAGTTTTGTTCTCTTCAGAAATGTCCATTTTATCTAATGTTGCAAATGCTTTTTCTGTATAATTCTCAATTTCTTGAGAAACTAAAAAAGGAATATCATTTATTTGATAAATTCTAGTTACCTCAATAATTTTAAAAGCATTATCCTTTAACTTCTTTCTGTAAAAATATTTTAGTTTTTTTCTAGTTTCTTTATCAGCAACTTCTAAAGTTTTAAGATATAGAAATGTTTTTTTGTTTTCAATAATATCTCCC
The DNA here is from genome assembly GCA_964565055.1 of uncultured Polaribacter sp. Classification (GTDB taxonomy): domain Bacteria; phylum Bacteroidota; class Bacteroidia; order Flavobacteriales; family Flavobacteriaceae; genus Polaribacter. The sequence goes on along the minus strand of CAZMDC010000002.1, from coordinate 164,267 downwards.
CCAATTTGTTTACCAAATGTTTCTGGGTCTCCAAAAGTATCTAAATAATCGTCTTGCAATTGAAAAGCTAAACCTAAGTTCAATCCAAAATCGTAGATAAGTGAAGCATTTTCATCATTACTTTCTGCAGCTATTGCACCCATTTGTAAAGCTGCTGCAACTAAAACAGACGTTTTTAAACGAATCATATTGATATACTCATCAATAGAAACTTTTTTACGAGTTTCAAAATCAACATCTAATTGCTGACCATCACAAACTTCTAAAGCTGTTTTACTAAATAGTTTAGCTAATTTTTGAAAAACTTCTGGCTTATAATTTTCGAAATATTTATATGCCAAAATTAGCATGGCATCACCAGATAAAATCCCTGTATTTATATTCCATTTTTCATGAACTGTTGCTTTTCCTCTTCGTAAAGGAGCATCATCCATAATATCATCATGTACTAAAGTAAAGTTATGAAAAACCTCAATTGCTAAAGCTGCAGGAAGTGCTTTTTTATAATCGCCACCAAAAATATCAGCTGCCATTAATGTTAAAATTGGGCGAATTCGCTTACCTCCTAATTGTAATATATAATCTATTGGTTCGTATAAATTTTTAGGTTCTTGAATCCATTCTTTTGATTCTAAGTAAGCTAAAAACTCTTTTTGATAATGTTGTATATCCAAATCTGAAATTTTATGTAAAAATAATGTAAAGAAGTTTTAGAATTTAAATGAAATGTTAAAAAATCATTAAAACTTTGGAAACTTTTTTTGTTTCTAAAGTTTCCTGTTGTATTTTTGCACCAAATTATGAAGGAAAAAATAATAGAAAAATCGAACGAGCTTTTTTTAAACCTTGGTTTTAAAAGTGTAACTATGGATGAGATTGCCAACTCTTTAGGTATTTCTAAGAAAACATTATACAAGTATTTTAAAAACAAAACGCAGCTTGTAAAATCTGTAACTAACAAGGTTTTTAAAGATATTTCTTGTGGTATTGATGATATCTGTGAATTGGAAATGAACCCTATAGATGAGCTTTTTTACATAAAAAGGTTTGTTATGGAACATTTAAAAGACGAAAAATCTTCTCCTCAATATCAGTTACAAAAATACTATCCAAAGATATTTTTATCACTTAAACAAAAACAGTTTGAGGTAATGCAAGGCTGTGTAATTGATAACTTAAAAAACGGAGTTTCAATGGGCTTGTATAGAGATAATATCAACTATGAATTTATTTCACGTATTTACTTTAATGGCGTTAATAGTATTAAAGACAAAGATGTTTTTCCACTAAATAATTACTCAGTAAAAACATTAATGAATTTGTATTTAGAGTATCATTTAAGAGGTATTTGTACTCCAAAAGGTATAGAACAATTAGAAAATCAATTAAAAATTAATCAATAATCAATGAAAAAAATCATTTTAATCGTTTCTTTTTTTGCTTTTTCAACACTTATAAAAGCACAAGAACAAACTTTGCAACTTTCTTTAGATGAAGCTATAAAATATGCGCTAGAAAATAGTTATGATGCTATTGTAGCAAAAAATGACATTAAAGTTGCTAAAGAAACTGTTTGGGAAACTACAACTATTGGTTTACCAAAAATAGACGGAGCTGTAGATTATCAAAACTTTTTAAAACAACCAATTACAGTTGCAGACATTAATGGTGATGGTGCAGATGAAGAGTTTGTTTTGGGTACAAAACAAAATGTAAATGCAAATATTACTTTATCTCAATTACTGTTTGATGGCTCTTATCTTGTGGGTTTACAATCTTCTAAAACATTTCTGAAAATTTCTAAACAAGCAGAAGAAAAAACAGCTCTAATTACAAGAGAAGCTGTTATAAATGCATATGGAAACATACTTGTTACAGAAAAAAATATAGAAATCTTAAATAGAAATAATGAAGTAAATAACAGAATTCTTAAAGAAGCAAAGATAGGTTATGAAAACGGATTATCTGAACAAGAAGATGTTGAGCAGTTTGAAATTATTAAAGGAAATATAGAAAACAATATTAGAGCTTCAGTTAGATTGAGAGATATTGCTTATAAAATGTTAAATATAGCTCTTGGTAACCCAATAAACACAAGTTTAGTGCTTACAGACACACTAGAAACTCTAGTTGTAGAAAACACAGATTTAAACTTACTAGTTCAAGACTTTAATATTAATAATCATATTGATTATAGGATTGCCCAAAATGATAGAGAAACCAAACGTTTAATGGTAAAGTTAGAAAAAAGTAAGAGTTTACCTACTTTAAATGCATTTGTAAATTATGGAACACAAGCATTTTCTAATAATTTTTCTTTTTTTGATAGAAATCAACGTTGGTTTCAATCGTCTTTATTAGGTGTAAGTTTAAACGTACCTATTTTTAGTAGTTTAGGTAGAAAAGCAAAAACTGCTCAAGCAAAAATTAATTTAGAAATTGCAGATATTCGTTTACAAGAAACAAAGCAAAAACTAAATCTTGCTGCTCAAAGTGCAAAAAGTGATTATCAATTAAGTATTGATAACTATCAAACTGCCAAGAAAAACTTGAACTTAGCAGAAAGAATTGAAAAAAAACAACAAATAAAATTTAACGAAGGTATAACTACTAGTTTCGATTTGTTACAAGCACAAAATCAACTTTATGCTCAGCAAAACGAATTTGTACAATCTATGTTAAATATTATCGCTAAAAAAGCCACATTAGAAAACGCACTTAATATACCAATCAAATAAACGAATCAAGAAATGAAAAAAATATATTCAATAGTATTTACAACACTTGTTTTATTCTCTTGTGGAGGAGAAAAACAACAATCAGTAGACGATGTAATTGCAACAAAAAACATAGAACAGATTAGAACTAAAAAAGCTGAGCTTGATGTTAAAATGCAAGAAATATCTAACAAAATAAAAAAATTAAATACCGAAATTGAACAGTTAGACACTATCAAAAAGGTACCTTTAGTTACAGCAATTTCTGTTGAAAAAGAAGTGTTTAAACATTATTTAGAATTACAAGGAAATGTAAAAACAAAACAAAATGTTTTAATATATCCAGAAATGGCAGGTACTTTAGAAATTGTTTATGTAAAAGAAGGGCAAAATGTAACTAAAGGACAGATATTAGCTAAAATAGATGATGGTGGTATGGCTCAACAAGTTGCTCAATTAGAAACTACATTAGCTTTAGCAAAAACAACTTACGAAAGACAAAAAAGATTATGGGACCAAAAAATTGGATCAGAAATTCAGTTTTTGCAAACCAAAACTAACTTTGAGTCGTCTCAAAGTCAATTAGCACAATTAAAAAAACAGTTAGATAAATCTAACATTAGAGCACCTTTTTCTGGTGTTATAGATGATGTTATAAAAGACCAAGGAACTGTAGTTGGCCCAGGACCTGGATCTGAAGTTTTTAGAATAGTGAACTTAGGTAATATGTACATAGAAGCAGATGTACCTGAAAGTTACATTACAAACATAACACCAGGTAAAACTGTAGAAATTGAGTTTCCAGTTCTTGGTAAAAAACTAGATACAGAAGTTCGTCAAACAGGGAATTTTATCAACCCTTCAAACCGTACATTTAATATAGAAATTGGAGTTCCAAATCAAGATAGAAGTATAAAACCTAACTTAACTGCTAAGTTAAAAATTAACGACTATACAAGCCCAGAAGCTATATTAATACCACAAAGTATTATATCAGAAAATGCAGAAGGTGAACAATATGTGTATGTTATTAAAAATATTGAAAACAATATTGGTGCAGCAACACAGGTTGTAATTAAAACAGGTAAAACCCAAGGAGATGTTATTGAAGTTCTAGAAGGTATTTCTGTTGGTGATGTACTTATTGAGGCTGGTGCAAGAAGTGTAAAAGATGGGCAAGACGTAAAAATTTCTAAGCCTTAAATGCAACTTGTATCAGTAAATGGTCAAAAAATTTAAAAATTAACGTCTAAAGACTAACGACTAATGACTAACAAAAAAACAGACAAAGAATTTAAGCTGTCATCGTGGGCAATTAACAATAAAACCACAATGTACGTATCTATATTCTTAATTCTTGCACTTGGTATTTCTGCTTATTTTAATATGCCAAGAGAAGATTTTCCAGAAATAAAAGAAACTAAAATATACATTAGTACTTTATATCCTGGAAATACTGCAGAAGATATAGAAAAACTAATTACAGATCCATTAGAAGATCAATTAAAAGATTTAAGTGGAGTTGTAGAAATTACCTCAACATCTCAAGAAGATTACTCAATGATTATTGTTGAGTTTGATGATGATATGAATGTAGAGGTTGCCAAACAACGTGTTAAAGATAAGTTAGATACAGAAAAAGCATCTGAAGATTGGCCAACATTTAATGGTGCAAAAGTAGATCCAAATGCATTTGATTTAAACTTATCTGAAGAAATCCCATTTTTAAATATTAATATTTCTGGAGATTATCCACTTCAAAAACTAAAGGAATTTGCAGAATACTTACAAGATGATATCGAAGATTTATCTGAAGTAAAACAAGCAGATATTAGAGGTGTTCAAGACAGAGAAGTAGAAGTAGCTGTAGACATTTATAAAATGATGGCTGTAGAAGTTAGTTTTGATGATATTACTTCTGCCATACAAAGAGGAAACGTTACCTCATCTGCAGGAAACTTAATTGCAAGTGGACAAAGAAGAACCATTAGAATTTTAGGTGAAATTGATAGACCATCAGATTTAGAAAACTTTGTTATCAAATCAGAAAACGGAAACTCTATTTACTTAAAAGACGTTGCAACAGTTACTTTTAGAGAGAAAGACAAAACTACATTTGCTAGAAAAGATGGTAAACAAGTAGTAATGCTAGATGTTAAAAAACGTGCTGGTAAAAACATGGTTGCAGCAGCAGATGAAGTAAAAAGTATAGTAGAAAATGCGAAACAAAATTACTTTCCATCAAATTTAAACGTAACAATTACTAACGATTTATCAGACAAAACCATTGGTCAAGTAGACGATTTGGTAAACAATATCATTTTCGGAATCATATTAGTAGTAACCGTTTTAATGTTTTTCTTAGGCTTTAAAAACGCACTATTTGTTGGTTTTGCAATACCAATGTCTATGTTTATGTCTCTTATGATTTTAGGAGCCATGGGGTATACTTTAAACACAATGATTCTTTTTGGCTTAATTATGGGGCTAGGAATGTTGGTAGATAATGGAATTGTAGTTGTAGAAAACGTTTATCGTTTAATGGATGAGGAAGGTTTAAGTAGAGTTGAAGCTGCTAAAAAAGGAATTGGCGAAATTGCATATCCTATAATCATATCTACAATAACAACAGTAGCTGCATTTGTTCCTTTAGGTTTATGGCCAGGGCTTTTTGGACAGTTTATGATCTATTTCCCAATTACACTTTCTGTTGTTTTAGGTTCATCATTAGTAGTTGCCATATTTTTTAACTCGGTTTTAGTTTCTCAATTTATGACTACTGAAGATAAAGATATGCCTTTGAAAAAAATCATTAGAACTTCTGCAATAATTGGAGGTATTGGTTTATTAATCCTAATTTTTGGAGGAGCTTATAGAGGTTTAGGTTCTGTAATGATATTTACAGCAATTATGCTTTGGGTATATAGACTTATTTTAAGAAAAGCAGCCAATTACTTTCAAAGAAATACTTTAGTTTGGTTAGAAAATGCTTATGAAAATACTTTAAAAGCAGCTTTAAAAGGTTGGAAACCTGTGGCTATTACTATAGGTACATTTTTACTACTATTTATAGCTTTTGCTGGTTTTGGTTGGTCTGTTGGAACTCAAAGAACAAAAATTGAATTTTTCCCAGACAACAAACCAAACCAAATTGTAGTTTATATTGAGTATCCACAAGGAACAGATATTTACGAAACCAATAAAATTACCAAAGAAATAGAAGAAAAAGTATACAGTGTCTTAAACCAAGATATGTATATGGATGATGGAAGAAACTTTATGGTAGAAAGTTCTGTTTCACAAGTTGGTGAAGGTGCAGGAAACCCAAATACAGATGGAGGTTCTGCTGCAGAAATGCCTCATAAAGGTAAAATTACTGCTTCAATGCGTCAATACAAATACAGACGTGGTTTAGATAGTGAAGAATTACGTCAAAAAGTACAAGAAGCATTAACTGGTGTTTTTCCAGGAGTATTAATTTCTGTTGAAAAAGATGCTAATGGACCTCCTGCTGGAGCTCCAATTAATATTGAATTAGAAGGTAAAGATTACGAAGAGTTAATTGCTACAGCAGAAAAAATGCGCGCTTTTGTAAACTCTAGAAATGTACCTGGTATAGACGAGTTAAAAATAGATGTAAATAAAGATAAGCCTTCTATGAAGGTTAATGTAGATCGTAAAAAAGCAGGAGAGTTAGGTGTTTCTACTGGTCAAGTAGGGCAACAACTACGTAATGCAATCTTTGGCTCAAAAGCTGGTATATACAAAGAAGATGGTGAAGATTATGATATTAATGTTCGTTTTAAAGAAGAGATTCGTTATAACAAATCTGCATTATTTAATCAAAAAATTACCTTTAGAGATAATTCAGGTAAAGTAAAAGCAATACCAATTTCTGCTGTTGCTACACAAAGTAATAGTTCTGGTTTTAGTGCTATAAAACATAAAGACACCAAACGTGTTGTTACCATTTATTCTCAATTAGCACCTGGTTATGTAGATGCTGCTGCTGTTGTAAATCAAATAAAAGAAGAAATGAAAAACTTCTCTGAAAAACCAAACAGTATTAAAATAGATTATACAGGGCAAATAGAAGAGCAAAACAAGCAACAAGCCTTTTTAGGTGGTGCTTTCTTTAAAGGTTTAGCTTTAATCTTCTTTATACTAATATTCCAATTTAGTTCTATTTCTAAGCCAGGAATAATAATGATAGCTATATTCTTAAGTTTTATTGGAGTTTTTGGAGGTATTGTTTTAACAGGAAGTTCTTTTGTTATTATGATGACAATGATGGGTATTATTTCTCTTGCAGGAATTGTAGTAAACAATGGGGTTGTACTCTTAGATTATACACAACTTTTAATTGATAGAAAAAAGGAAGATTTAGGCTTAGATGATAATGCTTATTTACCAAATAAAGAACTTTTACAAGCAGTTGTCAAAGCAGGTAAAGCACGTTTAAGACCAGTTTTATTAACAGCAATTACTACCATTTTAGGTTTAATTCCGTTAGCAATTGGTTTAAATATCGATTTCTTTTCGCTATTTAGTCAGTTTGACCCAAAAATTTATATGGGAGGTGATAACGTAATTTTCTGGGGTCCTTTAGCTTGGACAGTTATTTATGGTTTATTTGTTGCAACCTTCTTAACTCTAGTTGTTGTCCCTATTTTATTCTACTTAGTTACCAAATTTAAAATGTGGCTGAGAGAAAAAACAGCAAATAAAGAAGAAAAAGCTGAACTAGCATTTACAGAAGATGTTAGAATTGATGAAAAAAATCAGATTTAAGATTTAATAACTAACAATTTAAAAGGGTTGAAAATATTAATTTTCAACCCTTTTTTAATTCTATAAATATTTAGATTTTGTAAGTTTGGTAAATGTTCGAAAAACAAAAAAAATCGTTTACAGTAGCTGAAATTAAACGTAAAATAGAACAATATTGCGTTTATCAAGACAGGTGTCATAAAGAAGTTGAGCAGAAAATAAGGGATTATCAACTAATTCCTGAAGCTAAAGAAATGATTTTATTAAGCTTAATGCAAGATAACTTTTTAAATGAAGAGCGTTTTGCAAAAAGTTTTGCAAGAGGTAAATTCCGAATTAAAAAATGGGGAAAGCAAAGAATTATTAGAGAACTAAAATTCAAAGAAATATCTACTTACAATATTAAAACAGCTTTAAAAGAAATAGACGAAAAGGAATATTTAAAAACCATTTATCAAATTACAGAGAACAGAAATAATGTAATTTCTGAACCTAATCAATTTAAAAGAAAGAAAAAATTAATTGATTTTTTAATGCGAAAAGGATATGAAAACGAACTTATTTATAATACTGTAAATGAAGTATTAGAAGCTTCTAATTAAATTTTTGTTGAAAAATAGAGTCGTTTTTACGTTTTGCCAAAATTACCTCTTTTACATCTTCATTAGGTATTGCAACAGATAAAACGTATTGTTTTAAAACCCATCCTTCTTGGTTTTTTTCTAAAACTCCAGAACCTCTACAAGTACCCATCCAAGTGTTTAGTAGTTCATCAAACCAAGCAAATTTTCCATCATCACTTAAAAAAATATTTCTTTCTAATGTTTTAAAATCCCAAGCTTTTCCTGCATCAAAATAAGGTTTACTAAAATTTTCAAATTGCGTTTTGGTCCAATTTTCACTAGCATCTGTACCAATAAATACAGAACTAGTATCCATTTTAGAAAAATAATTTTCATAATTTGCCTCAGTTGCTGCAAGATGCCAAGTATCCATAAAAGTATTAATGGTTTGTTTTTCAACAGTTTTTTCAGTTTCAGAAAATTGTTGAACAGATGTGTTACAAGCGTAAAAAAGTAACAAGGTAAAAATAAAAGTAACTATTTTTCTCATTGGTTTTTTGTTTTTTCTTCTAACTTAAGTTGTAATTTTTCGTTTATTGATTTTTTTGAAACACTGTCTATTTTTGTAGAGTCTAAACCAATATATTTAACATCAATATCTACTGCATCTTCAAATCTTTTTTTAGATAAAATGGTATTTATTTTAGAATTTACAGCAGTAAACGCATCAATAACTTTTTTCATCTGATCATTAACTTCTTGCGCTTTTATGGCAGGTATATTTGTCATATCTGCAAGCCTTAAACTTTCATTATGCAAAATATTTATTCTTGCTTGTAAAGAAGGTTCATCAAAAAGAGCCGGTTTTTTTGCTGTTTTTAATGCTTTTGCTAAATCCTCTATTTCTAAAGCATTACTTAAAATTTCTTTAGGTGATACTTTTTTGAATCTTCCTAAAAAATCATCTAAAGTATTTAGCTCTTTCCAATCGTTAACCTCTTTTTTATATATAAGGCTAATTTTTTTTGCTGTTGGGTAATTCTGTACAACACTCAAAAGAGGTTTATTATCAGTTTCTTGTTTTTCAGTTTCTTGTTTTTTTACACAAGAAAACAAAATACAGACTGTTAAAAAAGATAAAATAGTTTTCAAATCGTAAAATTTTATAGGTAAAAGTAAACAATTTTTACTGTAGGCCTTTCTTTTAGAAGTTATAAAATTATGTGAAACACATTAGCATATTATCAATCAATAATTGTAATCATATAATGTTATTACGAATAACAAAATTAAGTACCTTTGTTGCTTATAATAATTCAATTTTGTAAAATGAATACGGTTATTTTAGTATTAGGCGCAAGTGGACAAATAGGCACAGAACTTACGCAAAAGTTACGCCTTGTTTATGGTAATGAAAATGTAATTGCATCAGACATTAGAGAAGGAAGCTCAGAAATGATGAGTTCTGGACCTTTCGAAATTATAGATGCTACAGATAAAGAAACCATTTTAAAAACAGTACAAAAGTACAATGTAACTCAAGTATATTTATTGGCAGCTATGTTATCTGCAACTGCAGAAAAAATGCCTCAAAAAGCTTGGAATTTAAATATGAATTCATTGTTAGGTGTGTTAGATTTAGCAAAAGAAAAACACATTCAACAAGTATATTGGCCAAGTTCTATAGCTGTTTTTGGCCCATCAACACCAAAAGAAAATACACCTCAAGAAACAGTAATGCAACCTTCTACTGTTTACGGAATTAGTAAAGTTTCTGGAGAGTATTGGTGTAATTATTATCATGAAAAATATGGCGTAGATGTAAGAACAATTCGCTATCCAGGTATTATTTCTTGGAAAACAAAACCAGGAGGAGGTACAACAGATTATGCTGTTGATATTTACTTTAAAGCATTAGAAGATAAAAAGTACGAATGTTTTTTATCTGAAAATACACGTTTACCAATGATGTATATGAATGACGCAGTAGACGCAACTATTCAGTTAATGCAAGCAGATGCTAATGCTATTAAAATAAGAACAGGTTATAATTTAGCTGCCATAGATTTTACACCTAAAGAAATAGCTTCAGAAATTCAAAAGCATATTCCAGATTTTGAAATTAGCTACAAACCAGATTTTAGACAAGATATTGCAGACAGCTGGCCATCATCTATAGACGATTCAGAGGCTAGAAAAGATTGGAACTGGAAGCACGAATTCGATTTAAAATCGATGACAGCAGATATTCTTAAGAACTTACAAAACAACTAGATTATTCTATTTAGTAAGGTTTAATTTTTATTTCGTCTTACAAGATGAAGAGAACTATATTTTCTTCTGTAACCTCTGTTACCAAGTAGATTTACAAAAATAAATACCTTTGATAAAATTTAGAAAATGAAAAACATTATTGAAAAAAGTTTAGAAAATTCTTATACCTATTTAGAATATAGAAACTTAGTAAGTAGTTTATTGGCAGAAGGTAAATCTACAGGGCCAGAACAATCTGAAGCTTTAACAAACTATAGTTTGTTGAATGATAAAAGAATGAAACGTTTAGATAAAACAATAAAAATTTCTGATTCAACAGCCCAAGAAATTAAACAATTACAAGAACCACAAACCTGGCTAGTAATTACAGAGGGTTGGTGTGGAGATGCTGCTCAAAATTTACCTGTAATTGCTAAATTGGCTGCACTAAACTCAAACATAAATCTAAAATTAGTTTTACGTGATGAAAATTTAGAACTAATGGATTTATTTTTAACAAATGGAGGTAGATCTATTCCTAAGCTAATTATTTTAGACCAAGAGAATAATGTATTAAATACTTGGGGGCCAAGACCTAGAATAGCTACAAAATTGGTAACTGAATATAAAGCTGAACATGGTGCTTTAGATGCACAATTTAAACAAGACCTTCAAGTATGGTATAATAGAGACAAAGGATTAAGTACTCAAGAAGATTTTTTGAAAATAATACAGAATATTCTCTTAAAAGAAGCTTAAAAGTTTACAAAACATAATTAAATAAATCGCAAATTCAATTTTTTGAGTTTGCGATTTTTCTTTGTGTATCTTTGCAAAAAAAACAATGTTTGTTGATTACAACTCCCTTTCTGATGAATCCAAAGTTTGGATTTATCCATCAAGTAGAAAATTTTATAATACAGAAATTGAAGAAGTAGAAAAGCTTCTAAAAGATTTTATTGATGATTGGAAAAAAGAGGATGAAAACTTTAAGGCTTCATATCAATTTTTATACAATAGATTTATTGTTTTAGTAGCAGAAAATAATGAGTCAACTTTAACTAACGCAGATTTAGATCATTCAGTTTCTTTTATACTTAAGCTTCAAGAAAAGTTTGATATTGCTCTTTTAGACAAAATGAATGTCTGTTTTAAACAAGGAGAATATGTACAATACAAAGAATTAAAAGACTTTAAAAAGTTGGTAAAAAATAGAGCTGTAACAGGTAAAACCATTGTTTTTGATAATTTAGTAAACAACAATCACGACTTTAAAAACTTTTGGGAAATACCTATTGAAGATAGTTGGTACAATCGATTTTTATAAACTCTTATGCTAAAAGTTAATCACCTTTCATTTGCCTACACTAAAAATAAAACGGTTTTACAAAACATTAATTTTAGGCTTAAAGCTGGTGAACATTTAAGTATTATGGGTGCTAGTGGTTGTGGAAAATCTACTTTATTAAAAGCAATTTATGGCTTATTAGATTTAAATGAAGGAAGCATTTTTTGGAATGATGAAGAAATTTTAGGTCCAGAGTTTAATCTTGTACCTGGGTTTTATAAGTTTAAGTATGTTGCTCAAGATTTTGATTTAATGCCTTATATTTCTGTTGCAGAAAATATAAAAAAACACCTTTCTCGTTTTTATCCAAAAGAAAGTGAACTAAGAACTCATGAGCTTTTAGAAGTTATAGAAATGAGTGTTTTTAAAGATGTAAAAGTTAAAAACTTAAGTGGTGGGCAAAAACAAAGAGTGGCAATAGCCAGAGCTTTGGCAAAAGAACCCCAACTTTTATTATTAGATGAACCTTTTAGTCAAATAGATAATTATCAAAAAAATACATTGCGTAGAAATCTTTTTGCGTATTTAAAAGAAAAGAAAATAGCTTCTATAGTTGCAACTCACGATAAAAATGATGCGCTTTCTTTCGCAGATCAGCTTTTAATTATTAAAGACAATAAAGTTCTTGTTCATCAAGATCCAAAAGAAATTTATAAAAATCCTAAGAAAAAATATATAGCTGCTTTATTTGATGATGTAAATGAGATTAAAATAAACGAGCAAACTTTATTGCTTTATCCTCATCAAATTAAAATTGTTGAATATTCAACTTTAAAAGCTGTGGTAATAAATGCTTATTTTAAAGGTGGTTTCTGGTTAATTGAAATGCTTTATAACAATCAAAAAATATTTGTACATCATAATTATTTTTTGGCAACAAAATCTCAGGTTTTTTTAGAAATGGAAAAAGTCACCTAAAATTATAAATTTAAGGTGACCCAATTATAAACTTTTCCATAATGACCCCTTAAATCTACACCTTATGAAAAAGTTGGGGGATATAATTTTCATTTTTAGTGTTATCACAAATTTAATAGCTTAAGTAATTCAATAATGGTAATTATCTGATTATTAACTGTAAAAATGGGAAAAATTATCCTTTGTATCTTTTTTTATACATTTCTGGGGTAAATCTTGTGTGCTTTTTAAAATATTTATAAAAATTTGTGGGATCTTTAAAACCCAATTTAAAAGCCACTTCTTTAACAGATAAATTTGTGTGTAATAAGTACTTTTTTGCTTTAATAATTACAACATCATCAATAAAAGATTTTACAGATGTATTTACTACATAATCTACTATTGTGTTTAATTTTTTTGTAGAAAAACCCATTTTCTGAGCATAATCTTCTACCTTTTTTGTTTTTGAATAATTTTCTTCTAATAGGTTTTGAAACTTAATAAACTCTTTTAAGTATTTAGTTAATTGAACTTTATTAAAACCTTTTGATTTTATTCTATGTATTAGAGTAATTAAAACATGTAACAAACTTCTCATAACTTTATGAGAATATTCGTCTGAAACTTTTGAAAATTCTTGTTCAATTTGTTCAACCAATTGCAAAACCCTATTAAAATCAGACTCTTTTAATTGTGTTTTAGGAGTTGCTAATAGTTCATTAAATATTTGAATGGTTTCAGAAATTTCTTTATCACTTAAGTACCTGTTTAAAAATTCCTCTTTAAAAAAAAGTAAAAAACCAGATGTTTTAGTTGGATAAAATTTATGCGTTTGGTTTTTTCTTATTGCAAGTAATGTACCTTTAGAATAATAATAATCTTTATCATTAATTGCATGTCTGCCAATATTATCTGTAACTAAAAATAAAACGTAAAAATTAATTTTATGGTTAGAACTTATAATATTTTCTTGAACAAGGTTAAGAAAGTCTTCAGTCTTAATTATACTAAAGTTGTGCTCTTCATCTAGAGAGCAGTATTTGTTTGGTAAGTATCTTTTTAGCATTTTGGGGGGAAATTACTAATCATGCAAAAATACGAATTATCTTCTTAAAATTATGTTATAATTTTTTCCATTAAAATTAAACGTATCATTTTCTTTTTTACCTAAAAGCAACTTTCCTATGGGAGATGATATTGAAACTGCAAAAAACACATCATTTTCAACTGTAAATTTACCTGCAGAAATACTTAGAAAAAAATTTCCAAAATTTGTATATGCTAAACTTCCTAAATGAATAGCTGTAGATTTTTTTGAGATATCTATTTTAGATAAAACAGTTTTCATTTCAGCTACTCCTATGAGTTGTTGACTTGCTTTTTCAATTTCTAATTGCAACATTGCTCTACCAGTTTCATGTTTATCTCCTGCAGAACTTTTAACTTCAGAAGTTAATGCGTTTTGGTTTGATGTAATAGTTTCTTGAATATTTTGCAGCCTATTTTCTACAAATACTTTACATTTTTCTAAAAGTTGAGCTTTTATTTCCATGTATTATTTATAAATGCAAAAGCACCAAAATTTCCATGATGAGATGTAGAAACCTGCAGTGTTTTTTGTTGATACTTTAAGTAAGGAGCTCCAAATTCAGTTTTACAGAACTGCTGTCCATTATTAAAATAATGTAATAATTGCTGAGTTGTTTTTTGAGATTGATTCTCAATATCATCTATATAAAATAGCTTAGAAACTATAGTACTCTCATAACTTTTAGTTGCTATAGAATACACATAACTATCTGATATTTTGAATTTTAAATTGTATTTTAAGTTATCAAAACACACAAATCCGTTTTTATTTGAAACTATAGAACATTCAAATTTTTTTGGTAAAAAAAACCGACTTTTAAACTCTTGTACATAACATTTGTAGGCAGCTTCTTTCATGCTCCAAAAAAGCCAAACCAATTCAAACGGTTTTTCTGAATTTAGAATTTCTTTAATTTCAGATTCAGAAAATTGCTTCTCTAAAAATCCTTTACGTTGCCAATTACTTTGGGTTTTTGCGAGCTTTAGATCTACAATATCATTTCCTATCATTTTGCAGCTAGCTTGGCCTCTATAATTTCGATTGCAGCTTTTACAGATAGCATTTTTTCCATAGAATCATTATCTATTTCAATATCAAATTCATCCTCTACATCTAAAACAACATCAACTAAATTGGCCGAATTTATTTTTAAATCTTTAATAAAATCTGTGTTTTCAGATAAATTGTTAAAAGCAGCTTCATCTTGCACGTAAGGCTTTACAATTTCTTTCAATTTTGCAATAAGTACTTCTTTTGTCATGGATTAAAATCAAGAATATTTTTTAAAGATAACACAAGCATTTACATCACCAAAACCAAAACTTGCTTTTGCTACAATATTGATTTCTTTGTCTATAAATTTTGTGGGTATTTTTTCTGTGGATATTAATTCTGATATTTCTGGATGCAAATCTTCACAATTGATATTTGGAAACACAAATTGATGTTTAATTTGTAAAACGGAAGCCACAGATTCTATGGCTCCAGAAGCAGCTAAACAATGCCCAATTTGTGACTTTAATGAGTTGATAAAAGGAAAATCTTCTCCTTTTCTTTGCAGAGCTTTGGTCCAATTTTCTATTTCTAAACTGTCTTTAGAAGTTGCTGTTAAATGCCCATTTATAGTATCTATTTCATCCGCTAAAATTTTAGCATCAACAATGGCATCTTGTATACATTTTTGCACTGCTTCTGCATTTGGTGCAGTTAAAGAACCTCCATTTCTTTGACCTCCAGAATTAATATTGCCTCCTAAAACCTCTGCATAAATGGGTGCATTTCTTTCTAAAGCACTCTCTAATGATTCTAAAACTAAAGCTCCTGCTCCACTTCCTGGTACAAATCCAGAAGCAGTTGCACTCATGGGTCTAGAACCTTTTTCAGGAGCATCATTATGTTTGTAAGTCATCACTCTCATTGCATCAAAACCTCCCCAAGAATACAAAGAACTATCACTTGAACTACCCACCAACATTCGTTTTGCTTTGCCTGTTTTAATGCGTTCAAACCCCATTAATAATGCTTCTGTACCTGTAGTACAAGCAGATGAATTTGTAGTTACTTGGTTGCCAAAACCTAAAATTCCACCTAAATAGGCAGAAATTCCACTTGCCATAGTTTGCACTACAGAAGTGCTTCCTAAACGTCTAACTTTATGCTCATCAATTTTGTAAATAGATTCTCTAAATTTCTCTATTCCTGAAGTTCCTGTGCCAAAAATAAGTCCAGAATCATAATCTAAATAGGTGTTTTCATCAACTGAAAAGCCTGCATCTTTCCAAGCATCAATTGCAGCTATACAACCATATAAAATAGAAGTACTATTAAAACCTCTTAATTGTAAAGGTGATAAATATTCTGCTATTTTTTCTTCAGAAATTTTTGGAATTCCTCCTATACAACAAGAAAAACCTTTCTTTTTTAAGTATGGATGAAACTCTATGCCAGACTTTCCATTTTTAATAGCCTCTATAAATTGGTCTATACCAACTCCATTTGGAGCTACAACTCCTAAACCAGTAATTACAGCTCTGTTATTCATCTTATTTTGCTATTATCATTCCTGCTATAGTACCTCTGCAAATCAACTCATTCTTGTCATTAAACATTTTAACTTTGCATTTCAATTTACTAAACCTAAAATATTCTTTTTCTGATATTACAGTAACTTTCTCATTAGGTAATACTGGTAAAAAGAAATCAATTTCATTTGAGGTTAGTGCAATTTGTGGTTTTTTCTGTGATGAAATTTTATCTTTTAACAAGTAAATTCCTAAACAAACTACACCAATTTGAGCCATAGTTTCAGTAAGAATTACACCTGGAGTAATCGGATTTTCTTTAAAATGACCTTCATAAAAAAATTCATTTTTTTGAAATATATAATTTCCTGAAATTCCATTTTCTGAGATTTCAATTAGCTCATCAACAAACAAGAACGGTTTTTGATAAGGTAAAAATGATATTATTTCTTTATTATCCATTAGTTTAAACTTTCTCCTCCATCAACTTTAAGTGTAGTTCCATTAATCCAAGAAGCTTCATCTTTGCACAATAAATACACCACATTTGCAACATCTTCAGGAGTTGTTAATTTTTGAAAAGGATTTCTTTTTAAAGTGTGTTTTTTTATTTCATCAGCATTAGGAATCATATTTAAAGATGCTGTATTTGTTACACCTGCTTGTATACAATTTGCTTTAATTCCAAACTTTGCAAACTCTAAAGCAATGTTTCTAGAAATGGCTTCTAAGGTTACTTTTGCTGCAGAAACTGCTGCATAATTTTGCCAAGGCTTGGTATTACCTTCACTTGTAAAACTGATGATTCTTGCGTCTTCTGCAAACAAATTTTTATCAAAAATGGCTTTAAACCAATCCCACAAGCTAATAGCCATAGCATTTATGGTGATTTGAAAATCATCATTCTGTAAAGTTTGGTTGTCTTTTGAAACCATAGGTTTTAAATTGCCTTTTGCTATAGAATGAACTAAGGTTTTCACCTTACCTTTTTCACCTAGTTTATCTTGTAAACTTGCTAAAACAAGATCTCTTTTATCTGTATTTAAAGCGTTGATATTAAAACTTAAGAATTGAACATTCTCATTTTTTATTTCTTGAAATTGATTTTCAATCTCTTCTTTTTGAGACCTTGAATTTCTATGAACAACGCAAATATGTAAACCGTGTTTTGCTAGTTTTTTGGCTGTAGCTAAACCTAAACCACTAGAGCCTCCTAAAACTAGCGCCCATTCGTTTTTATGTTCAAATTCTCTATTCATTTTATTTATTTTATGAGATGCTGAAACAAGTTCAGCATGACAAAAATATCTTTTGTCACCATTCTAACAATATTCTCTGTGCTGAAAACCCTGGGCCAAAACTAAGCATAATTCCACGTTCGCCTTTTGCTGGATTTCTGTCCATAAATCGTTCTAAAACATATAAAACAGTGGCGCTAGACATGTTGCCATACAAACGTAAAACCTCTTTAGTATCGTTTATGTTTTTGCCTAAAACTCCAAATAAATCTTCTACAGTTTGTACAATTTTTTTTCCTCCAGGATGAAAAATCAAATGATTGATATCTTCAATTTTTAGATTATTTTGCTCTAAAAAAGGGTGAATAATTTTTGGGAAATGATCTGCAATTTTTTGTGGAACTTCCTTATCTAAAATCATTTGTAAACCAGAATTCACCAAGTTAAAACCCATCATGTGTGTAGCATCATAAAAATGATACATGGCTTCATCAACAATAGTTGGTCCTTCATCATCTTTGAAAGAAGATAAAATTACTGCTGATGCTCCATCACCAAAAATAGCAGCACTTACAATATTTGTCATCGAAAAATCATCTAATTGAAAAGTTGCTGTAGGTGCTTCTACAGCAACTACTGCAGCTCTTTTATTTGGATTCGATTTTAGAAAGTTCTTCGCATAAATTATTCCTGAAACTCCTGCTGCACAACCCATTTCTGTAACTGGTAAACGAACAATATCTTGTTTCATTCCTAATGAATTGATAAGGTATGCATCTACAGAAGGAATCATAATACCTGTGCAACTAACAGTTATAATGTAATCTAAATCTGTAGCTTTTAGGTTTGCTTTATCTAATGATTTTTGTAACGATTTTTCAGCTAATTGGGTAACTTCTCTTTTGTAGATATTGTTTTTTTCTTCAAAAGACGTTGCCGTAAAAACCTCTTCAGGATCCATAATGGAGTAGCGTTTATCAACAGCTGCACCTTCAAAAAGCTTAATTACTTTTCTTTGAAAACGCGTATCTTGATCTTGCATCCATAGTTTTACAAAGGGAATAATATCTTTAGTTTCTCTGTAATATTTTGGAAGTTGCTTTGCAACCGAAGTTATTTTTACTGCCATTTATCTTTTTAAAATCCATAAATAACGAAAAGCCCATTTCCAACTAATATTGGGTTTTGCGTTAATTTTATGAGACATTTTTACTAAATCTTTTCTCTTAAAACCTCTTAAAACAGAGGTTAATCCATCTTCAATTATCATTTTATTACTGATGAAAATTGATAATAATAGAAATAAATAATACGCCAATTTATGCCTATGTAAGTCGTTTACAACCACACCAATTTTTGTTTGCTGTAATGTGTTGTTTAAAAAGGAAGTTAATTCTTTTTCTTTAAAGTGATGTAAAAATAAAGTAGCTAAAACAACATCAAACTTTCTTTTATTGAATGCATCAGAAAAAATATCTTGAGTTTCGAAACTCAACTCAGAATATTCTATTGATAATTCATTAGCATATTCAATTGCTGTTGGATTTGCATCTACACCAATCAACCTAAATTTAAATTGATGTTTTCTACCAAATTTTGCAACATCTCTTAAAATATCTCCATGGCCACAACCAATATCTATTATGGTGATTTCTTCTGTTTTAGGATGATTTTTCAAGATTTTTTTTAACCCATTTATGGTCACCTTATTTCCTCCTAACCATCTATTTATATTTTCTAATTTATCTAAAGTATCTCGCAATAAATCACCTCCAATTGAAAAATCGTCCATCAATTCTTCTTTGTCTGTTCTTTGTTTTGTGCTGATAAAAAAGTCCATTATAATTTTATTGGTTTTCCATGAGTTTGCTTAATAATGATGGGCAATAAAAACGGAATTCTTCTTATAACTTGTAATAAAAAATTAGCCATTTTATCATTTCTAAACAACATTGCAATAAAATGACCTGTTTTTAAACGCCATTTAAATTGTTTGTTCCACTCTGAAATATACTTGTTTTCTAACTCATTTCTCGATAAAATTTCGCCATCTAAATAATTTAGAATGAGTTTAGATGCAATTTGCGCAGATTGAATGGCCATACTCATTCCATTGCCACACAAAGGATGAATCATTCCTGCAGAATCACCACTCATAATCATATGGTTTTCTACTGGGTTTTTAGTTTCGAAAGAAATTTGACTAATAGATAAAGGCTCTTCAAAAATTGGTGTTGATTGTTTAAAAATGGTTCTTAAAAATTCGTTCTTAAACACTTCATTTTCTTGAAAATCAGCAATATTTTTATATTTTTTGAAAGAGGAAAAGTTAGTGATATAACAAAGATTAATCACGTCTTTTTCTACTTTAGAAACTCCACAATAACCACCTTTAAAATTATGCAGTGCCACTTTATTTGAGTCGAATTTACCTTTTGCATGAATTTTAACACCTAAATAAGGTGATTTCTTTTTAATAAAATCGCGTTCTAATTTTACATCTAACAAAGATCGTTTTCCAAAAGAACCAATAGCAATTCTTGTTCTAAATTTTTGATTATTCTTAGTTGTAATTGTAAATATTTCTTTTTCAAAGCTAGTTTCTAAAACTGTGTCTTGTAGAATTATGACTCCATTTTCTTTGGCTTTTTCAGCTAAAATATAATCTAATTGAAAGCGCGAAATTCCAAAACCTCCTAAAGGTAATTTTGCAGTAATCAATTTATTATTGGTTGTTGAGAGTTGGAATTTATCAATTTTAACTGCACCAAAATCAAAAGGATTGATACCTAAAAAAGACAAATAAGGCAATACTTCATTAGAAATATATTCGCCACAAACCTTATGTTTTGGATAGCTGTTTTTTTCTATCAACAAAACTGATTTTCCAAATTTTGAAAGATGAATAGCATTGCATAGGCCTGCTAAACCACCACCAATTATAATAACATCAAAGTTTGTTGTTCTATCCATTAATCTAACAATTCTGCTAATTCTTTACCTACTAAACTACCAATAGCAACACCCATTCCTCCTAATCGAACTCCACAGAAAACGTTATTTGAAAGCTGTTTTACAATAGCATTTTTTTGATTTCCAACACCCATAATTCCACTCCATCTATGTTCAATTTCAAAATTAGTGTTTGGTAAAATGGTTTCCTTTAAAATTTTCTCAAGCTCATTTTGAATAATTTCTGTTTTACCAAACTCTGTAGTTTCCTCGGTTTTAAAATCGAGATTTCTTCCACCTCCAAATAAAATTCTATCATCTATGTTTCTAAAATAATAATAACCTTTGTCTAAATGAAAAGTGCCTTTAATATGTAAATTTTGAATTGGTTTTGTTATAAGCACTTGTGCTCTAGCTGGCTTTATGTTTTCGGGTATTAATTTGTTAGAAAATCCGTTAGTAGCAAATAGCATTTTTTTTGTGTAAAAATCTAATCTGTTGGTTTTTACGTTTATATTTTCTTCTTTTTCAGTAAAATATTCAACAGCAATATTATTAACTATTTTAATGCCTAATTTTTGAGTTTTTAACAATAATTGAGACATCATTTTACCTGTATCAATTTGTCCTTCGAAATTGTTTACAAGATATTTTTGATGAATGTTTTGAAACTGAAAAGTATTGTTTGATGTTGTAAATACATCCTCTTTAAAAATAGGTTTCAACAATTGATTTATTTGCTCTTTTTTAGCAATGCACTCTTCAAAAAACTCTTTAGTTTCACAAAGCTCAAACCCTTTGTTTTGCTGAAAATCTATATTTTGATCTCCAAGGTTTTCTCTTAACAGTTTTAAACCTTTCCAACGTTTATCAACCAAATTAAAAACGTCTTGTTCAGAGTGAGTTTTTAAATCGTCTATCAATTCAGATAAACTGCCAAAACAAGCAAAACCAGCATTTTTAGTACTAGCTCCTTGAGGTAACATTCCTTTTTCTAATACTAAAATTTTTGCTTTTGGGTGTTTTTTTCGAAGTTCTAATGCACAATTTAAACCCACAATTCCACTACCAACAATAGTAAAATCGATGTTAGTAAACCATTCTTTTAATTCCCAATAGCTATAATTCATTTATAGTTTTTTTTCAAAACAAATACTGTTTTCCATTCCTATATATTGTCCATAATTAGGTATTACTTTAAAATTGCATTTATGGTAAAACTGTACAGCTTCAATTTGTCTTTTACCTGTTTCTAAAATACATTTACTGTACCCCAATTCTTTTGCCCAATTTTCTAATTCTGATACTATTTTTTCAGCAATTCCTGTTCTTCTGTAACTTTTATCAACATACATTCTTTTGATTTCAACAGCCATTTCATCAAACTTTTTAATAGCTCCACAACCTACTGCTGAATTATTCATATAAATAATTACAACATGCTTAATTACATCTATATGATTAAATTGATTATAAAAATCATGCTCATCACCATCTGTTATTTTTAAGTAAGCATCTAATTGTTTTATCAGATTTTTAAAATCTGAGTTTTTTGAATTGGTTCTAACGAGTTTTATCATCAAAAATCAAATTTTAATTGTACCCAAATTGGTTCTTTAACATTCGTATTTAAGTTGCTAAATGAAATACCTAATAAACGTACTGAATTCTCAAGTTTTTCTTGGTATAATAACTCTTTTACAATTGAAAAAAACTCCTTTTTTTTGCTGATAAACTTATCAACTGTTTTGCTTCTTGTTTGCTGCGTAAAATCGGAATATTTAATTTTTAAAGTAATGGTTTTTCCTTTAGAACTACTTTTTTCCATACGTTTTTCAATTTCATCTGCAATGTCATTCAACTTCTCTAGCATATATATTTCTGAAGAAATATTTTCTCTAAATGTTCTTTCTGCACCTACAGATTTTCGAATTCTGTTCGGTTTTACTTCGCTTTTATGTATGCCTCTAACAATATTATAGTAGTGATTTCCAGACTTGCCAAAAAGTGTTGTTAATTCCTCTAAAGATTTCTTTTTTAAATCATTACCCACAAAAATACCCAAGTTATACATTTTTGCTGCAGTTACTTTACCTACACCATAAAATTTATTGACAGGTAGTTCTTCTAAGAACTGAATTACTTCTTCTGGATGAATAGTTTTTTGACCATTTGGCTTGTTAATATCTGAGGCAACTTTTGCTATAAATTTATTGATAGAAATACCTGCAGAAGCTCTTAAGCCAGTTTTATCGTAAATTTTTTGTCGAATTTCTCTTGCTATATCATTTGCAGACGGATTATCTTTTTTATTAACAGTAACATCTAAATAGGCTTCATCTAAAGAAAGTGGCTCTACCAAATCTGTATACTCGTAAAAAATTTCTCGAATTTGAGCAGATAACTCTTTGTACCGTACAAAATCTGATTTTACAAAAATAATATGAGGACATTTTTGCTTTGCCAAGACATTACTCATGGCAGATTTTACTCCGAATTTTCTTGCTTCATAACTTGCAGCAGAAACCACACCTCTATCACCTCCACCACCAACAGCAATGGCTTTTCCTTTCAATTCTGGGTTGTCTAATTCTGCTACAGATGCATAGTAAGCATCCATATCTACATGAATTATTTTTCGAAAAGGAGGCTGTAATTCCATACTTCGAAAATACGGAATTTGATTGTGTTTTTATTTCAAAAAATCAATACAAACGTTTGTAACTTCTTGCAATTCTTTTGATAAAAAATCTTTTTCCCAAGGATGTGAGACATTAAACACATGATCTGCGTTTTTAATTACTTCCAATTTACTATTTATACTCCACAAATGAATTTGATGGGCTTCTTTAACATCAATTGAACTATCTGCATCTCCATGTACAATTAATAGCGATTTTTTCAGGTTTTTAACTGCTTTTTCAATATTTAAAAGTTCTTCATTTAGTTTAAAATCTTCATAAAACTGATAAAAATGAGGCATCTGCTGTTTAGTTCTGCCATTTACAACGTATTTAACTCCGGTTTTTTTCCAGTTCTCTAAATCACCAATAGTTGAACTTCTTGAACCAAAATCTGATACAGCTGCAAGCGTAATTACTTGTTTTACTCTTTCATCTTCATTTGCTTTTAATAGCACAATTCCTCCACCTCTACTATGTCCAATTATTGAAATATTATTTAAATCAACTTCTGCTTTAAAGTCTGAGTTTGAAGAAATCCAATCTAAAACAGATTCTAAATCGTCTAATTCTTTGGTGTAATTATTATTTCCAAAAGCTTCTAAATCTGGAAAATCTATAGGGTTTTCTGCTGTACCTCCATTGTGTGAAAAGTTGAACTTAATAAAAAAGAAACCTGCTTTCGCAAATTCTTCTGCCATTAAATTCCAAGCTCCCCAATCTTTAAAACCTTTATAACCATGACAAAAAATTATTACTTTTTTTGGTTGATCTGTTTCTGTATAAAATACATCAGTTACAATTGGTTTTTGATGTCTGCCTTTAATCAATAAGTTTTTAATAATTTTCATAGACAAAAGATTTATTTATTCAACAAGTAAATGATATTTCCAATAGCTAAAACACCAGTTAAACAACCTAAAATAAAATCCATTCTACTTGATATATATGTAAGTTTATGTTCAATTTTTTTAGATAAAATAGCATACAAAGTATATAAGGTAAATGAACCTATTGTTGAGCCAATTGAAAAGTAAAACGCATTTAACAATGAGTATTCAAAAAAGTCAAATCCTATTAAAAGAGATATAAATGTAAAGTAAAAAGGAATAGCCATTGTGTTTAAAGAAGACATTAGAATACCATGAAAATAGGCTTTCGATTTTGGAATTTCTTGGTTTTCTTTTTGTTGTTTTACAGAATAGTGTAATCTAAAAAAGTTTATTGATAATAGAAATAAAATACCTGTACCAATTTGTTGAATTAAGGTAATATATTCTGAGTTTTTCATTAAAATACTAGACAAATATGCTCCAATATTTGCTTGAAAAAACAATATAGTTGCATAACCACCTATTAAATACAAAGCTGCTTTTACTCCATTTCTTAAACTGAATTTTACAACAGTTAAGTTCAAAAAACTAGGAGTAATACTACCTATTGAAGCAATTATAAAACCGTAAAAAATAAAACTTATAATTTCCATATCTAATGTATGACCACAAATAAACAAAAAAACGCATCAAATAATTGATGCGTTTCCATTTTATAGTAACGTAAATACGTTTTAAATAACTCCTTGTGCTAACATTGCATCTGCAACTTTTACAAAACCTGCAATATTTGCTCCTCTAATGTAATCTATAGAACCATCTTCATTTTCTCCATATTGTACACAAGAATCATGAATATCTTCCATAATGTCTTTTAATCTGCTATCTACTTCTTCTCTAGACCAAGAAATTCTTAATGAGTTTTGGCTCATTTCTAAACCAGAAGTTGCAACACCACCAGCATTAGAAGCTTTACCAGGAGCAAATAATATTTTTGCATTCGTAAACTCGTGAATTGCATCTGGTGTAGAAGGCATATTTGCTCCTTCAGATACGCACATACAACCATTTGCTATTAAAGCTTTTGCTTCATCTCCATTTAACTCATTTTGAGTTGCACATGGTAAAGCGATATCACACTTTACAGACCAAGGTCTTTCTCCTTCTACGTATTTTGCGTTTGGATATTTATCTACATACTCGCTAATTCTACCACGTTTTTCATTTTTTATATACATAACGTGTTGTAGTTTTTCTGTATTTATTCCTTCTTCATCTAAAATATATCCTCCAGAATCTGATAACGTTAAAATAGTTGCTCCTAATTCAATCGCTTTTTCTGCTGCATATTGAGCAACATTTCCAGAACCAGAAATTACTACTTTTTTACCTTTAAAAGAATCTCCTTTACGTTTTAACATATTATCTGCAAAGTATACATTTCCATATCCTGTTGCTTCTGGTCTAATTAAAGAACCACCCCAAGATTGTCCTTTACCTGTTAAAACACCTGTAAATTCATTTCTTAGTTTTTTATACATACCAAACATAAAACCTATTTCTCTAGCACCTACTCCAATATCTCCAGCAGGTACATCTGTATTAGGACCAATATGTCTAAATAATTCACTCATAAAAGCATGGCAAAAACGCATGATTTCGTTATCTGATTTTCCTTTTGGATCAAAATCAGAACCTCCTTTTCCACCACCCATAGGTAAAGTAGTTAAAGAGTTTTTAAATACTTGTTCAAAAGCTAAAAACTTTAGAATACTTGCGTTTACAGTTGGGTGAAAACGCAACCCTCCTTTATAAGGCCCAATTGCAGAGTTCATTTGAATTCTATATCCTCTATTTACTTGCACTTCTCCACTATCATCTACCCAAGACACACGAAAAGAAATTAATCTTTCTGGCTCTACCATTCTTAATAGAATATTTTTACCATGATAAATATCATGATTTGCGATGTAAGGAATTACAGTTTCTGCAACTTCTTGAACGGCTTGTAAGAATTCTGGTTCATGGTTATTTCTCGATTTAACCATATCCATAAAATCATTTATTTTTAACTCGATATTTTTAGCCATAATTTTTTATGAATTTTATAAAAATTTAACGGGACAAAGATAGTTATTTTCTTTATTTTCAAATAAAAAATAAATAATAAGTATTTGTTAATGTATTGATTTCAATCGATTTCGTTGGGTAATATGCTTTTATTAAATTTTATAATCTTAAACTCTTTAAAAAAGTTTAAATTTGCAGCATCAATTTTTGATCAAAATGTTAGATAAAGTAAAGGAATTAATTGGGGAAGTGCAATCTTTTAAAGCAACAACCAAAGAAGAAGTTGAAACGTTTAGAATAAAATATTTAGGTAGTAAAGGTTTGCTTAAAGACCTGTTCTCTGAATTTAAAAATGTTGATGCAGAATTACGCAAAGATTTTGGGCAAGCTTTAAACAACTTAAAAAAATCTGCAGAAGGTAAAGTGGCTGAATTAAATGATGCTCTTGAAAACGCAGTTGAAGAAAAAGGTGTTTATGGTGATTTAACTAGACCTTCTGAGCCTATTGAATTAGGTTCACGTCATCCAATTTCATTGGTAAGAAATCAAATAATTGAGGTTTTTAATAGAATCGGTTTTACAGTTTCTGAAGGACCAGAAATTGAAGATGATTGGCATAATTTTACAGCGCTAAATTTACCTGAATATCATCCTGCAAGAGATATGCAAGATACTTTCTTTATAGAGCAAAATCCTGATATTCTTTTAAGAACACACACCTCTTCTGTACAGGTTCGTTACATGGAAGAAAATGAACCGCCAATAAGAACTATTTCTCCTGGACGTGTTTTTAGAAATGAAGATATTTCTGCTAGAGCACACTGTATATTTCATCAAGTAGAAGGTTTATATATTGATACTGATGTTTCTTTTGCAGATTTAAAACAAACACTTTTATATTTTACTAAAGAGATGTTTGGGAAATCTAAAATTAGATTAAGACCTTCATATTTTCCATTTACAGAGCCTAGTGCTGAAGTTGATATTTACTGGGGTTTAGAAACTGAAACTGATTACAGAATTACCAAAGGTACTGGTTGGTTAGAAATTATGGGTTGTGGAATGGTAGACCCAAATGTGTTGAAAAACGCAAATATAGATCCTACAAAATACTCTGGTTACGCATTTGGAATGGGTATAGAACGAATTGCAATGTTATTGTACCAAATTCCTGATATTAGAATGTTTTATGAAAATGATAAGCGTTTTTTAGAGCAGTTTAAGAGTATAATTTAATTTTTAAGAAAATAGAATAGAGATAAAAGAGAAGAGACAAATTGTCTCTTTTCTTGCTTCTTGTCTCTTTAATACAAAAAAATGAAAAAAGACATCCAAATTCCAGAAGTTACTAGCGTAGAAATGGCTGTAGTTTATGAATACAATGATATTTATAAAACAGATGATTGGAATGTATACCTTATTAACAATAAGAATGTAGATTTAGAAATGGTTGTTATTGTTTCTCAAGGCTTTTCTGATACCAAAACCACATCTTTATTACGTAAAAAAATTGAGAAACTTCCTGCAAATTCTTTTGCCAAAATTGAATTGATTCAGCCTGAATTGTTCAAATTAAATAACCGTTTTCAAGTTACTTTTTTTGAAGGTAATACTTTATACGAAAAAACATTCATCTTTGCAGCAAACTCTATTAAAGAAGGTGCTTTACGAATGATTGATGAAATTAAAAAACGTGGTGTTTTAGCAAAATAATATTATATTTTTTTAAAATAAAAACTCGAATAAATAATTAAATTATTTATTCGAGTTTTTTGTTGTGCTAATTTTTTTTTATCTCTTAGGTAATGACACTCTTGTTGGTGTGTCTTCTCCACTAATAATTGTTTTACTACTAATTGCAATTGCTTTAATAATTTCGGCCATATTATTCATATCAAGTGTTTCAATTTCATCACTCTGTTTATGATAGTTTGGTTCATTATTTGGTTTTTCGTCCATTTTAGCTGTTGCAATTGTATGTGCAGGAACTCCTAATTCTGCTAAAGTAGCATTATCACTTCTGTAAAATAAGTTTTGTTTTGGATATGGGTCTGGTTCAAAACGAAACTTAGATCCCTCTAAATTATCCTGTAATATTTTTCCCATATTACTTCTTTCAAACCCTGTAATATAAGCGCTATTAGTACCCCATTTACTTTCAGTACCAATCATTTCTATATTAAACATAGCCATTACTTTATCTGGATTTAATTGTTTACTAAAGTATTTACTTCCAAATCCACCAATTTCTTCAGCAGTAAAAGCTACAAAAACTAGTGTTCTTTCATTGTTTTTAATTTTATTAAAATACTTTGCCAACATCATAACTCCTGTGGTTCCAGAGGCATCATCATTTGCTCCATTAAAAATACTGTCTTTTTCTTTGTTTGGTTTTCCAATACCTAAATGATCATAATGTCCTCCAAAAACAACATACTCATCTTTTTTGCTTTTTCCTGGAATTACACCAACAACATTTTTTAATTTTTGCTCTGTTAATGTGTTTTTAATATTTAGTTTAATTGATGTTGGTTCTAAGTTTTTAGTTAAAATAAATACTTGTGAATTTTTTGAAGGAAATTTTGCTCTACCAGTGAGTGCTGGCATTCTTGCAAAATTATCTTTATGAAATACATCAACCAAAACAATTATATTCTCAGCTTTTCTTGTTAATGGATAAGCTTTCTGAAAAAAATTATCCTCTTTATTGATAACAACAATATTGTAATTTTCTAATGACTCAACATTAAGTTCTTCCTCTGTTGTGTTAACTGCAATATTGCTTTTGTCTAAAACTTGTTTGTCTAAGGTTCCACTAATTTCTTTTACAGATGCTTTAATCATTGATATGTGCTGAAAATAAGAATCATTATTTCCAAAAAACTCTAATTGACTCTTTTTAAACTCTTCTGCAATAAAATCTGCAGCTTTATCTATTCCAGGTGTAAAAGTTCTTCTTCCTTCCATTTCATCAGAAGCAAGGGTTCTCTCAATTCTATCTACTTCTTTTGCGTTAATAACGCTATCAATATTCTCTTTACATGAAGTAAAAAGTGTACTAATAGTAATTAATAATAAAAATATTTTTTTCATTTAATTCTTTTTTTATGCCTATTGGCTTTTTGTTTAGTTAATTGTTTAGTAAAAGTATAAAATTTTATTATTATTAAGGTTTAAAAGAAATGATTATAATCATTTTTAGAAACTACCCTAAAAAACCAATAAATAGATACATAATAACAGTAACAATTCCTCCAAATAAAGCATAGGGCAATTGTGTTTTTACATGATCTATATGATCGCTTGCTGATGCCATAGAAGATATGATAGACGTATCTGAAATTGGCGAACAATGGTCTCCAAAAATTCCTCCTCCTAAAGTTGCAGCAACAACAATAGTAATATCTGCATTATGAATATTTGCCATAGGCACTGCAATAGCCATCATTATAGCAAATGTTCCCCAAGAAGTTCCTGTAGAAAATGCTATAAAAGAACTCACTAAAAAAACCACAGCTGGTAACAATTCTGGAGACAGCCAACTCTCTGTACTGTTAGCCACAAAGTTTCCTGTATCTAAAGCCTTACAGGCATCACCAATTGCAAAAGCTAACAACATTAACAAGGCTAAAGGCATCAACTCACTTATTCCTTTTAAAGTTAAATCTACAGCTTCTTTTGGTTTTAAAATACCTTGAATAAAATACATGGTAATTGCCACCAAAATTGCAGTGATTACAGCATATAAAACAGATGATGACCCAGAACCTTCTCCAATAGCTTGTGAAGCATGATTTAGAAATGATGATGACTTTTCTACAGCATTCCAACCTGTATACATTAAATTGATTGGCATCATTAAAACCATCACTAAAAGTGGTACAATCATATTATATGCTTTGGCTGGTATACCTTCTTTTGGTGGAAATGATGTTACCTCATCAGAAACCATAGGCTTAGAACCTTTATTCATTAATGCTCCTGTTTCTTTGGTTCTTTGTTCTGCTTTTTTCATCAAACCAAAATCTTTCTTAGAGATTATTATTATGAATAAAATCAAAATAGCTAATAAAGGATAAAAGTTGTATTTTATAGATGAAATCATAACAGAAAAAGGCTTATCTATACCTTGTGTTAACAATAAACCCATAATAAAAGCACCCCAAGCATTAAAGGGAATTAAAATAGATGAAGGAGCAGAACTAGAATCTGCTATGTAAGCCAGTTTTTCTCTTGGAATTTTAAGTTTATCAAAAATAGGCCTGTATAAAGTACCCACAGTTAAAGAAGAAATACTGGTTTCTACAAACAACAATAAACCTGTTACAGCTGCTAAAATTTGAACCATTACTCTACTATAACCTGTTTTTTTTCCTTCTAATTTTACCAACTTTTTATTGATGATATTGATAAAGCCTTCAACACCTCTAGAATATTGAATAAAAATTAATAAAGAACCTACAAGTGCACTAAAAATAATTGTTCTTGTATTTCCTTTCGATTGAAACACATTCACCATTCCTTCTATCATTGCTAAAGTTCCTTCAAGAGGATTCCATCCTTTTATTATCAACCAAGAAAACCAGATTCCAAATAACAAAGCAATATACACTTGCTTAGTTCTTAACGCTAAAATAATGGCGATAATTGGTGGTATTACTGATAGAAAACCATATTCCATAAAAAGTGTTTTTATTTTGATAAAGGTAATAATTTATATACATGTTATTTTGTAAATTGTAAGTTCAATTTTAATAGCTTTTTACACTGATTTTAAAAAAATTTCGCACAAATGTCAAAAAAATACATACTCGCTTTAGATCAAGGAACTACAAGTTCGCGAGCTGTAATTGTTAATGAAAAAGGAGAAATTATTGCAGTTGCACAACAAGAATTTGAGCAAATTTTTCCAAGATCGAGTTGGGTAGAACACGACCCTTTGGAAATTTTAGAATCGCAGTTAGCTACCTTAAAAAACGTAATTAAAAAAGCAAAAATTTCTGTAAAAGATATAGTTGGTTTAGGAATTACCAATCAACGTGAAACTACTGTAGTTTGGAATAAAAACACAGGAAAACCTGTTTACAATGCCATTGTTTGGCAAGACAAAAGAACTGCTGCTATTTGTGAAAACTTAAAAGAAAAAGGCTTAGAAAATCACGTTAAAAAAACCACAGGTTTAGTAATTGATGCCTATTTTTCTGGCACAAAAATACATTGGGTTTTAGAAAATGTAGATGGTGCAATAGAAGAAGCAAAAAAAGGAAATCTCCTTTTTGGAACTATAGATTCTTGGTTATTATGGAACTTGACAGATAAAAAAGTGCATGCCACAGATTACAGTAACGCTTCTAGAACACTACTTTTTGACATCAACCAATTGTGTTGGGATGATACAATTTTATCAGCCTTAAACATTCCAAAATCAATGTTACCAGCAGTAAAACCATCTTCTCATCATTTTGGTGATTTTATGTTAAATGGTCATACAATTCCAATTGGAGGTATTGCTGGAGACCAACAAGCAGCCTTATTTGGGCAAACTTGTTTTAAAGAAGGCGAAGCAAAAAATACCTATGGTACTGGCTGTTTTTTATTGATGAATACTGGTACAAAACCTCAGTTTTCTAAAAACGGATTACTTACAACAATTGCTTGGGGAATTGATGATAAAGTGTATTATGCTCTTGAAGGGAGCGTTTTTGTAGCAGGTGCAGCAATTCAGTGGTTAAGAGATGGTTTAAAAATTATAAAATCTTCTGAAGAAAGTGAGTTTTTTGCAGAAAAAGTAGATGAAGAAAACCCTGTTATTGTAGTACCTGCTTTTGCTGGTTTAGGAGCCCCTTATTGGGATATGTATGCAAGAGGAGCCATTTTTGGATTAACCAGAGATACAGGTAAAAATCACTTAATAAAAGCCACTTTACAATCTTTAGCCTACCAAACAAAAGATTTACTAATTGCCATGCAAAATGATGCAAAAACCCCTTTAAAAGCATTAAAAGTTGATGGTGGAGCTTGTGCAAATAACCTGTTAATGCAATTTCAGGCAGATATTTTAGACACTGTTGTTCAGCGTCCTAAAAACACAGAAACTACAGTTATGGGTGCTGCCTATTTAGCTGGAATTTGTGTGGGATTATGGCATCAAAAAGAAATAACTACTGATAAAAAAATCGATAAAAACTTTACACCAATTATGACATCAGAAAAAAGAGAGCAATTATACAAAAGATGGCTAAAAGCAATAGAACGTTCTAAAAGTTGGATAGATTAATTTTTAAAAAATAGTGTTTGTCTAGAAAAGCATAGTGTTTATCTAAAAACTTTCTTTATGGTTAATAACTGTTCTTCTTTTGTGTTAAATAATTTTAAATTTGATAATCATGAAAATTAAAAACACAATTTTAGTTATTGCAAGTATTCTTTTATTTAGCTCTTGTGTTGTAAAATCTTTAAATCCTTTTTATACTAAAGAAACAATTTCTTTTGATAAACGTTTTATTGGTGATTGGATAGATTCTAAAAACGGAAAATGGAAAGTTGTTGCATTTAAAGAAGAAATGGTAAAAGAGAATCCAATAGAAAAAATGAAAGCTGATGATTTAAAACTTTTAAAAGAGTTTAAAAATAGCTATTATATTCATAGAGAATATAAAGGTCAAGAGTCTTTGTTTATTGTAACTCCATTTAAAGTTAATAATCAAACTTTTTTAGATTTCTTTCCTGTAGGTTATCAAGATAATATTGATAATCTTTTAGAAAGTCATATCGTTTATACCCATAGTTTGGTAAAATATGATGTTAAAAAAAATGGTAAAATAGAAGTTAGATGGTTAGATGAGGATAAAGTTGATGCTCTTTTTAATGAAAAGAAAATAAAAATAAAACACAAAAATATTGGATTAATTAACGATAAGTATTTGTTAACTGCTTCATCAAAAGAATTACAAAAATTTATTGAAAAATATATGGCATCAAGTGATTCTAAAAAATGGGATACCTCAACAAAATTTACTTTAAGTAAAACAAATGCTACAAAATAAATCTATTTTAATAAGAACAAAATCTCATAATAAGTTAATTTTTAATACTTTATTATGGGTTTGTTCTTTCATTATTTTATTGTTTCTATTTTCAGGAAGTTCCTCTCCTGAAAAAATTGACTATATCTATACAGTTTGTTTTGTAATTACTTTAATTATTCCAGTTTCTTTAAACTTATATTTTTTTGTTCCAAAATTTTTAAAAAAAGAAAAAAACTTACTTTTTATATTATTTTTTAGTGTAAATCTTATTGTTTTTACACAATTAAATTCTGTGTTTTTTGAGTTGATAGTTGATACTTTTTTTAAAGATTATTTCTTTATTACTTATCATAATACCTTAGAAATTTACTTTATTTTTTTCATCTTTTTTGTATTAACTACTTTAATAAAGTTAGGAGAAGATTGGGTATACTTAAACCAAATAGAAAACAAAATTTTAAAGGCTCAAAAGCAAGAAATTGAACAGCAATTATATTATTTAAAAGGGCAAATAAACCCTCATTTTCTATTCAATTCTTTAAATGTTTTATATGCTCTTGCAATTGATAAAAAACAAGACATTACCAATGCAATATTACAATTGTCAGATATTTTAAGGTATGTTATTTATGATGTTGAAACTGATAAAATTACGCTTGAAAAAGAAATTTCACTTATAAAAAATTATATCGCTTTTGAAAAAAATAGACATATAAAAAACTCTAAAATAACATTTAATTATAAGGTTGATGAACAGCAAAAAATATACCCAATGTTATTATTACCTCTTATTGAAAACGGGTTCAAACATGGTTTAAAATCAGGAATTGAAAATCCATATATTCATATAAATTTAGAAGATAAAAATGAAAAAATCCTCTTTGAAATATCTAATAATTTTAAAAAATATGAAAAGAATTCTCAAATTGGTATAGGTTTAGAGAATATTAAAAAAAAATTAGAGCTAATTTATCCGAAAAAACACCTGCTTGAAACAGAAATTATTGATACTGTTTTTACTGTAAAGCTAATTATAGATTTAAAGAAATGAAAATAACCTGTATTATAATTGATGACGAACCTTCTTCTCAAAATGTACTAAAATTATTTATAGAGAAAATTAATTATCTAGAGTTAAAACAGATTTGTAATAATGCTTTAGAAGCTTTAGATTTTTTAAAAGATAATGCTATTGATTTGCTTTTTTTAGATATAAATATGCCTCAACTTTCAGGTATTTCTTTCTACAAATCACTACAAAATCAACCAAAAGTAATTTTTACAACTGCATATTCTGAATATGCTTTAGAAGGTTTTGAACTAGAAGCTGTAGATTATTTATTAAAACCATTTTCTTTTGAGCGTTTTATAAAAGCAATATCAAAAGTTAAAAAGTTAAACGATGATAAAACTGAAAGCTTAATTATAAAATCTGATAAAAAACTACATCAAATTAAGTTTGATGATATTTTTTTTATTGAAGGTTTAGGAGATTATTTAAAAGTACATTTAAAAAATCATTTTTTAGTAACTTATAAAACCTTAAAAAAGATGAAAAATTCTTTACCAGATTCTTTTTTTATACAAGTTCATAAATCATATATAATTAATAAAAATAAGGTAGATTATATTGAAGGAAATTTAGCAATTATAAATTCAAATAAAGTTCCTTTAGGATTAACTTATAAAAAAGAGTTTTTAAAAAAGTTTAAAAAATAAGAATGTCAAAATTTTATACAAAAATTACCTCAAGACTTGCTAAGTTTATCAATCAACAAAAAATATTTTTTGTAGCAACAGCTCCAAATTCAGGTAGAATAAATTTGTCTCCAAAAGGTATGGATTCTTTTAGAGTATTATCAGAAAATAGAGTTATTTGGTTAAATGTTACAGGAAGTGGAAACGAAACTGCAGCTCATTTATTAGAAAATAAACGCATTACCATTATGTTTTGTTCCTTTGAAAAAGCACCTAATATTTTACGTTTGTATGGCAAAGGAAAAGAGATAAAAGAAGAAGATAAAAGCTGGAGCGAATTAATTGAACTTTTTCCAGAAACTCCTGGAACTCGTCAAATATTTGATATTCATGTAGATTCTGCACAAACTTCTTGTGGAATGTCTATTCCTTATTTCGAATATAAAGGCGAAAGAGAAGACTTAAATGATTGGGCTGCAAAAGAGGGTAAAGTAGGTATCAAAAAATATTGGGAAGATAAAAATCAATCTAGTATAGATGGTTTACCCACAAAAATTTTAAAGAAATAAATATCAATTACTCTAAATTTATTTTTACACCATTAGTGTAGACAAGTTTGTAGGTTGATACAAAAACCAACCAGTTAAACTATACCTATCTTTATAAGCTTTTAAAACTGCATGTGGTACTTTATCACTTTTAAATAAAACACAACGTTTTGCAATAGGTTCTACCAATTGTAAATTTTTATTTTTATCTAAAATTTCAAGCTGACCACCATTCTTAGATTCCCAGTTTTCATTAAGGTAAATAATCATGGAAATCATTCTGTTATTTCTTCCTTCAAACTGATCTAAATGTCTAAGGTAGTAACTTCCTGAAGGATAATGAGCCAAGTGAAATTCTTCTCCAGACAAACTTAAATAACAATATCTGTTTAAGATGTTTTTTGTTTCTGATAATAGTTCCCAAAAATCTTTTAAAACAACATCTCTTTCTTTATTTAACCAATAGGTTTTATCTCCCCTAACCTTTTTTTTAATGGTATGTTGGTTTAAGGCTCCAATTCCTGCTTGATCAAAAGCATCAATCTTTTCAAATAAAAAATCTTTAATTTCTTTATAAAGTTGGTTGTCTATAAAGTTATCAATAACTACAAAGTCATTTTCAGCAAGGTCATCCATCCAGGAAAACCAATTGTCAATCTTATGAATTGTTTTCAATAAAGTAATTAACGTATAAAATAGTTGCGCAAAAGTATGTCTAAAAAGAATCAAAAAAATATTTTTTCTATAAAAAAACTATCTCTTTTAAAAAACAGTCTTTTGCTTTTTTGTATTTTGCTAGAGATAGTATTATATCATTGAAAATTGCAACTTACTTATGAATAATTTTTCGTACTTCAACAGAAAAAAAATAACTACAGACTTACAAAGCACTGATTTTGATATATTAATAATTGGAGGTGGAATTACTGGTGCAGGTATTGCATTAGATGCAGCTTCTAGAGGAATGAAAGTAGCTTTAATTGAAAAGTGTGATTTTGCTTCAGGAACTTCAAGTAAATCAACTAAATTAATTCATGGTGGTTTGCGCTATTTAAAGCAATTCGACTTTTGGTTGGTAAAAGAAGTGGGTACAGAAAGAGCTATTGTACACAAATTAGCACCACATTTAGTAGTGCCAGAAAAAATGATTTTACCACTTATAGATGGTGGAACCTATGGTTCTTGGTTAACATCTATTGGTTTAAAAGTTTATGATATTTTGGCTTCTGTAGAAGGGGAAGACAAACGTAAAATGTTAGAAAAAGAAGAAGCTCTAGAAAAAGAACCATTACTCCCAGAAAGTATTTTAAATGGTGCTGGTTATTATGCAGAATATAGAACTGATGATGCAAGATTAACGATTGAAGTTTTAAAAACAGCTTTAAATTATGATGCTAAAATTATCAATTATGTTGAAGCAACTGAATTTATTTATGAAGAAAATAGAGTGGTAGGTGCAACTGTAAAAGACACTATTTCTGATGATAATTTTTCAATTAATGCAAAATATGTAGTTAATGCAGCTGGACCTTGGGTAGATGAATTACGTCAAATCAATCACTCTAAAATTGGCAAACGTTTGCATCTTACTAAAGGTGTGCATTTAGTAGTTGCTCACGAAAAATTACCAGTAAAACAATCTGTGTATTTTGATGTGCCTGATGGACGAATGATGTTTGCAATTCCAAGAGGAAAAGTCACTTATTTTGGAACCACAGATACTAATTATCAAAAAGATAAAGACAATGTAAATACGAATTTGGTTGATGCTACTTACCTAATATCTGCTGTTAATAATATGTTTCCAGATATTACTATTTCTTTAGACGATGTAGAATCTTCTTGGGCTGGTTTGCGTCCTTTAATTCACGAGGAAGGAAAATCGGCATCAGAATTGTCTAGAAAAGATGAAATTTTTGTGTCTGATACAGAACTAATATCCATTGCAGGTGGTAAATTAACTGGTTACAGAAAAATGGCAGAACGTATTGTAGATTTGGTAGCAAAAAAATACGAAAGACGTTTTGACCTTACTTTTGAGGATATAAAAACCAAAAAAATTGTACTTTCTGGTGGCACTTTTGAAAACTATAATGAAGTAAAAAGCTATACAGATGCTATTCAAAATAGAATTGCAGAAGTAGATTTCTCTAGAAAAGATGCAGAATATTTAGTGCATAATTATGGAAAACAAACAGATATTATTTTGCAAAAATTTGATGATTTGATGTATGATAATATGCAAGAAAAAATGATTCAAGCAGAAGTTTGGTTTGCTATAAATTACGAAATGGCTTGCACACCAACCGATTTTTTTATGCGTAGAACAGGACGTTTATTTTTTGACTCAAATAGCGTTTTTTCTTACAAAGAATATGTAATCCATTTATTTAAAGAGAACTTTTCTTGGGACGCAACAACTACAGAAAAACATCAATCAGAATTAGAATACCATCTTAAAAGTGCCACTACTTTTGAATAAATGTAATGGTATTACAAAAAATTTTAACTAATTGATTTTTAGTGATTTTAATCCATAAAAAATTTAACATTTTAAACATAAAAAAAATATTATCCTTTGTTTTTTCAATCAAAAAAAATGTACATTTGAGTACATAATTTATGAATTGTTAGCTTATGAATATCCTATAGTACAACTCCATTACAAAAATTCTTTTTAGGATAAAAAGGATTTCTATACGATACAATTAATAACAAAATAAAGTAATAAATTATGAAAAAAATATACAGCGCAATTCTTGTGCTTTTAATTGCGGTTTCTATAGCATCAACAAAAGTTACAATTCAAGAAAATAAAATAGTTGCTACATTTAACGGTTTAACAGAAGACGATAATTATAAATTTACAGACGAAAAAAATAAAGAACATTTATTTTACGACATTGATGAAGAAATAGAAGTAGATTTATATGATGAAGAGCTAATTGGAAAAAAATATACAATTACCTGGAAAACTAAAGAAATTGAAGATTTCGATGAAGAAGGAGAAGAAACAGGAAAAACAATTACTGTTAAAATTATTACTTCTTTAAAGTAATTTAGAACTCATAAACCGTTTGTTTAAAAGCAAACGGTTTTTTTTATACGCTTTCTCTTAAAAGAGACTTATAAGTTTTTCGTAAGCTTTTTGGGTTTGCTCCTAGCTTATATTTTAAAAAAACATACCCATTTATTAAATTCACTTTTAACCAAGAATTTTGTTCATATTTTCTTGCACTTACAGTAGCTTTAGATTGTATAATTGTAAAAGGAATTTTTTGTTTTCGAATTCTTGTCATCATTTCAAAATCTTCCATAATGCAAAACTCATCATTATAACCATTTAATTGTTGAAATTGCTCTTTGGTAAAGAAATGACATTGATCTCCTCCACCTGCAAATAAACCGTCTTTAGTCGTAAATTTACTGTTGAAATTTAAAAATGCAGAATCTTTATCAAATTGATAAGCAAAAAAACCGAAGGTAAAATTATGAGCTATTGCTTTGGAAATTTGCTCATAAAAATCTTTTGGTAATAGAACATCTGCATGTAAAAAAAGTAAAACTGCTCCTTTAGCCTTTTGTGCAGCAAAATTCATTTGTGCTGCTCTTCCTTTTTTTATACTTGTTAAATAGGTAACTTTACTAAAGTTTTTACAAACTTGTAAACTATTATCTGTAGTTTCTGGTGAGTTAGAAATAATAATTTCTATAGGAAAATTGTTAGCTTGCTCACATAAAAACGACAACCTTTTTACAAGATTTTCTTGTTCGTTGTAAACAGGAATTATAATACTTAATAACATACTTATACCTACGAAATTATATATGAAACAGTTTTTAGTAGCACTCGTTTTTTTAGCATCTTTATCAATTACATCGCAAAATAAGATAATTTATAGTGATGTAGCTCAAGATTTACTTCAAAATATTATGGAAGGAAAATCTTATGACAAAGAAGTACAAATTTTAGCTGAAAGTACTTTAGAAGATTTAACAGCTGAGCTAACAACAGACACAAAAAAATTGGCTTTTTGGATAAATGTTTACAATGCTTTTATACAAATTTCATTAACAGAAAACCCAAAAGAATATGATGATAGAGGTGCTTTTTTTAAAAAACCTCGTGTAAAAATTGCTGGAGAAACCCTGTCATTTGATGATATGGAGCATGATATTATGCGTAAATCTCGTGTAAAAATTAGTTGGGGATATTTACGAAAGTATTTCCGTCCAAAATGGGAACGTAAATTACGAATTGATGGTGATTTAGAATGGCGAATTCACTTTGCTTTAAACTGTGGTGCAAAAAGTTGTCCTCCAGTAGCTTTATATTCTGCAGAAAATTTAAATGCTGAATTAGACTTCATGACCACTGAATATTTAAACGAACAAACTACGTATGATAAAGCTACAAAAACAGCAACATCAGTAGTTTTATTCTCTTGGTTTAGAGCAGATTTTGGTGGACTTTGTGGTGCTAGAAAAATTCTTTACGATTATGGAATTACACCTGAAAAACCGAAAAAACTAGAATTTAAAAACTATGATTGGACAATGAGTTTGGGTAATTATAGAACTATACCTGATTAATTAATCTTCTTTTTCGTTCTCTTCTATATCTTCAGTTAAATCTAAGTTTCTAATAGTTGGGCTAACCACTGCAGTAGTAGCTACAGTAATAATAGTCATAGTGCCTCCAAAAACCACAGCTGCAACTGGACCAATAAGTTTAGCTGCTAAACCACTTTCAAAAGCACCTAGCTCATTAGAAGAACCTACAAACATAGAGTTTACAGAAGAAACCCTGCCTCTCATTTCATCTGGCGTTTTTAACTGTAAAATTGTTTGACGAATTACCATAGATATTCCATCTGCAGCACCACTTACAAATAATGCTAAAAGACTTACCCAGAATATAGATGATAAACCAAATGCAATAATACTAACTCCAAAAATAAACACAGAAATCAACATTTTTTTACCTGTATTTTTGTTGATAGGAATGTAAGTTGTTAGCAACATAGTTACAATACTACCAATAGAAATTGAGGCATTTAACAAGCCAAAACCTTCTGGACCTACTTTTAAAATATCTTGCGCAAAAACTGAAAGAATAGCAACTGTACCTCCAAATAATACAGCAATCATATCTAAACTCAAAGCTCCTAAAACTGCTTTATTGCTAAACACAAATTTTACCCCTGCTTTTAAGCTTTCTGTAATTGGTTCTCCTATTTTTTTATTTAAAATAGGTTTCTTTTTAATTAAAAAAGTAAAAATTAAAGATAGAATTACAAGTATAAAAACCAATAATAATGTGTTATCAACATCTATCCAACTAATAAAAAAACCTCCACAAAGTGCACCTGTTACAGAGGCTGTTTTCCAAGTACTTGTGCTCCAAGTTGCAGCATTATGATATATTTTTTTTGGTACCAATAAAGCCACTAACGAAAAAATAGTTGGCCCAAAAAAAGATCGTAAAAAGCCGCCAAAGAATACCAAACCATAAATACAATACAAAACAGAGTTAGTTTCCCAACTTTGTGTAACTGATTCCGTAGTTAAAAAATAAAGTCCTAAACTAATTAAAGAAAAAGCTGCTGTACACAGTGCTAGTAGGTTTCTTTTTTCTTTTTGGTCTACAATATGACCCGCAAATAAAGCCATAGAAAAGGCAGGAATAATTTCCATTAAGCCAATAATACCCAATGATAAAGGATCTTTTGTTATTGAATAAACTTGCCATTCAATAACAATAAATTGCATAGACCACCCAAAAACTAAAAGAAATCTTACAAATAAAAAAATGTTGAATTCTCTTATTCTAAGTGCTGCATAAGGATCTTGCTTTGCCATGAATTAGTTTAATTTCATATCCATTAAAATAGCAAATGTTTGATTGATGTCTTCTTCTTTTACAACAATTGTCATTTCGTTTGTTGTAGAAATTATTTCTTGTAAAGAAATATCTGCCCAAGCCAATTGTTTTAATATAAAGTAATAAATACCTGATTGTTCTAAGTTCTCTTGAGGAAGTTTTATGGTGATAGAAGCCAAATCAAGCATGTTATTTGTTAAAGTTTCATGCTCGAAAATCTCTTCTACAAAAGGTCTTAAATTTTTACTTGTAACAATGTTAGTTTCGAAAATTCCTTGAGAAACTGTTAAAAAATAATCAGAACTTTCTGATGATTTCATTAAAACCTTAGCAATTTCTTTCAATAAAGAAGTGGTGTTTTTAAAAGTAAAATCACACAAATCAGAGCGTACAATAACATCACCTAAATCTAAAGCCAACCTTTTTATATTCTTTCGAATACGCAATTCACTTGCAGGAGAAAGCCTATTTATAGCCATCATTACTGCCCCTACTTTTACTTGTTTTTTTAAAGTTTCTGATACTTCTGGCAAGATAATTCGCGCTAAAGAAGATACGTTTATCAACTTTTCATGCAATGCCTCTTCAATAAAAGGTGTTTTTCTAATGGTACTTTCAACAACTTCTTGTATTGTTTTCATAATAATTGTTTAATACATTACAATAATGTTCAAAATTAAACAATTAATCTAATTTATCTGTCAGTTTTAAAAATTCTTTTTTTGGATTTTTATGGTTGTATAAAATCTCAAAAACTGTATTTATAATTGGTGTTTTAGCGCCATTTTTCTCTTTAATTTGGTATGCGCTTTTGGTTGCGTAATATCCTTCTGCAATCATACTCATTTCATGTTGTGCAGATTTTACAGTGTATCCTTTACCAATCATATTACCAAACATTCTATTTCTACTAAAGGTTGAATACCCTGTAACTAACAAATCGCCTAAATATGCAGAATCGTTAATATTACGTTTCATTTTATGTACTTTTTTAATGAAGCGTTTCATTTCACGAATGGCATTGCTCATTAAAACAGATTGAAAATTATCTCCATACCCTAAACCATGAGCAATACCAGCTGCTACAGCATAAATATTCTTTAACATAGCTGCATATTCTGTACCAATAATATCATCAGATATTTTAACTTTTATGTACCAACTCTCTAAAGAAAGTGCCATTTGTTTTGCTTTTTCTTCATCAATACAAGCAATTGTAAGGTAAGATAAACGCTCCATTGCAACCTCTTCTGCATGACAAGGCCCTGTAATAACCCCAATATTTTCTAAAGGAATGTTATACATTTGATTAAAATGTTCGCCAATTATTAAGCCTGTTTCTGGCACAATTCCTTTTATTGCTGAAAATAAAATTTTATGATCTAAAGATGTTGTAAGTTTCTTCAGCTCACTTGTTAAAAAAGCTGAGGGTACTGCAAAAATTAAAATATCATATTTTTCAACTATGTAATTAATATCATTAGAAAGGTCTAAAATATTTGCATCTAATTCTGCAGATGATAAATATTTAGGATTATGGTCGTTCGCTTTTATATGAGCAATCGCTTGTTTATTCCTCATATACCAACCTACATTCTCTAGATTTTCTGTCAACATTTTAACAATAGCAGTAGCCCAACTTCCACCTCCAATAACAGCTATTTTTTGATTGTTTTTCATTCTTCTTAATTTGAACATCAAAAATAAGAAAACTATTAAGTTATAAAAGAAAGCCTATCTCATTTATTATATTTGTTGAAACGTCTAACTATTATGAAAAACGTATTAATTGCTCTATTATCAATTTTGTGTTTCATTTTTTCTTGTAAAAAAGTAGAAAAACCTAACAATACAAAAGAAAAAATTGAAGAGCGAAAATCTACAAAATCTGATAATGTTTCTATTTTAGAAAAAGAGTTTGTTATTAAAGGTTTAAATACTATTTCTCACAAAGTTTGGCTGTATT
Organism: uncultured Polaribacter sp.; assembly: GCA_964565055.1. Lineage (GTDB taxonomy): Bacteria > Bacteroidota > Bacteroidia > Flavobacteriales > Flavobacteriaceae > Polaribacter. The sequence goes on along the minus strand of CAZMDC010000002.1, from coordinate 121,206 downwards.
TACCTCCTGATTATTATGAAACTGAAAAAACATATCCAGTAATTTATATGCATGATGCTCAAAATTTGTTTGATGAAAAAACTTCTTTTGTGGGTGAATGGGATGTTGATGGTACCCTTAATAAATTATATAAAGAAACAGGTAAAAGTTTTATTGTAGTTGGTGTAGAAAATGGTGGTGAAAAAAGAATTGAAGAATATACGCCTTGGAAACACGAAAAATACGGAGGAGGAAAAGGTGCTATTTATATAGATTTTTTAGCAAATGAATTAAAACCCTACATAGATGCTAATTATAGAACAAAATCAGAAGCTAAAGAAACTGCTATAATTGGAAGTTCTTTAGGAGGCTTAATTTCATTTTATGGAGGCTTAAAACATCCTGATGTTTTTGGTAAAATAGGCGCACTTTCTACTTCTTTTTGGTTTTCTAAAAATGTAAATGATTTTGCAAAAGAAAATGGAAATCAACAAAACACCAAACTTTATTTTTTAGTAGGTGGAAAAGAGGGGGACACTATGGTTCCTGATACTGAAAACATGGCTAAGTTATTAGTAGAAAAAGGATTCCCAGAAGAAAATTTAAAAACAAAAATAGTTGCTGATGGGAAACATACTGAGTCTTTTTGGAAAGCAGAATTTTTAGAAACTATTACATTTTTATATCAACTATAAATTATGAACGTACAAATAATAAACAAATCGAAACACGCTACTCCTTCTTACGAAACAGAAGGTGCAGCAGGAATGGATTTAAGAGCAAATATTGATTCAGAAATTACTTTAAAACCTTTAGAAAGAGCTATTGTTAAAACAGGTTTATTTATAGCTTTACCTGTTGGCTTTGAGGCTCAAGTTAGACCAAGAAGTGGTTTAGCTGCAAAAAAAGGAATAACTGTTTTAAACAGTCCAGGGACTGTAGATGCAGATTACAGAGGAGAAATTGGCGTTATTTTAGTGAATTTATCGAACGAAAATTTTACAATTAATGATGGTGAACGAATTGCACAATTGGTTATTGCAAAACACGAACGTATTGATTGGAAAGAGGTTACTATTTTAAATGAAACTGAACGTGGTTCAGGAGGATTTGGAAGTACAGGAGTTTAATTAACAAAAAGGCTTAAAAGCCTTTTTTGTTTTTTAAGAACTATAATAACTTATAAAGTTGACTCATTTTACGAACATTTTTTTTCATCAACTCAAAAGATAAAAAAACATGAGCATGATATTGATAACCCAACTTTTTATAAAATTCGAAAGCTTGTAGTTTGGCATCCATAGCATCTAGCCAAATTGCTTTATAGTCTTTGAGTAAAGCTTCTTTTTCTAACCAATTCATTACAGCTTTTCCTACTCCTTTTCCTTGAACTTTTTCATGTAAATACAATCGATGTAAGTTTACCTGATTTACGATTTGTAGGTTCTTAAGACGTTCATTCCAAACAATTCTAAAGTTTCCAACAATCTCATCATCTACTACAACAAAATAATAGTTTGCCTTTTCTTTTTTTAGCTCTTTTAAAACATTGGTTTTAGAATATTGTTCATTAATATACCAAGCACCATTATCTGGCCACAGAAAGCTATATGCAGCAGGATAAATTATATTCATCAAATTATACAGAACGTCTATATCTTGTTCTGTAATTTCTCTTAAAGCTATATTTTGTGTTATAGGTATCATCTGTATAGAAAAACTGCTATAGATTGATTACTTCTATAGCAGTTTTATAATGTTAGAACTTTTAAATAAACTTATTCTTGATTTTCAATAGCATCTTTTATTTTCTTTTCTAACTCATCCATTAATTCTGGATTGTCTTTTATTAAGCCTTTAACAGCATCTCTACCTTGCCCAAGTTTGGTTTCACCATAACTAAACCAAGATCCGCTTTTCTTAACAATACCTAGCTCTACACCAATATCTAAAATTTCACCAACTTTAGATATTCCTTGCCCATACATAATATCAAATTCTGCAATTTGGAAAGGTGGTGCCACTTTATTCTTAACAACTTTAACTTTGGTACTGTTACCAATAACTCTATCTCCGTCTTTAATTTGCGTTCTTCTTCTAATGTCTAAACGAACTGAAGCATAAAATTTTAAGGCATTACCACCTGTTGTTGTTTCTGGATTCCCAAACATAACCCCAATTTTTTCACGTAATTGGTTGATAAAAATAACTGTACAGTTTGTTTTAGAAATAGTACCTGTTAATTTACGTAATGCTTGAGACATTAAACGTGCATGAAGACCCATTTTAGAATCACCCATTTCACCTTCAATTTCTGATTTTGGTGTAAGTGCTGCAACAGAATCAATAACAACAATATCTATTGCACCAGAACGAATTAAGTTGTCTGCAATTTCTAATGCTTGCTCTCCATGATCTGGTTGAGAAATGATTAAATTATCGATATCTACACCTAAGTTTTCTGCATAAAATTTATCGAATGCATGTTCTGCATCAATAAATGCTGCTATACCACCTGCTTTTTGCGCTTCTGCAATTGCATGAATGGTTAATGTTGTTTTACCTGAAGATTCTGGCCCATAGATTTCAATAACTCTTCCTCTTGGATAACCACCAACTCCTAAGGCTAAATCTAACCCTAAAGAGCCAGAAGAAATAGCATCTACATCTTCTGTTACTACATCTCCTAATTTCATTACAGAACCTTTACCATACGTTTTATCTAGCTTATCTAGAGTAAGTTGTAATGCTTTTAGTTTTGCTGCTTTTTCTTTATCTGCTGCCATAAATCTTGCTAATATTAATTTTAAAATAGTGTCACAAGTTACAAAACAGTTTGCTTTTTACCTTTCTTTTTTTTGTATTTTTATAAAAAATAAAAAATTATGAAAAAAGAAATTATCCAAAATTTAGCTTATAATTTTGAAGACCATTCTCAAACTACAGAAAATGGAATAGAGTTTTGGTTTGCAAGAGATTTACAACAACTTTTAGGATATGCTGAATGGAGAAATTTTCAAAAAGTAATTGTAAAATCGAAAGTAACTTGTGAAACTTCAGATAATTTAATTTCAGACCATTTTGTTGATGTCAACAAAATGGTATCTATTGGATCTGGAAGTGAAAGAGAAATTCAAGATATAATGCTAACTAGATATGCATGTTATTTAATTGCTCAGAATGGAGATTCTAGAAAAGAAAATATTGCTTTTGCTCAAAATTATTTTGCAATGCAAACTAGAAAATTTGAATTAATTGAACAAAGAATAAAAGATTGGGAGCGTTTACATGCAAGGCAAAAGTTAACACTTTCTGAAAAAGATTTATCCGAATTAATTTATGAAAAAACGGGAAATGATAGAAATTTTGGATTGATAAGAAGTAAAGGTGACCAAGCATTGTTTGGACGATCTACTAAAGATATGAAAACTAAGCTTGGAATTCCAAAAAATAGAGCACTCGCAGATTATTTACCAACAATTACCATTAAAGCAAAAGATTTTGCCACAGAAATAACAGTTTTTAATACAAAAGAAAAAGATTTAAAAAATGAAAGAAGTATTTCTGCAGAACATATTACAAATAATCGTTCTGTTAGAAAAATTTTGTTAGAAAGAGGAATAAAACCTGAGAATTTATCCCCTGAAGAAGATATTAAAAAGCTAGAAAGAAGAGTAAAATCTGAATCAAAAAAAATTAGTAAAAATCCTGATAAATTACTGTAAGTGAGATTTATAAATATTGAAAATATAAACAATTTTGTTACTATAGAAAAAGGAGAATTGATTAGTTTTATTGTTAATAATAAAGAATACATTCATCAAAAAGGAAATAAAGGTTGGCGAAGATCTGATGATGAAATGTTTCCTGTAATTGGGCCAACTTCTAAAAATAATTTTAGAATGCATACCAAAAAAGGAGAAGCAATTCAAGATCAACATGGTTTGTTGCGTGAGTTAGATTATGAAATTTTTTATGAAAATGAAACTTGTGTAAAATTTATAAAAAGTTATGCTGCAAACACAAAAGTTAAAAACGCAAAATTCCCAGAAAAATCTACAGAACCTTTTTTAAATTGGCCTTTTGATTTTAGTTTTGAAAAACACTTTACATTACAAGAAGGTATTTTAAAAATCGATTTTATACTAACTTCAGCAAAAGGAATGCCTTATATGTTGGGCTATCATCCTGCTTTTATGTTGTCTGATACTGGTAAAGAAACTTTAGTAACAAATGATAAAAAAATTACTTTAGAAGATATTTATGAAGCTGGGCACAATGCATTTCCTGTTTTAAATACTAATAAAATCATATTAAAAAATATCAATAGAAACGATTTAGAAATAACTACAACAGGTTTTGATAATTTTATGATGTGGACACAAGTTGATAATATGTTATGCATAGAGCCAATTACACAATATACTTCATATACAGATCAAAATTTTTCTGAAGAAAATATGCGTATTTCAAATGGTAAAGAAACGTTTAGTTTTCAAATAAAGGTGCTATAAAATGGATAAACAACACCATCATTTTATACTACATAAACCTTATGGATATTTGTCTCAGTTTATTACCAATCAAACAAAAAGAAAGAAAAAAATGTTGGGAGAATTGTACGATTTTCCTGATGGAACAATGGCAATAGGTCGTTTGGATTTTGCTTCTGAAGGATTGCTTTTTTTAACTACTGATGGTAAAATTTCTCAAGAAATTAGAAGTAATAAATACGAAAAAGAATACTATGTTCAAGTTGATGGTTTGATTACTAAAGAAGCAATAGATCAATTACAAAATGGTGTTGAAATTAGTATTGAAGGTAAAAAATATATTACAAAACCAGGTAAAGCATCTATTATTAACAATCCTGAATTTCCTTTAAGAAGTCAAAAAATTAGAGATGACAGACATGGACCAACAAGTTGGATTTCTGTAATAATAAAAGAAGGAAAATTTAGACAAGTTCGTAAAATGACAGCTGCTGTTGGTTACCCAACTTTACGATTAATTAGAGTTAGAATTGGAGATATAAAACTTGCAAATTTAAAAGTTGGTGAAGTTATAAAAGTTTCTAGTTTTATGTAACATTTATTACAAAATACAAAAATTAAAAGTAATAATTTTATGCTATGAACAACTCTAACACAACAATTTATATTGTAGCTGCAATTATAATTTTACACTTTGTAATTGGCTTTGCGTATTTGATATACAAAATGACTAAAAAAGAGGATAAAAATTAAAACTTATCCATTCTAATATGTGGAATACCATCTTCTAAGTACTCCTCTCCTACTTGTTTAAATTGGTGTGTTTCGTAGAATTTCTTTAAATATTTTTGAGCAGAAATAGTTATAGCATCAACATTAAAATAAGTTTTAATAGCTTTTATTGAAGCTGTCATAACTTTATGTCCATAACCATACTTTCGTTCATTTTCTTGAACCACTACTCTACCAATACTTGCATTTTTAAAATAATCACCTGGACTAAAAATACGTGTATAGGCTACAATTTTATCATTTTTAAAACCAATAATGTGTAATGCTTTTTGATCTTTAAAATCAATATCTTGATATACACAATCTTGTTCTACAACAAAAACTTCAGAACGTAATTGTAAAATTTGATACAATTCTACTGTAGTTAATTCCTGGAAAGATTTAGTTATAAAATCCATTAGCCAGCACAAGAAATTTTGTTTACTCTATTTGCGTGTCTACCACCTTCAAACTCTGTATTTAAAAAAACATCTACAAAGCCTAAAGCTTGTTGTAAGGACACAAAACGTGCAGGAATAGTTAAAATATTTGCATTATTATGTTGTCTTGTTAAAGCAACTAATTCGTTATTCCAACATAAAGCAGCTCTAATTCCTTGGTGTTTATTTGCTGTCATTTGTGCTCCATTTCCAGAACCACATAAAATAATACCTAAATCTGCTTTACCAGTTTCAACAGCTTCTGCAGTTGGGTGAATAGCATCTGGATAATCCATAGAATCATTTGTATCTGTTCCAAAATTTAAAACTGTATACCCTTTTTCTTCTAATTGTTTTATAATTTCGAACTTGTATTCTGTTCCTGCATGATCATTACCAATTGCAATTGTCATAATTTGTTGATTTTAATTAAGTTGTATGGTACAAAAATATAGAAATTAATGGTTATCAACAGTTATAAACATTTAAAATTTATCAATTTTTAATAACTCGTTATTTCTAAAGAGTTTAGCTATATTAAGAAAATGTTAAGAACTTATCATTAAAAACTCGAAACTTTTTTTGGTGTATTTAAATTTTATTTTAATACAGGTTATACATTCATATATGCAACTTTTATTATTCTTTTTTGATAAAAGTTTATCAACATAAAATTTACATTTAGTTTACATGAAATGGTAATTTAGTTATGAGTTAAAATCTGTAAATAGCTGTTTATAACTTTTGTTAATAACCCAACTTTTAAATTGATTTTAAACGAATTAAAGAGCTCATAAAATGTCAATAGTTTTTAATAAGTGATTAAAAAAAATATTTAACTAAATTTTTATAGTAACTATTCACATACTATTATAAACATCATAGTTTTTTAAAAATTTATAAAAGAAAAATGATTATAATATATAATGTTGATAAGTAAGAAAATTAAAATAAGAATGTATTTTGGTTTAAACTGTTTTTTGATCTGCTTTTAAAAGATAGATGGTGTCTTTTTGAACTTCAACTGTTTCACTAGGCGTTTCTACTTTATTCAACGAAGTATTTACAATTATTACAGTAATTAAAATTCCTGCAAGAAAAATAAAAGAGAATAAAGCAATAATTTTACGTAGATTTTTCATCCTAATAAGTTGACCTTCATATATAAAGACGCAAAAATTAGATAAACGTTACAAAAAAATTAAGATTTTTTTAACATTTTAAATATTTACTACAAAATGTATAGCTTTTTCAACAATATGTATTGCTAAATTTCCAGTACCTAATAACTCTCCATCTGCTTGTATATAAGGCTTTGCTTGTGTTGGCTCTATAGTTATTTGTTTCGTTTTATAGGTTTCTACTTTTTTATGGTGTACAATGTTACCAGAATATAATTTTGGTAGATTTAAAAGTAAATCTAGAAAGTTTAAATTTTTTGCTATAGTAATATCAAATAAACCATCAGATGGATTCACATCTTTTGTAAATTGTAAACCACCTCCAGAATATTTACAAAGTCCAATAATTGTCATTAAGCAATTGGTTTCTATAACTTTATTATTAAAATTAATTTTAAAGTTCGTTTTTTTATAAAAAAATAAACCAGCTACTCCAGCTAATAAATACGCTATACTTCCAAATTTTTTTAATGATTTTAGTTTATTAACAATATATCCATCATAGCCCAAGCCAGCTACATTGTTAAAATATGAGATGTTTGTATTAGTTTGTACAACACCAATATCTTGTAAGATGGTTTGTTGTTTACTTAAAATTGATATCGATTTTTTTATGTTATTTGGTATGTTATAGGTCTTTATCCAATCGTTTCCAGTTCCTAAAGGAATTACTCCAATAGTTATATTAGAAGTTTTTACGTATGTTTGCATCATTATTCCATTAACTACATTGTGTAGTGTTCCATCTCCACCAACAGAAATAAATTTTCTATATCCTTTTTGAATCGCTGACTGTACCAATTCAATTTCATGTTTAGGAAATGTTGTAAAAGCATAAGAATACGTTATAGAATATTGCTTTAAAAACTGTTCAATTTTTTTCCATTGTTTAGAAAATGAAGTATTTCCAGCAGAAGGATTAGCAATTAGAAACCAAGAATTTTCATCACTTGTAGAGATGAATTTAGACATATAAAATCAATTAAGAAGATACCAAAATACGAAATAGAATTATAATAGTTTGTTAACCTAACAAATTTGAAAATAGTAGTATTTTAGTATCAATAAAAAAAGAAAAATAATTAATGACAAAAAAGAAAAAAATCTTTAAAAAGAAAGGTAAAGTAATTAAAGACTTAACAAGAAATATATTTAAAATATTAAATGAAGACAGCAGTAAATACTATAATTATAAACAAATTGCTGGTAAAATGGGTATTTCTGATACAGATGGAAAAACTCAAATTTTAAAAAAATTGGCAGAATTAACTGCAAATAAAAAAGTTAAAGAAGTAGATAGAGGTAAGTTTCAAATTAACGAAGACCGTAAATATTCTTTAGGAACGTTAGATATAACCTCAAATGGAAATGGATATTTTGTATCTGATGATTATGAAAACGATATTTTTATTCCAAACATAAATTTAGGTAAAGGTTTACATGGAGATGTTGTAAGAGCTTATGTTTATAAACGTAAAAGAAGCAATAAGTTTGAAGCAGATGTTGTAGAAATCATAGAACGTGCTAAAACTGAATTTGTAGGAGTTTTACAAAAAAATAAAAACTTTGGTTTTGTAATTTGTGATAATAACAAAATGTATGTAGATATTTTTATATCTCAAAACAAAATGAATGGTGCAGAGCATGGAGATAAAGTGCAAGCAACCATTTCAGATTGGCCAGAAAAATCTAAAAATCCGTTTGGAAAAATTACCACAGTTTTAGGTAAACCAGGAGATCATAATACAGAAATGCATTCTATTTTATTAGAATACGATTTACCTTATGAATTTGAACCAGAAGTAGAAAAAGAAGCAGAACAACTTCCAATAGAAATTACAGAAAAAGAAATTGCCAAACGTAGAGATATGAGAGGCGATTTAACCTTTACCATAGATCCAAAAGATGCAAAAGATTTTGATGATGCATTATCTTTTAAAAAACTAGAAAATGGCAATTATGAAGTTGGAATTCACATTGCAGATGTATCACATTATTTACAGCCAAAAACTATTTTAGATGATGAAGCTTATGATAGAGCAACATCTGTTTATTTAGTAGATAGAGTAGTGCCAATGTTACCAGAAATGTTGAGTAATGGAGTATGTTCTTTACGTCCAAATGAAGAAAAATTAACGTTTTCTGCAGTTTTTGAAATAAATGAAAAAGCACAAATAGTAGGAGAGTGGTTTGGAAGAACAGTAACGTATTCAGACCAACGTTTTGCATATGAAGAAGCACAATCTATTATAGAAAATGTAAAATTATCTGATGATGTTCAGCCTTACACAATGCCTTTAGAAACTTCTATTACAGGTAAAGAATATATAGTTACTCCAAAAATAGTAGAGGCAACTTTAAAATTAGATGAGTTGGCTAAAATTTTACGTAAAAAAAGAATGCAACAAGGTGCCATTTCTTTTGATAGAGTAGAGGTGAAGTTTAATTTAGATGAAGAAGCAAATCCTGTAGGTGTTTTCTTTAAAACTTCTAAAGACGCGAATAAATTAATTGAAGAATTTATGCTATTAGCCAATAGAAAAGTAGCTGAATTTATTGGTAGCAAAAAAGGAAGACCATCTAATAAAACGTTTATTTATAGAGTTCATGATGAACCTGATATAGAAAAACTAGCTTCGCTACAAAATATCATTGGTAAGTTTGGTTATAAAATTAATACAGATACAAAAGAAACTACCTCAGAGTCTTTAAATCAATTGTTAAATGATGTACAAGGCAAAGCAGAATCTAATATGATAGAAACTTTAGCTATAAGATCTATGAGTAAAGCTGTATATACAACTCAAAATATTGGGCATTATGGTTTGGCTTTCGATTATTACAGCCATTTTACATCACCTATAAGACGTTATCCAGATGTAATGACACATAGATTACTACAACATTATTTAGATGGAGGAGAAAGCCCAAAAGCAGATCCTTATGAAGAAAAATGTAAACACTCGTCTAAAAGAGAAGAGTTGGCTTCAAAAGCAGAAAGATCATCAATAAAATACATGCAGGTTAAATACATGCAAGATCATAAAGATGAAGTTTTTGATGGTGTAATTACAGGTGTTACAGAATGGGGTATTTATGTAGAAATTACTACAAACAAGTGTGAAGGAATGGTTAGAATTAGAGACATAAAAAGCGATTATTATATTTTTGAGGAAGAGCAATATGCAATTGTTGGCCAATCTACAAAACACATGTATCAATTAGGAGATGATGTAAAAGTTCAAGTAAAAAAGACAGACTTAGAACGCAAACATTTAGATTTTAATTTAATTGAAGATTAAAATAAATTTTTACCACAATAAATCTTTAAAAAAAACTTTATAGAGTTGTATTTTAGAATAAAATCACTCAATTTTACAATTATGAAAAAAGTACTTTTAATTCCGGTTTTCTTGCTAACATTATTCACTTATGGGCAAACTACTGTAGAAAAAAAATTAGGAGATTATACCATTTTAAAAGTGTATAATGGTATTGAATTAGAGTTGATTGAATCAACAGAGTCTAAATTGGTAATTACAGGTAAAAAGTCTGAAATGGTTACTATTAAAAATATAGACAATACCTTAAAAATAGCACTACCATTTTCTTTAAATCCAGAAGATAATAGTGCATCTGGTCAAGTATTTGTAAAATTATATTACAATACAAAAATTGATATAATTGATGCAAATGAAGGAGCTACAATAACTGCTAAAAAAATTACACAAGATGTTTTAGAAGTAAAAGCACAAGAAAGAGCTCTAATAAACTTGGTTGTAACTGTAAAACATTTAGAAATTAAAGCATCTTCTGGAGGAATTATAAAATTATCTGGAACTTCAAAAAATCAAAATGTTAATGTAGATTTGTATGGAATTTACAATGGTTTTGGTTTAATTTCTTCATCAAATAGTACAGTAAATGCAGGTACAGGAGCAAAAGCAGAGGTTTCTGCTGGAGAAACTTTAAATGCAAAAGTAAGTTTTGGAGGTTCTATTTTCTATAAAGGAAATCCAGAAGTTTTAAAAGATAAAAAAGTAATAGGTGGTGTTATTCAAAAAAGAAATTAATTAAAACCTTTTTGTATCTTTGTACCTTTAAATTATATAAAAAATGACGAGTTTACACACTTTTTTAGCAATTCCTGGAGGATACTCAATAATATTGATTGTAGTAGTTGTTTTATTACTTTTTGGAGGTAAAAAAATTCCTGAATTAATGAAAGGTTTAGGAGGAGGAATTAAGGAGTTTAAAAAAGCTTCTAAAGACGAAACTGATGAAAAATTAGAAGAAAAGAAATAATTACACAATTATACTTTTCTATAAATAATTTAAAAAGCGCTATTTGATAAACAAATAGCGCTTTAACATTTAATTAAAAATCCCCCAATTCTTAATTTTAAGCAAATATAATAAATTAATATAATTTATAATAGAATTGTTACAAACAGGATGTTTTTATGTTTTTTTGTGATAAAAAGGAAGCTTAATTTGCCATTAATTGTAGTAAAGACTTTTTACTAAAACTTCTAGAGACTGGTATGCTAAAATTTATACAATTTATTTTTAATAAATAACCTCTTGCATTTCCAGTAATATCTGTAACATAAGCAGTGTTTACAATATATGATTTATGACATCTTATAATTCTAGAAAAAGGTTCTAAATCTGTGTTAATTTTTTGGAGTGTAACACGTAATATTTTTTCTTTTACTAAACCATTTTTTTCTTTAATATAAAAACTTGCATAATTACCCTGAGAAGTAATGTATATTAAATCATCCACTAAAAAAGAAATAGATTCATTTTTATTTTCTGAATAAATAATCCTTTCTTTAATTAAATTGGTTTCTTTTTCTAACTTTTTTCTTTTTTTATAATTTGTAATTTGTAATTTGTAAAGCTTTTTTTACCCTTTTTTCTCTAATTTCTTTTTCATTAATAAATATGATAAAAAATGATGGTATAGCACCCACTAAAAATGTGTACCATAAAAAAGCATGTAAACTTATACTTTCAATATTTATGTTGCGTCTAAAAAAGTTAGCATTAAACCATAAAACTGTTCCTACAAACAATATTCCAATCATTATTAAAAACAAATTTCTGCCAACAGTCCAACTATCTTCGTTAAAATAATCTTTAAAAATTAAAGGTGGTACCATTAGTACAAACAATGCTCCTAAAAAGGTTATAATACCTATAGAGAGTGTGTATTCAAATAAAAATTCTCTTAAAAAATATGATAATGAAAAAGGTTCAAATAGATATAAAAAAATAAACACAAAAAAACCAAAAGCTAAACTCATTTTAAATTTGAATTTAGCTGATGGATTAAAATAATAAGGTGTAGAAAGCCACTTTAAAAAGCTTTTCATAAAAGCTTTCTATTTTAGTTTTTTAGGCTTAGCGTTTTTCATGGCTTCACCAATTTGATTACTTGCTGTAAAGCTAGCCACCATATCATTTAACATTTGGCTACCTGCTTGTGGTGAATTTGGTAATAAAATTAAGTTACTGTTAGTTTCTTGTCCTATAGATTGTAAAGTATCATAATGTTGCGTAACAACAATTAATGCAGATGCTTCTTGGCTATTGATACCAACTTTATTTAAAACTTCTACAGATTCTTCTAAACCACGTGCAATTTCACGTCTTTGGTCTGCAATACCTTGCCCTTGTAAACGTTTACTTTCTGCTTCTGCTTTTGCACGTTCTACAATTAAAATACGTTGAGCATCACCCTCAAATTGTGCAGCAGTTTTTTCTCTATCTGCAGCATTAATTCTGTTCATTGCAGCTTTTACTTGTGCATCAGGGTCTATGTCTGTAACAAGGGTTTTTATGATATCAAAACCATAATCAGACATGTATTCTTGTAATTCTCTTTTTACAGCAATTGCAATGTCGTCTTTTTTAACAAAAACGTCATCTAACTTCATTTTTGGAACTTCTGCTCTTACAACATCAAAAACGAACGAAGTAATTTGATCATGAGGATAATCTAATTTATAAAATGCATCATACACTTTTTCTCTAATAACCATGTATTGTACAGAAACTTTTAATTTCACAAAAACATCATCTAATGTTTTAGTTTCTATAATTACATCTAATTGTTGAATTTTTAAGCTTACTCTACCAGCAACTCTATCTACTAAAGGTATTTTAAGTTGTAAACCAGATTGTCTTATTGAGCTAAAACGTCCAAAACGTTCTATAATGGCCGCTGTTTGTTGTTTCACTAGAAAAAATGAAGCAAAAAGTACAATAAAGAGAAAAACAATAAAGAGAATAAATAGTGGACTCATAGGTTTAATTTTTAAAATTAGTTGTGTGTAAGGTAAATATACTCTTTTTAAAGTACATTTATAAGACGCTTTTTTTTAAAAAAGTTACATTTTTAACTGATAATCAAGAAAAAACCCTGAAAATATAAAGTTTTCAGGGTTTTTGTTTATTCTTTTATTTTTTTATCATCATCTTCTTTAGGAAAAACTTTATAAATGCTTCTATTATACTTAATCCATTTATCAAATTGTTTATTAGAAAGCAATGCTTCAATTTTTCTATTAAATTCTATATCTTTTTCTTTTAAAATTTCGGAAATAGGAGCTAAGTTTTCCCCCATTTTTTTTTGTACTTCAGTGCTGTTAGAAAAGTCTTTGGTTTCTGTAGCTTTTTTTTGAAAGCTTTCCATCATTTCTTTTGTACTTTTTAAAGTAAAACTATATATCCTTTTAATTTCTTTTATTTCTTTATTGTAGTTTGTTAAAAATGTAGAAAACTGTTTACCAGTTTCTGAAGATAGCTTTACCTTCGATTTTTTTGCAGCTTTTTCAATATCATAGATAACTATTCCTAAATATTTTTCAATTTCAAAATTAGGTTCTGGAGCAGGCCTTGGTGTTTGTGACATTTGTCTTTGACGTTGATTACCCATTCTATTGCCACCAAATTGACTGTGAGCTAAAAAACTTGTAAAAACAAATAGTAGTAAAATATATTTTTTCATAATTTAAATATTTTTAATTGCGTTTTCTATTCTAATAATGGTTTCTTCTTTACCAATCATAGCAATGATATCAAACAAATGTGGCCCAGCTAATTTACCAACTAAACTTAAACGTAAAGGTTGCATTACTTTACCAAAACCAATTTCCTTGCCAGAAATCCATTCTTTAACAACTTTTTCTGTATTTGTTGATGAAAAATCATTGATAGTTGAAATTACAGCAACTAATTCTTGCATTAATTCTGGTGTAGTTTCTTTCCAGTTTTTCTTACTTGCTTTTGTATCAAACTCTGTTGGAGTTTCAAAAAAGAAGCTTGATAATTCCCAAAAATCTTCAACAAAAACAGCTCTTTCTTTTATAGAAGCAACCACTTTTTGCACATATTCTCTATCTTTTGTAATTCCTTTTTCGTTTAAAATAGGCAAAAATAAACTTGTTAATTCAGCATCGTCTTTTTGTTGCATATATTGTTGCTGAAACCATTTTGTTTTATCAGGATTAAATTTGGCTCCAGATTTAGAAACACGTTTTAAGTCGAATTCTTGAATTAACTCTTCTAATGAAAAGATTTCTTGTTCTGTTCCAGGATTCCAACCTAAGAAAGCCAACATGTTTACTACAGCTTCAGAAAAATAACCATCTTCTTTATAACCACGTGAAACTTCGTTGGTTTTTTCATTAGTATAAGCTAGTGGAAATACAGGAAAACCTAGTTTATCTCCATCTCTTTTACTTAATTTTCCTTTTCCAACAGGCTTTAAAATTAAAGGTAAATGCGCAAATTTTGGAGCTTGCCAATCAAAAGCTCTATATAATAAAACGTGTAAAGCCATAGATGGTAACCATTCTTCACCACGAATTACATGGCTAATTTCCATTAAATGATCATCTACAATATTTGCTAAATGATAGGTTGGCATTCCATCACTTTTAAATAGAATTTTATCATCTAAAGTATTGGTATCTATAGATATTTTACCACGAATTTCATCTTCCATTTCTAAAGTTTCATCTTGTGGACTTTTAAAACGGATTACGTAATTCTCTCCAGAATTTATTTTTTCTTGTACAGTTGCATCAGACAAAACCAAAGAATTTACCAAACGCCCTTTTTCACGATTGTGCCAATTGTAAATAAAGGTTTTACCTTCTGCTTCATGTCCTTTTCTGTGTGCATCTAATTGTTCTGAAGTATCAAAAGCATAATATGCCCACCCTTTTTCTAAAAGAATATCTGCATATTTCTTATACAAATGTTTGCGTTCAGATTGTCTGTAAGGACCGAATTTTTCGTTTTTATTAATACCTTCATCATAAGGAATATTACACCAATCTAAAGCATCAATTATATACTGCTCTGCATTGGCTACATACCTATTTTGGTCTGTATCTTCTATTCTTAACACAAAAGTTCCATTGTGTTTTTTAGCAAATAAATAGTTATATAAGGCTGTTCTTACACCTCCAATATGTAAAGGTCCTGTTGGGCTTGGTGCAAAACGCACACGAACATTAGATTCCATTTTCTTAAATTTAAAGTGCAAAGATACTTTTTATAAAAAGAGAATAGAAATTAGATAAAAAAGATTTTTTAGAAAGTGTTAAAAATACCAATAGAGAATGCTGTTGTTTTAGGTACATTGTTACCAGATAAAGCTGAGCCAAATGCTGCAGTTAACCCAAAGTCACAAAATTGTAATATCCCTTTCAACCCATAAGCTACATATTCTTGATTGTTAACATAAAGACTGTTACTTATATTTCTGTTTGGTAAAAGAATATCTCCATTTTCTAAAGATTGAGAAATATCTACAAAACCAATTAACCATATATTTTGAGTTATTTTTCTACCAATTTCTCCACCAATTTTTAAATTAGAACTGTAATTGTTTGTTCTAATATCTGCTCCAATAAAAGATTGAAAATAGTTTTTTCCAAAGCTTGTACCTGCTAAAAATAAAGGTGTAAACGTATAAGCATCATAACCAGTTCTAATTCCTGAATTAGAATCATAAGAACTAGTATTTAATTCCGCATTTAACTGTCCAGATAAAACCCAAGATTTTTTTAAAAAATTATGCTTTATGCCTAAGCTAATATTTCCAAGTGCAGTTTTACTAAAATTTTCAGAACAATCTCCAACACAATCTATTGCTGGATCAATAAAATTATTAATATCAATAGATTTTAAAGGAATATTTACAAGTACACTTGTGTTGTTTGTTACACCATATTCACCAAAAAATTGATATGTTTTATCGCTAATATTACCATTTGTAGAAAAGTCTGGATTAGCAAAAACTTCATTATAATTAGAAATTATAGAGTAAGAAAAGCTTGTAAAAAAACGCCCTTTTTCTTTTATCCATGGGCTTTGTGCAAAAATAAAAGAGCTTACAAACAAAGCTAATAATAAATGTAAAGTTTTCATTTTGGTTGATTTTTATCTAATTAGTAGTTTTATTTTGTTAAAACTTACAAATTGTTTAACACTAATTTTATGCGGTTTCATAGTAAAAATAGTACTTTTATTTGTTGATGATGAGCCAGTTTAATAACATACAGCAAAAATTAAATCAATTTACACGTAAATACTATACAAATGAATTGTTAAAAGGTACAATTCTGTTTCTATCATTAGGTGTTTTGTATTTGTTTTTTGTCCTTTTTTTAGAATATTTTCTCTGGTTAAAACCAACTGCAAGAACTCTATTATTTTGGACCTTTATTTTAGTTGAAGCTTTCTTGTTTTTCAAGTTTATTGTGTTACCTACTTTTAAATTAATTGGGTTTAGAAAAGGTATTTCTTTACAAGAATCTTCTAAAATTATAGGGTCCCATTTTCCTGAAGTAGAAGACAAGTTGTTAAATATTTTACAACTTAAAGAAAGTGCTAATCAAACTGATTTAATTTTAGCAAGTATTAATCAAAAATCTATAGAATTACAACCCATTCCGTTTGTAAAAGCCATCGATTTTAAGCAAAATTCAAAATACCTTAAATATGCTATTTTACCAGTTTTTATTTATGTAATTAGTTTATTTACAATAAGTAACGACTCTTTAAACCAAAGTTTAGATCGAGTTGTTAATCATAGAATCGCATACAATCCACCAGCACCTTTTTCATTTGTGTTAGTAAATGAAAGTTTACAAGTTATACAAGGCAAATCTATAACTGTTAATTTTAACACTGTTGGAAATATTATTCCAGAAGAAGCAAAAATTGTATTTAATAATCAAGAATATTTTTTACAAAATAATAATTTAGGGGCTTTTTCTTATACGTTTACAGACGTTCAAAAACCTATCAAATTTTATATAAAAGCCAATAAAATATCATCTGTAAATTATCAAATAGAAGTAATAAATACACCTACAATTAATAATGTTCGTTTAACATTAAATTACCCTAATTATTTAAATCGTACAAATGAAACTTTACAAAATGCAGGAAATATTATTGTACCTGAAGGCACAGAAATAACTTGGAATGCACAAACTAGTAAAACAGATAGTTTGCGTTTTTCAATTAATAATTCAGTAGATTATTTTAAAAGATTATCTAATGATAGTTTTAAGTACGAAAAACAGTTGACAAGTTCTTTAAATTATACCATTTCATCTTCGAATAACAATTTACAAGATTATGAAAACTTACAGTTTTCTGTTGATGTTGTAAAAGATGAATTCCCATTAATTGCAGTTAGTTCAAATATTGATAGTATTTCACGTGGAACAGCTCAGTTTGCAGGTCAAATTTCAGATGATTATGGTATAAAAAAACTACAATTATTATATTATGATGAAAATAATGCTACCATTAAAAAAGTCTATAATTTATCTATAACAAAACAAAATATACAAACTTTTTTTTATGATTTTCCAGAAGGATTAAGCTTAGAAAATGGAATTAATTACGAGATGTATTTCCAGGTTTTTGATAATGATGGAATTAATGGCAGTAAATCTGCAAAGAGTAAAACGTTTAAATATCGCCAAAAAACTTTAGTAGAAATAGAGGAGGAGCTGTTTCAAGAGCAACGAAATACGATTAATCAGTTAGAAAACTCCGTTCAAAAACAAAAACAACAGCAAGAACAATTAGAAACTATTCAGCAAGAATTACAGAACAAAAAAAATATTAATTGGAATGATAAAAAGAAGGTAGAAAGTTTTATTAAGCGTCAAGAACAGTACAAAAAAATGATGCAAAAACAAACCAATCAACTTCAAGAAAATCTAGATGAAAAGAAAGAAGAAGATTCTACTTTACAAGAAAAACAACAAGATTTACAAGAGCGTATTAAAGAGCTTAAAAAATTAGAAAAACAACAAAAGCTATTGGATGAAATCCAAAAAATGGCAGATAAGCTTAATAAAGAAGAGTTGGTTCAAAAAGCAAAAGAACTTGCGCAACAAAATAAACAACAACAACGTAGTTTAGAAAAAACGTTAGAAATGGTAAAGCGTTTTTATGTTGAACAAAAAACCATGCAAATTGCTAATAAAATTCAAGTTTTATCAAAAAAACAAACAGATTTAGAACAAAAAGAAAACAATAGCCTTGAAGAGCAACAAGAAATCACAAAAGAATTTGAGAATATTAAGAAAGATTTAGAAGAAGTTACTAAGGATAATGAAAAGTTAAAAGATCCAATGGATTTGCCAGATGTAGATCAAGATCAAGAGAACATAGATGAACAACTAAAAAATTCTGAAGAAAATTTAAAAAACAACAACACTCAAAAAGCTAAAAAGAACCAAAAGCAATCTTCTAAAAAAATGAAAGAGATGAGTGCTAAAATGCAACAATCTATGTTAGATATGCAAGGTGAATCTATGGAAGAAAACATAGAAGATCTTAGAAAAATTTTAGAAAATTTGGTTATTTTTTCTTTTCAACAAGAAGAATTAATGAATAAGTTCGACGAAATTTCAACATCTCATCCAGATTTTGGAAAAGATCTAAAAAAACAAAATGAAATTAAAACGTATTTCGAACATATAGATGATAGTTTGTATGTTTTAGCAATGCGTGTTCCAAAAATTTCTTCAAAAATCCAAGACGATTTAGCTTCAGCACATTATAACTTAGATCAGTCTTTAGAAAATTTTTCAGAAAATCGATTTAACAATGGCTTATCTAATCAACGTTATGTAATGACTGCAACAAATAATTTGGCAGATTATTTGAGTAATATTTTAAATAATATGCAAAATAGCATGTCTATGAAAATGGGTAAAGGAAATAAAAGCAAGCAACAAGGTTTTAGTTTGCCAGATTTAATACAGAAGCAAAAAGGCTTATCTCAAAAAATGAAAGATGGTCTAAAAAAAGGTGATAAACAAGGTGAAGGTGAAAAAGGAGAAAAGCAAAACTCTAAATCAAAGCCAGGTGAAAAAGGCAATGATGGAAAAGAAGGTAAAAATGGTTCTAAAGGAAATACAGAAGAAGGAAGCACAAATGATGATTTAGATGGTGAATTATACGAAATTTTCAAACAACAAAATCAGTTAAGGCAAGAACTGCAAAATGCTATAAAAGAAAGTAAAAATGGAAATCCTGCTGGTAATTCAAATGCAAAAAAAGCATTAAAAAGTATGGAAGAGTTAGAAAACGAAATTCTATCTAAAGGATTTAACAACGAAACTTTACAAAAAATGCAGAATTTAAATTATGAATTACTTAAGCTAGATCAGGCTGCCTTAGAGCAAGGTAAAGATAAAGAGCGTAAATCCACATCAAATCAAATACAAAATGAACGTAACAAAGCTAAATCTTTAAAATTTAAAAAGCAGTTTTACAATCAAATAGAGATTTTAAATAGACAATCCTTACCTTTGCAACAAAATTATAAAAAGAAGGTAAGAGCATACTTTTCTGATACAAAGAAAGAGTAATATGATTGAATTTAATTACGAAACAAATTTTAAACTTGATAATGAAGCATTATTAATCAATTGGATTAATGATTATGTTTCAGAAAACGGTTTTGAAGTTGGTGAAATCAACTATATTTTTTGTGATGATGAATACTTACATAAACTAAATATTGAGTTTTTACAACATGATACGCTAACAGATATTATCAGTTTTGATAATTCTTTAGGGAAACTCTTAAATGGAGATATATTTATTTCTGTTGAAAGGGTAAAAGAAAATGCACTTGATTTTGGGGTTTCTTTTCAAGAAGAATTACATAGGGTAATGATTCACGGAGTTTTGCATTATATGGGATTAAAAGACAAAACAGTTTCCGAAAAAGAAAACATGAGAGCTCAAGAAAACACTGCTTTATCACTTTTAAAATATTAATAATCAAATAGTTAAAATAAATAGTTCCACGTGGAACTTGTAATATAATGAGTTTAATTTCAACAACATACGATGTAATTGTAGTAGGAGGTGGTCATGCAGGAAGTGAAGCTGCTGCTGCTGCTGCAAATATGGGTGCACACACGTTATTAATAACAATGAATTTGCAAAACATTGCTCAAATGAGTTGTAATCCTGCAATGGGTGGAATTGCAAAAGGGCAAATTGTAAGAGAAATTGATGCTTTAGGGGGTTATAGTGCAATTGTAACAGATAAAACTGCTATTCAGTTTAAGATGTTAAATAAATCTAAAGGACCTGCAATGTGGAGTCCAAGAGCACAGTCTGACAGAATGCAGTTTGCAGAATGTTGGAGAACCATGTTAGAGCAAACTGAAAATTTAGATTTCTATCAAGATTCTGTAAACGGTTTATTATTTGATGATCAAAAAATTGTGGGTGTAAAAACAGCCTTAGGACTTGAAATAAAATCGAAAACTGTAATTGTAACTGCAGGTACTTTTCTAAATGGATTAATTCATATTGGTGATAAAAGTTTTGGTGGAGGTAGAGCAGGAGAAGGAGCTTCAAAAGGAATCACAGAAGATTTAGTTGCTAAAGGTTTTGAAGCTGGTAGAATGAAAACAGGAACTCCTCCAAGAGTCGATGGAAGATCTTTGGATTATTCTAAAATGACAGAGCAACCAGGAGATGATTATACAGAAAAGTTTTCGTATTTATCAACAACTACAGCTTTAGATAAACAACGTTCTTGTTGGTTAACGTATACAAACCCTAAAGTACATGAAATTTTACGAGAGGGGTTTGATAGGTCTCCAATGTTTAATGGAAGAATTCAATCTACAGGTCCAAGATATTGCCCTTCTGTAGAAGATAAAGTAGATCGTTTTGCAAGTAAAGAAAGACATCAAATTTTTGTTGAACCAGAAGGTTGGACTACTTGTGAAATGTATGTAAATGGTTTCTCAACCTCTCTTCCAGAAGATATTCAAGATAAAGCTATAAGAGCTGTTGCTGGTTTTGAAAATGTAAAGTTTTTTAGATATGGTTATGCTATCGAATATGATTTTTTTCAACCTACACAATTAAAACATTCGTTAGAAACTAAGCTGATTGAAAACTTGTTTTTTGCAGGACAAATTAATGGAACAACAGGTTATGAGGAAGCTGCTGCACAAGGTTTAATGGCTGGTGTTAATGCAGCCTTAAAAGTACAGGATAAAGCACCTTTTATCTTAAAAAGAAATGAAGCTTATATAGGTGTTTTAATTGATGACCTTATTACAAAAGGCACAGAAGAACCCTACAGAATGTTTACGTCACGAGCTGAATATAGAACGCTTTTAAGACAAGATAATGCAGATTTAAGATTAACTCCCAAAGCATTTGAATTAGGTTTAGCTTCAAAAGAACGATTAACTCGAGTGTTAGAAAAACAAGAAAAAACAGACTTATTAATTGCATTTTTAGAAAAAACTAGTGTTAAGAAAGAAGAGATAAATCCTGTATTAGAAGCTAAAAATTTAGCACTTGTAAACCAATCCATGAAGCTTTTTAAAATTGCTGCAAGACCACAATTAGACTTTTCTGATTTTAAAAATATCAAGAAATTAAACGACTTTTTGATTGATAATAATATTGACAAAGAAGTTATAGAACAAGCTGAAATTCATTTGAAATATTCTGGATATATAGCTAAAGAAAAGAACAATGCAGACAAACTAAACCGTCTAGAAAATGTTGTTATTCCTTCTAGTTTCAACTATGATAAAGTGAAATCTTTATCATATGAAGCCAGAGAAAAGTTAACTAAAATTCAACCAACATCTATCTCTCAAGCAAGTAGAATAAGTGGAGTTTCACCAAGTGATATTTCTGTTCTATTAGTGTATATGGGTAGGTAAATTCCAAGTAATCTTATTAAATTTGATAAGGAATTTTTAAAAATATATAAAATGTTCCTCGTGGAACAATTGTGTAAAAAACACAAAATTCTAATAAATAATTGTTCAGAATAAATGAACAAACTCTATTTAAAGAACGTACAAAAATGACAGATAAGATCGATTTTTATAAAAATCTAAAACCGTTTTTGGAGTGTAAGGATTTCACAGTTTCAGGTGAAAAATATCTGATACAAAAAAATACAGATTTTGAGATGTTGGTAACAATTCCTGTTCCAAAAAATCTAGGAGATTATTATAAAAGTGAAGATTATATTTCTCATACAGATTCTAAAAAAACATTGTTTGATAAAGTGTATCAAAAAGTAAAAAATAGTACGCTTAAACGAAAGCTAAAACTTATAAATTCTTTTAATACAACTTCAAAAACTATTTTAGATGTTGGAGCAGGTACAGGAGATTTTTTAAACGTTTGTAAAAATAATAAATGGCAAGTTTTTGGAACAGAACCAGATTTAGGAGCAAGAACTATTGCAGCTAATAAAGGTGTAGAATTAGAAGAAGGTTTATTAAAGTTTGAGAATAAAAAATTTGATGTAATTACACTTTGGCACGTTTTAGAACATGTAGAAAACTTACAAGAGTACATTACAACATTACATAGTTTGTTAGCAAAAGATGGAAAATTGATAATTGCTGTGCCCAACTATAAAAGTAATGATGCAAATTATTACAAACAATTTTGGGCAGCTTTTGATGTACCTAGACATTTGTGGCATTTTTCTCAGCAATCAATTAAAAAGCTATTTTCTTTAGAAAATATGATTGTAGAAAAAACTCTACCCATGAAGTTTGATGCGTACTATGTTTCTTTACTAAGTGAAAAGTACAAATCAAAAAAAATGAAACCTTTAAAATCTTTTTATAGAGGTTTCATTTCAAATTATAAAGCAGCCAGTTCAAAAGAGTATTCTTCTTTGATTTATATCCTAAAAAATCAATAAATACTTATTTTAAGTGTTTTTAATTTAAGTTTTGTAAACAAACCACAGAAACACTAGTTAAAAAATTAAAAAGCGCTTAAATCGTAAATTTTAAGCGCTTTTTTAATAAATTTTAGTTATTAAATATAATTATTTATAGTTTTTAGCTATGTAATAGATATACTCCCCAAAGTGTGATAATAAAATAGACAGCTAAGCTCATTGCTCCTGCATAATCTTTTGCCAAACGTTGCCCAATCAATAAAAAGATTAAAGTGATAGCAGAAAGCTCTACACCCAATAAAGCAATTTCTTTTGCTCCTGAAGTATACAATTCGTAAACTCCATAAATCATTAAAAGAGCAGCTATAATTTCTATCACTAAAATTACTCCTAATAATAATGGAACACTATTTTTTAATGGTGATGCTTTAAAATGTTCTGTAATAAAAGAAACATTTCCTTTCCAATCTAATAATTTGTCAATTCCAGATTGTAAAAAAGTCACAATTAAAAAAAATAATACTAATACCTCTGTTGGGTAATCTGATAAAAAGTTCATAATTCTATAGTTTTAAATTATTTAAATGCAGCATCAATAGGTTCCCAAAGTTCAATTTTATTGCCTTCGTTATCTAAAATCCAACCAAATTTACCATATTCAAATTCTTGCATTTCTCCTACAATAGTAACACCTTCTTTTTTAAGTTCAGCTAAAAGTGCTACTAAATTTTCAACTCTATAATTAAACATAAAGTCTTTTTTTGATGGCTCAAAATAATCTGTTTTTTTTGCAAAAGGACTCCACTGAGTAGAGGCGTCTTCACCTTTTTTATCTTTCCACCAAAATGTAGCACCATAATCATCAGTGTTAAAACCTAAGTGTTTTTTATACCATTCTTTAGATGCTTTTGGATCATCACTTTTAAAAAATACACCTCCAATTCCTGTTACTCTTTTTTTCATATTACTTTTTTTGTGTTGCATTTTCGTAAATTGTTATCCATTCTTTTACTGTCATTTTAGAACAAAGTTCTGCAATTAAATTATAAGGAATTTCCTCTATTTTTTTAAATCGGATGCAGCTTTTTCCCATATCTAATTTACGCTTGCAATGTTTTGGGTATTCTGCTACAAACCAATCGTGCAATTCTTTTTTTGCGTAAATACCTGAATGATATAAATTGATTGAATTTTTCTGTGAAGCTATATTGATAAAGGGTAGAGGAGTGCCTGGTTGACAATGATACCCATTTGGATAACTAGAAAGAGGCACGTAGAAACCAATCATTTTATACAAAATACCTTCCTCAAAGCCTTTTGGTAAATTTTGTTTGATTACAGTTCTTAGTTTTTCTATGGGTTGTTTGCGCTCTTCAGGAATTTGAGCAATGTATTCTTCTGGAGTGTTTGCTTCGTAAGTCATTTTTTGAATGATTTAAAGCTTACAAGTTAACAAAATTTTAGTTTTACTTTATCTACGATTGTTTGTGCTAGTTTTTGTTTACTTTCAATCGTCCAGCCAGCAACATGTGGAGATAATAATACATTTTCTGATTTGATTAAATACTGGAAAGCTTCTGGCATGTTTTCATTAGAAAATAAGTTTTCGAAAGATGATTTTTCATATTCTAATACATCTAAACCAGCACCTAAAACTGAATTAGATTTTAATGCAGCAACTAAATGCTTAGTGTTTACTGCTGTTCCACGTGCAGTATTTATCAACCAAAAAGGCTTTTTAAATTTATTGATAAATGTTGCATTTACCATGTTTTTTGTAAGCGCAGTTTCTGGTGTATGTAAACTTAACACATCACTTTTTTCTTGTAATTCTTTTAAAGAAACTTGGGTACAATTTTTATCACCTACATTTGGTTTTATATCATAGCAAAGTGCTTGAACATCAAATCCTTGTAGTTTTTTAGCAAATGATTTTCCCATATTTCCATAGCCAATTAAACCTACAGTTTTGCCTTCTAATTCTACACCTCTATTTTCTTCACGCAACCATTTTCCATTGCTTACTTCTTGGTTCGCTTTATTAAGCTTATTAAATAAGGATAATAACATTCCTAAAGCATGTTCTCCAACAGCATTACTGTTGCCTTCTGGAGCAGCTATAAGTTCAATTTTTTTTGACAAAGCATACTCGCAATCTATATTTTCTAAACCAGCTCCAACTCTCCCAATAAATTTTAATTGAGTTGCTTTGTCAAGAAAGTTTTTATCAATTTTAAAACGACTTCTAAGAATTATACCATTATAATTATGGATGTTGGTTTCAATTTCTTGTTTTGAAGAGGTGTAATCTTCATCATTTTGAAATCCTAAATCGTTTAATTGTTGAATTAAAAGTGGATGATTGGTATCTAAATGAAGTATTTTCATTAGTCTTTTTCTTTCAACTTATTCTTAAGTGAGTTTATTTCTTTGTTTTTGTCTTTTAGCTCCATTTTGTAGTAAATTAAACTACTTATCAAGTAGAAAATTACAAATATATTTCTAAGGTCTTTTCCATCAGAAATAGTGATGTCGAAAAACTTTTCTAAGATATAGAGAACTCCAAATAAAATAATTGAGAGCTCAGATACAACTTTTAAAATACGTTTAATATTGTTCTTCATCATTTGGGAAATCTCCACTTTTAACATCAGAAACATAGTTCTCAAAAGCTCCAGTCATGTCTTTATACAAATCTAAATACCTACGTAAAAAACGAGGGTTAAATTCATGAGTCATACCAACCATATCATGTGTTACTAAAACTTGCCCATCTACACCATTTCCAGCACCAATACCAATTACAGGAATAGTTAAAGCTTCTGCAACTTTAGTAGCTAATTTAGCAGGTACTTTTTCTAAAACAATGGCAAAACAACCAATTCTTTCTAGCATAAGAGCGTCTTCTAATAATTTTTCAGCCTCTTCTTCTTCTTTGGCTCTAACAGTATATGTTCCAAATTTATAGATAGATTGTGGGGTTAAACCTAAATGCCCCATTACAGGAATACCAGCATTTAAAATTCGCTTTATAGATTCTTTTACCTCTTTACCACCTTCTAATTTTATAGAATGTCCTCCACTTTCTTTCATAATTCTTATGGCAGATCGTAATGCTTCTTTTGGGTCTGATTGATAACTACCAAAAGGTAAATCTACAACCACTAAAGAACGTTCAATTGCTCTAACAACAGAACTTGCATGATAAATCATCTGATCTAAAGTAATAGGCAAAGTAGTTTCGTGACCAGCCATTACATTAGAAGCAGAATCACCTACTAAAAGTACGTCTAAACCTGCACCATCTAAAATTTTGGCCATGGTATAATCATAAGCAGTTAACATGGAAATTTTTTCTCCATTTGCTTTCATTTCCACTAAAGATTTTACAGTAACTCTTTTGTACTGTTTTTTTGCTACAGACATATTTTTTGTTTTTTGACTTTGGTAAAAGTAAGAAATAAAAGGAAATTGAAAAGACTCGTAAATACGAACTTTATATAATTGTTGATAAATGAACTAGAAAAAATATGTAGTTTTAGCGTTTTAAAAATCAATCAATTATGAAAAAATACATATTATTTAGTTTGATAGTTTTTTGTTCACTAACCAATTATGGGCAAAAAAACGACGAGGAAAGTAAAATTAAAAAGGTAATTACAACTTTTTTCGACGGTTTGCATAAAGGTGATAGTACTCTAATGAGTAAAACATTACATAAAGATATAAAAATACAAACCACATCTAGTATGGGAAATGTAAATAATGTACTTCAAACAGATTCTAGAAAAAAACTGTTAACAGGTATTGCAAATAAAAACCCAGAACATACTTATTTAGAAAAACTACTATCTTACACTATTAAAGTTGACGGAAATATAGCCTCAGTTTGGACACCTTATGAGTTTTATTTTAATGATAACTTTAGTCATTGTGGAGCCAATTCTTTTCAGTTGTTTAATAACAATGGAAATTGGGAAATTATCTATTTATTAGATATGCGAAGAAGAGATAATTGCAGTCCCTTAAAAGAAAAAAAATAAGTTATATTTGATTCTTTAAAACTTAAAATGAGCAACAATTTACCGAAATTAAATCCAGATCAATGGATTGATAATTACGCAGATTACCTTTTTAACTATGCTGTTGTTCGTGTAAATAATAGTGATTTAGCAAAAGATTTAGTTCAAGAAACTTTTTTCGCGGGTTTAAAATCTGCAAAAAATTTTAAAGGTAAAGCTAGTGAAAGAACTTGGTTGGTTTCTATACTAAAGAGAAAAGTAATAGATTATTATAGAAAAATAAATTCTAAAAAAGGAAAAGCAGAAGTAAGAATGAACTTCTATAATGATGGAGAAAGTGAAGGAAACTGGATAGAAGAACGTGTGCCACAAAGTTGGGATAACGCTTCTGAAAAATCAATAGAAAACGAAGAGCTAAAAACACAAATTGAGGCTTGTATAGATAACTTACCAGAAAAATATGCGATGGTTTTTAGAATGAAAACCATACAAGAGTTTGAAACTGAAGATATTTGTAAGGAGCTAGATATTACATCGTCTAATTTATGGGTCATAATCCATAGAGCAAGAACACAATTAAGAAAATGTATGGAAGATAACTGGTTTAATATTTAAATGATGTTTAAAAAATTAAATATAACTTGCGACGAAGCCACAACAATTTGTGATAAAAATCAATATAAAGAGGCTACATTTTTAGAAAAAGTAAAACTGAATATCCATTTTTTACAATGTAAAATTTGTAAAATGTATACGAAACAGAATCTTTTGTTAAGTGTATTTTATAAAAAACACGCAAAAAGCTGTAAAGAAATAAAACACTGCTTAAGTGTAGAAGAAAAAGAACATTTAAAACAAAAGTTAAAAGAAGTAAACGTTTAAAATACTTATTTTAAATAGATAGAAACGGAATTTATATACTTATAGATTCCGTTTTTTTGTATTTTTGATTCAAAATTAAAACATGCATTTTTTACCAGAAAAACTAGACGATTATGTTGTAGCACATTCTCAACAAGAACCTAAAATACTTAAAGAGTTAAGTAGAGAAACTTGGCAAAAAGTGCTTAACCCTAGAATGTTAAGTGGCGCTTATCAAGGAAGGGTTTTATCGATGATTTCAAAATTAGTGCAACCAGAAGTAATTTTAGAAATAGGTACTTATACTGGTTATTCTGCACTTTGTTTAGCAGAAGGTTTGGCTAAAAATGGAAAACTAATTACTTTAGATAAAAACGAAGAGTTAGAAACGCTTCAAAAAAAATATTTCAAAAAATCTAAATACAAAAATCAAATCATACAAAAAACAGGAAACGCTTTAGAGATGATACCAACTATCGATGAAAAGTTTGACTTGGTTTTTATTGATGCAGATAAATCAAACTACTCAAATTATTTTCATTTAATTGTTGATAAAATGAATTCTGGAGGTATTATCTTATCAGATAACGTGTTGTGGAGTGGAAAAATTATTGAAGAATTAGATCCAAAAGACATTGATACAAAAGCGCTTTTAGCCTATAATAAGTTGTTAAATACTGATGATAGAGTTGAAACAGTTTTATTACCTATAAGAGATGGCTTAACAATAAGTAGAGTAAAATTATAGGATTTAAATTATAAAAGAAACTACCTATTTCTTTTTATTGGCCCTGTAAAGTCATCAATTTTATCTTTAACACCATTAACCTCTTTGGTAATATCTTTAGTAATATCTGTATCAAAGTCTTTTAATTTAGAGCTGTCGTTAATTTCTTTTTTAATATCGTTAGTAGCATCTTTTATTTGACGCATTCCTTTACCTAAACCTCTTGCAATTTCAGGAATTTTATCTGCACCAAATACCATAACTACAATTAACATAATTACAAAAACCTCTGGAGTTCCAATAAATAAAAAATGTGTGCTCATAATGATGCAAAGATATAGTTTATTCCAATACTTAATTTAAAAAAATTAGCCAAAAATATAGAAATTAATACTTTTATCTAGTTTTTTTAAAAAAACTTATCAAAAACTTATGATTTATTAAAACACTGTAAAACAAAATGTTATCTTGTGTTTTGACTATTAAATTCCTGAAACATTAAATTTTTTATTAATACATTTGATTTTTTATAAATTTTTTTGTTTAAATTTGTACTTTAACCCTTAAACCCCTTAAGATGAAACCCCTAAAAAAAGTCGCAGCGCTAGCTGTAGTACTTGTTGGTATATTCGCTTTTAGTAAAGTAGAAATATCATCAACAAAACCAAGCCTTAATTTAGATACTATTAACGTTATTGAAACCTTATCCAAACAACAGTTTGAGTGTAGACCTGTTTCTAACTTTATGTTTTATGTAGAGACAGATTTAGTAAAGAAAATTCGTGGAGCTAACAACGTAAACGCAAAGGTTTATATTTTAGATAAAACTACAGGACAAAAAGCCTTATTAGCTGATGAAAATATACAAATTAAGAAATTTGAAGGAGCTATCGAATTAAAAGATCATACAGCAGAAGGTTCTTTTAAGAATGAAATTATTCAAAATGGCGATATCTTAATTGGTAGTTTAGAAAAAGCACCATTTACTTTTGATGAATTAATAAAGTATGAGTCTATTTATAATAGTTATTTAAACTCAACAAACAAATTACTTAGATTAAAGAGGTCTATATAAAAGATAGTTTTTACCCCTAAAACCCCTAGAATCTAAAACCTAAAAGCTATATGCTTTTAGGTTTTATTTTTTTATATTTATACCAATGATAGATTTAACCGTAAAAGAAATATATACAATTGTAGGAATACTTATGCTTTTATTGGCAGTATTTACCTATCCTCGTGCTAAAAAGATTATTGTAGTTTTTAGTATTTCAGGCGCTTATTTGGTGCTAAATTACTTTCTTCCAAAAAACTTATTTTTTGATATTATTTCTTTTGTTGTACTAATTACTCCTTTTGTGTATTTTAAAGTCAATAAAAAGAGCTTTTTAGAGTAAAGAGCACAGCTAGAAATTTAATTTAGCTTGCCTATCATACATAACAATACTCCCAGCTACAGCAACATTTAAGCTTAATTCAGATTTAAATTTTACTAAATGATGAGATTTTTCTATAGCCAATTTAGGCAAACCATGATCTTCTGCCCCTAGTAAATAAACACAACGTTTTGGATGTGTAAACGTTTCTAAGTCAACCGATTTTTCATCTAACTCTACACCAACTAACATTGCACCTTTTGGTAAATTATTAAAGAAATCATCAAAGTTTTTGTAATGAAAATAAGGCATTGCACCAGTTGCTTTATGCGTATCACAAGCTTGTTTTGCATATCTATTACCAATCGTAAAAATAAAACTTGCACCCATATTTTGTGCAGACCTCCAGAGAACACCTAAATTTTCAGGAGTTTTTCCATTCTGTATGCCTATTCCAAAAAAGCCTTGCTCTAGATTATTTACCATTTTCTTTGATCAACATTCGCTTTATTTCGTTCAATTTCATTAAAGCTTCAATTGGTGTTAGTGTATCAATATTTGTTGCCAATATTTCTTCGCGAATATTTTCTAATAAAGGATCATCTAACTGAAAAAAACTTAGTTGCATTTCTTCATGTTGAGACTGTTTTAAAACGTCTTTAACTTCTGCATTTTTATTGTTTTTTTCTAATTGTGCTAAAATTTTATTTGCTCTGTGAATTACCATATTTGGCATTCCTGCTAGTTTTGCAACGTGAATACCAAAACTATGGTTTGAGCCTTCAGAAACTAGTTTTCGCAAGAAAATAATGTTGTCTTCCAACTCTTTTACAGAAACATTAAAGTTTTTAATGCGCTCAAAAGTTGTTGTCATTTCATTCAATTCATGATAATGTGTGGCAAATAATGTTTTTGCTTTGGTTGGATGTTCATGTAAAAACTCAGAAATAGCCCAAGCAATAGAAATACCATCATAAGTAGAGGTTCCTCTACCAATTTCATCTAAAAGAATTAAACTGCGCTCAGAAACGTTATTTAAAATAGATGCAGTTTCGTTCATTTCTACCATAAACGTAGATTCGCCCATAGAAATATTATCACTAGCACCAACTCTGGTAAAAATTTTATCTACAATACCAATTTTTGCATTTTGAGCAGGCACATAACAACCCATTTGTGCCAATAAAACAATGAGTGCAGTTTGTCTTAAAATGGCTGATTTACCAGACATATTTGGCCCAGTAATCATAATAATTTGTTGCTGATTTCTATTCAACACAACATCATTAGCAATATAAGTTTGATCAATAGGAAGTTGTTTTTCAATTACAGGATGTCTTCCATTTTTAATCTCTAAATCTGTACTTTCATCCATAATTGGGCGTACATAATTATTATCTACAGCCAAAACAGAAAAGGATAACAAACAATCTATTTTTGCAATAATTTGTGCGTTTTCCTGCACAACATCAACAAACTGAATGATGTATTGCAATAATTTAGAGAAAATTTCTTGTTCTAGTTTGGCAATCTTTTCTTCAGCACCTAAGATTTTGGTTTCATATTCCTTAAGCTCTTCAGTAATATATCTTTCAGCAGAAACTAAGGTCTGTTTTCTAATCCATTGTTCAGGAACTTTGTCTTTATGCGTATTTCTAACCTCTATGTAATAACCAAACACATTGTTGAACGCAATTTTTAAACTAGTGATTCCTGTAGCTTCAGTTTCACGAGCTAACATATCATCTAAAAACTGTTTTCCTGATGATGAAATTGCACGTAAATCGTCTAATTCTTGATGTACATTATTGGCAATTGCATTTCCTTTATTGATGTTTACAGGAGCATCATCAAACAAGGTTTCAGAAATTTTAGTGATTAAATCCTCACAAGTGTGGAGTTGTTTTCCTAAATTCTGAACTGCTTTATTTTTACTCTTTTCAGCTTCATTTTTTATTGGTAAAATTGCTTTAAGAGAATCTTTTAAAAGTACAATTTCTCTTGGAGAAGCTTTACCTGTAGCTACTTTAGAAATGAGTCTTTCTAAATCAGAAATTTGTTTTAGTTGATAGGTTACAGTTTGAGAAAACTCATCAGAATCTATAAAAAACTTTACCAATTCATGACGATTTTTAATTTCATCAATATTCTTTAAAGGTAAAGCCAACCAGCGTTTTAAAAGTCTTCCACCCATAGGTGAAATAGTTTTATCAATAACATCTAAAAGCGTTACAGCGTTTACAGAATTTGGGTTGTACAATTCTAAATTTCGCACCGTAAAACGATCCATCCAAACATAATTATCTTCTGCAATTCTGCTAATATTTTGAATGTGTTTTAACTGATTGTGTTGCGTTTCTGACAAATAATACAACACAGCTCCAGCAGCAATGATTCCGTTTTTAACTTCCTGAATTCCAAAACCTTTTAAGCTTTTAACTTCAAAATGATTTTGTAACGTTTCATTGGCATATTCTTTTTGATACACCCAATCATCTAAATAAAAAGTGTAATATCTGTTTTCAAAAAGCTCTAAAAATTGTTGCTTATTTTGTTTCTGAACTAAGACTTCACTTGGGCTGAAATTCTGTAACAATTTATCAATATACTCTGCAGTTCCTTGTGCAACTAAATATTCACCTGTTGAAACATCAAGAAAAGAAATTCCTAACTGTTTTTTATCAAAATGAACAGCCGCTAAAAAGTTGTTACTTTTGCTTTGTAAAACTTCATCATTTAAAGAAACTCCAGGCGTAACCAATTCTGTAACACCACGTTTTACAATGGTTTTGGTCATTTTTGGGTCTTCTAATTGATCGCAAATGGCTACACGCATTCCAGCTTTTACCAACTTTGGTAAATAGGTATTTAGAGAATGATGAGGAAAACCAGCTAAAGCAGTTTCAGAATCAGAACCTGCTCCTCTTTTAGTTAAGGTAATACCTAAAACTTGTGCTGCTTTTTTAGCATCATCACCAAAAGTTTCGTAGAAATCTCCAACACGAAAAAGCAACATTGCATCAGGATATTTAATCTTGATGGTATTGTATTGTTTCATTAAAGGAGTTACCTTTTTTGCTTTTGATTTAGCCAAGTTTTTGGAAATTTTCAATTAGTTTTGCGAAGGTAAAAATTAGTAAGCAGTTTACAGTAGCAGTTGTTACTGAACTTATTCACAAGATATGAGAAAACTTAAAAATAACGAGCTAGGTAGAATTTCTGTTGATGAATTTAAATCGATACAAAAAACACCTTTAATAATAGTTCTTGATAATATTAGAAGTTTAAATAATATTGGCTCAGTTTTTAGAACTAGTGATGCTTTTTTGATAGAAAAAATTTATTTGTGTGGCATTACTGCAACTCCACCAAATAGAGATATTCATAAAACTGCTTTGGGAGCAACAGAATCTGTAGCTTGGGAATATGCTGAAGATACTTTAGAATTGGTTAAAAAATTGAAAGCAGAAAGCGTAAAAGTTTTGGCTATTGAGCAAGCAGAAAATTCCACCAAACTAGATACATTTTTACCTGAAGAAAATCAGAAATATGCAATTGTTATGGGTAATGAAGTGAAAGGTGTGCAACAAGAAGTTATAAATGCAAGTGATATGTGCATTGAAATTCCACAATTAGGTACAAAACACTCCTTAAATATTTCTGTAACTACAGGTGTTGTAATTTGGGATTTGTTTACGAAAATTAATCGTTAGAATTATATTCCTAAAATCATTTTTGCAATCATAAAGTAAATCAGAATTCCAAAAATATCGTTTGATGTTGTAATAAAAGGCCCAGTTGCAATTGCAGGATCTATACCTCTTTTATTTAAGAATAATGGCACAAAAGTACCTATTAAACCAGCAACAATAATAACTACAACTAAAGAACTAGAAATTGCTAAAGCTGTATTTATTTTACCTTCATAAGCCCAAACAAATAAGAATAAAAAAAGTGCTAAAATAAAGCCATTTAAAGCAGCTAAAAGCATTTCTTTGATCAACCTGCTGTTTATACTTCCTTTTACATCATCATTTGCTAAACCTTGCACAATAATTGCTGATGATTGTACACCAACATTACCAGCCATGGCTGCAATTAAAGGTGTAAAAAAGAATAAAGCTGCGTATTTTTCAAAAACGCCTTGAAAACCTTCCATAATTAAAAAAGCACCAACTCCACCAATTAAACCCAAAAACAACCAAGGTAAACGTGCTTTGGTTAAGTCTAAAATACTATCATCTGAGTCTACATCTTGTGTTAAACCAGCAGCCATTTGATAATCTCTTTCTGCTTCTTCTTTTAAAACATCAACAATATCATCAATGGTTATTCTACCTAAAAGTACATTGTTGTCATCTACAACAGGAATGGCTTCTAAATCGTATTTTGCCATAATTTTAGCAACCTCTTCATCATCTTCATTTACATTTACAGAGTCTACTTTATCTTTTAAAATATCTGCAATTTGCTGATCGGATTTTGCAATAATCAAGTCTTTTAAAGACAAACGACCTACCAATTTATCTTCTTTATCTACAACGTAAATAGAGTGAACTCTTGTAACATCTTTGGCTTGGCCACGAATTCTACGCATACAGCCAGCAACTGTCCAAGTTTCATAAACTTTTACGAGTTCTTTTGCCATTAAAGAACCAGCAGTATTGTCTTCATAAGACAATAGTTCTTTAATGTCTGCAGCTAAATCAGCATCATCTAGGGCTTTAAATACTCTTGCTTGACGT
Source organism: uncultured Polaribacter sp. (assembly GCA_964565055.1). Classification (GTDB taxonomy): domain Bacteria; phylum Bacteroidota; class Bacteroidia; order Flavobacteriales; family Flavobacteriaceae; genus Polaribacter. Next base: position 86,362 of record CAZMDC010000002.1, on the reverse strand, counting down.
TCATTAGAAAGCTCACCAATAATATCTGCAGCATCATCTGTATCCATCTCTCCAACTTCATCTGCAATTTCTTGAGCAGATAAGTTTTCTAGAATTTTTTCTCTGGTATCTTCATCTAATTCAGTAAGAATTTCTGAAGTTTTTTCGCTATCTAAAAGCTTTATAATATATATAGCTTCATCAAAATTAACCTCTTCTAAAACCTCTGCAATGTCTGCAAAGTGTACCTCACTAAATAGCTTAGTTATTGCTTTTTCATTATTATTTTGAATAAGCTCTGAAAGGTGTTCTAAAAAGTCTTCAGTAATTTCAAATTCCATGATTTGCTATTTTTTGCGTGAGTGAAATAAACTCTTGAACCGATAATTGTTCTGGCCTTCTCGCAAATATAGGGTCTTCTTTCAAAGAATCCGAAAGTTTAAAGGATTTTAAACTGGAGCGTAACATTTTTCTACGTTGATTAAAAGCCGTTTTCACGACTCTAAAAAATAGTTTTTCATCTACAGGTAAAGAATAATCTTTTTTTCTGATTAAACGAATTACTCCAGAATCTACTTTTGGTGGTGGATTAAAAACGGTTGGAGGCACTGTAAAAAGATACTCAACATCAAAAAAAGCTTGAGTAAGTACAGATAAAATTCCATATACTTTAGAACCTTCTTTTTCTGCAATTCTCATGGCTACTTCTTTTTGAAACATACCTGCAAATTCTGGAACAAAATCTCTATTCTCTATAGCTTTAAATACAATTTGTGTAGAAATATTGTAAGGAAAATTACCAATAATTGCTACTTGTTCTTTATTGAAAATTGCTTGTAAATCTTGTTTTAAAAAATCGCCTTCAATTATAGCAAACTTTTCTTTTGTAGTATTTAAGTTGAGGTGTTCTACAGGAAAAACATCTTTTAAATAGGCTACAGACTCTTTATCTAATTCTAAAACAGTAGTTTTTACTTTTTTCTGTAAAAGATATTTGGTTAAAACACCCATTCCTGGACCAATTTCTAATACGTGATTGTAGTTTTTTTCAGTTAAAGCATCTGCAATATCTTTTGCAATACTTTCATCCGTTAAAAAATGTTGTCCTAAATGTTTTTTTGCTTTAACACTCATTTTATGACTTTAGTTTTAAAATTATTTTTTGAGCTACCTCATTTTTTGGATTCAATTCTAACGATTTTTTATATGCATTTATAGCATTTAAAGTATCTCCTATTTTTAATAAACCTTCTCCATAACTATCATAAGTATTCCAAGCTTTTGGATATAATTCTATGTTTAATTTAAATACTTTTACAGCTTTTTCTTTTTGATTTGCGTTAAGATATGCATAACCTAAAGAATTTATATAGTTTTCTGAAATAGTGTAAATGGAATTGTTTTTGTCTTGTTTTTTTACAATTTCTATAACTTCATCTATAGATTTACCATCTTGTATTAGTTTTTCTAGCTTTATTTTTTTGTCAATTACTCTATCAATAGAAGCATAAGGATTTTTAAGTTTGTTATTTATTAAGTTAAATAAAACATCAATTTCATTTAACATGGCTTCAAAACCTCTTTCTTGATCAACTTCTGTAATGTTTTTTAAATTATAAGCAGCGTTTACAATTAAAGCAATTTCATCTAAATTAGCTTCTACATTTAAATTTTTAAAAATATCTTTTTGTCCAATTTCTTTTTGAGCTAACAGAACATTGGGTGTAAAACCGAGTTTTGTAGCCTCTATAAGCCCTTTTGCAAAATTATCATAATTACCAGAAGTTATACTTATAAAAACATTTTGTTCGTTTTTTAAGTCTATTAATTTATTTCTAATTTTTTCTGGCATTAATTTAATATCTCCAGTAGATTGTAGGGTTTCTATAGTATTGGTATTAAACTTTAAATAAGGATAATAGTAATTTAGCTTAAGTTGGCTAAGAACAAGTGCTTTTAAATTTTTTTGATTGGCAAAATTTGCTCTATAGGTTTTATAAAGATCAATATTAACGTTTAAGTTTTTAATTTCAGTTTTTAAATATTGATGATCTTTATTTAAATCTTGAAGAATTTGATGATAATATGTTTCTCTAACTTCGTCTTTTTTTCTGTTTTCATTTACGTTATTGATTTGTAACGCAATTAAAATTCCGATAACAACCAATACAATTTCTCCTAAAGCATAAAAGAAATAACTTTTAAATTTATTTTCTTTTAAGAGTTTTTGACGAATTCTTCTAAAAAACTTAATCATCTTTTTAAAACCTAATTGCTAACATTTGTTGGGTAATATTCTTTTATCAGTTTTAATTCTGTTCTAAAAGCCAGCATTTTATCTCCAAATTTTTTAATGCTTTCTACTCTTAAACCTTCTGCATCTTCAGAGTAATATTCTTCTAAATCTTGTTTGCTATTTGCTGTGTATTGTACAGAATAGGTTTTGCCTCCCATATCTTCTTCTACCAAAACTTGGGTAAATTTAGCAGATTGAAATTTGCCTGTATTTAGCACTTCTAAAATGTGGGTTTCCATCCAAGTTAGCCATTCTTCGTGAACAGCATCATCAATATTTATAGTTACGTTATATATGAACATAATTTGTTATGGTTTTTTTAGAAAAGAAATTTTTAAAACTAGTTAAATTTCATCTCCTCTTAATTTTCTAAATTTATTTCTTGCATCAACTAAGTAGATACTAGAAGGGTGCTCAAAGATAATTTTTTGATAGTATTCTTTAGCTTTTTCTATATCATTTATGTGAAAATTATACAGTTCTGCCATCATAAAATACACATCGTCTGTTAAAATACCTTGATTGTCTGCAGCAATAATTTTTGCTAAACTTAAAATTGCTTCATCATATTTTTTTTGTTTGATGAGTAGTTTCGCCTGTAAAAACAACACATCATCATAAATAACTTCTCCAGGAACTAAACCATTTATAAGAATTTCTTTTGATGAAAATAGGTTTTCAATTTCTAATAAAGCTTCTTCATTTTTGTTTTGATAAGCTAACAACTCTGCAGTAGCCAATTGTTTTAAACCAGATGGAATAGAATCTACTGGTTCGTTGTCTGTAATTTTTAAAAATAGCTCTACAGCATCGTTTGCAATTAGTTGTGTTGTAGAACTTTTAAGTACTTTAAGTTGTGCTTTTGCCCAATCAAAATCGCCTTTAAAATAGCTGGTCTGTGCCACTTTAAAACGTGCTTGCTGTGCCAATTCAGAACCTTTTAATTGTGTTTGAATTTGGGAAAAATAAATTAATGCTTTGTTGAATTTTCCTCTAAAAACAAGAACATCTCCAAGTTTTAGTTTAATGCGCCCTTTATCGAACTTTGAGTTTGCCAATGTTAATGCTTCTTCTAAAACATCAGTTGCTTGTAGAGGTTGGTTTTTAACAAAGGTTAAATAATCTGCATACTCAACTTGTAAACTTATGGTTTGTTCGTTTTTACCAAACTGATTGAGTAGGTCTTGAAATAACTTCTCTGTTTCTGGGCTTTTTGTGGCAACAGCAATTTTAGCCAAATAAACATTAGCATCAATTTTATCTTCTTTAATGATTGCGTTTTCTTCTATGAAGTTGAAACATTGTTTAGCAGCATCAAAATCTTTATTATCAAAAGCAAGTTTAGCTAAACTAAAAATTTCTGATAAATCTGATGCATCTCTCTGGTACAAAGCTTTTTCTTGTATAAATGCTTTTCCGTAATCTTTTTGTTGCGCAAATAACCAGCTTAACAATAAATTCCATTCATTTTTGGGGTTACTTACAGCTTTTCTTAGTAATACTTTTCTAAATAAGATATTTGCTTCATTATTGGCATCATCTGTAATATATCTGCTTGAATATCTTTGAACAAGATTAAGGTAACTCGAATCTTTATCAACCAAATTAATGTAAGCTTCAAACATTTTTTTAAACTCACCTTGCTCACCATAAATCTGTGCAATTTGAAAATTATAGTTTACAGATTCATTTTTTTCCATAGCTTTTTTATAAGCTAAAATGGCATAATCTAGCAAGCTATATTCTTTGAATAAGCGTCCCATAATTGCACCATAATTTGATTTTTCATCTAAAGATGCTATGGCTTTATCATAATTTTGTTTGGCTAAATCGTTTAACTGCTGCTTATCATAATTGTATCCTAAAAAAACATAGAGATAGGTATGTGAAGGTTCTTTTGCGATTTTTTCATTCAGTAATTTTTCTGCAGTATCAAAAGCATTGGTTTCTTGATAGCATGAAATGAGTCGATTTAAATATGTGGTATTAAATGAACTTTTTTCGTATAATTTTTTAAAAATCTGAGTCGCTTTTTCGTATTCTCCTTGTCTGTAATAGGTTTCTGCTAAAAAGTAATTATTCTGATCTTCTGATCTTTGACCAAAAGTTATTGCACTTATGAGTAAAAAAAGAGTGATAAAAAATGTCTTCATGCAATTCAAAGATAATTAAGTAAAATGTTAATTTTTTGATAAACCCCTTTATTTTTTAGAATGCTTTGTAACATTTTGGCACGGAACTTGTCTTAAGAGTATAGAACTAATCAAAATATAAATTATGAACACATTTTCTAAACAATACGAAGTTGCCAAACAGAACTCGATAGAGTTTATGAAGTCTGGTCAAATAAGTGCTTATTTAAACGCTCTTGTAGAAATGAACAAGTACAAAAGATTAATGGTTGCTGTTATTGCAAATTAAAATTCGTTTCTAGCTTTTTACTGAATCATATCAAAACCAGTATAAGGCACTAAAACATCTGGAATTTTAATACCATCTTCGGTTTGATAATTTTCTAAAATACCAGCCAAAACACGAGGTAAAGCTAAAGAACTACCATTTAGTGTATGTGCTAATTCACTTTTACCTTCCTTATTTTTAAAACGAAGTTTCAATCTATTTGCTTGAAATGTTTCAAAGTTAGATGCAGAACTAATTTCTAACCATCTGTCTTGAGCAGTAGAAAACAATTCAAAATCGAAAGTTAATGCAGCTGTAAAACCTGTATCTCCACCACACAAACGTAAAATTCTATAAGGTAATTTTAATTCCCTTAAAATGTTTTTGATGTGTTCAACCATGCCATCTAAAGCTTGGTAAGAATTTTCTGGATGTTCAATTCTTACAATTTCAACTTTATCAAATTGATGCAATCTGTTTAAACCTCTTACATGTGCACCATAACTACCTGCTTCACGTCTAAAACAAGGTGTGTAACCTGTTACGCAAATTGGGAATTCAGTTTCCTGCGTTAAATTTCCACGAAACATATTGGTAATTGGTACTTCTGCAGTTGGAATTAAATATAAATCATCCACAGTAGAATGATACATTTGTCCATCTTTATCTGGTAATTGCCCAGTTGCAGTTGCAGATTCTGTGTTTACCAAATGTGGCACTTGCACTTCTGTATAACCAGCTTCAATATTTTTATCTAAAAAATAATTTATTAAAGCACGTTGTAATCTTGCACCTTTTCCTTTATAAACAGGAAAACCAGCACCAGCAATTTTGGTTCCTAATTCAAAATCTATAATATCGTATTTTTTTGCTAATTCCCAATGTGGAAGTGCGTTTTCTCCTAAATTAGGAATAGTTCCTTCACTAAAAATGTTCTCATTATCTTCTTCAGATTTTCCAGCTTTTACAGATGCGTGAGGTACATTTGGTATTTGATATAACAGCGTGTCTAATTCATCTGAAAATGTATTTAGTTTTTCTGATAAATCTTTAGAACTTTCTTTTAGCTGACTTGTTTTTTCTTTTAACAAAGTTGCTTTTTGAGCCTGACCTGTTTTGTAAAGGCTTCCAATTTCTTTGGATAGTTTATTAGATTCTGCTAAAATATTGTCTAACTCAACTTGAGTAGCTCTTCTATTTTCATCTGCAGTTAAAACTTGTTCAATTATAGCAGAAGCGTTTTCAAAATTACGTTTTGCTAAACCTTCTAAAACAGTGGTTTTATTTTCTCTAATAAAGTGTACTTGTAACATTTTTTGATGTTTTGGAAAGTGCAAAGATAAAGTAAGATAAAGATTCTGGCAATGTAGAATTAGAGATTGTTTTTAATGTAATCTCTTGCTGTTTGTTCATCTTTTTTTAATTGATGAACTAGTAAATCAACAGATTCAAATTTTTGTTCATCTCTTAAAAAATAGAGTAGTTCTATTCTTAATTTTTTATGGTACAAATCTTCATTAAAATCAAAAAAATGAACTTCAATTGTTTGATGATTTCCATTAACAGTAGGTCTGTTTCCAATATTCATCATACCAAAAACTGTTTTGTCATCAATGTTTGATTTTACAACATAAACGCCCGTTTTTGGAATTAATTTATAGCTTTCTTTTATATCTAAATTTGCTGTTGGATAACCAATTTTGCCACCTAATTTTTTACCATTTACAACTGTGCCACTCAGCATAAAGTTATAACCTAAATAATCATTTGCAGTTTTTAAATTTCCTGCATGTAGCGCTTTTCTAACCTTTGTAGAACTTACAGAAACATCATCAATATCTTGAGCAGGTATTTCCTCTACAATAAAATCATACAAGTGACTATATTCTGTAAGTTGGGTAATATTGCCTTCTCTATTTTTACCAAAATGATGATCGTAACCAATTATCAGTTTCGAAATATTTAGCTCATTTACTAAGATGTCTCTCACAAACTCCAAAGCTGTTGTTCTAGAAAATTCTTTGCTAAAAGGATGAATAATTAAGTAATCTAAACCTGTTTTTTCTAATAACTCAGCACGTTCATCAATTGTATTAATAAGCTCTAAACTAGCATCTTTTTGCAACACCATTCTTGGATGAGGAAAAAAAGTTAAAACAACCGATTTTTTACCTACCTTTTTAGCTTCAGTAACTAGTTTTTCTATGATTTTTTGATGCCCAAAATGTACGCCATCAAAAGTACCAATGGTAACAAATGTCTTTTCTTTAGAAGAAAAATTTGAAGTTTTATGAATTATTTTCAACAAAATAAAATTTATGTAGCAAATGTACAATTTATAGCGTTTAAATTAGGTAATAAATTACCAGCCTTTTTAACTTGTTAAAAACTAAATATTTAATTCATTTTTTGTTAAAATGATAAATTTCTGAATGATTTATTCTGAAATTCAAAAAAAATTGTATTTTGCGTAATAGTTAACAAATAATTCAAATTATGATAAAAAAGACTTTACTCCTGGTATTTATAGCGTTCGCTAGTTTATCAATAGGGGCACAAACCACTGTTACAGGTGTAGTTAAAGATGCTAAAACAGGAGAAACACTTCCTGGAGCAAGCATTAAGATTTCAAAAAAAGCAGTAGGTACAAATACTGATTTTGATGGTGAATTTGTTTTAACAACTCCAGACGTACCTCCATTTACTTTAGAAATTTCAATGTTAGGTTATAAAACAGAAGAGGTTCAAATAACAAAAAACAATCAAAAAATTTCAGTTAATTTATCAGAAAATGAAACTTCTTTAGATGAAATAGTAGTCTCTGCATCTAGAACTCCAGAACGTATTATGGAGTCTCCAGTTACTGTAGAAAGAATGGATTCAAGAGCTATTAAAAATACAACAGCTCCATCTTTTTATGATGGATTAGAAAACTTAAAAGGTGTAGATATAAACACAAACAGTTTAACCTTTAAATCTGTAAATACTCGTGGTTTTGCAACGTTTGCAAATACTCGTTTTATGCAATTGGTAGATGGTATGGATAATTCATCACCTGCATTAAATTTTGCAATTGGTAACCTTTTAGGGATGTCTGAATTAGATGTTAAAACTGTAGAGTTATTACCAGGTGCCTCATCTGCATTATATGGTGCAAATGCTTTTAATGGAATTATGTTCATGACTAGTAAAAACCCTTTTAATAGTGAAGGAATAAGCGTTTCTTTAAAAGGAGGTTTTACAAGCCAAGACGCTGGTGGAAATAATGAATACATAGATTTAAACTTTAGAGCTGCAAAAGCTTTTTCTCAAAAATTTGCTGCAAAAGTTTCTGTCGCTTATTTAGAAGGTACAGATTGGTTTGCAACAGATTACAGAAATACAACAGCAGGCCCAAGAGGAAGTGTATTAGCCCCAGGAGACAGACAGTCTGATAGAAATTATAACGGAGTTAACGTATTTGGTGATGTAGTAAGTACAAATTTAAGAGATGTTGCAGGTAGTTTAGAAAGTTTAGGAATAATTCCAAATGGCGCATCTGCATTAATACCAAGCGAAAGTGTTAGTAGAACAGGTTATAACGAAAGAGATTTGATGGATTATGGTGTAAGTAGTTTGAAAGTAGGAGCTTCTTTAAATTATAGACCAAATGGAGATGAAAGTTTAGAAATTATCTTAAACTCTAAAGTGGGTACTGGAGATACTCAGTATTTAGGAGGGCAAAAGTATAGCATTCGTAACTTTTTGTTACATCAACATAAACTAGAAGTTAGAGGTGATAATTTCTTTGTTAGAGGTTATGTTACTGCAGAAAATGCTGGAGATTCTTACAATACTCTTTTTGCTGCTTTAAACATCAATAGATCTTGGAAAGACGATAATACTTGGTTTGGAGAATATGTAGGAGCGTATTTACAAGGTACTTTAGGAGGTTTAAATTCAGAGCAATCTCATGCAATTGCAAGACAAACAGCAGAAACAGGCAGGTTAATTCCAGGAACTTCAGGTTTTCAACAAGCTTTCAACAGAATTACTGCTGATCCAGATTTGTTAACAGGAGCAAAGTTTCAAGACGAAACTAAATTATATCATGGAGATGCAAATTATAACTTTAAAGATAACATAGAGTTTGCAGAAGTTCAAGTAGGTGCTTCGTATAGAAGATATTCATTAAATTCTTTTGGAAGTATTTTTACAGATGCAAATGGAGTAATTAACTATGATGAGTATGGGCTATATACACAAGCTCAAAAAAGCTTTTTAGAAGAAGATCGTTTAAAATTAACTACATCTATTCGTTATGATAAAGCACAGAACTTCGATGGTAATTTCTCGCCAAGAGTTTCTTTAGCGTATGCTGCTGGTGAAAATAAAAACCAAAACTTTAGAGCTTCTTTTCAAACTGGTTTTAGAAATCCAACAACACAAGATCAATACATAGGTTTAGATGTTGGTAATGCAATATTAGTTGGAGCTGCACCAGATAATTTAGATAAGAATATTGAATATTTAGATAGCTCAGGAGGGGTACAGTCTATAAGCATTAGAGATGCTTATGAGAACTCTTTTACAATTGCAAGTGGTGGAACAGTACAAGCAGATATAGATTTGGTAACACCAGAAAAAGTAACTGCTTTTGAAGTAGGTTATAGAGGTTTAATTCCAGCAGGAAAAAATAGAATTACAGTTGATTTAAGTGTATATTTTAACGAATACGAAGATTTTATAGCAAACGAAAATGTTTTAGTTAGAGGTACAGATAATGCATTAAAAGTAGCTCAGGTTTATACTAATAGTGATGCAGATGTTAGTTCATATGGAGCAACTATTGGATTAAACACAAAAATATTTAATGGTTTTGATTTAGGGTTAAATTATACATATGCAAAATTTGATTTTGATCAAGCTGCAAACCCAGCTTTTGAGGCAGGTTTCAATACACCAGAAAATAAATTCAAAGTACAATTTGGTAAAACAGATTTATTTAAAAACTTTGGTTTTAATGTAAACTTTAGATGGCAAGATGAATTTCTTTGGGAATCTACTTTCGTTGATGCTATGATTGAAGAAAGAACAGTGTTAGATGCACAAATAAATTATAGTGTACCAAGTTGGAAATCTGTATTTAAATTAGGAGGTGCAAACTTAACAGGTCAAGAATATTTAAGTGCACCAGGTGTTGGAGCAATAGGTTCTCAATACTACCTTTCTTGGACAATTAATAACTAATAAAAATAAAAGATTAGATGAAAAATTATAAATATATAGGATTATTTTTATTATCACTAGGAATCATTTCTTGTGATGTGAATAACGAATTAGACACAGTTGAAGCAGAAGTTATTCCAGAGGTAACATTAAATACAAATGGGTTAGATTTCTCTAATTATGTTGCAGTTGGTGCTTCTTTCACTGCAGGTTATACAGATGGAGCAATGTTTGCTGCTGCCCAACAAAACTCTTTTCCAAATATTTTAGCTTCAAAATTCGGGACAGATTTTAACCAACCTTTAATGAGTGATAATATTGGTGGTTTAGTTTTTAATGGAGCAGTGGTTCAACCACCAAGGTTTTTCTTTGATGGAGCAGGCCCTGCAGTTTTACCTGCAACACCAACAACTCAATTAGGTGTACCAGCTTCTGGAGGACCTTTTAACAACTATGGTGCACCAGGCGCAAAAAGCTTTCATTTAACTACTCCTGGTTATGGTGTTTTTAACCCATATTTTGGAAGAATGGCTTCGAGTCCAAATGCATCTGTTTTAGGAGATGCTTTAGCTAGAAACCCAACATTTTTTACATTATCAGAAGTTGGAGGAAATGATGTATTAGGTTATGCTTTATCTGGAGGGTCAGGTGTTGATAGAACTCCAAATGTTCCTGAAAATTTAAATCCAGCTAATTATGGAGGCAATGATATTACAAACCCAAATGTTTTTGCTCAAGTTTTTGGTGAAATGGTTAATCAATTAACTTCAAATGGAGCAAAAGGAATTGTTGTAAATCTACCTTACATTACAGACTTAGCAAACTTTACTACTGTTCCTCATAATCCTTTAGATCCTAATGATTCAGAAACTGGACCAACTTTAAGAGCTCAAATACCTTTATTAAATTCAGTATATGGTGCTGTTAACCAAATTTATGTAGGAGCAGGTCAGCCAGAAAGAGCAATTGTTTTTTCTGATACAGAAACAAATCCATTAGTTATTTTTGATGAAGATGCAACAGATTTATCTACAGCAATAACAACAACATTAGCTTCAAGCCCAACATTTGTGCCCTTTGTAGAGTCTTTAGGTTTACCAGCTGCAGCAGCTCCTTTAGTTGCAGGTTTGTTAGGTCAGCAATTTGGAAAAGCAAGATCAGCAACTCCACAAGATTTAATTCTTTTAGCTAGTAGCAATATTATTGCAACAGTTAATAATAATGTAGCTGCAGGTTTAATAGCTCAAAGTGGTGGACTTTTGCCAGCAACTTTAGCAGGACAATTTGCTGCAGAAGGAGTAACACTTCCTTTAGGAGATCAATGGGTTTTAACACCACAAGAACAAAACGCTATTAGATTAGCAACAGATGCTTATAATACAACTATTGCCTCAGTTGCAAATTCAAACCCAAACGTTGTTTTAGCAGATCTTAAAAGTGTTTTAGCTGAAGCCTCAACTGGAATTATGTTTGATGATTATACATTAACAACAAACTTAGTTACTGGAGGTTTAATTAGTTTAGATGGAGTTCATTTAACAGCTAGAGGAAATGCATTAATGGCTAATAAGATATTAGAAGCAATTGATAGTGGTTTTGGAACTAACTTTTCATCTGCAACAAACGGTTTAGCAAAAGCAGGAAATTATCCAACAAATTATTCTCCTTCATTAAGATAATAATTTTATAACTTTAAAAGGCTGAGTTTTATTTCAGCCTTTTTTTGTGAAAAAAAATAAAAATAACAGAAAGTATTTGTCAGATATAGAAAACTTATTATATTTGCACCTCTCTAAAGAGAAATCTTAAGAAAAGTTCATTCAAAATAATGACTGCGAAAGTAGCTCAGGGGTAGAGCATCACCTTGCCAAGGTGAGGGTCGCGGGTTCAAATCCCGTCTTTCGCTCTATACTTTTATAAAAATTCCATGCTGAAGTGGTGGAATTGGTAGACACGCTGGACTTAAAATCCAGTGAGCAGTAATGCTCGTATGGGTTCAAGTCCCATCTTCAGTACAAAAACCGTAACAATTAATTGTTACGGTTTTTTGTTTTTATTTTTTTCAATAAAAGAAATCTGTTTTCAATATCTTTGATTTTTTAATTTTTGATAATGGAAAATTTCATATTTTATTTTAAAATGGGTCTAAATCATGTTTTAGACTTTACAGCCTACGATCATATTTTATTTCTTATTGTTTTATCAGTTGTTTTTAATTTAAAAAATTGGAGAAAAGTATTGTGGTTAGTAACCTTATTTACTTTAGGACACTCTATAACATTAGCTTTATCCGCATATAAAATACTTAATTTTAGAATGGATTTAATAGAGTTTCTAATCCCACTAACTATTTTTATTACTGGTTTATTAAATGTTCTAACGTTTAATAAATTTAAACAAGGTAATGGATCTCTTAATTTAATGCTTGCTTTGTTTTTTGGCTTAATTCACGGTTTGGGGTTTTCTAATTATTTTAAAATGATGATTGGTCAAGAAGAGGAGAAGTTATTTCCTTTATTAGAATTTGCAATTGGTATAGAAGCTGCTCAAATAATAATAGTTTTAGGAATATTATTACTTGGTGCTTTTCTTCAAAATATTCTTAAGGTAACAAGAAGAGATTGGGTTACCATAAGTTCATCTATTGTTATTGGTTTTGCCATTCAAATGATGCTAGATAGAGTTTTCTGGTAATAAAATTGTCTTATTATTAACGTTCAGTTACTCAAAATCTATTTATTTTCGTGAAATGACAGAAAAAAAACAATTAAAATACGATAAAGCTTATTTAAAAATGGCTTTAGAATGGGGTAAATTATCGCATTGTAAACGCAAACAAGTGGGTGCCTTAATTGTTAAAGATAGAATGATTATTTCTGATGGCTTTAATGGAACACCTACTGGTTTTGATAATTGTTGCGAAGAATCTGATGGTACAACAAAATGGGAGGTTTTACACGCTGAAGCCAATGCAATTCTAAAAGTAGCTTCTTCTACTCAATCTGCAAAAGGAGCAACACTTTACATCACTTTATCACCCTGTACACAATGCAGTAAACTTATACATCAAGCAGGAATTAAAAGAGTGGTTTATGCAAATGCTTATAAAGACCTTTCAGGATTAGATTTTTTAGAAAAAGCAGGAGTTTCAATTAAATATTTGCCTTATGAATAAATACAATTTACCATTTTACTTTGCAGTTGCAGTTGTATTAGGCATTTTTATAGGTGTATTTTTTGGAGGTAATTCTAATAACTTATTGTCATTCGCTAAAAACTCATCACAAGAACAAAAAATTAAAAATCTTATTAATTTTATAGAAAAAGATTATGTAGATGATGTTAATACAGAAAATTTATTAGATGATGCAATCACCCAAATGTTAGGTAAATTAGATCCTCATTCTGTATATATTCCAAAAGAAAATTTACAAGCAGTTACTGAAAGCATGCAAGGCAACTTTGTTGGTATAGGCATTCAATTTAGAATGATTAATGACTCAATTACTGTAGTTCAACCTATAAAAGGAGGGCCAAGTATTAAGGCAGGAATTAAAGCTGGAGATCGAATTTTAATGGCAAATAAAGATACGCTTTATGGTAAAAACTATAGAAGTGCAGCTGTTCCAAAATATTTAAAAGGAAAACCGCAAACTACAGTAGATTTACAAGTATACAGAAAAAGTAATGATTCTTTATTTACCCTAAATATTAAACGAGGTAAGGTAAATATTAAAAGTGTAGATTTAGCTTATATGATTAACGATTCTGTTGGTTATATAAAACTAGATCGTTTTGCAAGAAACACTTACATAGAATTTAAAACCGCATTAAATATTCTTAAAACTGCAGGTATGACAGATTTGGTTCTAGATTTAAGAGGCAATGGAGGAGGTTTTATAGAAATAGCAAATAGAATTTTAGATGAGTTTTTAGATGATAAAAAACTCATGGTTTTCACTAAAGACAATAAAGAACGTATAGAAAATTTTTATGCAACATCTATGGGATCTTTTCAAGAAGGTGGTTTATATGTTTTAATTGATGAAAACTCAGCATCAGCTTCAGAAATTGTTGCAGGAGCTTTGCAAGATAATGACAAAGGAACTATAATTGGAAGGCGATCTTTTGGAAAAGGTTTAGTACAAATAGAAAAAGATTTGGGTGATGGTTCTGCAGTACGTTTAACAACAGCTAGATATTATACTCCAACTGGTAGGTCAATTCAAAAACCCTATTCAGGAAATGGTAACAAAAGCTATTATAAAGATTATCAGCAAAGAGTATTAAGTGGAGAGTTATTGAGTAAAGACAGTATAAAAGTTGTGGATTCTTTACAATACAAAACTCCAAAAGGTAAAATAGTTTATGGTGGTGGAGGTATAATTCCAGACGTATTTGTAGCTATAGATACAACCTCTTACATGTCCAATTTCTATTTCAATACCATAAATAATTTCGCATTTGATTATGTTGATCAAAATAGAAAATCATTAACAAAATGGACTATTGATACTTACATTTCAGACTTTGATAAAGATGAAGCCATTTTTGACGAATATATTTCAAGTATAAAAGATCGTGCAAAACCATCTTTTAAAACAAAATTAAGCATAAAAAAATACTTAAAAGCATCAATTGCAAATACCCTTTTTGGAGATGTTGGTTTATATAGAGTTATGCATCAAGATGATAAAATGTTGCAAAAAGTTTTAGAGTTGGAAAGTAAGCAGGAATAGCTTTTCTTTGTAACAATGATATCTATTACAACCAGAAATAATAAAAAGGTTTACTTTGCTTCAGACCAACATTTAGGAGCACCTACAGCAGCTTTAAGTTTTCCTCGAGAAAAGAAATTTGTAGCCTGGCTAGACGAAATAAAAGATAATGCAGAAGCCATTTTTTTATTAGGCGATTTGTTCGATTTCTGGTTCGAATATAAAACAGTGGTTCCAAAAGGTTTTGTTAGGGTTTTAGGTAAATTAGCAGAAATTAGAGACGCAGGTATTCCTATTTACTTCTTTGTGGGGAATCATGATTTATGGATGAAAGACTATTTTAAAGAAGAATTAAACATTCCTGTTTACCACAAACCACAAGAATTTATAATCAATAATAAAACTTTTTTAATCGGTCATGGAGATGGTTTAGGCCCTGGAGATAAAGGGTATAAGCGTATGAAAAAAGTATTTACTTTTCCTCTATTTAAATGGATGTTTCAATGGCTTCATCCAGATTTAGGAGTTAAGTTAGGGCAATACATGTCTGTAAAAAATAAAATGATTTCTGGTGATGAAGATGCCAAGTTTTTAGGCGAAGAAAATGAGTGGTTGGTACAATATTGTAAAAGAAAATTATCTCAAAAACACTATGACTATTTTGTTTTTGGGCACAGACATTTGCCATTAGAAATAGATTTACAAAAAAATAGTAAATATATAAATCTAGGAGATTGGATTCAATATTTCACTTTTGGTAGTTTTAATTCAACAGGTTTTTATTTAGAAAAATTTAACTGAAAGCCTTATCATCACTAAAATTAGGTATTAATCTTTAACCTTGTTTTAACAGATTAATTTTGTTAAAATTGTAGCTTTGTTTCACTTAAAAAATTAATAATCAATTCATATATATAATGGACGTAGATGTTAGAGCAATTAACGAAAAAATAGAAAGAGAAAGTGCTTTCATAGACATTCTTACTTTAGAAATGAATAAAGTAATTGTGGGTCAAAAACAAATGATAGAAAGTTTGTTAATTGGTTTGTTAGGTAATGGTCATATCCTTCTTGAAGGTGTACCTGGTTTAGCAAAAACTTTAGCTATTAATACACTATCTAAAGCAGTACAAGGCTCTTTTAGTAGAGTGCAGTTTACGCCAGATTTATTACCTGCAGATGTTGTTGGTACCATGATTTATAATATGAAAGAAAATGATTTTTCTATTAAAAAAGGACCAATTTTCGCAAACTTTGTTTTAGCTGATGAGATTAACAGAGCACCTGCAAAAGTACAATCGGCTTTGTTAGAAGCTATGCAAGAGCGTCAAATTACAATTGGTGATACTACTTTTAAGTTAGACGAACCATTTTTAGTAATGGCAACTCAGAACCCAGTAGAGCAAGAAGGTACATATCCTTTACCAGAAGCACAAGTAGATAGATTTATGCTTAAGGTAGTTATAGATTATCCAAAAATTCAAGACGAGCAAATTATAATGCGTCAAAACTTAAGTGGCGGTTTTTCAACTGTAAATCCAGTTATTTCTGTAGACCAAATTAACAAGGCAAGAGAAGTAGTAAATGAGGTTTATATGGATGAAAAAATTGAAAAATATATTTTAGACATCATATTTGCAACTCGTTATCCAGAAAAATACAACTTACCAGATTTAAAAGATTTAATCAGTTTTGGAGCTTCACCAAGGGGTAGTATCAATTTAGCAAAAGCAGCAAAATGTTATGCGTTTATTAAAAGAAGAGGTTATGTAATTCCAGAAGATGTAAGAGCTGTGGTTGGTGATGTTTTGCGTCATAGAATTGGTATTACATATGAAGCTGAAGCAGAAAACGTAACTTCAGAAGAAATCATTAACTTAATTATCAACGAAGTAGAAGTACCTTAGAATTAGCTCTTAGCATTTAGCAATTACTTAACAGCAAAAAGCCAACAGCTTACAACAATGGATACAAAAGAAATACTCAAAAAAGTTCGTAAAATAGAAATTAAGACAAAACGTTTGTCTAATGATATTTTTGGAGGTGAATATCACTCCTCTTTCAAAGGACGAGGTATGACTTTTTCTGAAGTACGTCAATATCAATTTGGAGATGATGTAAGAACCATAGATTGGAATGTTACAGCACGTTATAATGAACCTTATGTAAAAGTTTTCGAAGAAGAACGTGAACTAACAATGTTATTGATGGTAGATGTGTCTGGTTCAGAATTATTTGGTACAACCAATCAATTTAAAAAAGATACCATAACAGAAATTGCTGCAACATTGGCTTTTTCTGCAACTCAAAATAACGATAAAGTTGGCTTGGTTTTGTTTTCTGATGATATTGAGCTCTATATTCCTCCAAAAAAAGGAAAAAGTCATGTGCTAAGAATTATCAGAGAGTTGATAGAATTTAAACCAAAGAGTAAGAAAACTGATATTTCTGCAGCTTTAAAATTTTTATCTAGTGTTTTAAAAAAGAGAGCAATTGTGTTTATGTTGTCTGATTTTATGGATGATGATTATGAAAAAACAGCAAAAATTGCAGCAAAAAAACATGATTTAACAGGTATAAGAGTGTATGACAAACACGATGAAGAAATTCCTAATTTAGGAATGGTGCCTATGTTAGACTCAGAAACAGATACCATTCAATACGTAAATACATCTTCTAAAACTACAAGAAGAAATTACAAAGCCAATGCTTTACGCTTAACAGATTATTACACCAATACTTTTCAAAGAAGTGGAGCAGGTACTATAAATACTAGGGTTGATGAGAGTTACGTAAAAAAACTATTAGGATATTTTAAACATAAAGGAAGATAATTAGCAAAATGAAAAAACACATTTTACATATTTTTTTATGGATATCTGCAATTGGGTTTGCACAAACCTCTATGGTTAGTGTAGATTTAGAAACCTCTAATATTAGAATTGGTGAACAATTCAGTTATAAATTAATTGTAAACGAAACTGAAAACGTAATTCTACCAAAACTTGAATTACAAGGTTTAGAGGTTATTGATTCAGCAAAGGTTGATACTATCAACAATAGGTTAATTCAAAAATATATTTTAACAGGTTTTGATAGTGGAGCTTTCTACATTCCTCAACAACAAGTTTTCATTAAAAACCAAGCGTATTTAACAGATTCTTTATTAATAAATGTAGCTACAGTTGCTGTAGATACTACTCAGGTTAAAAAATATCCTATAAAGTCGATTAAAGCAGAACCATATGTTTTTGATGATTTTAAAGTATATATCTATTTATTAATTGCAGCACTTTTAATTATTGGCTTCTGGATTTATTGGTTTGTTATCAGAAAAAGAAAAACAGAAGAGGAAGAAGCTACGTACAGAGCTTTACCACCTTATGAAGAAGCTATTTATAAGCTGAATGAGTTAGATGAAAAATTATTGTGGCAAAACAATAAAATAAAAGAATATTACAGTGAGCTTACTGAAATTATTCGTGGATATATAGAGCGTGAATTAAAAGTGCCTGCTTTAGAAAAAACATCAGAAGAAATAGTAGAAACTTTAAAAGATTTCCATGATGCAAACACTATAAACACCTCAAAAGAAACTATTGTAAAACTAAAAGAATTGTTTCAAGAAGCAGATTTGGTAAAATTTGCAAAATCGAAACCAATGGCTTTAGAAATAGAAGAAGATAGAAAAGATGCAGAAGCTATAGTTAGCAATTTAAAACCAAAACCAGTTAAGAAAGATGATGAATTGGAGTAATTTTGAGTTTCTAAATCCAGAGTTTCTTTGGTTACTTGTACTAATTCCTTTATTGGCTATTTGGTACTTTTTTGTGCGCAAAAAAGATGCTGCAGTGTTAACTGTACCAAGCACAAAAGGATTTAAAACAAAAACATCATTTTTAACAAAGTTAAAACCTTTATTATATTTTTTAAGACTGTTAGCTTTAGCAGCAATTATTGTTGCTTTAGCAAGACCTAGAAACGTATCAGTAAGTAAAAGAACCAAAACAAATAGAGGTATAGATATTGTTATGGCTATTGATGTTTCTGCAAGTATGTTGGCTAGAGATTTAAAGCCTAACAGACTAGAAGCATTAAAAAAAGTAGCTGTAGATTTTATAGACAGAAGACCAAATGATAGAATAGGTATTGTAGTTTATGCAGGAGAAAGTTTTACACAAACACCAATTACTAGCGATAAAACTATTGTAAAAAGAACTATTAATCGTTTGCAATGGGGGCAATTAGAAGGTGGTACAGCAATTGGTATGGGTTTAGGTTCTGGAGTAAACAGACTCAAAGACAGCAAAGCTAAAAGTAAAGTGATTATTTTACTTACAGATGGTGTAAATAATGCAGGGAATATAGACCCAAGAACAGCTACAGAATTGGCAAAAGAATTGGGCATAAAAGTGTATACAATCGGAATTGGTACAAATGGAATGGCCGATTTTCCTTGGAGTAAAGATCCAAGAACAGGAATGTTAAATTTTAGAAAACAACAAGTGCAAATAGATGAAGATTTGCTAAAAAATATTGCAGAAGAAACACAAGGAAAATATTTTAGAGCTACAGACAATACTTCTTTAAAAGAAATTTATGATGAAATTGACGATTTAGAAAAAACAAAGATCGAAGAATTCAAATACTATAACTATCAAGAAATGTATAGAGATTTGGTATTCTTAGCTTTAGGTTTGTTGATTTTAGAATTTTTATTAAGAAACACATTATTTAAGAGTTTTATTTAAATGTATAGATTAGAAGAACCAATTTATTTTTATGCGTTAACAATCATACCAGTTATGATTGTAATTTACTTGTTGGTTTTATGGTGGAAAAAAAGAACTCAGCGTAAATTTTCTAATCCAGATTTGCTAAAAAAGTTAGCACCAAATGCCTCAGTTTTTAAATCAACTTTAAAATTGATTATGTTGCTTTTAGCAGTATCTTTTTTAATTATTTCTTTGGTGAATCCTAAAATGGGTTCTAAACTAAAAACTGTAAAAAGAGAAGGTGTAGATGTAGTTTTTGCTCTAGATGTTTCTAAAAGTATGTTGGCAGAAGATATTGCACCAAACAGATTAGAAAAAGCCAAGCAAATTATTTCTAAAACCATAGATAAATTAGGTTCAGATAGAGTTGGTGTTATTATTTACGCAGGTAATGCATATCCACTTTTACCAATAACTACAGACCATGCAGCAGCTAATATGTTTTTGCAAAATGCAAATCCAGATATGGTTTCAAGTCAGGGAACAGCTATAAATGAAGCTTTAGAATTAGCGAAAACCTACTATAATAATGATGAGCAAACTAATCGTTTTTTAGTAATTATCTCAGATGGTGAAGACCATCAAGAAGAAACAAAACAAGTGGCACAGAATTTGTCTAATGATGGTGTAAAGATCTACACCATTGGTGTTGGTACAGAAAAAGGAGGGCCAATTCCAATGCGTTTAAATGGAGCCATGATTGGTTATAAAAAAGACAATAAAGGCGAAACTGTAATTACAAAATTAACTCCAGATGTTTTAGAAGGCATTGCAGATGTTGGAAATGGAAAATATGTAGATGGTAATGTTACAGAAAGACCAGTAGATATTATATCTGATGTTATAGCAAATGCTCAAAAAAACGAATTCGAAACTAAACAATTCTCTGATTATAAAGACCAATTTCAGTGGTTTTTAGGAGCAGGAATTCTCTTTTTACTATTAGATATTTTCTTATTTGATAAGAAAACAAAATGGCTAAAAAAGGTAGATTTATTTAACGAAGAAAAAGTAAAAAACAAGTAATATGAAAACATATTTAAAAATAGCAATACTCTTTTTGATGCTGTTTTCTGTAAAAGAAATTGCAGCTCAAAAAGACTCTACAGCTTTGCAACGTAAAGCAAGAAGTATGGTTAGAAAAGGAAATGAATTGTATCAAAACAAGCAATTCACAGATGCCTCTGTAGCTTACAAAAAAGCTTTAGGAAACAGTTCTTTTTACGATAAAGCAAGCTACAACTTAGGAAACGCTTTATATCAAAATAAAAATTTTAAAGAAGCTTTACCTCAATATGAATTAACTGCAAAAACTGCAGAAGATAAAATAACAAAAGCACAAGCTTATCATAATATTGGAAATGCACACATGGAAACCAAAAATTACCAAGGTGCAGTAGACGCTTATAAAAACTCGTTAAGAAACAATCCTACAGATGATGAAACTCGTTATAATTTAGCAGTTGCACAGAAAATGTTGGATAAAGAAAATCAAGAGAATAAAGACGACCAAAACAAGGATAAAAATAAAGACAAAAAAGATCAGGATAAAAAAGATAAAGACGATCAAGATAAAGATAAAGACAAAGATCAGGATAAGAAAGAAGGAGATGACAAGGACAAAAAGGATGATAAAGATGGTGAAGGAGATAAAGACAAAGACCAAAAAAAAGATCCTAAAAAAGACGATAAGAAAGATCAAAACCAAAAACCAAAGCCACAACAAGGTAAAATGTCACCTCAGCAAATTAAGCAGTTATTAGAAAGCTTAAATAACGAGGAAAAGAAGACACAAAAAAAAATGAATGCTAAAAAAGCACAAGGCAAAAAAACAAAACAAGAAAAAGATTGGTAAAACTATTTAGTAGGTAAGAAGATGAAGTTGAAATTTTACGTAACATTTTGTATAAGCTTACTTAGCTTAACATTGTTTGCACAGCAAGCAGAGTTAAGTGTTTCTGTTAGTAAAAATAAATTAGGCTTAAATCAACGTTTACGAATAGAATACTCAATTAACAAACAAGGTGCAGATAACTTTACAGCACCAGACTTCAAAGATTTTGATGTTATACAAGGCCCAAGTCAATCTGTAAGCCAATCTTGGATTAATGGAAAAGTAAGCTTCTCTCAATCTTATAGTTACATTTTAAAACCAAAAAGAAGAGGTGAACTTATTATACAGCCTGCAAACATCAAAATAAATGGTAGAACTATAGATTCTAAAATGATGAAGGTTATTGTAACAGAACCTATTGCAGAACCAGACAATCCAAACGATCCAGATTATATTGCAGAGCAAAACATACATTTAGTAGCAGAAATATCAAAATCAAGACCTTTTGTTGGTGAAGGTATTTACGTAGAATACAGGTTGTATGTTAGCGAAAATGTAAGTGTTTATGATACCTCTGTAACAGAAGCACCACAATACAATGGGTTTTGGAATCAGGAAATAAAAATAAATGGTTTCCCAGTAAAAATGGGAAAATATAATGGAGAGAATTATAGATATATTGTTTTACAAAAAGCGTATTTAATACCAACAAAAACAGGCAGATTAACAATAGATCCAATGAAAATGGATATTGTTATTGGAGTTCCTACAGGAAGAGCAGACTTTTTTGGTAACGTAATCACCAAAAATATTAAAAAAGAATTTGCCTCAGTAAAAAAAGTGGTTAGCCCAAAAAGTTTACCTTTAGAAGGCAAACCAGAAAACTTTACAGGTGCTGTTGGTAATTTTAATTTCGATGTTTCTTTAAGCAAAGAGATTTTGAAAGCAAATGAATCTTCTCAAATAAAAGTGGCAGTTTCTGGTAAAGGAAACTTAAAACTTTTTGAATTACCAACTGTACAAACACCAAAAGAGTTGGAAATATATCAACCAGAAAGACAAGAAAACGTAAGAGTAGGCAGCAATGGGTTATCTGGTTCTTTTTCTGATACCTATACAATTGTGCCACAGTTTAAAGGCAAATATAAAATTCCGAATATTTCTTTTTCTTATTTTAATCCTGATACAGAAAAATACAGTACACTTTTTACAAATGATTTATATGTAAATGTTACAGAAGGTAAAGAAGTGGTTACAAGTAATGATACAAATACTATAGAAAAAAAGAATATAGTTTCTTCTGGTAAAAACTTTAGATACATAGAAAATAATACGACTCTGGTTAAAAAAGACGATAGTGATTTTTATAAATCTTATTTATTTTATGTGTTGCTAATACTACCTTTAGTTTTAATTCCAATAGGAATCCTCATTGCAAAAAACAATGAGAAACGAAATAGTGATGTAACAGGAAGAAAACAACGTAAAGCAGAACGATTGGCTAAAAAATACCTTTCTGAAGCACAAAAACTTATTGGTAAAAAAGAAGCTTTTTACGAAGCTTTAGAAAGAGCTTTACATAATTATTTAAAAGCAAAATTGGGAGTAGAAACCGCTGATATTAGTAAAGAAAATATTACCATTATTCTTTTAAAAAGAAACGTAAAAGAAACAAATGTAAAACAGTTTATAGATGTTTTAAAAGCGTCAGATTTTGCAAGATATACACCTGTAACCAATACAGAAATGAAGCAAGAATATGAAAGAGCAAAACAGGTAATCGTTGAATTAGATAAACAGTTATAAGATGAAAAAATTTTTATTTTTATTGCTGATATTAGCAAACAACGTTATTGCTCAAGATGAGCAAAATATATTTGATTCTGCGAATGAAATGTACAAACAACAGAACTATGAAAAAGCGATAGAGTTATATAAAACACTAGAAACTTCTGAATTAGTTTCACCAGAATTATACTATAATTTAGGAAATGCACACTATAAATTAAATGAGGTTGGGCCTGCTATTTTCTATTATGAAAAAGCTTTGCAGTTAGACCCAGATAATGAAGATGTAAAGAACAATTTGGTTTTTGCACAACGATTGGCTTTAGATAATATAGAAGAATTACCAAAAACTTTTTTTCAAAAGCTAAACGCAAACTATTTACAAAAGCTAACCTATAATGAGTGGGCTATTCTAGCAGTAATCTTTTCGTTTTTGGGTAGCTTATTTTTCCTTCTATTTTACTTCGCGTTTAAACCTGGAATAAAACGCTTTTACTTTACTTCTAGTAGCATTAGTTTTATATTTCTTATAATTATTTTTATTATTACAGTAAACCAATATAGTTTTGCAAAGAAAAATAAAGTAGCTATTGTATTTGCAGAAGAAACAGAAGTTAGAAATGCACCAACGTTAAACTCAGAAGAAGTTTTTAACTTGCATGAAGGTACTAAAGTACTTGTTTTAGACAGTGTAGATAACTGGAAAAAAATTAAATTGGCTGATGGTAAAATAGGCTGGATAATTGCCAATGAAATTAAACTACTAGATTAATTTTCTGACATTATTTAACACTAAATTTCAAAACTTTCTTACTTTTACAAAAAAACAAAAATTAACTTGAGAGCTAAATTAGCACTTTTTTTTACACTAATATTTTCAACTTTATTGATTGCTCCTACAGTAGTCAGTGTGGTTGATGATAGCATAAATCTTTCTTTTCTTCTTAATATGAATGAAGAAGAGGAAGGTAACAGCTCTGTACAAGAAATTAAGCTAAAGATAACTTCAGAAAATGAA
Source organism: uncultured Polaribacter sp. (assembly GCA_964565055.1). Taxonomy (GTDB): domain Bacteria; phylum Bacteroidota; class Bacteroidia; order Flavobacteriales; family Flavobacteriaceae; genus Polaribacter. The sequence continues at coordinate 62,346 of CAZMDC010000002.1, read as the reverse complement.
AACTCTTTCTTGGTTTTAAATAAAATTCAAAAAAAGAAAAATATTAGTTATCAGTCAAAAAATTATTTTTCTGAATATCCAAAGATTACGACTCCACCTCCCAAAGACTTATCATAACGTATCGTTTATTAAGTAAAAAAATCAATCAAAATTCAAAATACTCTAAATATATTTTTAGAGTTAAAATCATTTATATATGTTTAAATATATTAAAAGCGATTTACCTGCAAGTATTGTAGTGTTTTTCGTAGCATTACCACTTTGTTTAGGTATTGCATTAGCAAGTGGAGCTCCTTTATTTTCTGGTTTAATAGCTGGTATTGTTGGGGGTATAGTAGTAGGTGCATTATCTGGTTCTAAAATAGGAGTAAGTGGGCCAGCTGCAGGTTTAGCTGCAATAGTTTTAACTGCCATTGGTACTTTAGGAGGTTATCAAAACTTCTTAGTTGCAGTAGTTATTGGAGGTGTTATTCAATTACTTTTTGGAGTGTTAAAAGCAGGTATTATTGGATACTACTTTCCTTCATCTGTAATAAAAGGTATGTTAACAGGTATTGGAATTATAATAATATTAAAGCAAATTCCTCACTTTTTTGGCTATGATGCAGATCCTGAAGGAGATTTTGCTTTCTTTCAAGTTGATGGAGAAAATACATTTTCAGAAATTTTTAAATCAATAAATAATATCAGTTTAGGTTCTACTATTGTTGGTATTGTAGGTTTAGGAATATTAATTTTGTGGAACGAAGTTTTATCTAAAAAAGGAAAAATATTTCAACTTATTCAAGGGCCTTTAGTGGCTGTTGTGTTTGGTATTGTATATTTTGTATTATCTAGTAACGGATCGAAATTTGGTATAAGTGAAGAGCATTTGGTAAGTGTTCCAGTACCAGATAGTTTAGACTCTTTTTTAGGACAGTTTAGTTTCCCTAACTTTGGAGCTATTACAAACCCAGAAGTTTGGGTTGTAGGTTTTACTATTGCTTTGGTAGCAAGTTTAGAAACTTTATTATGTGTAGAGGCTACAGACAAGTTAGACCCTCATAAAAATGTAACTCCAACAAATAGAGAGTTATTAGCACAAGGTACAGGTAATATTTTATCTGGTTTAATAGGTGGTTTACCTGTAACACAAGTAATTGTAAGAAGTTCTGCAAATATACAGTCTGGAGGTAGAACCAAATTATCAGCAATTATACACGGTTTTTTATTATTGATTTCAGTAATTTTAATACCTACTTTACTAAATAAAATTCCATTATCAGTTTTAGCTGCAATTTTATTAATTGTAGGTTATAAATTAGCAAAGCCAGCTTTATTTAAGCAAATGTGGAACTTAGGATGGAAACAATTTATACCTTTTACAGTAACTGTTGTAGGTATTGTTTTTACAGATCTATTAGTTGGTATTGGTATGGGGCTTGGTGTAGGAGTTGTTATTATTCTAATAAAAAGTTTTCAAAACTCTCACTTTTTACACATTGAAGATAAAAGTGATGGAAAGCACAGAATAAAAATGACCTTAGCAGAACAAGTTACATTTTTTAATAAAGGTGCAATTTTAAATGAATTAGACAGCCTACCAAAAGAAACATATTTAGAGCTAGATGTTAGAAAAACAAGCTATTTAGATAACGATATTGTAGAAATATTAGAAGACTTTGCATTTAAAGCAAAAGAAAGAAATATAGATATTAAAATTATCTCAGAAAGAGGAATTGTAGAAAATCCAGATAGTTTTATAGAATTTTTTAAATTAGAAAAAAAATCATAATAAATACCATGAGAAATACAGCCATAAATAAAGAAACACAAGAAAACTTAACACCTAGTGATGTTTTACAAGAATTATTAGAAGGTAACAAACGTTTTACAGACAATAGCTTAGCTGAGGTTGCACATTTAGATTTGGTGTCGCAAACTACAACAGGTCAATATCCAAAAGCTGTAGTATTATCTTGTATAGATTCTAGAGTACCAGTAGAACAAGTTTTTGACCAAGCAATTGGTGATATTTTTGTAGCAAGAGTTGCAGGAAATTTTGAAAATGAAGACATTTTAGGTAGTTTAGAGTACTCGTGTGCAGTTGCTGGTAGTAAATTAGTTTTTGTACTTGGCCACGAAAGCTGTGGTGCTGTAAAAGCTGCTTGCGATGATGTTAAGTTGGGTAACATTACCCATTTATTATCTAATATAATGCCAGCTGTTAAAAAATCAGCAAAAGAAATTGATGGAGATAATAGTTCTGCCAACCCTGAATTTGTTGCTAAAACTGTGGAAAACAATGTGCTTTTAACCATGGATAGAATTCGTGAAAGAAGTGAAATTCTAGCAGATTTAGAAAATATTGGTAAAATTAAAATTGTAGGTGGTGTGTACTCTTTACAAACAGGTAAAGTAACCATGCTTTAACAAGCAATTTTTTACTAAAAAGATAAAAGCTGAGCAGTATGTTCAGCTTTTTTTTATGAATTAAATTAGCTATTTATAAATTGTAAAGATGAGTTTTCATCATCTAAAATAGCTGGAAATAAAGTTGGTACAATAGATTTTATAGGATCATAAAATACAGAAGTTTCTAACATTTCTTTGTCTACAAACGGAATCGTTTTATTAAACTTATCAAAAAGCATAATAATAATACTTAAAAGAACAGCCCATTTTAAAACTCCAAAAATTGCCCCTAAAATTTTATTTAATAAACCTAAAGCAGTAATATCTGCTAGTTTGGTTAATATTTTTCCTACAAAAACAACAGCCAAAACAACACCTAAAAAAGTAACTGCAAAGGCCACAATTCTATTGGTTTGTTCAGACCATTCTAAAACAGAACTTGTTAAAAAATTTTCTGCATAGTAAGAAAAATGAATAGCACAAAAAACACCAGCAACAATTGCAACCAAAGAAGCAACAGCATCAAAAAGCCCTTTTAAAAAACCTCTTACAGCCGCAAAAAGTAATATTACTAAAATTATAATATCAATAACGTTCATGATGTTTAATTTGTGTAAATCTACATTTAATTTCATCAAATTAAAAATGGGCATTGTATCTTTACACTTTACTATTTTTTATGACAAAAGAGAATAATTTAAAAGAAAAATGGAATCTTTTGGTTACGAAATTAACCGAAGATTTTTCTGAAGGTGATCCTTTAAATGTAGATGGAATTATTTATTTAATTGGTGTCCAAGAACTGGGGCAAGGTCATAGAACTTTTAAAAAAGATGAAAAAATGAATCTTATGCATATTGCCATATGCAAACTCTTAGAGCCTTATGGTTATTATGAATTCGATTATTTTGATGAAGATGGTTGGCCACACTATAAAATATTAACAGACTTACCCAATCTAAAACCAGGTGAACAAACTGTTTTAATGAAAGAGGCTATTGTTGCTTATTTTGAAGGTTTAGAGTATTTTTAGAAATTAAGTTACACTCATTTTTCGAATAAGAATTGCAAACAATTTTGGGAACCATCGTTTTACGTAAACACCCAATTTTTCTTTTGCTCCAGAAATATAGACTTCTTGTTTTTTATGTAGAATAGCTTCTGCCATCAATTTTGCAAAACGTTCTGGCTGAATGCCTTTTGCTGTAGCATCATCCATTTTATTTTGTGCAGAGCCATCACCAGTTAAAGCATTTTTAGAAATATTTGTAGTTACAAAACCAGGACAAACTATAGTTACATCAATATTATCTTTATAATGTTCTGCTCGTAAACTATCGTAAAACCCATGTAAAGCATGTTTACTTGCAGCATAACTAGAACGTAAAGGGGTACCAATTTTACCAACAATACTAGACGTAATTACAAGCTGACCACTTTTATTTTTAATAAAGTGTGGTAAAATAGCTTTAGATAATGCAATATTTCCTAAATAATTGATATCCATAATACGCTTATCAACAGTAATAGAGGTATTAATTAAAAGAGAACGTTGACTAATTCCTCCATTATTTACCAAAACATCAACCTTACCAAAAGCAGCAATTGCTTTAGTGGCTTTATCCTCTAAATTTTTGAAATCTTCTAAATCTAATGCTACAATTTTAACATTATTGGTGTTTTTACATTGCTTTTTTACCCACTCTAAATCTGCTTCTTTTCTAGAAGATAATATTAGTTTCGCATTTTGGTTTGATAGTTCTATAGCCAAAGCTTTCCCTATTCCAGAAGAAGCACCAGTTATCCATATTATTTTATCAGAAAAAGACATATTTACTTATTTTAACGTTACAATATACCCATTTTAATAGAGAAATAGTATTTTTGGTATACTTCTTGAAAAAGAAATATACAAAGTAAAATAGCTTTAAAATGATTAAAAAAATACTACCATTTTTATTATTTGCATCAACAATTATTGTTGCACAAAATTCTGTAACAGGAGTTATGAGCCCAAAACTAGAAAGTGATTGGGTAATTTTATATAAAATAGAAGGTACCAAACAAGTGTTCGTAAATAACACGAAAATTAAAACAGATACTATTTTAGTTGGTGGTAAAAAAGAAGTTGCAGGTAGTTTTAAAATACAATTACCTTTATCTGCAAAGCCTGGTGCTTATAGAGCTACTTACAGATTAGAAGGTGCAGGATTTGTAGATTTTTTCTATAACAAAAAAGATGTATCTTTTATTTTTAATCCAGATTATCCTCAAGAAACTATTGCATTTTCAGATTCATCAGAAAATAAATTTTACAAAGATTACATTAATGCTATTACAGAAGTTCAGCAAAAGCTAGATTCTATTCAGGTTGTTGCCTTGCAAAACCCAGATTTACAATTAAGTGAACAATATAAAAACGCATACAATACTGTAAATAAAGTACAACAAGATTATAATATAAAGTCTAAAAATTTATTTGTTGCACCATTTGTAAAAGCAAGTGCAAGAACAAATCCAGCAGAGATTTTAACTAATGTAAATGCATATTTATCACATATTAAAAACACATTTTTTGATAAACTCGATTTTACGAATAAAGCTCTAGTCAATTCCTCTTTTTTAACCAATAGAATTTTAGATTATGTGTTTTATATCAACTATTCAGATGATTTAGAAAAACAACAAGAACTATACAAATCTTCTGTAAACACAGTGCTTTCTAAAATTAAAAGCCCAACATATAAAAGAGATATTATTGAGTTTTTAGTAGAACAGTTTGAAGCTTCTAAAAATTTAGAGATGATAGATTATCTCTTTGACAATCATTATAATAAACTTTCAATTAATATTCAGAACACAAAATTTAAAACTGATAAACTTGCTCTTTTTGCTGCTGAGGTTGGTAGAGTTGCTCCAGATTTTTCTTGGACAGAAAATGGCAATTCAATTAAGCTTTCTACTTTAAATGATGCAGAACATTATGTGTTGGTTTTTTGGAGTACAGGTTGCTCTCATTGTTTAAGAGAAATTCCACAATTGTATACCTATATGAAAACCAAGCCTAACATGAAAGTGGTTGCTTTTGCATTAGAAAACGATGCATATGTTTGGGAAACTTATAAAAAAGCAAATCTAAAAGGTTGGCACAATGTTTTAGGTTTAAATAAGTGGGAAAACACAACAGCAAGAACGTATCAAATTAATGCAACTCCTTCTTATTTTATTTTAGATAAAAACAAGAAAATTATTGCAAAGCCAAATGAAATTGAAGATGTAAAAGCGTTTATCGAAAAGATGTAATTTATTTAAAAATGTAGAAAAGCATCTTCTAAATGCTCAATTTTTGTTTTTTTTTGATTTGTAATAATTGCAATAATATCAAAACGAACCTCAACATCTAAATCATTTTCAATTACATAATTATCAATAGCAGAAAGTAAGAGTTTTATTTTCTTAGGATTTACAAACTCTTCTGGATTTCCAAAATAAGCAGAAGTTCTTGTTTTAACTTCTATAGCTGCTAAAACTTCTCCTTTTTGAGCTATAATGTCTACTTCTGCTTTTAAGTATCTGTAGTTTTTTTCAAGGATTTTATACTTGTTTTTTTGTAAAAAATCGATGGCCAATTGCTCTCCTTTTTTCCCTAAATCATTGTGTTCTGCCATTTGATTTAATTAAAACTAAAGTTTATTAGATTACTTTTTTCATCAACTTTTATAGAAAGATTTGTTCCAAAAATTAAAGCTCTATTGTCTGCTTCATGACCTGCAGGAAAATCAAAAATAATAGGAATGTTTTCTGGAATTGCATCTAAAATGAGTTGTTCAATAGAGCTCCCCCATTTTGTTGTGTTTTTTTTGATGAGACTCATATCACCAATAACAACAGCATTAACATTTTTAAAATAGTTGGCTCTTTTTAAACTTTGTAACATTCTGTCAATAGAATATTTATACTCGCCAATTTCTTCTATAAATAAAATTTTATTTTCTGTATCAAGTTGACTTTTTGAACCCAACATAGAAGCTAAAATTGCCAAATTTCCTCCAATGATTTGCCCTTCAATTTTTTCCTCATTAAGCAAACGATTGTATTTCGATGAAGTAATAGCGTACTCCAAATTTTCACCAAAAAGTGCTTTTTTAAAAGTAGCAATGGTTTCAATAATTTCTTCTGGTTTTTCTTCTATACTTGTTGCCATCATTCCATGAATAGTTTCTACACCTAAATTATGAATGTGATTGTGAAATGCAGTAATATCAGAATAGCCAATAATCCATTTTGGTTGATTGAGAAAACTTGTAAAATCTAATTTGTCTAAAATTCTAACAGAGCCATAACCACCTCTTGCTGCCCATATTGCTTTGATATTTTTATTATCTAAAGCATCCTGAAAATCTTGACAACGTTCACTATCTGATCCTGCAAAATGGTTTCCATTATTGTAAATATTTTTTCCTAGTACCACATGTAAACCCCAACTTTCTGCAAGTTTCTTTGCTTTTTCAATAGTAGCTTGTCTATTTTTTAAAATTCCAGCAGGTGCAACAATAGCAATGGTATCTCCAATTTTTAAATACGAAGGTTTTAATAAACTTTCTTGAGCAAAAAAAACTGAGTTTGAAAAAGTTAAAAGTGTAATAATCAGTATAAATTTCTTCAAAATAAATTTGGGTTCTAAGTTTTAATAATTAAATATCTTACAGAAGTAAATGTATCTATTTTCAATCGGTTTAAAAAATTCCTTTTCGTACTTTTGTCACTACAAAAATAATTCCAAAAATTTAAGAGAAACCTTATGAGTGCTCCAAAAAGATATACAATTACAGCAGCTTTACCCTATACAAATGGGCCAATTCATATTGGTCATTTAGCAGGGGTTTATGTACCTGCAGATATTTATGCACGTTATTTACGTTTAAAAGGTAAAGATGTAGCCTATATTTCTGGTTCAGATGAACATGGTGTAGCCATACCTATGAGAGCCAAAAAAGAAGGTGTTTCTCCTCAAGATATTATTGATAAATACCATACTATTATTAAAAAATCTTTTGAAGATTTTGGAATTTCTTTTGATAATTACTCAAGAACATCAGCAGAAATTCATCATAAAACAGCTTCAGATTTTTTTATCAAAATGTATAATGATGGTAATTTTATTGAAGAGGTTTCAGAACAGTTGTATGATGCTGAAGCAGATCAGTTTTTAGCAGACAGATTCATTGTTGGAACTTGCCCAAAATGTGGTTTCGAAGAAAGTTATGGAGATCAATGTGAAAGTTGTGGGACAAGTCATAATGCTACAGATTTAATCAACCCAAAATCTGCAATTACAGGTAATGTCCCTACAGTTAAAGAAACCAAACATTGGTTTTTACCTTTAGATAAACATGAATCTTTTTTACGTGAATGGATTTTAGAAGGGCATAAAAATGATTGGAAACCCAATGTTTATGGACAAGTAAAAAGTTGGGTAGATGATGGATTAAGACCAAGAGCTGTAACCAGAGATTTAGATTGGGGAATTCCTGTGCCAGTAGAAGGTGCAGATGGAAAAGTGTTGTATGTTTGGTTTGATGCTCCTATTGGGTACATTTCATCAACTAAAGAATGGGCAGCAAGAGAAGGTAAAAATTGGGAAGATTACTGGAAAAAAGATGATACAAAATTGGTACACTTTATAGGGAAAGATAACATTGTTTTTCACTGTATTATTTTTCCAAGTATGTTAAAAGCTCATGGAGATTATATTTTACCAGATAATGTGCCTGCAAACGAATTTTTAAATTTAGAGGGTAATAAGCTATCAACCTCTAAAAACTGGGCTGTTTGGTTACATGAATATTTAGAAGATTTTCCAAATCAGCAAGATGTATTACGTTATACCTTAACTGCAAACGCTCCAGAAAGCAAAGACAACGATTTTACTTGGAAAGATTTTCAAGCAAAAAATAATAATGAATTGGTGGCTATTTTTGGGAACTTCATTAATAGAGTAGTAGTGTTAACTAACAAATACTATAATGGAATTTTACCTAAGCCAAATAATTTTACTGAAATTGATGAAGATGTTTTAACGGCTGTAAAAGAATATCCAAATATCATTGGTAAATCTGTAGAGAGATACAGGTTTAGAGAAGCAAGCCAAGAATTAATGAATTTAGCAAGATTAGGAAACAAATATTTAGCAGACGAAGAACCTTGGAAAGTAATTAAAGTTGATGAAGAGCGCGTAAAAACAATAATGTATGTTGCTTTACAAATTTCAGCGGCATTAGCTGTTGTTGCAGAGCCATTTTTACCATTTACATCAGCTAAATTAAAATCAATTTTAAACCTTGATGAAACGTTAACTTGGGATGATGTTTCTCAAAAAGATGTTTTATTATCTGAAAATCATCAAATTAATAAAGCAGAGCTACTGTTTTCTAAAATAGAAGATAAAACTATTGAAGCTCAATTAGAAAAATTAGAAGCTACAAAATTGGCTAATGAGCAAGAAAAAAAGGTGGTAGAACCTCAAAAAGAAACCATTGAATTTGATGATTTTACCAAACTAGATATAAGAATAGGTACTATTTTAGAAGCAGAAAAAGTAGCTAAAACTAAAAAACTTTTAAAACTAAAAGTTGATGTAGGTATAGATACTAGAACCATTGTTTCTGGAATTGCAGAGAGTTTTACTCCAGAAGAAATTATTGGGCAACAAGTTTCTGTTTTAGTAAACTTAGCACCAAGAAAAATTAGAGGTGTAGAAAGCCAAGGAATGATTTTAATGACAGATACTCCAGATGGAAAATTAGCGTTTGTAGAACCAGAAAAAACTGTAAAAAACGGACAGCAAATAAGTTAGTATATTTACTAAATGTCTAAAAAATTAGTATTTATTTCATTTGTTGTTTCTCTAGGAGGTTTTTTATTTGGCTTTGATGCTGGAATTATTTCTGGTGTTATGTCTTATGCTGGTCCTGAATTTAATTTAACAGATATTCAATCTGGTTGGGTAGTAAGTTCGCCTTCTTTTGCAGCCATGATTGCTATGCTCTTTTCTGGAAGATTAAGTGATAAAATTGGACGTAAAAAAATACTAATTTGTGTTGCATTTTTATACGCAGTTTCTGCCTTATTTTCTGCAATAGCAACTTCTTATGAAATGTTGTACATAGCTAGAATGATTGGTGGTTTGGCCTTTGGAGCTGCATTAGTTTTAGCTCCAATGTATATTGCAGAAGTTTCTACTGCTAAAAACAGAGGGAAACTTGTAGCAATTCAACAACTAAATATTGTTCTTGGTTTTTTTGCTGCTTTTTTAAGTAATTACTTTTTTAACAAATACAATGGATTTGAAAATTCGTTTTTAACAGATGCAAACGTTTGGAGATGGATGTTGGGTGTTGAGTTGCTTCCTGCATTTTTGTATTTTATAGCTTTGTTTTTTGTGCCTAAAAGTCCTAGGTGGTTGTTTTTAAAAGATAAACTTACAGAAGCCAAGTCTGTTTTGAATAATATTCATGGAAAAACAATTGCAGATATTGAAATAAAGGCCATTCAAATTAATATTGACAAAGCTGAAAACAAAACAAAAGTTAACATTAAAGAGTTGATAATGCCAGCTTTGCGTTTTATTTTTATTGTTGGTTTAGTAGTAGGTGTTTTACAGCAAATTACGGGTATTAATGCAGTTTATTTTTATGCTACATCAATTTTTAAACAAACAGGTATTGGAACAGATGCTGCATTTTCTTCAGGTATTTTATTAAGTTCTGTAACTGTTGTTTTTACAATTATTGCTATGTATTTAATAGATAGAATGGGTAGAAGACCTTTGTTGCTAGTGGGTACATTTGGCATTGCATTTAGCCTTTTATTGTGTGCTTATGGTTTTAAGCAAGCTTCTTATAAATTAACATCAGAAAAAGTAGAAAATTTAACTTTTAAAGGCTCAGAAAAGTTACAATCAATTGTAAACAAAACTTATTTATTTGATGTTGATTTTAAGCATGAGTTAAAATCAATTTTAGGAAATCAAACTTACAGTAAAAATGATGGTGCTATTTTAGAAGCTGCAACAACTATCAATGCAAATTTGGTTTTAGTTGGTATTTTAGGTTTTATTGCGTGTTTTGCATTTTCTTTAGGCCCTGTAATGTGGGTGTTATTATCAGAGTTATATCCTTTAAAATATAGAGGTTTAGCAATAGGAGTTATTGCTTTTATAAACTCGTTGATAAGCTCTATTGTTCAGTTAATTTTTCCTTGGGAATTGTCAAATTTAGGTAATGCTATGACTTTCTTTATATTTGGAATTATTGCACTTATTGGGTTCTTTATCATGTTAAAAATTGTGCCTGAAACAAAAGGAAAATCTTTAGAAGAAATTGAAAAAGAGTTTGTTAAAGCTTAAACTTAATACTTTCACCAATAAATTATCACTATTTTTATTTAAGTATACAGAAGTTTATTATTCAAAAACTAGTACAAAAAATTAAAAATAATTCTATAAAGTTTAACATTTGCTTAAACTATTCTTATTTTTTTGAGTCTTACCTTTATAAAACCTTATAATATATATTGTGAAAAAAAATAAACTACTTATTCTCAACTTTTTCATTGCTTTTAGTCTGTTCTACAGTTTCTCAAGCAAAGCACAAACTGTAGAAGAAAATATTGTTTCTTCTTATGAAGATTCTGGTTTTACAACAAGAGAGTTAGTTTACGCTCATTTAAACAAATCTACTTTATTAAATAATGAAATGCTTGGTTTTTCTGCTTATGTTATTGATAAGTCTAATAAAAGCGCATTAACAATAACTCATAATTTATATTGTACAATTTCAAATGACAAAAATAAAATTGTAAAAGAAAAATTAATTCAAGTAAAAAAAGGTTTAGCACATAATACCTTTAAAATAGATAGTTCATTTACTCCTGGAGTATATACTTTTAGAGCATATACAAACTGGATGTTAAATTTTAATGAACGCAACTATTATGAACAATCTTTTTTAGTTTTAGCTAATAATAATGCTACAAACTCCTTAGAAAAAGAAGAATTTACAATTCAAGTATTACCAGAAGCAGGCCATTTAATATCAAAAACAAATAATAATCTTGGTATTGTTGTTAAAAACAAACAAGGCTTTGGATTATCTTTTGCTAAAGGTAAGTTGATGTCTAATGATATTATAATTTCAGAATTTCAATTAAACCAATTTGGTATTGCTAAAGTGCCATTAATTCCAAGTTTTGGACAATCTTATTCTGTAGTTATAGAAAAAGACGAAACCCTATTAGAAAAGGAAATCGAAAATATTGAAAAATTAGGAATCTCTTTATCATTATCTAATCTTAGAGAAAAAGTTGGTCTTTCTTTTTTTATAAACAATGAAACACTAGATCTTGTTAAAGATAAAACCTATTTTATTGCAGTTCATGATGGCAATAAAAAAATTAAAACCATTTCATTTAAGTTTGATAATCAATTACAAGTATCAAAAATAATTAATGCCGAAGATTTATCTCCTGGTATAAATATTTTTACTCTTTTTGATGCAAAAAAAGAAATCCCTATTCTAGAGCGTTTGTATTTTAACTACAATGGAATATCTACAGCTAAGATTAATTTAGAAAAGCAAACTTTAGCTACAGATTCAACCACAATTGAATTAAAAATAAATAAAAGCATAGATTTACAAAAAGTACAGAATTTAAGTATTTCTGTTTTACCAAAAAACACAAACTCATATCGTTTTAACTCAAATATACTATCTCAAACTTACTTAGAACCTTATGTTAGAGGTTTTATAGAAAATGCAAATTACTATTTTGCAGGTTTTAATTTCGAAAAAGAAAAATATGATTTAGACAACCTATTAATTACTCAAGGTTGGAGTTCTTTTGATTGGAAAGAAGTATTTAAAGAAATAGATTTTTCTAATAAGTTTGAAGAAGGTATAAATGTAGTTGCAACAATTAAAGGAAAAGCAAGAGAAGGTTTTTTAGTTTATCCTTTAAAAAATAACAAAACAGAAATTTTTACACCTAACGAAACAGATGATGCCTTTACGCAAACAAATCTTTTTCCTGAAGATAATGAGCAATATTTTATTAGTTTACTTAAAAAAAGAAATATTACCCAAAAACCAGACTTAGAGCTGCAGTTTTACCCTTCTCAAGTACCAGAATTTTCAATTGATAATTATAAAATACCTTTTAATAAAAACCAAACAGATTTAAAATACAAATACTTTGAATCTCCTGTATTTGATAATGTTTCAGACGTAGAAGTTCTAGATGGTATTGTTTTAAATACAAAAACAGAAGAAACAAGAATAGAGAAAATTAAAAATAGAACTTTTGGTACTGTAGATGTTTTCGATGATACAACAAGCAGAGGTGGGCAAACTTTAGCATCTTATTTAAGTGGAAGAGGTTTTATTACAAGTGATTTTGGTGGAGAATTAACCATTGTAAATCCAAACCCAAGCACACCAAACAATAACATTCCATTAGTTATAATTGATGATGTACAAATAGCAGATTTTGGCTTTTTAAATAATTTTCCACTAAACATAGTCGATTATATAGAGATTAATAAATCTGGAATTGGTTATGGCTTAAGAGGTGGAGGTGGAGTAATTAAAATAGTTACAGACCCTTTTAAGAAAACACAGGCAAATTCTATTGATAAAAATGATAGAGAAAGTTATAATTTTCCGTTAACTTTTAACTCATCTAAAAAATTCTATACACCAATTTATCAAGATTATAATTCTAGATTTTTTACTGAATATGGAACCATTTCTTGGCAGCCTAATTTAAAAGCAGATAAAGATGGAAACATCTTCTTTAAGATTCCAAATCAATATAACTCTAACATAAATTTATATGTTGAAGGAATTATAAATGATAATACTTTTATATCAGAAACTGTTACCATAAGCCCTATTGATTAAATTGTTAAAAATTGCACATCATCCAATTTACAATCATCCTTTAAAAGAAGGGCATCGTTTTCCAATGGATAAGTACGATTTGTTGCCTCAACAATTATTGTATGAAGGAACTTGTATTTCAGAAAACTTTTTTGAACCTGAAATACCAGATAATAAACATTTTTTTACAGTTCACGAACCCGAATATTTTTTTGATTTACTAAATATTACTTTAAATCAAAAAGCAGCAAGAAAAATAGGTTTTCCATTATCTGAAGTTTTAATTGAAAGAGAAACTATTATTGCAGATGGTACAATGAAAGCAAGTAAATTTGCCTTGCAAAATGGTATTGCAATGAATATTGCAGGAGGTACACATCATGCTTTTTCAAACAGAGGAGAAGCTTTTTGCATGCTTAATGATCAAGCAATTGGCGCAAAATATTTGCAAAATAAAGGTTTAGCTCATAAAATTCTTATTGTAGATTTAGATGTTCATCAAGGAAATGGAACTGCAGAAATTTTTGCAAAAGACAAATCAGTTTTCACTTTTTCTATGCATGGTAAAGGAAATTATCCTTTTGAAAAAGAACAATCAGATTTAGATATTGCTTTAGAAAACGGAACAAAAGATGAAGATTATCTTACTATTTTAAAAGAAACGCTTCCAAAACTTATTGAGCAAGTAAAACCAGACTTTATCTATTATTTATGTGGTGTAGATGTTATAGAAACTGATAAATTAGGAAAATTAGCACTTACTATTAATGGCTGTAAAGAAAGAGATCGTTTTGTTTTACAAACTTGTTACAACTCACAAATACCTGTAATGTGCTCTATGGGTGGAGGTTATTCTAAAGATGTAAATATCGTTGTAAATGCTCATGCAAACACTTTTCGTTTAGCTCAAGAAATCTATTTCTAAGAAAACTTTTTTCTAAATAAAAAGTATATGGGATAATTTTCTTTTTGTTTGAGCAAACAACTAACTCAATTATTCACGTACTTTGTCTTTATAAAAATATAACCATGAAAAATACTTTATTATTAATGTTATCCATACTATTATTTTCTTGTGGAGCATCTAAAAACGTAAGAACACAGCAAAAAACAATTAAAGGCAATTGGCAATTAACAAGCATTAATTACAGTAAAACAGGTAATTATAATGTAACACTCTTTAATGATACAAATACAGCTTGTTTAGAGGGTAGTAATTGGAAATTTGTACCAAATAATAATACAGGAACGTATAATGTAACCAAACCAAACTGTATAGAAGGTATTAGAGACTTTGTTTTTGTTATAGAAGAAGTAAATGAAAATACAGGTTATTATGATTTTTTATTGAAACCAAAAAACAATGAAAACAATATTGGTTTTCGATTAACTTTGAATCAGCTTTCAGAAAATACAATGATTTGGCAACAAAATATAATGGTTAATGGATCACCATTTTTAATTAATATGAACTTTACAAAACAATAAATAAAATGAAAACTTTACAGAAAAAAATATATACATCAATCTTAGCATTGTCAATCATCTTTACTTTATCTAATTGTGAAGCCACAAAAAACGCAAATAACAAGCAAAAAGGTGGTGTAATTGGGGCAACTGGTGGAGCTATAATTGGAGCAATTATTGGTAACAACGTAGGCAGTGGAAATAACAGTGAACTTGGTGCTGTTATAGGTGGTGTTTTAGGAGGTACAGCAGGTGTACTTATTGGAAAAAGAATGGATGAGCAAGCAAAAAAGATTGAAACAGAAGTGCCAGGAGCAAAAGTAGAAAGAGTAGATGGAGGTATTGTAGTAACTTTTGATGAAAATAGTGGTGTTTATTTTGATACCAATAAAGCTAATATCAATCAAAAATCTAAAGAAACACTAGATAAATTAGCAAAAGTTTTTATTGATTTTCCTGATACAAACATTTTAGTTGTTGGTCATACAGATGATACTGGAGATGCTGCATATAACATGAGTTTATCAGAAAAAAGAGCAAAATCTGTTACTAGCTATTTAGTAAGTGATGGTATTGCAAGTCAAAGATTCGAAACACTTTGGTATGGAGAAACACAACCAAAATACGACAACTCAACTGTTGAAGGTAGGGCAAAAAATAGACGTGTAAACGTAGCCATTGTACCTAATGAAAAAATGAAAAACGAAGCAATTAAAGATGCTCAAAATTAGAAGAAGTAATTATAAATAGAAAAAGCCGCAATTTGCGGCTTTTTTTGCTTGATAATATTATCCTAATACATTACTTTTTTTCAGCTCATTTACAAAAGGTTGGTTGTAAAGTCGTTTTCCTAAAGCAGCATGAATTGCATTAGAAACAGCACCACCTGCAGGAGGTAAACCTGGTTCTCCTAGACCAGTAGGTTTTTCTTCGTTTTGTACAAAGTGAACCTCAACTTTTGGTGTTTCTTGCATTCTTATTAACCTGTATCTATCAAAATTTTGATATGCTGGTTTACCATCATCGAAAGAAAAATCAGCATACATGGCATGTCCAATTCCGTCTAAAACGCCACCTTCAACTTGGTTTTTTGCTCCTGTTGGATTTACCAAAATTCCACAATCTGCAGCAACAGTTACTTTTTCAATTATTGGGTAACCATCTTTTAGGGTGATATCTGCAATTTCTGCAACATGTGTGTTATGACTATAATAGGCTGCAAAACCTTGATAAACTCCTTCTTTAGAGTTCCCCCAATTTGCTTTTTCTCTAACCAACTTAATAGTATCTTCCATTCTTTGTCCAGAATATTCTATTTTTTCATCGGTAGTATTTTTTACATTCTGTAGTAAATCTAAACGTAGTTGAATAGTATCTACACCTAATTCATTAGCCAATTCATCAAAGAAAGATTGTTCTGCAAAAGCTAAGAAATTTGTATAAGGAGCTCTCCAAGCGCCTGTAGTAATGTTGCTTGCATAATTTCCTGTATCTACTTTGTAATTTGGAATACAGCCTGCAGGAAAAAAGTTTGGAATTAAGCCATACATGTTTCCATTAATTGCAGCTTCTTTTAAATGATAGCCTGTAACTTGCCCATCTTTAAGCGATGCTTTTATTCTGTATTTAATTGCTGGTCTATAAGTTCCAGCTGTCATATCATCTTCTCTAGAAAAAACTACCTTAATTGGTTTTTTTGCCAAACTAGAAATTTCAGCAGCTTCTAAAGCAAAATCACCATATAAACGTCTACCAAAACCACCACCCATTCTTGTCATTTCGCAATGAATGGTTTCAGGCTTGCGTTCTAACAATTGTGCAACTCTATTTACTGTCCATTGTGGAGTTTGAATAGGCCCAACCAAATGCACTTTATCTGCAGTTACATCTGCATAAAAATTCATTGGTTCTAAGCAATTATGAGGTAAAAAAGGCGAGTGATATGTTCTTTCAATAACTTTATCTGCAGTAGCAAAAGCCTTGTTTACATTACCATCTTCTCTTTCTGTTTTAAATTTTTTTCCATCTAAAATTTCTGTTAGAATTTTATCGTGGTTTTTTGTGCTTTCAGGTTTATTAGACTCCCAATTTGCAGTTAAGGCTTTCTTACCTTTCATAGCTGCCCAAGTTGAGTTTGCTAAAACAGCAACTTTATCACCAAATTTTATGACATCAGTAACACCATTTATAGCTCTTGCTTTTGAATCATCAAAATCTACTAATTTTTCTCCAAAAGCAGGTGGTCTTAAAACAGAAGCAATCATCATATTATCAGCTTTGTAATCTAAGCCAAAAAGAGGTTTTCCTGTAATTATTTTATCAATATCTACATTTATGGCATCTTTACCAATAATTGTATAGTCTTTTGTTTCTTTTAGTTTTACATTTTCTGGTACTTCTAAAGCAGCAGCTTCTTTTACTACATCACCATAACCCAGTTCATCTCCATTTGCATTTGTAATAATACCTTTTGATGCTTTTAAAGAACCAGCTTCAACATTCCATTTTAAAGCTGCAGCATTTATTAGCATTTGTTTTGCAGTTGCTCCTGTTTGCCTAAGTGCGTCCCAACCTTGTCTAATAGATTGGCTTCCTCCAGCAACTTGTCTTGTAAAGTTTTTTGTATCTAAAGCACCTTGTGCAACAGTAACTTTGTTCCAATCTACATCTAATTCTTCTGCAATAATCATTGGCATAGCTGTTTTTACACCTTGCCCAATTTCTGGATTTGGAGAAAATATAGTTACATAACCATCATCAGAAATTTTAATAAACGCATTAAAATCATTAAAGTTCAAACTTGCAATATCTACAGGCATTTCTGCTTCTGGTTTGCAGGCAGTTAAAAAATTGAAGCCAATTAATAAGCCACCACTTGCTAAAGCTGATGTTTTTAAAAAATTTCTTCTACTAAAATTTGTATCGATTTGAGATTTCATTTTTATCAGTTTTAAGTGGATTATGACATTTTTTCTGCAGCTACTTTTACTGCTTTTTCAATTCTATTATACGAAGCACATCTGCAAATATTGCCATGCATTGCTTGTCTAATTTCTTCTTCAGAAGGATTTTTATTGTCAGTTAAAAAAGCAGAGGCAGTCATAATTTGGCCTGCTTGACAATAACCACATTGTGGAACATCGATTTCTTTCCAAGCTTCTTGAACAGGATGCTTACCATCTTCAGATAAACCTTCTATAGTAGTAATTTTTACATCATCTAAAATAGATACTTGCATTTGGCAACTTCTTGTTGCAATACCATCTATATGTACAGTACATGCACCACATTGTGCAATTCCACAACCAAATTTTGTGCCTACCATATTCAGTTCATCTCTTAAAACCCAAAGTAAAGGGGTATCTGCATCTGCATTTACTGAGAGACTTTTTCCGTTAATATTTAGTGTGTAATTTGGCATAAGATTTAATTTTAGAATTGATGTTGTAAGTTACAAAAAATACTTTTTGAAATGATAATGGGAAATAATTTAACAAATACCACTTTTTAAGAGGTTTTCATTGTTATAAAATAGGATAAACATCAACTTAAAAATTTTAGTAAAACAAAAAAACCTGAACTTTTACATTCAGGTTTACTTACAAAAAAAATCAAATTATTTACTACCTAAAAGCAACAATTCGTTTACTAAAATTTCTGTCACATATCTTTTTTCTCCTTCTTTAGTATCATAAGATCTGTTTGTTAATTTACCTTCAACTGCAATTTCTTGGCCTTTGTTTACGTAGTTTTCTACCACGTTTACTAAACCACCTTTTATAACAATATTGTGCCAAAATGCGCGTTCAACTTTGTTACCTGCTTTGTCTTTATAGCTATCATCTGTAGCCATTGAGAATTTGGCCATTTTATTGCCATCTTTAAAAGTTACTATTTCTGGGTCTTGACCCAATCTACCAATTAATTGTACTTTGTTTCTTAACGTATTCATAAGATAAGTTTTTATTATTACTGAATTTCGTTAGTTCAATTCAACACTGCAAAGATGCAATGCAAGTCAAGTTTTACTCGGTTAACAAGCAATTACTTTCGGTTGTAATTGTTTGTAGTCGTTTGTAAATGAATATTTTTCTTATATTTACTTCATAAAATAGCCTATTATGAAATCTTTTAGAAATGAAAAATGGAAACTATTTGAAAAAGAAAATTATAATGTTGATAAGGAGAAAATTTACATCTCTAATTATGGAAGGGTAAAAAAAGAGGTATCTGATGATGTTTTTGTGCTTTCGCATATTGGTAAAATAAATAATTTTGAAACGTTTAGTTATCCTGTAAAAAACTCAAAAAGAAGAAAAAATTTTTATCTGCATAGAGCAGTTGGTTTTGCTTTTTTAGAACGTAAAGATGATGGTAAGTTTATTATACACATCAACCATAATTTGACAGATAATTATTATAAAAATTTAAAGTGGGTAAACCAAAAAGAATTAACAGCTCATCAATTAACCAATCCTAAAAGAAGAGCAAAATTTGGGATAAAATCTGGAGCAAAATTAACCGAAGGCAAAGTAAAAATTATAAAGAAAAAATTGTTAGACCCAAATAGAAAAACAAGATTAAGAATTATTGCGAGTCAGTTTGGTATTACTACTACACAATTGTATCGTATAAAATCTGGTGAAAATTGGGGAGATGTAAAAGTGTAAAAGAGAAAAAAAGCTATGGAAAAAAAAGTATGTTTAGAGTGTGGAGCTGATGTAAAAGGTAGAGTAGATAAGAAATTTTGTTCTGATTATTGTAGGAATTCTTACAACAATAAAGTTAATAAAGAGAGTAAAAATCTTATTAGAAATATTAATAATAGACTTCGAAAAAACTATAAAATATTAAGCGAATTAAATACCACAGGAAAAACAAAAGTTACAAGAACGAAGTTGTATGATAAAGGTTTTGATTTTCAATTTTTTACATCAATTTATAAAACAAAAACAGGAAACACCTATTTTTATATTTATGATGAAGGATATTTGGCCTTAGAAAATGAACTATTTTTATTGATTAAAAGAGAAATATAAACTTATTTCCAAGTATTTCCTTTTACTTTAATGGCTGCTTTTAGCACATCTTTTTGGCTTAATTGCCCAATTAGTTTACCATTATCGCAAACAGGAAAACGTCTTCTGTGAGAAGAAATAAACTTAAAAGCGGCATCAAAAATATTCATGTCTTTATCAATGGTGTCTACATCTTTAACCATATATTTTCCAACAGTATTGTTAGTGTCAGAAGGCATGTTGTAGTATTTGCTTTCAGAAATATGCTTAATACAATCTGTTTCAGAAATAATACCTATTAACTCATTTTTATCATTTACTACAGGGCCTCCAGAAATTTTATGTTTTATTAACTGGCTAATTACGTGATCTAAAGAATCGTCTGCACTAAAGGTAACTAACTTAGTAGTCATATAATCTGAAACTAAAATTTGATCTTCATTTTTTCCTTGAGTCTCATCTCTTTTTCCTTGAAAGCTTTTAATTCCCATAATATAAGTTTTAAGTTCTTTCTAAAATTACAGAATTTTACGTTTCGTTCAACATTTAATTTAAGTTTTTTTTATTTCTTACTTTTATAAAAACTTATTAATCAAAATGAAAAAAATATCTTCTGTAGTTTCTTTACTAATTATTATTGGGGTAGTTTACTGGAGTTTTTCTGATGCTAAACCTAGTTTGCCTAAAGATGAAGCTTTGGTTAAAACAGGCTTTTCATTATACACAGCATTAGAACATTTAAGAAATATAAGTGCAGAAAGACATTATGTAGGTTCTGAAGCACATAAAAATGTTCAAAACTATATTGTAAACGAGTTTACAAAACTTGGTTTACAACCAGAAATACAAACTCAAACAGCAATAAATAAAAAATGGATTGCAGGTACAACTACAGAAAATATTTTGGTAAGAATAAAAGGTACTACACCTGGTAAAGCCTTACTATTATTAACGCATTATGATTCTAATCCACATTCTTCTTTAGGAGCTAGTGATGCAGGTTCTGGAGTGGTTACTATTCTAGAAGGTATTAGAGCTTTTTTAGCTAAAGATCAACTTCCAAAAAACGATATTATAATCCTAATATCTGATGCTGAAGAATTGGGTTTATTAGGAGCACAAGCTTTTGTAGATAACCATCCTTGGGCAAAAGATGTTGGTTTGGTATTAAATTTTGAGGCGAGAGGAAGTGGAGGGCCAAGCTATATGCTAATGGAAACTAATGGTAAAAATAGTAAGTTATTAACCGAGTTTTTAAATGCTAAACCAAATTATCCTGTTGCAAATTCTTTAATGTATAGCATTTATAAAAAGTTACCTAATGATACAGATTTAACTGTTTTTAGACAAGATGCCAATATAAACGGATTCAATTTTGCTTTTATAGATGATCATTTTGATTATCACACAGCACAAGATTCTTACGAACGTTTAGATAGAGAAACGCTTTTGCATCAAGCAGATTATTTAATGACTAGTTTAAACTACTTTGCCTATTCAAATTTAGATAATTTCGAATCAGAAGTAGATTTAGTATATGCAAATTTTCCTTTTATTAAAATGATTAGTTATCCATTTTCTTGGGTAACACCTCTTTTAATATTAGCAAGTGTTCTTTTTTTAATACTCTTGTTTTTTGGTTTGGTATTTAATAAGTTAAGTTTAAAAGGGTTGTTAAAAGGCTTTTTACCATTCTTAATTTCGTTAATTTTCTGTGGAGGTTTATCCTTTTATGGATGGAAGCTTTTGTTGTTTATTCACCCACAATATTTAGATATGTTGCATGGTTTTACTTATAATGGATATACTTATATAGCTGCTTTTGTTTTTCTAAATATTTTTATTCTTATTAAAGTATACAGTTACTTCTCCAAACAAGAAAAAACAACTGATTTATTAATTGCACCTATTTTTATTTGGTTGATAATTAATTTTTTAATTACTTTTTATTTAAAAGGAGCAGGTTTTTTTATTATACCAGTATTTAGTGCATTATTAATTTTAATAATAGCAATTTTTACAGATTTAGAAACACGTTTAAAACGTATTTTATTTACGTTATTGTCTATACCTACACTTTATATTTTTTCACCTTTAATAAAAATGTTTCCAGTAGGTTTAGGCTTAAAAATGTTATTTGTAAGTGCAATTTTTATTGTATTTATTTTTGGGTTATTGATACTTACTTTTCACCAAAAAAAATCGGGTTGGTTATTAAAAATTACAGGTATACTAACCTTGGTTTTCTTTGCAACAGCAACCTATAATAGCGGTTTTTCTAAAGATGATAAAAAACCAAATAGCATTGTTTACATCCAAAATTCTGATGACAACTCAGCCTATTTTGGAACCTATAATACTACTTTAGATTCCTATACTTCTCAAGTTTTTGATGAAAATGCAATAAAAGGAAGTGTAGAAAATGCAGAGACTAAAAGCAAATACAACACACGATTTAAATATCATAAAAAAACCGATTTTAAAAATATACAATCTTCAGAAATTACTATAGATATAGATACAATTATTGGAGATAAACGATTTTTAGACTTAACTATTACACCAAGTAGAAAGGTTAATAAATTAGAGTTTTTAACTAAAAGCGAAGTTACTTTTCAGCAATTTAAAGTAAATGATGCTTTGGTTTTAAGAGGTAAAAACTATACTATAAAAAATGGCACTTTTTTAATTTATCATATGGCAAATTCAGATTCTGAAGTCAACCTGACATTTACTGTTGCTAAAAATCAGGAGCTTAATTTTATTCTCAATGAAATTTCTTATGATTTATTAAGCAATGAGAATTTTAAATTTACACCAAGAACAGAAGAAATGATGCCAATGCCATTTGTAACAAATGATGCAATAATTATAACAAAAAAGCTGAAAATATAATTTTATATTTTCAGCTTTTTAAGAAATTTTTATTTGTAAACTATTTTAAAATAGCTTCTATACCTGGTAAAGATTTACCTTCTAACATTTCTAGCATGGCACCACCACCAGTAGAAACATAGCTAACTTTGTCTGCAAAGCCAAATTGTTTTACAGCAGCAACAGAATCTCCTCCACCAACTAAAGAAAAAGCACCATTTTGAGTTGCTTTATCAATAGAATGCCCAAGAGCAATGGTACCTTTTGCAAAAGATTCCATTTCAAAAACACCTAAAGGTCCATTCCATAAAATAGTTTTACATTTATTTACTACTTCATCAAAAATTGCTAAAGATTTTGGTCCAGCATCTAAACCTTGCCATCCATCAGGAATTGCAGTAACATCTAAAACTTGTGTGTTAGCATCGTTGCTAAAATCATCTGCTGCAATTACATCTACAGGAATATGAACTTCAACACCTTTTGCTTTGGCTTGTTTTAAAATATCTAGAGCCAATTCCATTTTATCATCTTCACATATTGAGTTTCCAACAGAACCACCTTGAGCTTTTACAAAAGTAAATGTCATACCACCACCAATAATTAAATGATCTACTTTGTCTAAAATATTTTCGATTACAGTTATTTTAGAAGATACTTTTGCACCACCTAAAATAGCTAAAACAGGCTTTTCTGAGTTGTTTAAAACTTTGTCTATACTTTCTATTTCTCTAGCTAATAAATTACCAAAACATTTGTTATTATCAAAAAACTGAGCAATAATTGTTGTTGATGCATGTGCTCTATGTGCAGTACCAAAAGCATCGTTTACATAAACGTCTCCAAATTTAGAAAGTTGTTCTGCAAAAGCGACATCACCTTTTGTTTCTTCATCATAGAAACGTAAATTTTCTAATAATAAAATTTCTCCATGTTCTAAATTAGCAACAGCTTCTTCTACTTTAGGCCCAACACAATCTTCTACAAACTTTACATTACAACCAACAATTTCTACTATAGATTTTACAATATGTTGTAAAGAAAATTCTTGTTGCTTTCCTTTTGGACGTCCCAAGTGAGACATTAAAACACAACTACCTCCATCTTCTAAAACTTTTATAATTGTAGGTTTTGCAGCCTGTATTCTTGTAGCGTCTGTAACTTCAAACTTATCGTTTAAAGGCACATTAAAATCTACACGAATAATGGCTTTTTTATCTTTAAAATTAAAATCGTTTAAGGTTTTCATAATTTATATATGGCTTTTCAACAAAAATACTTTTTTATTTAAGTTTACGAAAGTTGAAATCTTAAAATCTAAGGTATCGTTTTCGAAAGCTATTCACTTTTATTAAATTTTAGAAAAGGATTAGAATTTCTGTTTTGAAAACCATGAATACTTGCTAAAATAAAAAGCAAACCAGCAGCACAAAAAGCTACTATTGCAATTGTGCTAAACTCATTTTTATTTGCTATTCCAATTGCAATTAACGCCCAAGAACCTACTAAAGCAAACTCTCTTAAGTTTCTTTTATAAATCACTATTATGTTTATAATAGTTGCAATAATTATCATAATAATTGTCCATGTTTCTGGTGATAGACCAAAGCCATCCCAATTTATTTTCACTAAATAAGATGAAACATTGGCAACACTTGCAACAGTTACCCAACCACTGTAAATTACAAAAGGCCACCATAAAAAAACAATTGTAGACTTAGAAGCATCAAAAAGTTCCATTTTATTATTTACCACAATTTTTAAGAGTGATATCAATAATAAAAATATAAAAATGCAAGAAAGTCCTGTAAAACCATATACCCAACTAAAAACCCAAGCACTGTTTGCAATGCAAGAGACTATAAACCAAGGCCCAATTTTTAGAATAAAATCATCATTTTTTACAGTTACAAATAAACTTTTACCTTGGTAAATTGCAAAGCCCAATAAAAGTAAATAAATGATACCCCATATAGAAAAAGCATAACCTGCAGGTGTAAATAGTGAGTTGATATTATCTGAAATAGTGCCAATAGTCTTACCATTCATAGCACCTGTATTAGATAAGTAGTTTATAAAAATTACAGAACCAAGAGCAAGGCCATTTAAAATTTGTAGTGTTTTTTTCATTTTTAATGTTAAGAAATTAGATATTAAAATTACGAAATCTAAAATTAAAAATTTCCAAAACCCTATATTTGCATATGCTTTTTAACCAAATTATAGGTCAAGATCATATTAAAAAACACTTGCAAAAGTCTGCAGAAAATGGCAGGATACCTCATGCCCAATTATTTGTAGGTAAAGAAGGTTCAGGTACTTTGCCAATGGCAATTGCATATGCACAGTTTTTATTATGTAATTTTTCTGATGATGCAGAAACCTGTAATTTAAAATGCAACAAACTTCAACATCCAGATTTGCATTTTGCTTTTCCTGTAACCACTAACGATAGTGTTAAAAAACACCCAGTTAGTAATTTGTTTCTAGAAGATTGGAGAGATTTTATAGAAAATCAACCTTATGGAAGTTTATTTAATTGGTTACAGCATATTGGTGTGGAAAATAAGCAAGGCTTAATAAATGTAGACGAAGCAGAAGATGTTGTAAAAAAATTAAAATTAAAAAGCTTTGAAGGTGGTTTTAAAGTGATGATTATTTGGATGGCAGAAAAAATGAATATTGCTGCTGCAAATAAATTATTAAAATTAATAGAAGAACCACCAGAAAAAACAGTTTTTTTATTAGTTACAGAAAATGAAGAGCAGATTATAAATACCATAAAATCACGTTGTCAAGCCTTACATTTTCCTGTATTATCAGAACAAGATATTGCAAATGCTTTGGGGGTTAATCATCAAGTTGACGATAATAAAGCTGCAAATATTGCACATCAAGCAGAAGGTAATTTTAACAAAGCCTTACATTTATTACACAATGATGCTGCAGATTTGGTTTTTGAAGAATGGTTTATTGCTTGGATTAGAACAGCTTTTAAAGCCAAAGGAAATGCTGCTGTTGTGCAACAGCTTATTTCTTGGTCTGATACTATTGCAAAAACGGGTAGAGAAACCCAAAAACGATTTTTAGAATATTGTTTGCAGTTTTTTAGACAAGCACTTTTATTAAACTACAAGTCTGATCAGTTGGTTTTTATGGAAACAAAAACCAATTTTCAGTTATCTAAATTTGCACCTTTTGTACATTCAGGAAACATCTTAGAAATTGAGAAAGAAATTAGTGAAGCCATGTATCACATAGAAAGAAATGGTAATGCAAAAATTATTTTGTTAGATTTATCAATGAAATTAACTCGTTTCTTGCACAAGAAAGAAGAGAAGATTTAAAAGTTATCTTTTCCAGGTACCTCCATAAACGTAAAGAGGATTATCTTTTTTAACATTTAACAAACACTGTTCACAAGTAAACACCCATTTTTTAGTTAGTTTATACTGAATTCTATACATGGTAGAAAAATCTTTTTTACAGATTTCACAGTATTTTACTCTAGACTTTGCCACTATTTAATGATTCTACAAGTTTGTTAAACGAGCTACATATTTACCAATTACATCAAACTCTAAATTAACTGTATCACCAATTTGTAAGGTTTTAAAAGTTGTGTTTTCCCAAGTGTAAGGTATTATGGCTACAGAAAAACCTGTTTTTGTAGAATTTACAACTGTTAAACTCACACCATTTATAGTTATAGAGCCTTTTTCTATAGTTACGTTATTTTTATTAGAATTGTATTCAAAAGTATACACTGTGCTTCCATTTTCATCTTTAATGTTTTTACAGATTCCTGTTTCATCAACATGACCTTGTACAATATGTCCATCTAATCTATCACCTAATTTCATAGCTCTTTCAAGATTAACAATATTGGAAGTTTTTAGTTTACCAATATTAGTTTTATCTAAAGTTTCTTTAATAGCTGTTACAGTATACTCATCATCTTTAATACCAACAACAGTTAAACAAACACCATTATGAGCTACACTTTGGTCTATTTTGAGTTCATTTGTAATACTACTTTTAATAGTTAAGTGCACATTTTCTTGCTCTTTTACTACGTTTGTTACTGTGCCAAGTGTTTCTATAATTCCTGTAAACATATCGTTAAAAATTAGTTACTTTTGTACCAACAAAAATAAGCATATTACAAGGTTTACTATGGATAAAATTGATAAAATAATCGTAGGAATTTCAATTGGAGATTTAAATGGAATTGGTGTTGAAGTTATTTTAAAGACTTTCGAAGACAAACGAATGTTAGATTTTTGTACGCCAGTTTTATTTGGAGCAACTAAAGTAGTTTCTTTTCATAAAAAAGCTTTAAACCTAGAAACACCTGTGCATGGAATTTCTTCTATAGACCAAATAAACCATAATAAAATTAATATTTTAAATATTTGGAAAGAAGAGGTTAAAATAGAATTAGGCAAAGTAACTAAAGAAGCTGGTAATTTTGCATTCAAATCATTAGAAGCAGCTGTACAACATTTAAAAGAAAATAAAATTGATGTTTTGGTAACTGCACCAATCAATAAAGAAAATATACAATCAGAATTTTTCAAAACTCCTGGTCATACAGAATATTTAGAAGAAAATTTAGAAGGGAATAGTTTAATGATTTTAATGACAGATGAGTTAAGAATTGGCTTAATTACTGGGCACATTCCTATTTCTAAAGTTGCAGAAACTATTACTCCAGAATTGATAAAAAGTAAAGTTGAAACAATGCATGCTTCATTAAAACAAGATTTTGGTATAAATAAACCAAAAATTGCAGTTTTATCTTTAAATCCACATTGTGGAGATAAAGGGATTATTGGTAAAGAAGATGATGATATTATAAAACCAACAATTACTGAAATTGCAGATTCTGGGAAACTTGTTTTTGGACCTTATGCAGCAGATGGCTTTTTTGGTTCTGAAACCTATAAACAATTTGATGGAGTTTTGGCTACCTATCATGATCAAGGATTAGCGCCTTTTAAAGCATTATCTTTTGGAAAAGGAGTTAATTTTACAGCAGGCTTAAGCCATTTAAGAACTTCTCCAGATCATGGAACAGGTTATGAAATTGCAGGTAAAAATGTAGCTAATGCTTCTTCATTTACAGAAGCTTTATTCACAGCTATACAGGTGTATAAATCTAGAAAAGAATACAAAGAATTAACAGAAAACCCTTTAAAAGTAAGGTAATTACTGGGGAATTTAATTTTTTAATAAAAATATGGCAGAAATACATTTTTTTGTATCTTTGCACGCTCAATTGATGTTTGACAATGAAAGACTTAAAACAATTCAACATACAGTTTGTAGGATTAAAAGAAGGAAAACACCAGTTTGATTATTCAATTGATAATAAGTTCTTTGAAGCATTTAATTACGATGAGTTTGAGAGTTCATCTATTAAAGTGACTTTAAATTTTGTGAAGAAAAGCACATTTTTCGAGTTGGTATTTACAACTGAAGGTACAGTAGAAGTTCCTTGTGATGTAACCAATGAGTTGTATCATCAAGAAATAGATTCAGAATTACCATTAGTTGTAAAATTTGGACCAGAATTTAATGATGACAATGAGGAAATTTTAATATTACCTCATGAAGCATATGAGTTTAATGTAGCGCAATTTATTTACGAAATGATTGTTTTAGCAGTTCCAAACAAAAGAGTGCATCCAAAAGTTTTAGATGGCACAATGGAGTCTGAAGCTTTAAACAAATTAAAAGAATTACAAATAAAAGAAGAAAAAACTGTAGATAATACAGACCCAAGGTGGGATAAATTAAAGAATTTAATAACAGAAAAAAAGACATAAAATGGCACATCCTAAAAGAAAAATATCTAAAACTAGAAGAGATAAAAGGAGAACACATTATAAAGCATCTGCTCAACAAATTGCTACAGATCCAACAACAGGAGAAGCACATTTATATCACAGAGCACATTGGCATGAAGGAAAATTATACTACAGAGGTCAAGTTGTTTTAGAATCTGCAGCAGCAGAAGTTTAAAAAACAGGTCTCTTAAAATATTAACGAAACCCTCAATTTTGAGGGTTTTTTTACGTTTTTGAAGTAAAACTATTCATTTTTGATGTTTTTTACTTCAAATAGTATCATAATTTTTCATTACTTTTGACTATTCTAAACTTTAGAAACAAACCTTAATTATGGCAAAAATCACTGCAGCAATTTCAGCAGTAGGAAAATATGTTCCTGATTACATTCTAACCAATAAAGAGTTAGAAACCTATGTAGATACCAATGATGAATGGATAACTTCTAGAACAGGAATTAAAGAAAGAAGAATATTAAAAGGTAAAGGTTTAGGTACTTCTTACATGGCTATTAAAGCTGCAGAAGATTTATTACAAAAATCTAACACTAAAGCAGAAGATATAGATTTGGTAATTGTTGCAACTGCAACTCCAGATTTACCAGTGGCAGCAACAGCAGCTCACGTGGCTACAAATATTGGTGCAACGAATGCTTTTTCTTACGATTTGCAAGCTGCTTGTTCAAGCTTTTTATACGGTATGTCTACAGCTTCTAGTTACATAGAATCAGGTAGGTATAAAAAAGTGTTATTAATTGGGGCAGATAAAATGTCTTCAATTATCGATTATACAGATAGAGCCACATGTATTATTTTTGGTGATGGAGCAGGAGCTGTTCTTTTTGAACCAACAGAAGATGGTTTAGGCTTTCAAGACGAATACTTAAGAAGTGATGGAATTGGAAGAGACTTTTTAAGAATTGAAGCAGGTGGTTCAATACTACCTCCATCAGAAGAAACTGTAAAAAACAAGCAACATTTTGTGCATCAAGAAGGTAAAACTGTATTTAAGTACGCAGTTTCTAATATGGCAGATGTTTCAGAAAAAATGTTAAAAAGAAATAATTTAACAGAAGAAGACATTCAGTGGTTAGTGCCACATCAAGCCAATAAAAGAATCATTGAAGCTACAGCTAATAGAGTAGGTGTAGGTTCAGATAAAGTTATGATGAATATTCATAGATATGGAAATACAACATCAGCAACTTTACCTCTTTTATTAGCAGATTACGAAAAACAATTAAAAAAAGGAGATAATTTAATTTTTGCCGCTTTTGGTGGTGGCTTCACATGGGGAGCTATTTATCTAAAATGGGCGTATAATTCTTAACAATAAACAACTAAACAATAAGAAGTATGGATATTAAAGAAATTCAAAATCTTATAAAATTTGTAGCAAAATCTGGCGCAAGCGAGGTAAAGCTAGAAATGGAAGATGTAAAAATTACCATTAAAACAGGTACTGGTAAAACAGAAACTACAATTGTACAAGCTGCACCTATGGCTAATATGCCACAGTCAGCACCTGCAGCACCTGTAGCAGCTCCACAAGCAAGTGAGCCAGCAGCACCTGTTAAACCAGCTAATAATGATGAAGATAAATATATTACTGTAAAATCCCCAATTATTGGTACCTTTTATAGAAAACCAGCACCAGACAAGCCAAACTTTGTAGAAGTAGGTGCAGATATTAATGTAGGAGATACAGTTTGTGTTATTGAAGCAATGAAATTATTTAACGAAATAGAATCTGAAGTTTCTGGTAAAATTGTAAAAGTTCTTGTAGATGATTCATCTCCTGTAGAATTTGATCAGCCTTTATTTTTAGTTGATCCTTCTTAATAGATAGAGTTTAGATTTTGGAGTTTAGATATTAGATTTTCTAACTCATAACTTAAAACTCATAACTCAAAATTCTTATACGATGTTTAAAAAAATATTAATTGCAAACAGAGGAGAAATAGCACTGCGTGTTATTAGAACCTGTAAAGAAATGGGTATAAAAACTGTTGCAGTATATTCTAAGGCAGACTCAGAAAGCTTACACGTAAGATTTGCTGATGAAGCAGTTTGTATTGGTCCTGCACCTAGTAGTGAATCTTATTTAAAAATGTCTAACATTATAGCTGCTGCAGAAATAACAAATGCAGATGCTATACACCCAGGTTATGGATTTTTGTCAGAAAACGCAAAATTTTCTAATCTCTGTGAAGAACATAACATAAAGTTTATTGGTGCATCTGGTAAAATGATTGACCAAATGGGAGATAAAGCAAACGCAAAAGCTACTATGAAAGCTGCAGGCGTACCTTGTGTTCCAGGTTCAGAAGGTGTTATTAAAGACTTTGAAGAGTGTGAAAAACTAGCTGTAGAAACAGGCTACCCTGTTATGCTAAAAGCTTCTGCTGGAGGTGGAGGTAAAGGAATGCGTGCAGTTTGGAAACCAGAAAATTTAAAAGAGGCATGGGATTCTGCTAGACAAGAAAGTAAAGCTGCATTTGGAAATAATGACATGTACATGGAAAAACTTATTGAAGAGCCAAGACATATCGAAATTCAAATTGTAGGAGATTCTTTTGGAAAAGCATGCCATTTATCTGAAAGAGATTGCTCTGTTCAAAGACGTCATCAAAAGTTAACAGAAGAAACTCCTTCTCCTTTTATGACAGATGAATTAAGAGAAAAAATGGGAAATGCTGCTGTTAAAGCATCAGAATATATTGGATATGAAGGTGCTGGAACTGTAGAGTTTTTGGTAGATAAGCATAGAAATTTCTATTTTATGGAAATGAATACGCGTATTCAAGTAGAGCACCCAATTACAGAAGAAGTTGTAAACTACGATTTAATTAGAGAACAAATTTTAGTTGCAGCAGGTGTACCAATTTCTGGTAAAAATTATTATCCTCAATTACATTCTATAGAATGTAGAATTAATGCAGAAGACCCATATAATAATTTTAGGCCAGCTCCTGGTAAAATTACAACTTTACATACACCTGGAGGTCATGGAGTTCGAATGGATACACATGTATATGCAGGGTATATGATTCCACCAAATTACGATTCTATGATTGCGAAGTTAATTGTAACTGCGCAAACAAGAGAAGAAGCTATCAATAAAATGAAAAGAGCTTTAGATGAGTTTGTAATTGAAGGTGTAAAAACAACAATTCCTTTTCATAGACAGTTAATGGATCATCCAGATTATATTTCTGGAAACTATACTACCAAGTTTATGGAAGATTTTAAAATGAAAGCTTAATATACTTTCTAATAATTTATTATAAATAGAGAATACAATTATGTATTCTCTATTTTTTTTACCTTTATTGTAAATAAAATATACATGAAAATTGATGGTATTGATAAAATTATAATTAAAAGACTCGTAAAAGATGCAAGAACACCTGTGTTAAGTATTGCAAGAGAAGTAGGTATTTCTGGAGCTGCAATTCATCAAAGGCTAAAAAAGTTAGAAAAGTCTAAATTAATAGATGGCTATAAAATGATAATTAACCCAAAGTCTTTAGGCTATACAACAACAGCTTTTGTAGGTGTTTTCTTAGATTCATCTAGCCTTTATTCTTCTGCAATAAAGCGTTTAAAAGAAATCCCAGAAATTGTAGAAAGCCATTACACAACAGGTAATTATGCTATTTTTATTAAAATTTTGTGTAAGAATAATGAAGATTTAATGCACTTATTAAATAAAGATATTCAAAATATTAAAGGCGTTTCTAGAACAGAAACATTTATTTCTTTAGATCAGCAAATAGATAGACAAATAAGTATTTAAAAATGATATATTTAACGATTAAGCTAAGCCACTTAAAGAAGTAAAGAAACAATTTATCAAATAAAAATTGATTATATAATTTTTTTAGTCCATTTTTACATAATCTAAACAAAACACAAATGAAATCTCTATCGATACTTTTTATAGATGATGACGAAATTGAAAGGCTAAAATTTAAAAAAGTTTGTGAATCATTCAATAAAGACATTAGCATCTTAGAGGCAGAAAATGGTAAAAACGCACTTGTTTTATTAAATAGTAAAACAACTACTTTCGATTTAATTGTTTCAGATTTAAATATGCCAGTTATGGATGGTTTTGAATTTTTAGAAGAGTTAAAAAAGAATTCTAAACATAAAAAAACACCAGTAGTAATTGTCTCTTCTTTAGACGACAAAGAAACTATAGACCAATGTTACAAGTTAGGTATAGCAAGCTATTTTACCAAAACACAAAATTTTGCAGACTATAAAACCAAAATCAACTCAATACTAGAGTATTGGTATAAAGCAACTTTTTAATATCTAACAACAAAATACACCATATACTTTAATAATTTATAATCTATTATGGAACAACCCAATTTGTCTCTCATTAAAGAAATTGCAGATAACGATGCTGATTTTGAAAAAAGTATTTTAGACATTTTAAAGAAAGAATTTCCAGATGAAGTAGCATTGTATAAAAAAAATTATAATGCTAAAAATTACACAGAAGCTTCAGATGATGTTCATAAATTAAAGCATAAAATAAGCTTACTAGGTCTTAATGAGGACTTTAAACTAGCTGCAGATTATGAAAATGAATTAAAAAAAGAAGATATAGGATTGCACAATAATTTTGTTGAAATTTTAGATAAAATTCACGTATATTTATACAGTTAACCGTTTTTTTGATTAGTAATATGAATTGTATAATAATTGATGATGATGAAACTGCTAGGTTAATTATAAAACAGCATTGCTTAAATTCTGAAAAAATAATTGTTTTAGAAGAGTTTTCATCTGCAATAGATGCCATAAAATATCTAAATACAGCTAAAGTAGATTTGGTTTTTTTAGACATTCACATGCCAACATTTTCTGGTTTTGATTTTATTCAAACCCTTAAAACACCTCCAAAAATTGTTTTAACCACGAGCGATAAAAATTTAGCAATAGAGGCTTTCGAATACAAGTCTGTAATAGATTATTTATTAAAACCAATTACTAAAGAACGCTTTACAAAATCATTAGAAAAAATTGAGTCCTTAAAAATTTCAGAAGAAACAAAATCAGAAATTAAAATAAACTCAAATTTTATTTTTGTTAATGTAGATAGAAGATTGGTAAAAATAAATATTACAAATATCTATCTAATAGAAGCTAAGGGAGATTATATCAATATAAAAACTAATGAAAAAAATTATATTGTACATTCTACTTTAAAGAAAATAGGAGACAAATTGCCTTCAGAAACTTTTTTTAAAGTTCATAGATCATTCATAATAAACACTTCAGAAATAATAGACATCGAAGATAATACAGTTTTGGTTAGAAAAGATGTTGTTCCAGTAAGTAGGTCTAAGAAAGGAGAATTAATGAATAAATTGAACTTGCTATAAACCCATTCATCTATACTTTAAATCCACTCATCGAATAAAATAGGTTTTTTACCGACAATAAAAACTAAATAATTTTTTATAATTTAATTTTATTGACAACAATTATAAGTTGGGGGATTTATACATTGTAAAAAAGAGCTGATTTTTTTAAATTAGCTCTTTTTTTTTCAAATTTAAACTAAAAAAACCTTTAAAAATATGTTTATAGATTTTTAAAGGTTTTCGTACTCAAGGTGGGAATCGAACCCACACTCTCGAAAGAACTGGATTTTGAATCCAGCGCGTCTACCAATTCCGCCACTTGAGCTTTATTTGCAAATGCAAATCTACTAAATATATTTAGTTTTTAAAGTGAAAAATTTAATTTCAAACTCAATAAATAATTTCTACTTTTGTAAACACACAACAACACAACAAAAAAGCTTATTTTATTATGAATAATCAACTTGCACCAAAACTATTTGCTTGTAGACAGAGTACGGTTTTAGCAGAGAGAATTGCCAAAGAATACAACACAGAATTAGGTAACGTACATACTACATACTTTAGTGATGGCGAGTTTCAACCTGCCTTTGAAGAATCAGTTAGAGGAAGAAGAGTTTTTATAATAGGTTCTACGTTTCCAAATGCAGATAATTTAATGGAAATGTTATTGATGTGTGATGCAGCAAAAAGAGCTTCAGCAAGACACATAACAGCTGTTATGCCTTATTTTGGATGGGCAAGACAAGATAGAAAAGATAAGCCAAGAGTTGCTATTGGTGCAAAATTAGTAGCAAAATTATTAGAATCTGCAGGTGCAACAAGAATTATGACAATGGATTTACACGCAGATCAAATCCAAGGATTTTTTGAAAAACCAGTAGACCATTTGTATGCTTCAACTATTTTCCTGCCATATATAGAAAGTCTAAAGTTAGATAATTTAACAATTGCATCTCCAGATATGGGAGGCTCTAAAAGAGCTTATGCTTATTCAAAGCATTTATTATCTGATGTAGTAATTTGTTATAAACAAAGAAAAAAAGCTAATGTTATTGGGCATATGGAATTAATTGGAGATGTAGAAGGTAAAAATGTAGTTTTGGTTGATGATATGATAGATACTGGAGGTACACTTGCACATGCAGCCAATTTAATGAAAGAAAGAGGTGCTTTAAGTGTACGTGCAATTTGTACACATCCTATTTTATCTGGTAATGCATATGAGAAAATAGAAAACTCTGCATTAACAGAATTAATAGTTTCTGATACAATTCCTCTAAAAAAGGAGACATCAAAAATAAAAGTTGTATCTTGCGCGCCCTTATTCGCTGATGTTATGCATAAAGTACAGGATAACACCTCAATAAGTGGACAATTTTTAATGTAAATAATTAACAAAAAAGTAATGAAATCAATTACAATTAAAGGATCAAAAAGAGAAAGCGTGGGCAAGGTAGCTACCAAAGCCTTACGTAATGCTGGTATGGTTCCTTGCGTTATATACGGAGGAGAAACACCAATACACTTTTCAGCAGAAGAAAAAGCGTTTAAAAACTTGGTATATACTCCAAATGTATATACAGCAAGTCTTAATGTTGATGGACAGAAAATTCCTGCAATTTTGCAAGATATTCAGTTTCATCCTGTAACTGATAAAATCTTACACGTAGATTTTTATCAATTATTTGATGATAAAGAAATTACAATGAACATTCCTGTAAAACTAACAGGTACCTCTCCTGGTGTTTTAAATGGTGGGTCTTTACGTTTTACAAACCGTAAATTAAAAGTAAAAGCAATACCTGCAAACTTACCAGATTTTGTAGTAGCAGATATTTCTAAATTAAAAATAGGTCATAAATTAGTAATCACTTCATTATTTAATGATGATTATACTTTTATGCACCCAGATAACACTGTAGTTGTACAGGTTAGAACTTCAAGAAACGCAGCAGCTGGTTCTGATGATGAAGATGATGATGTAGAAGATGCAGCAGAAGTTGAAGCAACTGCAACAGAATAAATATTTCTATATTTAAAACATAAAAGCGTTACAATTTTGTAGCGCTTTTTTTATGGATTTTAATATAAAAGTAGTTTTTATAATTCTTCTTATTTTTGATGAATGAAACTTAATCGTTTTTTTCATAACCTATTTAATAGCTCTAAAGAAAAACAAAAAGAACCCTCAATGAAAAAATTTTTAATAGTTGGTTTAGGTAATATTGGCGATAAATACAAAAACACAAGACACAATATTGGCTTTAAAATTTTAGATGAAGTTGCAGAAGAACACAATGTTGCTTTTGAAACTGATAAGTTAGGCGATGTTGCTACTTTTCGATTTAAAGGAAGAACTTTTGTGCTTTTAAAACCAAGTACATTTATGAATTTAAGTGGAAAAGCCGTTAAATATTGGATGGAGAAAGAAAAAATAGGGATTGATAATTTATTAGTAGTTACAGACGATTTAAACATCGATTTTGGAACAATTAGAGTAAAATCCAAAGGTTCTGATGGTGGCCATAATGGATTAAAAGACATTCAAGAAAAACTAAATACCACTAAATATCCAAGATTTCGATTTGGAGTTGGAGCAAATTACTCAAAAGGGAGGCAAGTAGATTATGTATTAGGTGAATGGGATAAAGAAGAAACCAGCCAATTAATTGAGCGTTTACCAACATCAGCAAAAGTAATTACTTCTTTTGGTACAGATGGTTTAGCAAATACTATGAACAATTTTAATGGTAAATAGGTAATTAAAAATTACTCTAATTTTCACTTGCAAACCATTCTGCAAAACTAGAGGCAGTTTCTTGTAGTTTTATAGAATGCAACTTAATGTTGTCTGGTAATCTTTTTTTAATTTTTTCTGCAAAATCAATTACCATCATTTCACTTGTAGGTTGATAATCAACCAAGATTACATGATGATCTCTGTCCATCAACTCTTTAGCCAACTCTACATGAGGTGTGTTTTTATTAAACACAGTTGCATGATCAAACACATCAACAATCTCTTCGTTAACAATCTTTTTTAGATCACCAAAATCAATCACCATACCAAATTTTACATGAGTATTATCTGAAATAGGTTTACCAGAAACAGTAACAGAAAGCTGATAAGAATGCCCATGCACATTTTTACATTTTCCATCATAACCATATAAAGCATGCCCAGTTTCAAACTTAAATTGCTTGGTAATTCTAATCGTACTCATGAATATTTGTTTCTAAATTTAATGCAAAAGTAAGCAATAACTAAGAGTATAGCTAAAGCTGTAAATAATTTAATTATTGATGTAAAAACCCTTCTAAAACATCAGCAATTTTTCTGTTATCAGATAATTGTGGAATTTTATTCTGCCCACCAAACTTACCAATAGATTTCATATACTCATGAAAACCACCTTTTTTTACTTTTCTAATTATTAAGGGTTTTAAAATCTTACCATCAATTAAATCTTGATAATAAATATTTTGAGCTTGCATTGATGCATCTATTTTAGCTGCAAATTCCTCTAGATTACTTGGTTCGTTTTCAAACTCAATAAACCACTCATGGTAAGGTAATCCTTCATTAGGATTAACTTGAGGTGCCACTGTAAACTCGCTGATGTTTATTTCTGTTCCAAGAATGGCATCATTCAGCGCCTTTTCTACTTCCTTACCAATAACATGTTCGCCAAAAGCAGAAATAAAGTGTTTAATTCGACCTGTTACTTTAATTCGATAAGGTTTTGTTGATGTAAACTCTACAGTATCTCCAATATTGTAACCCCATAAACCAGCAGTTGTGTTTAAAATGATTACATAATTAACACCCATTTGCACATCTTTTAAAGAAATTCTAGTAGGATTTTCATCAAAAAACTCTGTTGATGGTATAAACTCATAAAAAATACCAGAATCTAATTGCAACAACATTCCTTTTTCTGTTTGCGAATCTTGATACGCAATAAAACCTTCTGATGCAGGATACAACTCTATATAATCTATTTTTTTACCAATTAAACTTTCAAACTTGTTTTTATAAGGTTCAAAATTAACACCTCCATAAATGAAAAAGTTAAAGTTTGGGAAGATTTCTGAAATTGATTTGCCTGTTTTTTCAATGAGTTTTTCAAAATACATTTGCACCCAAGAAGGAATTCCGCTAATAACAGACATATCTTCATTGACAGTTTCCTCTACAATTGCATTTACTTTAGTATCCCAATCTTCAATACAATTGGTTTCCCAACTTGGCAACCTGTTTTTTAGTAGATATTGAGGTACATAATGTGCAACAATACCACTTAACCTTCCCAATTTAATTCCGTTTTTATCTTGTAGAACAGGGCTACCTTGTAAAAAAATCATTTTACCATCTACAAAACTGGCATCATTTTTTTCTGCTATGTAAAATAACAAAGCATTTCTAGCAGCTTTAATATGCGTTGGCATAGAATCTTTTGTAATAGGAATATATTTAGCACCAGAAGTTGTACCCGAAGTTTTTGCAAAATAAAGAGGTTTACCTGTCCAAAGTACATCAGATTCACCTGCAACAATTCTATCTACATATGCTCGTAAACCTTCGTAATCTGAAACCTTAACACGTTCTTTAAAATCATCGTAATTCTGAATATTCTCAAAATCATGGTCTTTTCCAAAAGCAGTTTGCTGACCTTTTGCAATTAGATTCTTAAAAACTTTCTCTTGTGTTTCATGTGGTTTTTTAGCCCATCTTAAAACTTGCTTAGTTGCAATTTTAGCAAACGGAATTGCAAAAAATGATTTTATACTCATTATTTAAAGTCGATCAAATTTGTTGGATTTACTGCATAACCATCGCTCCAAAGTTCAAAATGTAAATGTGGGCCAGTTGTAAGTTCTCCTGTAGAACCTACACTTGCAATTACTTCACCAGATTTTACAAAATCGCCTTGTTGTTTTAGTAAATTTCCATTGTGTTTGTAAACAGAAACGTAGTTGTATGGGTGCTTTAAAATAATTACATAGCCAGTTTCTGTGGTCCATCCAGAAAAAATTACAGTACCATCTGCAGTAGCTTTTACAGGTGCATTTTGTTTTGCAGTAATATCTACAGCTAAATGTTTGGTTTTGGCATCAAAATTTTGTGAAATGCTGCCAGAAACAGGTGCAAAAAACACAATTTTTACATTTGATGTGGCATTATTTTGAATAGGAAAACGATCTTGACTTTCTATTTTTTCTCTAAAAATAGAGTCTTCTCTTGTAGCATTAAGCAAACTATCTTTAATGTTTACTTTTTCCGACTCAAGTTCTAAAGTATCAATAATTTCTGCTTTTATTTCACCAGTTAAAATAGGTTGCAAAGCTTTTGTATAATCATTTAAAACATCTAGTTTTCTTTTTAAGGAATCTGTTTGAAATGCTAATTTTGTAGCTTTTATCTTTAAATCTGTAGATGAATATCCAGGAATATATTCCTTTATTGGTGTAAAAGTGATGATAAATGTGGTTACTAAAATCAGTAGAAAAGACAAAACACCACCTAAAACAAATACATTTAATCGAGATAGTTTTAAAGAAAAACGTTCTTCAAAAGTATCTTCGTTTAAAACTACTAGTCTGTATTTATCAGTTAGTTTTTGTTTTAGTTTTCCTTTTTTTTTGGCTTTGTTATCCACAGATAATTTTCTTGATTTTACTTTTGTATAACGTAAAAATAACGAAACTATTTTTTATAAAAATTCATTTCATCAATATATTCCCAAACTTCGTTAGTTAAAAGCGGACGTATATTTTTTTTATTTTTAATTCCTTTTCGAATCATTGTAGACGAAATCTCCATAATTGGAGCATCAACTTTATGTATTTTTGGATGATTTTTAAATTGATGTTCAATGTCACCATCAGCAATTCTTGGATACACATAAATAGAATGATGTTCTAAAATGGTCTCATAGTTTTTCCATTTATGAAAGCTTTTCAAGTTATCTTCACCCATTATCAAACAAAATTCTTTGTCTTTATAGGTGTCTGCAATATGTGCTAAAGTGTGTACAGTGTAATTGGGTTGTGGCAATTTAAACTCAATGTCTGAGGGCTTAATTTTCTCGTATTTTTCTGTGGCTCTATACACCAATTCAAATCGATGATGATTTTCTAACAAAGAACTTTTTTTCTTAAAAGGATTGTGAGGTGTAACTACCATCCAAATTTCATCTAGGTTAGAGTATTCAACCATGTGATTTGCAATGATTAAATGCCCAACATGTATTGGGTTAAATGTGCCAAAATATAAACCTACCTTCATTATTTTAAGATTTTAGAACTAAGATTAATGAGAAAATAATGTTTATTTTTTCTGTTTCAATTCCAAAAAATCACTTACCAATTCTTCTGCTTCTTTTAAAGCCACATCTAGGTCGTAATTTTTAATAATTTTATCGAATTGAGGTGCAGTTGCAAGCTCTACAGATGCTTTTGCAATACGCATATTAATTTTTTCTTCGCTTTCTGTTTTACGTTTTTTTAAACGGATTTTCAATTCGTCTACACTTGGTGGTTTTACAAAAACAGATAACGTTCTCTCTGGAAATTTCTTTTTAATTCGTAAACCTCCAACCACATCAATATCAAAAATTACATGCTTTTTTTTAGCCCAAATTCGCTCAATTTCACTTTTTAAAGTACCGTAAAAATTATCTCTGTAGACTTCTTCCCATTCTAAAAAATCATCTGCTTTTATATGATTTTTAAAATCTTTTAAAGAGATAAAATAATAATCTTCGCCATCTTTTTCAAATCCTCTAGGAGCTCTAGAAGTTGCAGATATTGAAAACTCTAAGTTGAATTTTTCTTGTTGTAATAAATGGCGAACAATTGTGGTTTTACCAGATCCAGAAGGTGCTGAAAAAACAAATAGTTTGCCTACAAAATTATCATCCATAATTAATTTTGTTTTGCTGAATTATTATCAGTTTTTACATTTATAATTGAAGCTTTAAAAAGCTTTTTAATAATTTATAGAACGTTTAAAATCTGTTCTTTAATTTGCTCTAATTCGTTTTTCATTTGAATTACCGCTTTTTGCATAGGAGCAAAGTTGGCTTTAGAACCAGTAGTATTTATTTCTCTACCCATTTCTTGTACAATAAAGCCTAATTTTTTTCCATTAGAATCTGTGGTTGCCAATGTTTCTAAAAAGTAGTTTAAATGATTTTCTAAACGAACTTTTTCTTCATTGATGTCTAGTTTTTCTAGGTAATAAATCAATTCTTGTTCAAACCTATTGGTATCAATTTCTACTTGTAAATCGTTAATGGCTTTTTGCAAACGCGTTTTTACATTAGCAATTCTATCTTCATCTAAAGCTTTAACTTCATCCAAATATTTTTTGATGTTTGTAATACGCTCTTTAAAATCGATTTCTAAAGAAGCAGCTTCATCAACTCTATATTGAATTATTTTTTCAATAGCCTCGTCAATATTTTTATTGATTAAATTCCATTCATTTTCATCTAATTCTTCACGATCCGTTTTTAAAGCATCTGGCATTGTAATAGCCATTTTTAAAAGCGAAACATCATCTGTTCTTCCTGTTTGAACCACGTTTCTCAACTGTTGCATGTACTCTTTTACTACACTATGGTTTACTGTAGTTGAAGTTTCATCAGCAGTCATTTCTACAAAAATGGAGAAATCTACTTTACCTCTTACTAAAGCTTTTGCTAGCTTTTTACGAACAGACAATTCTTTTTCTTTGTAATAAGAAGGAATTCTAACATTTAAATCTAAATTTTTACTGTTTAAAGATTTTATTTCAATTGTAACTTTTTTGGTTGGCAATTGTAACACCGATTTTCCATAACCAGTCATAGATTGAATCATACAAAAATTGTTTTTATGAAGTGCAAAGATAAGTTTTTATTTTGTTGATTTTTTAGCTTGTTTGGTAACCAAATACACACCAAAAAATATAATTATTGATGCACTTATTTTTATTAAATTTAAAGAATCACTTCCAACTAATAATGCATAAATACTAGCAATAACAGGTTGTAAATAAATAAACACACTAACTGTAGTTGGTTTTAATTTTGATAAGCCAAAAAGGTTAAATATATAGGTAATACAGGTAGTAAAAATAATTACAAAACCAACTTTTAAGTAAATGTTTGTGGGCATAGTTGCCCATTGAATTTCATTAAACTCAGCCAAACCAAAAGGCAACACTAAAACCAAACCGAATAAATACAACCATTTTATAAATACCAAGGGATTGTATTTAGAAATTAAATTTTTTACCAATACCAAATACAAACCATAAGAGGTAGCATTTACAAAAACTAAAAAATTACCAAGATTTGAATTCGTAGCATTTTCTGCAGAATTTTTACCATAAACTATCAAAATAACAGCACCAAGTAAGCCCAAAGCAATTCCAACAATTTGCCTTTTTATAATTCTTTCTTTTAATAAAATTAATGAAAATAAAAGTACCATTATTGGTGATGTAACCATCATTACAGAAGCACTTATTGGAGTGGTTAAACTCAACCCTTTAAAAAACGAAAGCATATTTAAAGCAATACCAAAAAAGGAAGCTAATGCTATTTTTTTATAATCTTTTTTATCAACTTTTTGAGTCTTAACAAATAGTCCTAAAAGCCAAAAAACCAATGTTGCACCAAAAACTCTTAACAATATAAAAGCATAGGGTTTAACATAAACAGGCATTACATCTTTGGCAATGGTATAATTTACACCATATATTAAAGTAGCAATGGAAACAGCAATAATGGCTAAAGTTCTTGTGTTCATTTCTGGTTAAAAGCTGCAAAGTTGATGATTATTTTTTAGCTATCTAAAACAAATTGATTATTTTACAAACCTTTATAAAAGCGTACAGATGAAAATACATTATATAGGCGAAAACAACTCAGTATTAAATA
The DNA here is from genome assembly GCA_964565055.1 of uncultured Polaribacter sp. Classification (GTDB taxonomy): domain Bacteria; phylum Bacteroidota; class Bacteroidia; order Flavobacteriales; family Flavobacteriaceae; genus Polaribacter. The sequence goes on along the minus strand of CAZMDC010000002.1, from coordinate 19,488 downwards.
CCTTTATATCAGAAATTAGAGATAAAAACATCCAAAAAGATCGATTAAGATTTCGAAGAAATATAGAGAGAATAGGCGAGGTTTTAGGCTATGAACTAAGTAAACAACTAAATTTTACAAATACTGTTGTAGAAACACCTTTGGGAGAAAAACAGATACAAACTATTAGTAATAATATTATTTTGTGTTCTATTTTACGAGCAGGCTTGCCTTTACATCAAGGCCTATTAAATTATTTTGATGGTGTTGAAAATGCTTTTATATCTGCATATAGAAATCATTCAAAAAATAGTTTAGATTCAGAAATAATTGTAGAATATTTTGCAGCCCCAGCAATTGAAGATAAAACCATATTGTTGGCAGATCCAATGTTGGCAACTGGCCAATCTTTGGTGTCAGTTTATGAAGCTATAAAAAAACAAGGAATCCCCAAAGAAATACACATTATTGCAGTAATTGGTGCTCAAAAAGGTATCGATTTTATTGCTGATAAATTCCCAGAAAACACCCATTTATGGATTGCAGCCATAGATGAAAAATTAAATGATAAAGGATATATAATTCCTGGTTTAGGTGATGCTGGAGATTTGGCTTTTGGCACTAAGCTATAATGAAGTGTAGAAGAAAATACTACAAAAAAGTATAGTATATAATACAATATTTCTAAACAACTTTTTCTTAATGAGTTGAATTCCATTTGTTAAAATAATAGAAACAGAAAAAAACAGAAATAGTAGTGAAGCACCATTTTTTTCTGGAGCAAAAATCAGATAAATACAGGTCATCAAAAAATGGAGCAATAACAATACCCAACTTCTTCTAAAAGTATTGTTAATGGTTAATGTACCTATAGATTTTACAATTATAGTTAAAATGGTAAAACACAATATAGCTGTTGTAAAACTATAATAAGTTTTGTTAAAATAAAAAGCAGCACTAAAATTAAAATCGAAATTAAATAGTGATGTAAAAACTGTAGTATCTTCTATCCAAAAAAAGTACGTAAAATGTAATAGTAAGGGCGTGCAAAAACCAACAAAAGGCACAAGAATCGAGTGGATTGTAATTTTATGATGTATAAAAATTGCAAAATAAATTAAAAATATAAATACAATTGATGAGGGTTGTAAAAGAAAAAAGATTCCTAACCAAAAACCACTATCAAAAAGTTTTTCCAAAACACGATTAGGAGACTTTAAACTATATATTTTTCTTAAAAACAATAAATTAACAACCATTAAAAGTAAAATATTATAATCAAGTAACGTTGGTAAAATGCTAAAAGACAGAAGTGTGAATAGAAAAAAACCTAACGAATTGTCTTTGGTTAATTTATTTTTGCTAACAATAAAGTTGTAGAAAAAAAATATAAATAAAAAAAGTAAACTTAGAAATATACTTTTTAAAAATAGATCTAGGTGAAAACCATTCTTAAAAACAGTTGAAATTAACGTAAAAACATACCCTAAAAAAAACAAAACGAGTAAACCAATAAAATTGATGGGCTTAGATTTGTTTAAAAAATTGGCTAGCATTGATTCTTTTGTTATTTTTGCACTGTAAAGATAATTAAGTTATGATAGCAAGCAATATTTTTAGATGGATTGGTAGTTTATTCACAGATATCTTATTCATCCCTTTTAGATGGTTAAGATTAGAAGTTGCTACTGCAGATTTAGGCTGGTGGATTTCTAACGCCGTAAATTGGGGCTTTTTAGTAGTACTTTTAGTATTATTTGCATATTGGATGAAAGAGTCTAAAAGATTTTTAGACGAAGGAACAGAAGATAGAGCTTAAACAAACAATTTGGGAAGTAAAAATAAACTGAAACGTTTTCAGGACAATGAAACGTTTAAAAATGTCATTCAACCTACAAGAGAAGAAGTTTTAAATAATTTTTCTCATAAAGGAAAATGGCATTCTTTTTTTGGTAATAATAACCCTATTATTGTTGAGTTAGGTTGTGGTAAAGGCGAATATACAATAGCCTTAGCTCGTAAAAATCCAGATAAAAATTACATAGGTATAGACATCAAAGGAGCTCGTTTCTGGAGAGGAGCAAAAACAGCAATTGAAGAAAACCTAGAAAATGTTGCTTTTGTAAGAACTCAAATAGAATTGGCAGATTTTATCTTCGCACAAAACGAAGTTTCTGAAATTTGGATAACTTTTCCAGATCCTCAAATTAAATATCAGCGAACAAAACATAGAATGACAAACGCTAACTTCTTAAAAAAATACCATACTATTTTAAAAGAAGAAGGGGTAGTAAACCTTAAAACTGATTCTGAGTTTATGCATGGGTATACTTTAGGATTGTTACATGGTGAAGGTCATGAAATTTTATATGCAAATCACAACGTTTATAAAAATGAAGGTGCACCAAAAGAGGTTACAGAAACACAAACTTTTTACGAAAACCAATATTTAGAAGTTGGTAAGTGGATTACGTACATTCAATTTCGATTAAAATATTAAAGTTAAGTTTTCTGTTTTATCAATCCTGATAAACTTGTTATCTTTTTACAATGGAAAAATCTGATAACTTTTTTGAAAAAGTATACATTGTAGTTCGTAAAATACCTTTTGGTAGAGTTACAAGTTATGGAGCAATTGCTACCTATTTAGGTGCTGCAAGATCTGCAAGAATGGTAGGTTGGGCCATGAATAATTCTCACAATCAGCAAGAAGAAGTTCCTGCTCATAGAGTAGTAAATAAAAAAGGCTTGTTAACTGGTAAACATCATTTTGATGGAACCAATTTAATGCAACAATTGTTAGAAAGTGAAGGCATTGTTGTGATTGATAATCAAATTCAAAACTTAGATAAAATCTTTTGGAACCCTTCTAAAGAATTGGCATAAACTCCACCTATTAGCGTATAAATTTTCACAATTTTTTCACTTTAATATCTTATTGTTAAGCTGTATCTTTGTAATCAAGATTAAATAAAAATAAGACGTGAGTTTTACAAAACAAGATATACTTAAAGCCCTAGAAACTATTACAGCTCCTGGAGAAGGTAAAAGCTTAATAGAAAATAATAACGTAACAAATGTGGTTATTTTTGGTGATGAAGTTAATGTAGATGTTACTATAAGCAACCCTACTTTACAAGCAAAAAAGAAAATTGAGGCCGAAATTACAAAAGCTATCAAAACAAATGTTGATGACAAAATTGAGGTAAAAATCAATTTAAAAGTAGAAAAAGCTGCACCAAAAAAAGATCCTAATTTAATTCGTGGAAAAGAAATTCCGAATATTAAAAATATTATCGCTGTTGCCTCAGGAAAAGGAGGAGTAGGCAAATCTACAATTACAGCAAATACTGCTATTTCTTTAGCTAAAATGGGTTTTAGTGTTGGGGTTTTAGATGCAGATGTTTATGGACCATCACAACATATTATGTTTGATGTTGAAAAAGAAAGACCACTTTCTGTAAATGTAGATGGACGTTCTAAAATGAAACCTGTAGAAAATTATGGAGTAAAATTACTGTCTTTAGGCTTTTTTACAAATCCAGATCAAGCAGTTATTTGGAGAGGGCCAATGGCTTCTAAAGCACTAAATCAACTAATTTTTGATGGAGCTTGGGGTGAATTAGATTTTCTTTTAATTGATTTACCTCCAGGAACAGGAGACGTTCATTTATCAATAGTACAAGCCTTGCCAATTAATGGAGCAGTAGTTGTTTCTACCCCACAAAACATAGCTTTAGCAGATGCTAAAAAAGGAGTTGCAATGTTTCAACAAGATAGCATTAAAGTACCAGTTTTAGGAATTATAGAAAACATGGCATACTTTACACCAGAAGAATTACCAGATAATAAATACTATATCTTTGGTAAAGATGGTGCTAAAAACTTGGCAGAAGACATTAATACTAAGTTTTTAGGTGAAGTTCCTTTAGTACAAAGTATAAGAGAATCTGGAGATGTTGGGCACCCAGTAGCTTTACAAGAAGGCACAGTTTTAGAAGCTGCTTTTAGTAATATTACAAAAGAAATGGTTGCACAATTATTAGAAAGAAATAAGAATTTACCACCTACAGAAGTTGTAAGAATTACTACAATGAGTGGCTGTAGTTCAGTTAAAAAATAAGATTATGACAGCACAAGAAACCATAAATAATGTTGAAAAAGCGTTAGATGAAATTCGCCCTTTTTTAATGAGTGATGGAGGAAACATCAAGTTACTTTCTATTGAAGATACTATTGTAAAAGTACAATTAGAAGGAGCTTGCACAGGTTGTTCTGTAAACCAAATGACGCTAAAAAACGGTGTAGAAGCTACTATTAAAAAATATGCACCACAAATAGAAGAGGTTATAAATATTGCTTAACTGATTAATATCATTTATAAATTACTACCCAAAAATTACTTTTACCTTATTTTAAGATAGAATGATAAAAACTGATATACTTATAATTGGTGCAGGACCAACAGGATTATTCACCGTTTTTGAAGCAGGCCTATTAAAATTACGTTGTCACCTAATAGATGCTTTACCACAAGCAGGAGGACAATGCTCAGAAATTTATCCGAAAAAACCAATATATGATATTCCTGCATATCCAGAAATTTTAGCAGGTGATTTAACAGATAAATTATTGGAACAAATTAAACAATTTGAACCTGGGTTTACTTTAGGAGAAAGAGCAGATACTATAGAAAAATTAGAAGATGGTAGTTTTATAGTAACCACAAATAAAGGTACAAAACACCATGCAAAAGTAGTTGCTATTGCTGGTGGTTTAGGATCTTTTGAGCCAAGAAAACCACCAATTCCAAATATTGCTAATTTCGAAGACAAAGGTGTGGAATATATCATTCGTGATCCAGAAGTGTATCGTAATAAAAACGTAGTGATTTCAGGAGGTGGAGATTCTGCTTTAGATTGGTCTATATTTTTAACAGATGTTGCAGCATCAGTAACGCTAATTCATAGAAGAAATGAATTTAGAGGTGCTTTAGATTCTGTAGATAAAGTGCAAGAATTAAAAAATGAAGGTAAATTAAGACTAATTACACCTGCAGAAGTTATTGGTGTTTCTGGGAAAGAGCATGTAACAGCTGTTGAAGTAAAACAAAAAGATAAAGATTCTTTTATTTTAGAAACCGATCATTTTATTCCGCTTTTTGGGTTATCACCAAAATTAGGTCCAATTGCAAACTGGGGCTTGGAAATTGAGAAAAACGCTATTAAAGTAAACAACGCTTTAGATTATCAAACCAATATTCCAGGAATCTATGCAATTGGAGATGTAAATACATATCCAGGAAAGTTAAAGTTAATACTTTGTGGTTTTCATGAAGCAACATTAATGTGCCAAAGTGCATACAAGAGAATTTTCCCTGATAAAAAATATGTAATGAAATATACTACTGTAGGTGGTGTAGATGGTTTTGATGGTACTAGAAAAGAAGCACCAAAAGCAGTAGTTAAAAAGATTGAGTAATACTCTTTTGTCTTTCAGGTGCTTTAATTAAAAAAAACTTCTTTACTTTTCTTATATTTGTGTAAACAACGAAATCTATTAAGATGTTTTCAGATTTACTTTCTTATCTAAAATTCTTAATAAAACGCAATCCAGAATGAGCGTTTAATGTATCTGTTTTGCAAAATAAAATGTAACAATCCTTTCTGAGGAAAAATTGTTTCATTGTTTTATTAACTCTTAAAAATACATTAACAATGCCTTTTTATCATAAATTAGGAAAAATTCCACCTAAAAGACACACGCAGTTTCGTAAAGAAGATGGCAGTTTGTATTACGAACAATTGTTTGGTACAATTGGTTTTGATGGAATGTCTACCAATTCTTATCACGAACACAGACCAACAATGGTTAAAGAAATTCGTAAGCAATATTCAATAGCACCAAAAATTGCGAAAGCTAATAATATACAATCTTACAGATTTAGAGGTTTTCAGGTAAAGCCAGAAAACGATTATTTAGATAGTAGAAAAGTAGTGCTTACAAACTCAGATTGTAATATTATATTATCTGCACCAAAAAAATCAACCGAAGAATATTTCTATAAAAATACAGATGCAGATGAGGTAATTTTTATCCATAAAGGAACAGGAAAATTAAGAACACATCTTGGAAATATCGATTTTAAATATGGAGATTATTTAGTAATTCCTAGAGGAATTATTTACAAATTAGATTTTGATGATGAAAATAACAGATTGTTTATAGTTGAATCCTATTCTCCAGTTTACACACCAAAAAGATATAGAAATTGGTTTGGGCAATTATTAGAGCACTCACCATTTTGCGAGCGCGATTTAAGAAGACCAGAAGAATTAGAAACTTATAACGAGCTAGGAGATTTTTTAATAAAAGTAAAAAAACAAGGCGAAATTATAGAAATGGTTTATGCTTCACATCCTTTTGATGTTGTAGGTTATGATGGTTATAATTTTCCATATGCGTTTTCTATTCATGATTTTGAACCAATAACAGGTAGAATACATCAACCACCACCTGTTCATCAAACTTTTGAAACGAATGCTTTTGTAATTTGCAGTTTTGTACCACGTTTGTATGATTATCATCCAAATTCAATTCCTGCACCTTACAATCATAGTAATATAGATTCAGATGAGGTTTTATATTACGTAGATGGTGATTTTATGAGCAGAAACGATATTGATCAAGGTCATATTTCTTTGCATCCTGCAGGTATTCCTCATGGTCCACATCCAGGAGCTACAGAAAGAAGTATTGGTCATACAGAAACTGAAGAATTAGCAGTTATGGTAGATACTTTTAAACCATTACAAGTAACAGAAGAAGCTATGAAAATTGCTGACGAAGATTATTATAAATCTTGGCTTGAATAAAAGAATAAAGAGGATAGAAACAAGAGTAAAGAGATTGGAAAGTAGAAAAAGACATAATTACAAAAATTTAAAAATTTGGAACTTAGGTATTCAAATAGTAGATGATGTTTTTGAACTTTTAGGGACTTTTCCAATAGATGAAAAATTTGGATTAAAATCTCAAATAAGCAGATATTCTATTTCTATTCCAAGTAATATTGCAGAAGGTTCTTCTAGAGCAGATAAATCTTTCTCACATTTTTTAGATATTGCTTTAGGTTCCTCTTTTGAGTTAGAAACACAATTAATTATCGCTTTTAAAAGGAATTATATTATAAAACAAGAATTAACTAAAATTGAATTAAAGATTCAAGAATTTCAAAAGATGACAATGGGCTTTCAAAACAAGCTCTAAAAATCTTTTTTTTTGCATCTTTTTTCTCTTTTCTATAAAATATAAAAATGTCAAAAAAAATAGAATCAGTAAACTACGGTTTAGAAAAAATATTTGAAGGAGCACAAGACTTTCTTCCACTTTTAGGAACAGATTATGTAGAGTTTTATGTAGGTAATGCAAAACAAGCAGCTCACTTTTATAAGACTGCTTTTGGTTTTCAATCTCATGCATATCGTGGTTTAGAAACAGGAGCAAAAGATTCAGTAAGTTATGTGTTAACACAAGATAAAATTAAGTTGATGTTAACTACTCCATTAAACAGTAAATCGCCTATAAATGATCATATTGTAAAACATGGAGATGGAGTAAAAATTGTTGCTCTTTGGGTAGAGGATGCAAGAAGTGCTTATGAAGAAACAACCTCAAGAGGTGCAAAATCTTACATGGAGCCTACTGTAGAAAAAGATGAACATGGAGAAGTTGTAAGAGCAGGAATCTATACTTATGGAGAAACTGTGCATATGTTTGTAGAACGAAAAAATTACAATGGCGCATTTTTACCAGGGTTTCAAAAATGGGAATCAGACTACAATCCACCAGCAGCAGGATTAAAATATATAGATCATATGGTTGGTAATGTTGGTTGGAATCAAATGGATGTTTGGGTAAAATGGTATGAAGATGTTATGGGTTTTGAAAACTTTTTGTCTTTTGATGACAAGCAGATTCATACAGAATACTCAGCTTTAATGAGTAAAGTAATGTCTAATGGAAATGGACGAATTAAGTTTCCAATAAATGAACCTGCAGAAGGTAAAAAACGTTCTCAAATAGAAGAATACTTAGATTTTTATGAAGGTGCAGGTGTACAGCATATTGCTGTTGCTACAGATGATATTGTAAAAACGGTATCTCAATTACGTGCAAATGGAGTAGAGTTTTTATCTATTCCACCAGACGAATATTACCACGAAGTTCCTGCAAGATTAGCAGAATTTAGCCATGAATTAGGTGAAGATATTGAGCGATTAAAGAAACTAGGAATTATGATAGATGCTGATGAAGAAGGGTATTTATTACAAATTTTTACAAAACCTGTAGAAGATAGACCAACTTTATTTTTTGAGATTATTCAAAGAATGGGAGCTAAAGGTTTTGGAGCAGGAAACTTTAAAGCACTTTTTGAATCCATAGAAAGAGAGCAACAAAAAAGAGGAACACTTTAGAAATAAGAATATAGAAACAAGAACCAAGAACCTAGAAGCAACACTTTTAGATCTTGGTTTTTTTGTTTTTAATATTTCTTGTTACTTTACACAACATACATTTGTATTTCAATAAATAAATTTGATTTTCAAAAAAAGTCTTGTTTCTTTATTCTAATATCTTGATTCTAAAAAAAATGAAAAGAGACGAAATTTTAAAAGCTATAGAAGAAAAATACGATAAGCTAGGTGTTCCTGTAGATGCAATGCTAGAAGGTTTGTTACATAGTACACCAATTACGTATTGGGATTATATTCAAACAGACGCACTTTTGGGCTTGCAAACGCCAAGAACCAATCAGCCAGATGAAATGGTGTTTATTATGTATCATCAAGTAAATGAATTGCTTTTTAAAATGATTTTGTGGGAAATAGATCAAGTTGCAAAAACCAATCAAGTTTCTGCAGAAAAGTTCTCCATGCATTTAGATAGAATTAGCAGATATTTTGATATGCTCTGTAGCTCATTTAATGTAATGGCAGATGGAATGGAGAAGGAACAATACCTAAAGTTTAGAAATACATTAACCCCTGCAAGTGGTTTTCAATCAGCACAATACAGAAAAATCGAATTTGCATCTACAGAATTAATTAATTTGATTGATGCTAGATATAGAGAAACTATTGATAGAAATTCATCATTTAAAAATGCATACAATCATTTGTATTGGCAAGCTGCTGGAAAAAATTATACAACTGGTCAAAAATCAACCTTATTAAATCTTTTTGAAAAGAAATATATGGGAGAGTTTATAGATTTTATGGAAGATTATAATGACATAAACCTGTCTTTAAAATTTAAACAATTGCCAAAAGAAGTTCAGGAAAATGAAAGTTTAGTAAAAGCAATGCGTCATTATGATTATACAGTAAATGTAAAATGGGTAATGGCTCACTACAATGCAGCTGCTAAATATATTGGAGGTGATGATTCAGAATTAAAAGCTACAGGAGGCAGTAATTGGCGTAAATACATGCATCCTAAATACCAAAGAAGAATTTTTTATCCGTATTTATGGAGTAAAGAAGAATTAGAAAATTGGGGAACATTTTAAAACTCAAGTAATTTTTTCTTTATTATAATAAAACGTTAAAAATTCATTTTCAACGCTTTATAAAACTAATATTTTCTAATATGGAACAGTAATTGTCATTCCTTTTTTATAAGTTTGATATATATGAAGAAAAAGACACTTTTATTAATAGTTCTATTTACATCTACCCTATTATTGGCACAGCAAAAACCAGCATTTAAATCTGGAGAATGGTTGCGTTATAAAATGAGTTATAGTGGTTTTTTAAGAGCAGGTTCAGCTATTTTAGAAGTAAATGAAACAGAGTTAAAAGGAAAAAAAGTTTTCTATACCAAAGGTACAGGTTGGACTTCTGGAATGATAAAATGGTTTTTTGAAGTAGACGATTTATACGAATCTTATTTTGATAAAGATAAGGTGAAGCCTTATTTGTTTAGAAGAAAAATTAATGAAGGAGGTTATAAAAAGCACAGAATAACGTCATTTAATTACGATACTAAAAAAGCTTACGTTCAAGATTTTACAGAACAAAAAGATACTTCAGTGGCCTTTACGAACGTGCAAGATATGCTCTCTTCGTTTTATTTTTTAAGAAATCAAGATGTTTCTAATTTAAATGAAGGAGATGAGATAAAATTAGACATGTTTTTGGATTCTCAAGTGTATCCATTCAAACTTCGTTTTTTAGGTAAAGAAACGATAAATACAAAATTTGGTAAAGTAAAAACACTCATTTTTAGACCTTATGTACAATCAGGCAGAGTTTTTAAAGCACAAGAAAGCGTAACCATTTGGATTACAGATGATGCAAATAAAATACCTATTAAAATGAAAGCCTCTTTAGCAGTTGGCTCATTAAGAGCAGAATTAGAGGCTTATAAAGGTCTTGCAAACGCTTTTAATTAGTCGTAAATTCTAACAAATCTTTTTAAGAACTTCTTTTAATAGAATTAAAATAAATCAATTTTATTTGTATTTTTGAGGTTGATTTTAAACGTTATTTTCTTGAAAAAAATCATCATCTTTTTTATGTTTCTTATTGCCTTTTCATCTTGTAAAAAGGAAGAGAAAAAAACTATAGTTCAAAAAATAGAAATACCAGAACCTGTATTTAAATTTGGTTACAATGTAGATGATTATAGGGTTATAGAAGATACTATAAAAAGTGGAGAAAGCTTTGGTATTATTTTAGATAGACATCATGTTTTTTATCCGAAAATTAACCAAATTGCAGCCTCTGTAAAAGAAGTTTTTGATGTAAGACGTGTTAGAGCAGGCAAACCTTATACCATATTAGCAAGCAAAGATTCTACAGAAAAAGCTCAAGTATTTATTTACAAACACGACAAAATTAATGCAACTATTGTAGATTTTAAAGACTCTGTAATTGTAGCAAAACAATATAAAAAACCAATAAAAATAGTTCAAAAAGAAGTTTCTGGAATAGTATATTCTAGCTTTTCTCAAACTATGGATAGTATAGGTATAAAACCAAACCTAACCTATACAATTGCTGATGTTTATGCTTGGACTTTAGATTTTTACAGATTACAGAAAGGAGATTCTTTTAAAATCATGTACGAAGAAAAGTTTATAGATGATTCTACTTTTGCAGGTTATGGAAAAGTAAAATCAGCAGTATTTAAACATAAAGGTAACGATTTGTATGCATTTAGATTTGTAGCAGATTCTACATTAGGCATACCAGAATATTTTGATGAAAAAGGAAACATGTTACGCAGCTTTTTCTTAAAAGCGCCTATTAAATTTCAATATAGAATATCGTCAAGATACAATTTAAGAAGAAGAATAGCTTACTATGGCAATAGAATAAAGCCTCATAAAGGAACTGATTTTGCAGCAAAAATTGGTACGCCAATAATTGCTACAGCTAGTGGTACAGTTACAGAATCTACAAGAAGAGGTGGTAATGGTAAATTTGTAAAAATAAAACATAACAATACGTATTCTACCCAGTATTTACACATGAAAAGTCAGGCAGTAAAAAGAGGCGATTATGTAAAGCAAGGAGATGTTATTGGTTATGTTGGTATGACAGGAAACACTGGTGGACCACACGTTTGTTATCGTTTTTGGAAAAACGGTAAACAAGTAGATCCATTAAATCCAAAAGTAAAATTACCAGAAGCAAAACCAATGAAAAAGGAAGTAAAACCTACTTTTTTTAAATACATTACACCATTAAAATATCAGTTAGATAATCAAAGAATTCCTGTTGAAGAACCTGCAAAGGTTACAGAAATTATAGCACAAAATTAACAAATGGCTTTACCAAACAACAACCCAACAAAAACTGCTTCTTGGCAAAAACTTTCAGCTCATTTCAATGCTATAAAAGATATTAAGATTCAAGATTTATATAAGGATGAAAACAGACAAACAGATTTTTCTATCGAGTTAAACGATCTTTTAGTTGATTTTTCTAAAAATAGGATTACCAAAGAAACACTATCACTTTTAGTAGAATTAGCAGAAGAAGTAGGTTTAAAAGAAGCCATAGAAAGTCAGTTTACTGGAGAGTGCATAAATGTTACAGAAAACAGAGCTGTATTACATACTGCATTAAGAAGTGGCTCAGAAGATCCTGTTTTGGTTGATGGTAAAAATATTAAACCACAAATACAGACTGCGTTAAGAAAAATAAGGAGCTTTAGCAATAAAGTAATTTCTGGTAAATGGAAAGGATATACTGGAAAATCTATTACAGATATTGTAAATATAGGTATTGGAGGATCTGACCTAGGGCCAGATATGGTTGTAGAATCTCTTAAGTTTTATAAAAATCATTTAAAGACTCATTTTGTTTCTAATATAGATGGAGATCATGTTTCTGAAATTATTAAAAACCTAAATCCAGAAACTACTTTATTTGTAATTGTATCAAAAACATTTACCACACAAGAAACTATTACAAATGCAGAAACACTTAAAAATTGGTTTTTAAAATCGGCCACTATTTTTGATATTCCAAAACATTTTGTGGCAGTTTCAACGAACTTAGAAGCTGTAGATAATTTCGGAATAGATAAAAAGAACGTTTTCCCTATGTGGAACTGGGTTGGAGGTCGTTTTTCTCTTTGGTCAGCTGTTGGTTTATCAATTAGTTTATCTGTTGGTTTTGATAATTATAGAGCATTATTAGATGGTGCAGAAGAAATGGACATCCATTTCAGAAATGAAGATTTTGATAAAAATATTCCAGTAATTCTGGCTTTAATAAGTATTTGGTACAATAATTTTTATAAAGCAGAAACTGAGGCTGTTTTACCTTATTCGCAATATTTATCAAAATTACCTGCCTATTTGCAACAAGCTATTATGGAAAGTAATGGTAAAGGAGTAGATAGAAATGGAGATAAAATTGATTATGAAACTGGTACAATAGTTTGGGGAAGTACAGGTACTAATATGCAACATGCTTTTATGCAATTAGTGCATCAAGGAACTAAATTAATTCCTGCTGATTTTATTGGTTATAAAGAATCATTATATGGTTTAACAGATCATCATAAAAAATTAATGGCAAACTATTATGGACAAATGGAAGCCTTGGCTTTTGGAAAAACAAAAGAAGAGGTTCATTTAGAGTTAAAATTTTCTGGTGATGAAGATAAAATAAATCAACTTCTTCCCTTTAAAGTATTCGAAGGTAATAGACCAAGTAATGCTATACTTTTTGATACTTTAACTCCAAAAAGTTTAGGAATGTTAATTGCTCTTTACGAACATAAAATTTTTACTCAAGGAATATTATGGAATATCTATAGTTATGATCAATTTGGGGTAGAACTTGGCAAAGAACTAGCTAAAAAATTACTTACAAAACAGTAGAACTTATTTTTTATTGTACATATATAAAAACCTTAACACAAATCTCATTGTTTGTTAACAACTTTGTTTACAGATAAATCTCTGTTAACAAATATTTTAGGTGTTTTTTGCTAATTTTAAAAATCTTAAATTCTTGTTAAAACTTAACATTAACTTAACAAATCAAACACCTAAAAACAAGAATTTTGCAAAACATTAATTAACTTAAAATTAAACAATGAAAAATTTTAAAAATTTCCTATTTGTAGCTTTATTTTTTATTTCAGCTACTGTTTTAGGACAAACTAAAATTACGGGTATTATTGTTGATAACTCAAATCAACCATTACCTAATGCAAGTATTTTAGAAAAAGGAACCACTAATGGAACCGAAACAGATTTTGATGGTAATTTTACACTTACTACAAAAGCAAATTCAGGAACAATTGTTATTTCTTTTATTGGTTATAAATCAAGAGAAGTTTCTTTTTCTTCTGCTAAAAAGAATTTAGGATCAATTAGTTTACAAGAAGATTCAAGTTTAGATGAGATTGTAGTAACTGCTACTTCATTTGCTATAGATAGAAAAACACCTGTTGCTGTATCTACCATAAAAGCAGCAGATATAGAGAGAAAGTTAGGGTCTCAAGAATTTCCAGAGATTTTAAAATCTACACCTGGAGTATATGCTACAAAATCTGGTGGAGGTTTTGGAGATGGTCGTATAAATTTGCGTGGTTTTAATTCAGAAAACGTAGCTGTAATGATTAACGGAGTTCCTGTTAATGATATGGAAAATGGTAGAGTTTTTTGGTCTAATTGGGCTGGTTTAGCAGACGTTACTTCTGCAATGCAAGTTCAAAGAGGTTTAGGAGCTGCTAAAGTAGCTGTGCCATCTATAGGGGGTACAATTAACATACTATCTAAAACTTCTGATATCAAAAAAGGAGGAAATATTATTGCATCTACAGGTAATAATGGATTTCAAAAATATGGATTTACTCTCTCAACTGGTTTAATGGATAATGGTTTTGCAGCAACTGTTTCTTTTGCTCAAATCTCTGGAGAAGGTTATGTAGAAGGAACTCAATTTGATGGATATAATTATTTTGCGAACATTACAAAAGAGTTGAATGACGAACACAAATTATCTTTGACTACTTTTGGAGCTCCACAAAGACATGGGCAAAGACAAAATAGAAGTACAGTAGCTACATATAGAAATGCTGAATCAGGAATCCGTTTTAATCCAGATTGGGGGTATAAAAATGGACAAGTAGTTAATATAGAAGACAACTTTTACCATAAATCACAAACATCTTTAAACCATTATTGGACTATTAGCGATGTTACAAGTCTTTCTACTGCAGCTTATGTTTCCTTCGGAACAGGTGGTGGTGGTGGAACAGCTGGTTCTAATAGAAGCCTATTTGGTAATAGAATTGGAGGGCCAGATCAACCAGTAGATATAGATAGCATAGTTGCTGTTAATTCTGGAAATGGAGCAGCTGGATCTGAGGCTATTTTAAGAGCATCTAGAAATGATCATGAATGGTATGGTATTTTATCTACCTTTAAAACTGAGTTAACTGATGAAATTAGTTTAATTGCTGGTTTAGATTGGAGAACTTATACAGGTAAACACTTTAGAGAAGTTACAGATTTATTAGGTGGTCAATACTTTCTTGATGTAGATAGTAATGGTAATCCTAATAATGTTAATAACGCTGGAGCTGCTCTTAGGGTTGGAGATAAAATGGGTTATAATAATGATGGAAAAGTAGGTTGGTTAGGTTTCTTTGCACAAGCTGAATATGCAACAGAAAACTTTGATGCTTTTTTATCTACTTCAATGCAAAGAAGTACTTATCAAAGAATTGATTATTTTCAATACGATTTAAGTACACAAGCAGGTAGAGACTTGGCGACAACAGCTAAAATAAGTTTGAATGGATTTAGTGTTAAAGGTGGTGCAAACTATAGAATTAACGATGTTCACAATGTTTTTGCTAATATTGGTTATTTTGAAAGACCAGCTAATTTTGATGCTGTTTTCCAAAATTTTAATAATACAGATATAAATGAAAATGCTGAAAACGAAAAGATTTTTAGTTTAGAACTTGGTTATGGAATAAGAGGAGAAAAATTTGCAGCTAATGTAAATATCTACAGAACAGAATGGAATGACAGAACTTTTACAAGATCTATATCTTCAGATCCAACACTTCCTCAATCAGAAGATTTTACGGCTAATTTATTAGGAGTAAATGCACTTCATCAAGGAATTGAGTTTGATTTTACATATAGACCAAACGAAAAGTTAAATTTCACAGGGATGTTATCTATAGGAGATTGGAAGTGGAATAATGATCTAGAAAATGTTGGTATTTTTGATGAAAACCAAAACTTAAGATCTACAGTTTATTTACCTATCAAAGGATTAAGAGTTTCTGATGCAGCACAAACAACTGCAGCATTAGGTATGCTATATAAATTCTGGGATAGAACATCAATAACAGTTGACTATAACTATTTTGCAGATTTATATGCTCAAATAGATGTATTAGATTACGCTACAACATCTGCTCCAACTACTAGACCAGATGATTCTTGGAAAGCACCAAACTATAGTACTTTTGACGCAAGTTTAAGACATGGGTTTAAATTTGGTGATTTTGATACTACCTTAACAGTTCGTGTTAATAACGTTTTTGATACTGAATATATAGCAGATGCTTTAGACGCTGCAGATCCTTTAGTATGGTTTGGATTTGGAAGAACGTATAACTTAGGTGTTAAAATTTTATTTTAATAAATAATAAAAAATAACAAAAATGAAAAAATTAGTTTATTTATTTGTTTCTATTGCAATCGTTTTTACTTCTTGTAATCCACTTGAAGATATTGATGCTGCTTTAGAAGAATCGACAAAATTAGATGGTATAGTTGGAGATGTAAGCTATAAACTTACTTCTGAAGATTATACTGAAGATTTAGATGATGGAGGTTTTGGATTTAGTAATGAGTATTTTGTATCTCTTTCTGATGTAGAAACTCTTATGCCAGCTTTTATATCAAAAAAATACCCTGCACTAGGAGCAACTTTTGTAGATGGTAAAGTAGATCAAAAATCTTTAGCTATAATTACCTATAATTTACAGAATTTAGTTAATGTAGAAACCTATACTGTTACAGATGCAGATTATACTGCAATTGGTTTAACAAGTTTAAATTCTAAATCAGAATTTAATACAATATTAGCATCTAAATTTGCAGGAGTATCTGCAGGTACAATTGTAGAATTAACTTACAAAACATTAGCTCCTCAAATAGAATATACTTTAACTAATGATGATTATGCTTTAGTAGGTAATGGTAGCTTCAATAATTTTGATATTAGACCAGGAAGATCAGAAGAGACATTAGAGGCTAGAAGAGTTAAAATTGATCAAATTTTAAAAGCTAATTATCCAGCTACACCTGTTGGTCAGCAATATTTAGTAACCTATGCAATATTTGATGGAAGTTCAGGGGAAAGACAAATGCTAGTTCAATTAGAAGCATCAGGAGATTATAAATTAATAAATAGCTATACTTTAACAAATGCAGATTTTGCTTTAGTTGGTAATGGGAACTTTAATAATTTTGATATTAGAGCAGGTAGAGCAGAAGAAACAATTGAATCTAGAAGAGCAAAAATAGAAACTATTTTATTAAATAATTTCCCTGCTACAGCATCTGGAGATCAATATTTTGTTACTTATGCAGTTTGGAATAACCAAAATGAAACAAGAACAATGCTTTTAGAATTTAATGGCACTGGTTACGATATAGTTGCTGCTACTTTAATTACAAAAACATCTAGATTTGCATTTAATAATGATTGGGATTTTCCTCAAACATTTACTGCAGCAGATTATACAGCTATGGGACAAAGTTTTCCTAACTTCAGTAATAGAGAAACTGCAGAATATAACATAGCAATATATTTAAAGACTTTATATCCTTATGCAACTCCAGATACATTTTTACCTGTAGAATTAGAAATATTTAGAGAAGGTATAGTAAATATAAACTTTCACTTTGATGGTACTAACTGGAATGCTATTCAAGAAGTAATAGAAACTACAGCACAATTTTCTCATGATGGAAATACTTGGGAGTTTGACAATACTATAAAATATACACTTACTCAAGCAGATTATGATTTAGTTGGTAATGGTAATTTTGCAAATTTTGATGTTAGAACAGGTAGAGATGAAGAAACTGTTGAAGCTAGACTTGCAAAAATTAATACTATTTTATTAAACAATTTTCCACAATATGGGGCTGGACAGAAGTTCTCTGTGTCATATAATGTATGGAAACCTGGAGATGATGTATTTGTTATGAATGTAATTCATAATGGAACAGAATACGAATTACAATAGTAATTTTAATATAATAATATAAAACCACCTTTTTTAAAGGTGGTTTTTTTATATGTAAAATTGTAACTTTACAGCCTTAAAATATTAAAAATGAAAGAAATTCACTCTTATTGGGCTTACATTGTTTTAGTAATATTAATTGTAGCTGTTACAAACGCTTTTATTGGTTTTTTTAAAAAGAAAGAGTTTAAAAGCAAAGATTTAAGAATAGGTTTATTTACCTTAATAGTATCTCATATTCAATTATTAATAGGTTTCGCATGGTATTTTTCTTCTCCTTGGTATAAATCTTTAAAAACAAATGGAGGAGAAGTAATGAAAGATTCTGCATCAAGGCTTTTAGCAGTAGAGCATCCTATAATGATGATATTGGCAATTGTATTAATTACTGTTGGCTGGTCTAAACATAAAAAGAAAACAGAAAGTATTGCAAAATTTAAAACCTTTGTAATTTTTTATGGATTAGCATTGGTGTTAATTTTATCAAGAATTCCATGGAGTAACTGGTTTTAAACATGAAACTTTTAAGCTACATTCTTTCTTCAATTTTTGCAATTGTATTTTTTTTAATACTATTAGTTTTCCATCCATTGCAATGGCTAGGATTAAAATTTTTTGGCCAAAATGGACATCAGAAAGTAGTTGATGTTATGAACTTTTTTATCGTGAAAAGTTTATTAATATTAGGTGTTCCTGTTAGATTTAAAAATGAACACCAAATCCCAAAAAATACAACAATAATATTTGTAGCTAATCATCAAGGAATGTTTGATATTCCTCCAATAATTTGGCATTTAAGAAAACACATCCCAAAATTTGTTTCAAAAAAAGAATTAGGAAAAGGAATACCAAGTATATCATTTAATTTAAGACATGGAGGTGCTGCTTTAATAGACAGAAAAGATTCTAAACAAGCCATTAGTGAATTGGTAAGCTTCGCTAAAAAAATCCATGATAATAAATGGTCTGCAACTATTTTTCCAGAAGGTACAAGAAGTAGAACAGGTAAGCCAAAAAAGTTTGCTGCAAATGGTCTTAAAGTGCTTGCAAAGTATAATAAAGAAGGTTATGTTGTGCCAATAACAGTAAAGAATTCTTGGAAAGTTTTTAAATATGGTAAATTCCCTTTAGGTATTTTTAGTCCAATTACCATAACCACTCATCAACCAATAAAAATAAGTTCTTTACCTTTTGATGAGTTATTAATGCAAACAGAAAAAATAATAACCCAACATATAAAATAAAAAATGTCTATAAAAAACATTAGAAAAGAAGTAATGCAAACACTAGAAAAGAATATTGATAGTTTTGTAGATAAATTCTTAATTCCAGCAGAAAAAATTTGGCAACCCACAGATTTTTTGCCTAATTCTCAAAAAGATACTTTTATTTCTGAAGTAGAAGAAATAAGAGAATTGTCTAAAGAATTACATGACGATTTTTGGGTAGTATTAGTAGGAGATACAATTACAGAAGAAGCATTGCCAACTTATGAATCTTGGTTGTTAGATTTAGATGGGGTTACTCAAGATCCAGATAATGGTTGGGCAAAATGGGTAAGAACTTGGACAGCAGAAGAAAACAGACATGGAGATGTTTTAAATAAATATTTATATCTATCAGGTAGAGTAAATATGCGTGAAGTAGAAATTTCTACACAACATTTAATTGCAGATGGTTTTGATATTGGTACATCTA
>CAZMDC010000001.1:272721-378043 GCA_964565055.1 uncultured Polaribacter sp. | reverse complement strand
AACGAAGAAGAATTTGATTGGTGTATAGAACAAACCTTATTTTTTGGTGAAGATAAAAAGCCATTAAATATGATTTTAGATGATGGTGGAGATTTAACCAATATGGTTTTAGATCGTTATCCAGAATTAGCAAAAGGAATTAATGGTTTATCTGAAGAAACAACTACAGGAGTTCATAGATTATATGAAAGAGTAAAGAACGGAACTTTACCAATGCCAGCAATCAACATTAATGATTCTGTAACGAAATCAAAATTTGATAACAAATACGGTTGTAAAGAATCTGCTGTAGATGCAATTCGTAGAGCAACAGACATTATGTTAGCAGGAAAAAGAGTTGTAGTTTGTGGTTATGGAGATGTTGGTAAAGGTACAGCTGCTTCTTTTAAAGGTGCAGGTTCTATTGTAACTATTACAGAAATTGATCCTATTTGTGCATTGCAAGCTGCAATGGATGGTTTTGAAGTAAAAAAATTAGAAACTGTTGTTGGTAATGCAGATATAGTAATTACAACTACAGGAAACAAAGGTATTGTTAGAGGAGAGCACTTTGAGGCTATGAAAGACAAAACTATTGTTGCTAATATTGGGCATTTTGATAATGAAATTGATGTTCCTTTCTTAAATGCAAACAGCGAAAAAATAGAAATTAAGCCACAAGTTGATAAATACAATATTAATGGTAAAGACATTATTTTGTTAGCAGAAGGTAGATTGGTAAACTTAGGTTGTGCAACTGGGCACCCAAGTTTTGTAATGAGTAACTCATTTACAAACCAAACTTTAGCACAAATGGAACTTTGGAATAATGCAGATGCATATGGAAACGAAGTGTATATGTTACCAAAACATTTAGATGAAAAAGTGGCAAAATTACACTTAGCTAAAATAGGTGTGGAGTTAACTGAATTAAGTAAAGACCAAGCAGATTATATTGGTGTTACTCAAGAAGGGCCATATAAACCTGAACACTACAGATACTAGTTTATAATTCTTAAATAGAAATTTATAATTTTAAGGTTCTTTCATTTATTTGAAAGAACCTTTTTTTGTCTTCAATAAATTGATTTTTGGTATTCATAGTATTTATTTAAATTTAATCTAAATAAATTTTGTAATTTAATTTTTCTGGTAGTATTTTCGCACTCTATTTATAATGATTCTAAATGGCTGAATTTGTTTTTTGATAAAATACAGATGAGAATCAATCAAAAAAATAAGAGTAGTATTCATGAGTAAAAAGAAGTACAGTATTAAAAAATTTATAAATGATGTTCATTTATGGTTAGGTTTAGCAAGTGGAATTATTCTGTTTTTAGTTTGTTTAAGTGGAACAATTTTAGCTTTCGAGCATGAAATTAAAGATGCTTTCACACAAAAATTTCATATTGAAAAAGAAAATGAAAAATTAGATATTGATACTTTAGTATCTACTCTAAAAAATAATAATCATAGTATTGTTTCTAGTGTAAAAATACCTGCTGATAACCTGCAACCTTATAGTTTTCGTGTCAAAAAGAACCCAAAAGAAAGAAGAGGTTCTTCAGTATTGGTAAATCCATATTCAGCCGAAATTAAATTAGTAAAAAAATCTAGTGCAGACGGATTTTTAAGAACAATGTTTAGATTGCATAGATGGTTATTATTAGATACAAAAATAGGAAGACCAATTGTTGGGGTTGCAACCATAATATTTTTTTTCTTAGCCATTTCTGGTATTGTTTTATGGTTTCCTAAAAAACTAAAATGGAAGAGTATAAAAAAAGGCTTAACAATTAAAACCAATGCAAAATGGAAAAGAATAAATTATGACTTACATAATACTTTAGGGTTTTATGCAAGCTTCTTTTTAATTATTATGTGTATTACAGGTTTGTGTTGGTCATTTTCAAGTTACAGAGCAGGATTAGGATCATTAATTGGAACCAAGGTATTTAATAGAAGTGCACCAAGTTTTAAAATAAACAATACAGATAATAACGAAACAATTACTTATAATGAAGCGTTACTCATTGCAAACAGAACCTTAAATTATAAAGGTGATGTTTCTATTAGTTTTCCATCAGAAAAAAGTGATTATTTTAGTATTAGTAAAACGAATATAAAAAATTGGTCTCCAGTAACTTCAGATAAACTCTATTTAAGTAAGTCAGGAAAGGTTTTAGAGGTACAATATTTTAAAGATAAACCATTAAATGTGCAATTTGCATCATTAATAAAACCTATTCATACAGGTGAGATTTTTGGAATGTTCTCTAAAATTATTTATTTTTTAGCTTGCTTAATAGCTACAAGTTTACCTGTAACAGGAACTTTAATTTGGTTAAATAAGTTAAAGAAAAAGAAGACAAAATAATTTATAATTCTGTTTTAAAGAGATATATATTAATTGGAACATTACAGAGATTAATAAAACTTATTTCTTAAGTTTTTATATTTTGCAGTTAATTAAGTTAACTTACCAAAATGCAATTAACCAAAAAAATAGGCTTACTTCTTGGGCCACTATTATTTTTCATCATTCAGTTTTTACCAATAACTTTTGTTTCAGAAACAGGAGATGCTGTAATTGCAGTAGCAGTTTGGATGGTTATTTGGTGGATAACAGAAACCGTAAATATTGCAGTTACAGCTTTATTACCTCTAATATTATTTCCACTATTAAAAGTTATGGATATTGCAGATGTTGGTGCCAATTATGGTAGTCCAATTATCTTTTTATTCTTTGGTGGTTTTGTATTGGCTTTGGCTTTGGAGAAAGTAAACTTACATAAAAGAATAGCTTTAAATATTGTAAAATTTACAGGCACAACTCCAGAAAGAGTGGTATTAGGTTTTATGTTAGCTACAGCTTTTATGAGTATGTGGATTAGTAATACAGCAAGTACAGTAGTAATGTTGCCCATTGCAATTTCTGTAATTAGATTGCTAATAAAAGACGAAGAGGGTTTTACAAAAGGCGATAAAAATTTTGCCTTAAGTATTATGTTGGGTGTTGCTTTTGGTGCAAATGCTGGAGGAATTGCTACAGTTATTGGTACACCTCCAAACTCAGTTTTAATAGGATTATTAGAAAATCAATATAACATACAAATTTCATTTTTAACGTGGATGAGTTTTGGACTGCCTTTTTCTATCTTAATGATAATTGCTGTTTATTTTGTATTAGTAAAATGGATGTTTCCTTGCAAAGGAATTGTTTTTATGGCATCAGCCAATGTAATTTCAGATGAAATTAAAAAACTGGGTAGAATTTCATCTGAAGAAAAACGAGTACTCATTATTTTTGGTGTTACTGTTTTTTTATGGATTACTAGAACTATTATAAATGCTGTTTTTCCAGGTTTAAAATTGTCTGATACTATTATCAGTTTAATTGGTGCAGTTGCGTTATTTGCAATTCCAATGAGTTTTAAAAAAGGCAATTTTATTTTAGAATGGAATGATACTCAGAAATTAGCTTGGGGAATTTTGTTGCTTTTTGGTGGTGGTTTAGCATTGGCAAAAGGAATGGCTTCTAGTGGTTTGGTTGCATTAATTACAGACACTATTGCAGCAGGAGAATTTAATATTTTACTCACAGTTTCTTTGCTCATTGTCTTAATGTTATTTATGACAGAATTAATGAGTAATGTAGCTTTGGTTGCAGTTTTAGCACCAGTTGTTGCAGGTATTGCAATAGGGTTAGATGTTCCTATTTTAAACTTATTAATTCCTGTAACTATGGCAAGTAGTTGTGCATTTATGCTGCCTATGGCAACTCCACCAAATGCTATTGTTTTTGCAAGTGGTTACGTAAAAGTAAATGAAATGGTAAAAGCAGGTGTAGTTTTAAATATAATTGCAGTTGTGTTGTTAATTTTATACTATCAATTTGTAATTCCGATATTTTTTTAGCTCATTTTTTAAAATACTGATTGCTAAAAACTTAAAATTTGTTAATTAAAAACTTAAAATTAACAATTGCGCATTTCTTTTTCTCGTAATTTTAAAGTGTGAAATCAGGTAAGGCTAATTTAGTAGAAAAATCAAAAAAAAGCTATAGAGTTGCACGTCCAAAACAGACGGGTTTTTCTAGTCCTGCTACACATTACACAGAGCCTAGAATTGATTTAAACTCAGAGTTAATTCAAAATCCATCAGCTACGTTTTATGTTCGAGTTATTGATAATAGTTTTTCAGATTTTTCAATTTTAGAGAACGATGTTTTAATTATCGATAAATCGCTTACACCTAAAAACAATCAACTTGTTGTAATTGTAAAAGAAAGTGCTTTTCAAATTATTAGAATAGATAAAGACGCTCAAGAAGAAATTCAACTTTGGGGTGTTATCACCTATATTATTAAGTCTGTTTTATAATAATTTTTTTAAAAGTACTTATTTACGTACTTTTAATTATCTTTGTATTATGGAAACAGTAAATTATACAGACTTTCGTTCTAACCTAAAACATTGGTTTGATAAAGTTATTAATGATGTTAGCGATGTTGTTATAAAACGTAAAAACGGAAAAGATTTAGTTTTAATTTCTTTAGAAGAATACAATTCATTAAAAGAAACCAACTATCTATTATCAGGAGAAAATGGAGCAGTTTTGTTAGATTCTATTAAAGAGTTAGAAGAAGGTAAAGGACTAGAAAAAGAACTGATAGAGTAAATGCAATTAACTTGGTCTACAACTTCTTGGAACGATTATTTGTATTGGCAGAAAGCTGATAAAAAAATTGCAAAAAGAATTAATGAACTTCTTAAAATTTGTATGAGAACTCCATTTGATGGCATTGGAAAACCTGAAGCTTTAAAAGGAAATTTACAAGGATATTGGTCTAGAAGGATTACTAGCGAACATAGGTTAATTTATAAATATGAGAATGATAAATTATTTGTCTTAGCTTGTAAGTATCACTACAGAAAATAATTTACTATTCATATGATAGCCTTAATAGATTGCAATAGTTTCTACGCTTCTTGTGAGCAGGTTTTTAGACCAGATTTGCAAGGAAAACCTGTTGTGGTTTTAAGTAATAATGATGGTTGTATTATTGCTGCAAATAAAGAAGCAAAAGCGCTAACACATATTCCTATGTTTCAGCCGGTTTTTAAAATTAAAGAAGTTTTAAAAGCCAATAATGTAACTTGTTTTTCGTCTAATTATACCTTGTATGCAGATATGTCTCAAAGAGTTATGGATACTTTACGAGAATTTTCACCAATTGTAGAAGAGTATAGCATAGATGAAAGCTTTGTAGATTTATCTCATTTTGATATTGATGAGTTAGATGAAATTGCACATAAAATAAAAGATACTGTTTATAAAAACACAGGAATTCCTGTTGGAGTAGGTGTTGCTAAAACAAAATCCCTCTCTAAAATGGCAAATAAATTTGCCAAGAAAATACCTAAAAATAAAGGTGTTTATGTGGTTGAAACAGAAGGAAAAAGAAGGTTTTTACTAGAGTCTCATAAGGTAAAAGATATTTGGGGAATTGGAAGAAAGCATGCAGTTCGTGTAGAAAACACAGGTGCAAAAACGGCTTTAGATTTTGCTGAAACAAATTTAGCTTGGGTTCGTAAAGAACTAACAGTGGTTGGTGAACGTTTATGGAGAGAACTCAATAATTTTCCTTGTCATACTATGGAAGTTGAAATTGCTGCAAAAAAAGGAATTGGTACAGCAAAATCTTTTGGCTATAAACTTACAGATTATGGCTTAATAGAAGAAGCAACAAGTTATTATGTAGCAGAAGTTGCAGATTTGTTGCGTCAACAAAAATCGGCAGCAAGTTATTTAGAAGTGTTTTTACAAACCAATAGTTTTAGTAATACAGATCAGCAATACTACAATAAAATTATCATCACTTTACAAGTGCCAACTAATAGTACTATTAAGTTAACACAAGAAGCCATAAAAGGCTTGAAAAAAATATTTAGATCTGGTTTTAGATATAAAAAAGTGGGTGTAAATTTATTCGGATTAGTTTCAGAATCAGATATTCAAACCAATTTGTTTTACGAACCACAAAAAAGCGAGAGTAAAGAATTAACAAAGGCAATTGATTTGCTAAATAGTAAATTTGGTAAAAATAAAGTAAAATTAGCGTCTGTGGGTAATAGAGAAAAAGAATGGGCTTTGGTTAAAGAACATAGAAGCCCAAGGTTTACTACTCAATGGAAAGAATTACTTACAATTGGTAAGAAGTAAAATGCTATTTTTTTGGTATCTTTAAAAAAAACTTAAAGGCATGAATAAATCAATCAAAACAATTTTATTAGTAGCAGGAATCATTATGTTAGCTTATGGAATTTACACCATGGTTATACCAGAAACAAAAGTAGCAATTGGAGATGTAAGTCTGCTTGAAACACAAGACAATACCAGTTCTTTCGTTACAATTGGTTTAGGAATTGTAGCTATTATAGCAAGTTTGATTAAAGGAAAAAGTTAATACTATTAATGTATAGGTTAGTATATTTATTTGTTGGTTCTTATTTGTTGGTATCTGTTCAGTTGTTTAGTCAAGATAGAAAACTTTACGTAGATAATTTTGCCAATATTTTGGGTTCTTATCATTTAGAACAAGAACTGTTAGACTTTGCAGTTGAAAACAGTGTAAATGAATTAATTTTATACGATTTAAACAAAGTACATAAAAGACTTTCCTTAGTAGATTCTACACAGAACAGTCCACTTGCAAAATTTATAGCAAAAGCTAAAAAAGTACATAATATAAAAAGTATAAGTGCTTCTGGAGAAACAAGTAAGTTCTTTTTAGAAGTAATACATCCTTATAATTTATCACGTAAAAAAACAGAAGAACAGTTTGATGTTTATAATATTGAATATGAATATTGGAACGAAAAACAATCTTTAAATGGAGGTTATTATTGTGAGACATATTTAAAAAACGCAAAATTAAAATGCAATAGAAAAAACTCTTTTAGTTATTTTATAAATTCTTTATTTATAATGAAAGAATTGGCTAAGGATGATAATTTAAAAATAAAAACAGAAGCTTATGTAGGTAAGTTTACAAGAGATGAAATAGATAAAATAAGTGAAAATGTTGATAAGTTATTGATACATGATTATGTGAAAAAACCAGAATATAGCTACTTGTATGTAAAAGATAGATTAAGCTATTTAGATGCTATCCATTCGCATATTGAAGTTTCTATTCTGTTTTCTGAAGAGAATAATTTTATGGGAAACTGGTTGCGAAAACATCAATTTAAAAAAGCAGAGGAGGTTTTCTACGAACAATTAGAAAAAGAAGATATTCAATTAGAAGAGCATTTAAATTTTACAGGTTTTACCTATTATAATTATAGCTTTTTTAAAAAGAATCAAAAAAAATAATATTTTTTTTGACTAAAAAGCTGCTATTTTATACTTTCTAAAACACCTTTTAAAAACTTGTTTTCTTCCATCCAAGAAAGAGCCATTCTAACAATTACCAGATCTTGATCTGGTAAAATGTATACTCTTTGCCCTTGATAACCATCAGCAAAATACATGTTTTTAGGAGCGTCTTTAAATTGTCCTTCAGCATTTAACCAAAACTGAGCACCATAAGTCCCATTTGATGTTGGTGTAGGTTCAGCTACATAATTAGCCCAATCTTTTGCAAAAACTTGAGTTCCATTCCAATTACCTTGGTGTAAATACAATAATCCAAATTTCCCCCAATCTCTAGGAGTTGCCCAAGCATAAGAAGATGCTACATAATTACCTGCTAAATCAGTTTCTAGAAGCATAGAATTCATGCCAATTTTATCAATTAAATTGGTATACCAAAAATCTAAATATTCTTGATGTGTTGTAAATTGATTTCTTACAATGCCAGACAATAAATTAGAAGTTCCAGAAGAATAATTCCAAGAGCCATTAATTTTACCAGCTAAAGGTTTTTCTGCTTGCATTTTGGTCATGTCTCTTTCTAAAAATAACATTTTTGTAGCATCAGAAATTTCATCATAATTTTCATCCCACTCTAAACCTGAGTTCATTTGTAATAAATTATGAATGGTAATATTTTTTCGCTCATCATTCTGCCAAGAATCAATAGGTGCTTTTTCTGTTACATTTATTTTTCCTTGATATTGCATCACTCCAAAAACAGTACTCAAAACACTTTTGGTCATAGACCAACCTAAAATTCTAGAATCTTTGGTAAATCCATCTGCGTATTTTTCTGCAATAATTTGATCTTTATAAATAACAACAACAGCTCTAGATTGGTTTTTACCAAAAACAGAGCCAACAGTTTCGTTTAATTTTGTGTAATCTACATTTGCAAAAACAGTGTCTTTTTGAGCTGCATTTCCATAAGGATAAGGAGTTATATTATCTGGTTTTGTTCTTTTAGGTTTTAGAAAAGAGGCAGTTTCATCAGCTTCATTAAGTGTTAAAACAGCTCCTAAACCCTCTCTATAAATGGCTTTTCTAGTCAATAGTCCAAAAGCAGAAGATGTAGCCTCTTTTTTATTTTTATCAACAAGGTCTGTAGCTAAATTTACAGGAGAAAAATTATTATCTGTACTATCTGTAAATGCTAAAGTTCTGTTAGCAACAAAAACAGAAGAAGCAGTGTTTTTGGCAGAATACCCTGCTAAAATATTTAGTTTTGGATAATTAAAAAATACAACCAAAATAACACCAATAAAAAGTAATAACAGAATTCGTTTTAAAATTTTCATACGTAACAGACTTTAATTATGTAAAAATAAGAAAATCATATTGGCTTTCTTCGCTGTTTAGACAATCAAGTTTTATCTTTGTAAAACAAAATTTATTTTATGTTTAATGTTGATAAAATTCGTGAAGATTTTCCTATTCTAAAAAGAACGGTTCATGGAAAACCTTTGGTGTATTTTGATAATGCAGCCACTTCACAAACACCCCAAATTGTTATAGATACTATTGTAGATTATTACAGTAACTACAATTCAAATATTCATAGAGGTGTACATACATTAAGCCAAGAAGCAACAGATAAATACGAAGAAGCACGTATTAAAATTCAACAACATTTTAATGCTAAAGAAGCTTACGAAATTATACTAACTTCAGGCACAACACACGCTATAAATATGGTGGCTTCTGGTTTTGAAAGTTTGTTAAAATCAGGAGATGAATTAATAGTTTCAGCTTTAGAACATCATTCAAATATTGTTCCTTGGCAAATGTTGTGCGAAAAAACAGGAGCTATTTTAAAAGTAATTCCTATGACAGATGAAGGTGCTTTAGATATGCAAACCTATCATCAACTATTAAATAAAAATACAAAATTAGTTTTCTGTAACCATGTTTCTAATGCTTTAGGTACCATAAATCCTATAGAAGAAATTATTGAAGCTGCACATAAAGTAAATGCTGCAGTTTTGGTTGATGGTGCTCAAGCTACACCACATATAAAGCCAGATGTACAAGCTTTGAATGTTGATTTTTATGTAGCTTCTGCTCACAAATTATGTGGGCCAACAGGAGTTGGTTTGTTGTATGGAAAGCAAGAATGGTTAGAAAAATTACCTCCTTATCAAGGAGGAGGAGAAATGATTGCTACTGTTTCTTTTGAAAAAACAACCTATGCAGGATTGCCTCATAAATTTGAAGCTGGTACACCAAACATTTGTGGAGGTATTGCTTTTGGAGCAGCCTTAGACTATATGAATTCAGTTGGTTTTAAAGAAATTGCTACATATGAAAATGAGCTTCTAGAATATGCTACAAAAGAGTTATTGGAAATAGAAGGACTCAAAATTTTTGGAACAACATCTAAAAAAACAGCTGTAATTTCTTTTAATGTTGATGGAATTCATCCTTATGATATTGGTGCAATTTTAGATAAGTTAGGTATTGCTGTAAGAACAGGGCATCATTGTGCACAACCAATAATGGATTATTACCAAATTCCTGGAACTGTAAGAGCATCCTTTTCTTTTTATAACACTAAAGCTGAAATTGACATTTTTGTGAGTGCTTTGAAACGAGCTAGAAGTATGTTGTTATAAACCGAAACTATTATTTACAACTTTTGATTTTTGAAAATATAACCTCATTATTTTTATTTTAGTTCATCTAAGGATTTACGCAACCTATGTACATATATGTTATCATTAATAGAGTAAGTTTTTTTAGGTAGTGGAGCTTTAGTACCTTTGATGTAAAGCTATTATTATGAACTTATATCCCTTAAAATTTACACCACTCTTTAAATATAGAATTTGGGGTGGAAATAAATTAAAGTCAGAATTAAATAAAGAGTATCAAGAAGAAAATATTGGAGAATCTTGGGAAATTTCTGATGTTTCTGGAGATGAAACATTGGTTGCTGATGGATTTTTACAAGGAAAATCATTAAGAGATTTAACAAACAAATTTAAAAGTGATTTTGTTGGAGAACGAGTTTACGAAACATTTGGAGAAGAATTTCCACTTTTGATAAAATTTATAGACGCAAAAACACCACTTTCTATTCAAGTGCATCCAAGCAATGAAATTGCGAAAGAAAGACACAATTCTTTTGGTAAAAACGAAATGTGGTATGTAATGCAAGCTGATGATAATGCTGAATTAATAGTTGGTTTTGATGAGAAAATTAACAAAGCAGCCTATAAAGAGCATCTTAGAAACAATACTATTTTAGAGGTAATGCATCATGAAAATGTAAAAAAAGGTGATACATTTTACATTCCAACAGGGAGAGTGCATGCAATAGGAGCAGGAGTTTTGTTGGCAGAAATTCAACAAACTTCAGACATTACCTATCGTATTTATGATTATGACAGAGTAGATGCTAAAACTGGAAATAAAAGAGATTTACATAACGACTTAGCTATTGATGTTATTGACTATGAAGTACATGAAAACTATAAAACTGCGTATAATTTAGATAAAAATACCTCAAATACTTTAGTACATTCTCCTTATTTTAAAACCAATATTTTAGATATCAATTCAAAAATTACAAAAGATTACACAGCTATTGACTCTTTTGTTATTTTTATGTGTGTAGAAGGTAGTGCAGAAATTATTTATAATAAAGAAAGTTATAAAATAAATTGTGGAGAAACCTTTTTATTACCAGCTGCTATTAACAATATTGAGCTTCTATCAAACAATGCTAAATTATTAGAAGTTTATTATTAAGTTTTTATTTCTATCAAAAATAAAAAAACCTTCTATTTTAAGAAGGTTTTTTAAGTTTAGAAGCAAAGTAATTTACATATAGGGTTTTGCAATTGCCTTTCTCTTTTTTAACTGTTTTTCTAAATCGCTAATGGTGTTTTTTACAGCCATTTCAAAGTTTTTTTCATTAGATGAAGCAAATATTCTTGGACCATTTAAACTCAATTCAACTTCACATATTTTACCATTTCCTTTTGGATCGTTTTCTTTTTTAAAGAAAACCTCTGTTCTAATAATAGTATCGTATTTAGCGATTAGTTTTTCTAGTTTTTGAACTGTGTAACTTTCCATAGTTTCACTAGTTGGCATATTTACAAATTGAATATTTATTTTCATATTTTATATTTTTAAGAATTATTTTTAATGTTGTACTTGTAAAACAAAAAAGGGGAGCTTTATCTCCCCCTTTGCAGAATAGTTTTTGAAATTACAATAAGATATAATATTTTACTGTACCTAAAACATATTCATCACCTCCTGAATTACCATATAGATAATTAAGGCATATTTTCAGTTTTTTTAAACTTTTTGATAATTTTTAGGGGAATTTATATAAACTAAAATTAGGTTTTATTTTACTCAAAGAACGTTTAACTTATAGTTCAAATTTACAGTAGATTTACGTTGTAAAGAATGATATTTATCAGCTTTGTAAACTTTTTTATCCTTTCTTTAATTTGATTATTAAGCTATTATTCGTGAAGTACCAAAAAAGGAACGTTAGTGTGATAGCTAATTTTTTCTACTTTGGAATGAAATAATATTTGCTGAAAATAATTTAAGTTTCTTGCAACCATAGTAATCATATCAATATTTCTACTTTCTACAAAGCACTGAATGGCATCTTCTACTTTATTGTTAGATAAACTATGAAAACTATGCTCAAAGCTAGAAAATAAATCTTCTAAAACCTCTTTGTTATTTTGTTGATCTAAATTTAATTTAGCTCCCCTTTTATTTATATGAACCACTCTAAGTGATGATTTTTCTTTTTCAAGAATAGTAGAAATTGCCTTTAAAACTTTAGTGTTGTAAGAAAGTACATAATCAGTTGGAAATGCAACTTCGTTTAAAGATTGGTATTTTGCATTTTCTGGAACAATAAGAGTTGTGCAGGTTACTTTTGTTATTACTTCACCTGCATTGCTGCCTAAAAGTAGTTTTTTTAAGCCAGAAGCACCTTTTGTACCCATTACAATTAAATCGATACTTTTTTCTTTTACATGCTTTCTAATAGAATCAATAAAAAAATTATGATCTATTAAAGTATAAAACTCGTGTTTTTTATTCTTTGTAAACTCTGTTGCAATACGTTCTGTAAACAACTTTAATTTTTGTTTAGATGGTGCTAAATATACTTCTTCAATAACATTAGTATCAACAATATAGGGGGTGTCGTTAACAACTGTAGTTGTTGCCCTGTTTACATTTAATAAATAAAAATTACAAACAGTATCTTTATAAAAGTGTATGGCATACACAATTGCGTTCCACGAATTTTCAGAAAAGTCTGTTGGTAATAATATGTTTTTCATCGAGATTCTCTTTACAATACAAAACTAAAGAGAAGCTAATTTTTAAAATATGATATTAATCATATAACTAATTGATACTGCTTTTAATAAATGGCTTTTAGTTTTTGAAGGTCTATAATTTTTATAGATCTGCCTTCAATTTCTATTAAACCTTGTTTTTTAAAGCTAGAAATAGTGCGTATTAGAGTTTCTGTAGCTATACCTGCAACACTTGCTAAATCGTTTCTAGAAATTTTAATAGGATCTTCTGGTTTTCTGTTCATTTTTTCTGCAAACTTAAGTATTGTAGCAGCTGTTTTTTTATGAACAGAACTGTATGCCATTTGTAATAATTGATTTTTTATTCCAAAAATATTATCTGTTAATAGCTCTATAATATCTAGTGTAAGTTTATGATTACTAAACAGTATTTTTTGAAGCTCGCTTTTTTGTAACCCCATTAACTCAGTTTCTTTAATGGTTGTAGCTGTTTCTTGATAAGGTACATTTTGAGTAAAAGAAGTGTAGCCAAATAAATCGTCTTCTTTATAAAGTGCAGTTGTTAATTCTTTACCTTGTTCATCAAATTTATAGCATTTTACGATTCCTTTGGTAACTAGGTAAACAAAATTAGAGTTGTCTCCTTCTTGATAAATATTAATGTCTTTTTTATATGTAAAGGTTTTACCATTATCATCAAAGAAGTTTTTTAAATCGTTTAATGTTCTAATTTCATCATCGTTTTCAGAATTATCCTCAATATTTGGTTCGTTATTTCGTTCATCGTTTAAAATAGCTGCTTTTGCAATTCTACTTTCTATGGCACTAATAAGTTCCTCTTCAGTAAATGGTTTTGTAATGTAGTCATCTGCACCAAGATCCATGCCTTTTCGCACATCTTTGCGTTCTGTTTTTGCTGATAAAAATATAAATGGGATGTATTTTGTATTTGTATTATTAGATAAAGCTTCTAAAACTCCATAACCATCTAATTCTGGCATCATAATATCACAAACCACAATATCTGGTTGTTTTTCTAGAGCAACTTCTACACCTATATTTCCATTGGGTGCTGTAAAAACAGTATAATTTGAAAGTGATAATAATTCTGCAGTATTTTCTCTTAGAATTACATCATCTTCTATTAAAAGTATTTTTTTCATTTTGTTGTTTTGTTTGGTATTTTCATAGTAAAAGTAGTACCAACATTTTCTGTACTTGTAAAAAATATAGAACCTTTTAAATTTTCTAAATGACTTTTTACAATATTTAGTCCAATTCCAGTTCCTTGAGAAAGGAGCGCGTTTTCTGCTCTAAAATAACGTTTAAAGATATTTTTTTGATCTTTTTCTGGTACACCAATTCCATTATCTTTTACTTCAAATGTAGTTTCCTCTTTATTTTGATGAATATTTATATCTATAATAGTATTTTCTGATGAGTATTTTATAGCATTATGTACAAGATTTGATAAAGCTAATTCTATAATTTTTTCATCTTGATATAGAAACAAGTCATTAATATTCTCTGGGTAATTTATTTTCTGTCCATCTTTTAATAAAATGTTTGCATTGTAAACAACTTCATCTAAAACTTTACTTAACTTAAAAGAAGTTGGGTTGTAAGTTATTTCTCCTCTTTCTAACTTTTCTACAGATAAAAAATCATTTAAAATATTATTTAAATAATGCACTTTGTCTGTAATTGTTTTTAAATGTTTATCTCTATTTGCTTGTTGTTCTGTTAGTTTATATTTACCTAAAAGCATTGTAGATGTTAAAATACCGCTCAAAGGCGTTTTAAATTCGTGAGAAACTAATGATAAAAATTTTGTTTTAAGTTCATTAAGCTCTTGTTCTTTCTTTAAAGCTATTTTTATTTCTTCTTCTACTTTTTTTCTCTTTTGATTTTCTTCACCTAACTCTACATTTAAAACTTTTAAATCTTCAATGGCTGTTTTTAGTTCTTCTGTTCTTTGCTCAACTTCTAATTCTAATTTGCTATTTAAATCAATAATTTTTTTCTCTTGTTCTTTTCTAAAAGTAATGTCTATAATTAATGCCATTACATAACTTTTATCATTAAAGTTAAAAGGATTTAAACCAGCTTCAAGAGGAAATATAGTGCCGTTTTTCTTTACACCATAGATATCTCTTCCTTGTCCCATTCTTCTTTTTTTATTCTCTTTCATAAAACCTTTAAAATGAGCCCCATGTTTAGCATGATAGTCTTTTGGGATTAAAGAATTTAAAGGTTTATTTATGAGTTGACCTATTTTATAGCCAAACATTTTAGAAGCAGATTCATTAGCCTCTATAATTACTTGATTATTATCTACAATAATTACGCCTTCAGAAACAGAGCCTAATAACACATTAAAAACATCTTCGGTTTGTTTAAACATTTTACAACTTATAAGTAAGGATTTTAAATATCTAAAAATTAATTTCTGATATTTATCATTATTCGATTTTAAAAATAGCAATAGTTTTACAAAAGTAAAATTAAGAAGATGTAATAACATCTAAAAATCAAATTAAAACAGATTTTTACTTATTTTATAGAAATATTAATTTATACATTTTGTAAATTCTTTTACTTATTTTCATTAAAAGTAAGCTACTTTAACTACATATATATGATAGATTTAAATAAATATATAGATCACACTTTATTAAGTCCAACAGCAACACCATATGAAATTGAAAAACTCTGCTTAGAGGCTATTAAATATAATTTTTATGCGGTTTGTGTAAACGGTTGTTATGTTTCGTTAGTAAAAGAATTATTAAAAGATACAACCATTAAAATTGCTGCTGTAGTTGGTTTTCCATTAGGAGCTATGTCATCAAAAACAAAAGCATTTGAAGCTGAGAACTGTATTTTAGAAGGTGCTACAGAAATTGATATGGTGTTAAATATTGGCTTGTTAAAAGCTGGCGAATACCAAAAAGTTGAAGAAGACATTAGAAATGTAAAAAGTGTAATTGGTAACAATGTATTAAAAGTAATCTTTGAAAATTGTTATTTATCTGACGAAGAAATACAACAAGCTTGTAAAATTTCTATAAATGCTGGTGCAGATTTTATTAAAACATCAACAGGTTTTGGTACAAGTGGAGCAACAGTTAATGATGTAATGTTAATGGCTAAAGAAGCAAAAAATCAAATAAAAATAAAAGCTTCTGGAGGAATTAGAGATTTTGCAACAGCAAAACAATATATAGATTTAGGAGTAGAAAGAATTGGCACATCATCAGGAATACAAATAGTATCAAACACCAAATAATGAGCACACATATAGAAGCTAAACAAGGCGAAATTGCAGAAACTGTTTTGTTACCTGGAGATCCAATGAGAGCAAAATGGATTGCAGAAACATTCTTAGAAGATTCAATTTGCTACAATAATGTTAGAGGAATGTTTGGTTTTACAGGGTATTATAAAGGTAAAAAAGTATCTGTGCAAGGTACAGGAATGGGTATACCTTCTACACTTATATATTGTAATGAGCTTATTACAGAGTATGGAGTTAAAAATTTAATAAGAGTAGGTTCTGCTGGTTCATATCAAAAAGATGTAAAAATTAGAGACATTGTTATAGCAATGGCTGGTTCTTCTACATCAGGAATAAATAATACACGTTTTGTAAATCAAGATTATGCTCCAACTGCCAGTTTTGATTTATTCATGAAAGCAGTTTTATACGCAAAAGAAAACAACATTGCTATTAAAGCAGGAAATGTACTGTCTGCAGACGAATTTTACGAAGATGATTTTGATGCATATAAAAAATGGGCTGCTTATGGGGTTTTATGTGTAGAAATGGAAACTGCAGGGCTCTATACAGTTGCTGCCAAACATAATGTAAAAGCATTATCAATTTTAACTATTTCAGATTCTTTAGTTACTAAAAAAAGAACAACAGCTAATGATAGAGAAGCAACTTTTGATGCTATGATAGAAATTGCGCTAAACGTCTTTTAAAAAATAATAATAATCTTCTCAAATAAATTTATAAGTCATCAGGTTTAAGTGTTCTAAACTGATGAATATCATTTTTTTTAATAAACAAAAGTTTTAATTTTATAATAGATATATTTTTAAATGTATGTTGATGATACCCCTTGGTAAAATTAAAATACAATTATTATGAAACTTTTATTTAGTGCACTTGTTTTTTTACATGGTTTACTTCACTTAGTTGGCTTTATTAAAGCTTATTTTTCACCAGAATTATTTAGTGATTTAGTAAATATTTCAAAATCAATGGGTTTATTTTGGCTATTAACTTCAGTATTATTTCTATATATGTCATCAGTGTTATATAAAAGCAAAAATAAAGATTGGGTTTATTTAGCATTTGTAACAGTATGTTTATCACAATTTTTAATACACTCTTCCTGGAGAGATGCAAAGTTTGGTACACTTTTTAATGTAATCGTATTCTTAATAGCAATATTAGAAACAGCAGATAAACTACCATACAAAGTAAAGTATGTTGGTAAAACAATAAAATCTTATAAAAATAAATAAAATGAAAACCACATTACAATTACAAAATTTAAAGTGTGGTGGTTGTGAAACCACTATTTTTGATAAACTTTCTGAAATTACTTCAATTAAAAATATTACAATTCACCAGGAAAATAATACCGTAAATTTTGAATACAATTCTCCAAACGATATTGAAATTGTAAAAACAAAACTATTAAAATTAGGGTATCCAGCAGTTGGCGAAAAAAACAGCTTAAGAGATAAAGCAAAGTCTTATGTAAGTTGTGCAATTGGCAGATTAAATAAAGCCGAATAAAATAGTTAAAAAAAGTACAGGTATGCCTAAATTAAAAAAGCCTTATCTAAAATAGATAAGGCTTTTTTTGCTCCCCCTCTTGGACTCGAACCAAGGACCCTCTGATTAACAGTCAGATGCTCTAACCAACTGAGCTAAGGAGGAGTTTGCTTCACAATTTGTGATTAGCGAGTGCAAATATATATTATTTTAGAATACTGCCAAATACTTTTTTTATTTTTTTAATAAAAGTTTAAGTATTTATAATTAAAAATAAATTACGCATTATTTCTAAATATTGTATTTTTGTTTCAATTAGTAGCTTACAAAAAAGGCATAAATAATTATATGGACAAATTTTCGTTCTTAAACGCAGCACACACAGGCTTTATAGCCGATTTGTATGATCAATATTTAATAAATCCAGACTCTGTAGAGCCAAGTTGGAGAAGTTTTTTTCAAGGATATGATTTAGCAAATGAAAACTATTCTCTAAAAGACGAGGAAAAATCATTCGAAATTCCACAAGATGTTCGTAAAGAATTTCTTGTAGTAGACTTAATTAATGGTTACAGAACTCGAGGGCACTTGTTTACAAAAACAAACCCAGTTAGAGAAAGAAGGCAATACGAACCTACTTTAGCAATAGAAAACTTTGGTTTAACACAAGAAGATTTAGAAAAAGAGTTTTCTGCAGGTGATGTTTTAGGCATTGGTAGGGTAAAACTAGCAACAATTATAGAACACTTAAAAAGTATTTATTGTGATTCTATAGGGGTTGAGTATATGTACATGCGTAATCCTGAGAAATTAAAATGGTGGCAAAAACGTTTAAATGAAAACGATAATCATCCAAATTACAATCAAGACTCAAAAAAATACATCCTCTCAAAATTAAATCAAGCAGTAACTTTCGAAAGCTTTTTACAAACAAAATATGTTGGTCAAAAACGTTTTTCTTTAGAAGGAGGTGAAACATTAATTCCAGGAATTAGTGTAATGTTAAGAGATGCTGCAGAAAAATATGGTGTTAAAGAATGTGTATTAGGTATGGCTCACAGAGGGCGTTTAAATACTTTGGTAAACATCTTTAAAAAACCAGTTAGAGATTTGTTTAGTGAGTTTGAAGGTAAAGACTTTGAAGATGAAGATATAGATGGTGATGTAAAATATCATTTAGGATTAACATTAAGTAAAACTTTTAGAGATGGTAATGAAATCAAAATGAATTTGGTTCCAAATCCATCACACTTAGAAACTGTAGCAGCAGTTGCAGAAGGTATTACAAGAGCTAAAATTGATAGGAAATACGATGGTGATTCAAGCAAAATATTACCTATTGTAATTCATGGAGATGCAGCTATTGCAGGTCAAGGAATTGCTTATGAAGTAGTTCAAATGGCAAAATTAAATGGTTACAAAACAGGTGGTACAATCCATATTGTTGTAAATAATCAAATTGGTTTTACCACAAATTATTTAGATGCACGTTCAAGTACCTATTGTACAGATGTAGCAAAAGTAACTTTATCTCCAGTTTTACATGTAAATGCAGATGATACTGAAGCTGTTTGTCATGCAATGGAAATGGCTTTAGAATTTAGGATGAGGTTTCAGACAGATATTTTTATAGATTTATTAGGATATCGTAAATATGGCCATAATGAAGGTGATGAGCCTCGTTTTACGCAGCCTAAATTATATAAAGCTATATCAAAGCATAAAAATCCAAAAGAAATTTATGCAGATAAATTATTACAAGAAGGTTCAATAGATTCATCATATGTAAAAGAAATTACAGATGAATTTAAGAGTATGTTAGAAAGAGAGTTTGACAATTCTAAACAAGATGAAAACTCTAAAGTTAAAGAATTCATGCAATCTACTTGGGAAGGTTTTGAACGCCAAGACCAAGAAGCAATGTTAAAAACATTAGATACTACATACTCTGAAGAAAGCTTAAAAAACATTGCAAAAATTGTTTCTACAGTTCCTGATGGAGCTAATTTTGTTAGAAAAGCAGAACGTATTTTACAAGGTAGAGCTAAAATGGCTTTTGAAACCAATCAATTAGATTGGGGTATGGCTGAAAATTTAGCTTACGGTTCTTTAATGGAAGAAGGTTTTAATATTCGTATTTCTGGGCAAGATGTAGAAAGAGGAACGTTTTCTCATAGACATGCAATTTTACGTGATGAAAAAACAGAAGAGCGAATAAACTTACTTAACAACAACCCAAAGAGTAAAGGGCAAATGACGATTTATAACTCGTTATTGTCTGAATATGGAGTGTTAGGTTTCGATTATGGTTATGCAATGGCTAACCCAAATACATT
This sequence comes from uncultured Polaribacter sp., assembly GCA_964565055.1. Classification (GTDB taxonomy): domain Bacteria; phylum Bacteroidota; class Bacteroidia; order Flavobacteriales; family Flavobacteriaceae; genus Polaribacter. The sequence continues at coordinate 358,211 of CAZMDC010000001.1, read as the reverse complement.
AACAATTTGGGAAGCACAGTTTGGAGATTTTTCAAACGGAGCACAAATTATGTTCGACCAATATATTTCTGCTGCAGAAGATAAATGGAAAGTTCAAAATGGTATCGTGGTTTTATTACCTCATGGTTATGAAGGGCAAGGTTCTGAGCATTCATCTGCAAGAATGGAACGTTATTTACAATTATGTGCAGAAGATAATATGACAGTTGCCAATTGTACAACTCCTGCAAACTTTTACCATTTATTGCGTCGTCAAATGAAACGCGATTATAGAAAACCATTAATTGTATTTACCCCAAAGAGTTTGTTAAGACATGTAAAAGCGGTAAATACAATTCAAGATTTAGCAAATGGTGAATTCCAAGAAGTAATAGATGATACATTAGAACCAAAAAACGTGAAGAAATTGGTATTCTGTATGGGTAAATTCTATTATGATCTTTTAGAAGAAAGAGAAAAATTAGAAAGAGAAGATATTGCTTTGGTTAGAATAGAGCAATTATTCCCTTTACATAAAGAAAAAATTCAGAAAATTATAGACAGATATCCAAATATTGAAGAATACATTTGGGCACAAGAAGAACCTAGAAATATGGGTGCTTGGAGTTACATGTTACAAAGATTTGAATTAAAAAACCTATCTGTTCGTTCACGTAAATATTATGCAGTACCAGCAGCAGGTTCTAGTACACGTTTTAAGAAAAGACATAAAGCTGTAATAGACAGTGTTTTTAATAGTTAATAAGAGATTTAGAATAAATATAAAAAAGAAACCATGAGTGTTTTAGAAATGAAAGTTCCTTCTCCAGGAGAATCAATAACAGAAGTAGAAATTGCAACTTGGCTTGTTGAAGATGGAGACTATGTTGAAAAAGATCAACCAATTGCAGAAGTAGATTCAGACAAAGCAACCTTAGAGTTGCCTGCAGAAGAGAGTGGAATTATTACTTTAAAAGCAGAAGAAGGAGATGCAGTTGCTGTTGGTGAAGTGGTTTGTTTAATTGATACTAGTGCAGCAAAACCAGAAGGTGATGATTCTTCTAAAAAAGAAGATAAAGCTCCTACTAAAGAAGCACCAACAAAAGAAAATGCAGATGCTCCTAGTCAAGAGAAAAAAGAAACCTATGCATCTGGTACAGCATCACCTGCAGCTAAAAAAGTGTTAGCAGAAAAAGGTATAGATGCTTCTTCTGTAAAAGGTACTGGTAAAGATGGTAGAATTACTAAAGACGATGCTGTAAAAGCAGTACCATCTATGGGAACGCAACCTGCAAATGGTACTCGTGGAACAGAGCGTAAAAAAATGTCTATGTTACGTAGAAAAGTAGCAGAGCGTTTGGTAGCTGTAAAAAGCGAAACTGCAATGTTAACTACGTTTAACGAAGTGAATATGCAACCAATTTTTGATTTAAGAGCTCAGTATAAAGAAGACTTTAAAGCAAAACATGGTGTAGGTTTAGGATTTATGTCTTTCTTTACTTTAGCTGTAGTTAGAGCTTTAAAAATGTATCCTGATGTAAACTCTATGATTGATGGAGATTATCAAATAAAACACGATTTTCAAGATATTTCTATTGCAGTATCTGGTCCAAAAGGATTAATGGTTCCTGTAATTAGAAACGCAGAAAACTTATCTTTTAGAGGTGTAGAAAGCGAAGTAAAACGTTTGGCTTTAAGAGCTAGAGATGGGCAAATTACTATTGATGAAATGACAGGTGGAACTTTTACCATTACAAATGGTGGTGTGTTTGGCTCTATGTTGTCTACGCCAATAATTAACCCTCCTCAAAGTGGAATTTTAGGAATGCACAATATTGTAGAAAGACCAATTGCAGTTGATGGTGGTGTAACTATTGCCCCAATTATGTATGTGGCACTTTCTTACGATCATAGAATTATTGATGGTCGTGAATCTGTAGGATTCTTAGTAGCAATTAAAGAAGCTTTAGAAAATCCTGTAGAATTGTTGATGGATAATAATCCAGAAAAAGCATTAGAAATGTAGGCAATAATGTTGCCAGATAAATATTAAAATCCTGAGCATTTGCTCGGGATTTTTTGTTAAATACAATCTAAATTCCTTTTTGCAACTTTAATTTTTCCTAACATTATTTACCATATAATTTTGGTTTTATTACCTTGCATCAAAAAGCTAAAATGCCTAAAAATCCTGAATTAGAACTTGCCCTTAACTTTATAGAAAAAACAGATAGAAACCTGTTTATTACAGGAAAAGCAGGTACAGGAAAAACTACTTTTTTACATCAAATTAAAAATGAATCTCTAAAAAGACTAGTTATTGTTGCTCCAACTGGTGTAGCAGCAATTAATGCAAAAGGTGTTACTATTCACTCTTTTTTTCAAATGCCTTTTGGGCCTATTTTGCCAAATCAAACTCAGAATAATCAACAAAGACGTTTTTCTAAAACTAAAATTGATATCATAAAATCGTTAGATTTAGTAATTATCGATGAAATTTCTATGGTTCGTGCAGATTTATTAGATGGTATAGATCAAGTTTTACGCAGATATAAAAATAAAAATAAAGTGTTTGGAGGTGCACAGGTTTTAATGATTGGCGATTTGCAACAACTGGCTCCTGTTGTAAAACCAAACGAATGGAGTTTACTCAGAAATCATTACGAAACTGTTTACTTTTTTAGTTCAAAAGCTTTTCAGGAAGCCAATGTAGTTTCCATCGAATTGAAACATATTTATCGTCAAAAAAACGAAGATTTTATCACCATTTTAAATGAAATTAGAAACGATAATTTATCAGCATCATCTGCTAAAATTCTAAACGAACGCTATAATCCAACGTTTTCTCCATCTGAAGATGAAGGTTATATTACGTTAACTACGCACAACAGAAGAGCAACAACTATTAATGAGTTAGAGCTGAATAAACTCAACACAAAAACCCATTTTTTTAAAGCTGAGGTCTCAGGGAAGTTTAGCGAAAATGCTTTTCCTAATGACGAAAAACTTGCCTTAAAAATTGGATCGCAAGTAATGTTTATTAAAAACGATTCTTCTCTAGAAAAAAGATATTTTAATGGTAAAATAGGAATTGTAACTGATATTTCCAGAGATTCTGTAACTGTGCAATGCCCCAATGAAATTGAAGAAATTGTTACAGAAAGAGAAAATTGGGACAATGTGAATTACACCATAAATGATGAGACTAAAGAAATAAAAGAAGATATAATTGGCTCATTTTCGCAAATTCCTTTGCGTTTGGCTTGGGCAATTACCATTCATAAAAGTCAGGGTTTAACTTTCGATAAAGCAATAATAGATGCAGAAGCTTCATTTGCTCATGGACAAACCTATGTTGCCTTAAGTAGATGTACTTCTTTAGAAGGTTTGGTGTTAAAAACGCCAATTTCTAGCAACGCAATTATTAACGATCAAACAGTGCGCGTTTTTAATGAAGGTGTAGAGGAAAATCACCCAGATGAAAATGTGTTAATTGCTTCTGAAAAGCAATTTCAATTAAATTTAATTTATGAATTGTTTGATTATCAGGCTTTTTTATATCCAATTTCTAGATTGATTGACATTTTTTACAAAAATCAAACCAGTATTAAAGGTGATGTAATTGATCATTTGCAAACCATAAAAGATGATGGAGTTGTAAGTTTGATGAAAGTTTCAAACGGATTTAAAAATCAATTGTTACAACTTTCAGCAGAAAATATTTTGCCTGAAAATAGTTCACAAATTCAAGAACGGTTTACAAAAGGAGTTGCTTATTTTTTAAATCACACTAAAAATAACATTCAAAAACCTTTGGATGCTTTGCAGTTTTCTTCAGATAATAAAGCTGTAAAAAAAGACTTTTCTAAACAGTTTGATGCATTGCAAGAAAAACTAGAAGAGAAATTATTTGCGCTAGAAAAAATGACGAAAAGGTTCAACACAAAAACCTATTTGCAAGTAAGAGCAAATGCAGTTTTACAAAAATCTGAACCTAAAAAGAAGAAAAAATTATCAACAAGAAAAGATCCTTTATTAGCGTTAAAACTCCGTGAATTAAGAGACGAAATTCGTATTGCAGAAAACATACCCGCTTTTCAAATATTTACACAAGAAACGTTGTATGCTATTTGTGATGCTTTGCCCAGAAACGAAAAAGAGCTTTTAAAAGTTGTGGGTATGGGAAAAATTAGAGTGAAAAAATATGGTGAAGAAATTCTAGATGTTATTGAGTCATATTGCAAAGAAAACGGAATCAATTCTTTTAACGAACAAAAAAAAGAGGATAAAAAAAGCACGAAACAAATCACGTTTGAGTTATTTAAAAATGGCTTGTCTGTAAAAGAAATTGCTAAAGAACGCAGTTTAACAAAAGGAACTATAGAAAGTCATTTGGCAAGTTTTATACCTTCTGGAGATATTGATATTTTAGAATTGATAGATTTAAAACGCTACAAGAAAATTATCAATCAAATTGAAGCAGCAGACTTTAAAAATCTCACAGAATTAAAAGAACAGGTAGATAAATCGTTTTCTTTTATGGAGCTCAGAATGGTTTTATTGTCTATGGAAAATTAATTTTCTGTAACTTTAATGCATTAACCATAAAGCTATTATTATGAAATTAGGTGCATTTTCTAACAGTTTAGCAGTAAAAGACATTCACAAATCAAAAGCATTTTACGAGAAATTAGGATTTACTGTTTTTGCAGGAGAAATCGAAAAAAATTATCTTATCATGAAAAATGGTAACGCATTAATTGGTCTTTTTCAAGGAATGTTCGAAAATAATATCATGACTTTTAATCCTGGTTGGGATGAAAATGCCAATAAATTAGAGGAATTTGATGACGTAAGAGATATTCAAAAACACTTGAAAGAAAATGATGTTACTTTAGAAACTGAAGCAGATGAAACCACTTTTGGACCAGCAAGTATTGTGTTTTTTGATCCAGATGGAAACGTGATTTTAATTGATCAGCATGTATAGTTTATTTTAAATCTTTTAACACCAATTGTACAGATTTATAGCCATTCCATTCGTTTTCGTCTAAGGAATATACAATATCAAAATCGTTTTCAACAGAGCTTAGTTTATCACCCAAATTAAAACCAATAGCATTGAAGGTTTTTTTATTATCACCCTGAAAAATATTTAGTTTTAAATGAGTTTGGTCTGCACCCACTTTTTTTCCATAACCATTATCTCTTACACAAGTTGATTTAAAAACAGGCTTCATATTCTGTGGTCCAAAAGGCGCCAATTGCTCAATAATTCTAAAAAATTTAGGAGTAATATCTAACAAATCAATTTCTGCATCTATTGCAATTTCTGGTGTTAGCAGTTTTTTATCAATAGTTGCACTAACTACTTCTTCAAATTTATTTTTAAAAAGCTCGTAGTTTTCTGGTAATAAAGTTAAACCTGCAGCATATTTATGGCCACCAAATTGTTCAATAAATTCTTCACAAGCTAGCAATGCATTATACACATCAAAGCCTTTTACAGAACGTGCTGAAGCAGCTAATTTATCGCCACTTTTTGTGAATACTAAAGTAGGTTTGTAGTATTTTTCTATCAATCTAGAAGCAACAATACCAATAACTCCTTTGTGCCAATCTTCTTGAAAAACAACAGTTGTTACTTTTTCTTCTTCATTATTATCAATAATTTGAATTAAAGCTTCATTGGTAATTTTTTTATCTAAATCTTTTCTATCTGCATTAAAAATTTCGATATCTGCAGCAAAATCAACTGCAGTTTCAAAGTCCATTTCTGTTAATAATTCAACAGCATAATTACCATGTTTCATTCGTCCTGCAGCATTAATTCTTGGAGCAATGATAAAAACGACATCTGTTATAGTAAGTTCTTTCTTTTTTGCTTGATGAACCAAAGCTTTAATTCCATTTCTTGGACTTTGATTGATAACCTGTAATCCATAATAAGCAAAAACTCTATTTTCGCCAACCATAGGCACAATATCTGCAGCAATTGCTGTGGCTACCAAATCTAAATAAGGTACAAAATATTCAATAGTTTGATTTCGAGAAACGCCTAAAGCTTGAATCAATTTAAAACCTACTCCACAGCCACAAAGCTCATCAAAAGGATAGTTACAATCCTCTCTTTTTGCATTTAAAACAGCTATTGCTTTCGGAATTTCTGGACCAGGTTTGTGATGATCACAAATTATAAAATCGATATTTTTTTCAGAAGCATAAGCTATTTTATCAATGGCTTTTATACCACAATCTAAGGCTATGATTAAAGAAAAGCCATTATCTTCTGCAAAATCAATTCCTTGATAAGATACTCCATAACCTTCTGCATACCTATCTGGTATATAGGTTGCAATATTTGGAGTTATGGTTTTTAGGTAAGAAGATACTAATGAAACTGCAGTTGTACCATCAACATCATAATCACCAAAAACTAAAATATTTTCGTTATTAGCAATTGCTTGTTCAATTCTTGCAACAGCTAAATCCATGTCTTTTAATAAAAAAGGATCGTGAATATCTGCTAAACTTGGTCTAAAAAATTGTTTTGCTTCAGAAAAAGTTTCAATATTTCTTTGACATAGAATTTTAGCAATGGTTTTATCAACTTGTAATTCTTTAGCAAGATGATTTATTTTTTCTTCATTTGGTGCTGGCTTTAAAGTCCATCTCATAGCATTTTTTTGACTTTAAATTTACAACTTATTTAAGTGTATTTCAGTTTCTACAGCAGCAAATTGACGAAACATTTCCATTACTCCACAGTATTTTGTAACTGATAAATTTACTGCTTTTTGAATTTTCTCAGGTTGTAAATCTGCATCAGAAAAGTAGTAATCTACTTTTACTTTGTTATAATATTTTGGGTGTTCATCTGTTAACTCTCCAGTTACCTCTATATAAAAATTAGCAACTTCTGCTCTCATTTTGGTTAATAAAGAAACTACATCTAAACCAGAACAACCTGCTAAAGATGATAACATTAAAGCTTTGGGAGCAAAACCAACAACTTCTCCATTGTCATCATCTTTATCAAACATAGTAAAATGATGTCCACTTGGATTATCAGAATTGAATTGAGATTTTTGTGTCCATTTTGTAGTGACTGTGTTTTTTATCATAATTTGTGATTTTTTTTGTGAATGAAATAGTAAATTGTGCTTTTGTACAAAAATAAGAAAACGTCTAGAAGTTAATCGTTAAAATGAATAAATCTCTATTTACTAAAAACATATTTTCTTTATTTTTTTTCTTTTTTATGTTTTTGAATGTTTTTGCTCTAACAGATAATGCGCCTTCAATAAGTGCTAATGGGAACCAAGCATTTTGTCTTGGAGTACCTATTAATATTGTAACAAGTTTTAAAATTGTGGATGCAGATGATACAGGAGTTGCCCTTTTTTTTATTCAAATATCAAGAGGATATCAAATTAATTTTGATCGTCTTACGTTAATAGGAAATCACCCTAATATTGAAGCTGATTGGAACCTTAATGAAGGCAAACTTACGTTATCACCTATAACAGGTAAATCAGAAATACTTTTTTCAGATTTAGAAAATGCAGTAAAAAACGTAGAATTTAGTACATCTGCCAATGATGTTACAGAAGAAAAAACATTTTCTTTAACAGTTGGTGATGCAAACTATTTGCCATCTACAGATCATTTTTACGAATTTATAGCAGATGAAGGAATTACTTGGTTACAAGCTAAAGCTGCAGCAGAAAATAGAACGTATTATGATAGAAAAGGTTACTTGGCAACACTAACAAGCCAAGAAGAAGCAAATTTTGCAGGAAAACAAGCAGCTGGTGCTGGTTGGATTGGAGGTTCTGACGAAGAAACTGAAGGCGAATGGAAATGGGTAACAGGCCCAGAAGCTGGCACTGTTTTTTGGAGAGGGCAAGTTAATGGAACAACACCAAATTTTGCTTTTTGGAATAATAATGAGCCAAATGATTTTAGAGGAGGTAATACTACTGGTGAAGATTATGCTCATATTACAGATCCTTCTATTGGTATTGTTGGTGCCTGGAACGATTTACCAAATATAGGAGGTACAGATTTATATACGCCTAGAGGTTATATTGTAGAATATGGTGAGCCTGGAGATACACCTTTAAATATAGTAGCTAGTACAAGTATTTATTTACCAGAAATATTAAGTACAACTTCAGCAACTGTTTGTGAATCTGGTTCTGTTACTATTTCTGCAAACCCGAGTGTAGGAGATATTGCATGGTTTGATGCTCAAACAGGAGGGAATAAATTGGCTACAGGGACTTCCTTTACAACTCCTGTTTTGACAAACAATACAACCTATTATGCAGTTGTGTCTTTAAATGGATGCACTTCTTATACAAGAACTCCTGTAACTATAATTGTAAACCCAAAACCTACAATTACAAATACAATAAATGATTTAATCTGTTCTGGAAATGCAAATTTAACAGTAGAAGCATCTCAAGGAGATGTGTTTTGGTTTGAGTCACCAACAAGTACAATGCCGATTTTTGTTGGTACCAACTACCAAACTCCAAACTTAACATCAACAACAAGTTATTTTGTAGAAGCAAATAATTTAGGTTGTACATCAGAAAACAGAACAGAAGTTGTAGCTCTTGTTGATAATAAAGTTCCTGAATTTGATATTTCAACAGATGATTTTGTGCTCTGTAAAGACATAGGCACTGTAGACCTACAAGTTACTAATCCAGAAGGAAATTATAGCTATATTTGGATGAAAGAAGGAGAGCTTTTAGTAGGGGATACTTCTACTATAACAGTAAATTCAACTGGAAATTACTCAGTAAGTGCTATTTCTGAAACAGGATGTGTTTCTGAAGAAAAAGCTATAGTAGTTAGAGATTCACAAAAAGCATCTATTTTTAATCAGGATGTTATAATTGTTGATAATTCCAACAATAACTCAATTCGAGTTGTAAATTTAAATCTAGGCAGTGGTAATTATGAATTTGCAATTGATAATGAATTTGGGAACTATCAAAATGAAGGGATATTCCAAAATTTAGCAACAGGTTTACATACTTTATATATTAGAGATAAAGGTGGTTGTGGAGTAGAGAGTTATGTTTTTTCTATATTAGCATATCCAAAATTTTTTACACCAAATGGTGATAATCAAAATGATTTATGGAAAATTACTGGTTATAACACTACCTTCTATACTGCATCAAAAGTATTTATTTATGATAGATTTGGAGTGTTACTTCACATTATCGACGAAAACAGCGAAGGTTGGGATGGAAATGTAGAAGGTAAAGTTGCACCATCAACAGATTATTGGTTTCGAGCACTATTAATAGATATTAATGGTACATCAATTGAAAAAATAGGAAATTTTAGTTTAATAAGAAAATAATATATGGCATTAGTAAAACCACTTTCAGCAGAGCATGATTTAGAAACCAAAGAATTAGCAGAATTCTTTAATGAAACTTTGGGTTTTTGTCCAAACTCAGTATTAACCATGCAAAGAAGACCTGCAATTTCTAAAGCATTTATAAACTTAAATAAAGCAGTAATGGCTAATGAAGGCAAAGTAACTTCTGCTTTAAAAAGAATGATTGCTTGGGTTTCTAGTAACGCTACAGGTTGTAGATATTGCCAAGCACATGCAATTAGAGCTGCAGAACGTTATGGAGCAGAACAAGAGCAATTAGATAATATCTGGGAGTACAAAACACACCCAGCTTTTTCTGATGCAGAACGCGCTGCATTAGATTTTTCTTTGGCAGCTTCTATGTTACCAAATGCTGTAAACGCTGAAATTAAAGAAGAACTATACAAGTACTGGAATGAAGGAGAAATTGTAGAAATGCTAGGAGTAATTTCTCTTTTTGGATATTTAAATAGATGGAATGACTCTATGGGTACAACTTTAGAGGAAGACGCTATAGAAAGTGGAAAGAAGTTTCTGGGTAAACATGGTTTTGAAATTGGTAAACATCAATAAATAAGACTAAAAATCTATATATTTCATTAAAGACAATTCTAAAAAACGTCTTTTTAAATAGATATATAAGAATAATAAATAATGTATAATAAAAATTTTTAGAGCTACCCTCCCTTTAACAAATAGAACAAACTACATTAATATTCTTTTCTTATATTTGAGAGTTAAAAAAAATCAACTACTTAATTTTAAACTTACACAATGAAAAAAATGGTACAAGTTTTTGTGTTATTTATTATGGCATCAACTGCTATAATGGCGCAAAGTAAAACTGAAATAATTCAAGAATTTATTAAAGAGGCTAATGAAAACTCTCAACTAGAACGTTTAGGTCATGAGTTATTAGACTTAGTAGGACCAAGATTGGTTGGAACACCACAAATGGAACATGCTAGTAAATGGGCAATTAACCAATATAAAAAATGGGGAATAGAGGCTAGACAAGAAAATTATGGAACTTGGCGTGGTTGGGAACGAGGTATTACTCATATAGACATGATATCTCCTAGAGTTCAATCTTTAGATGGAATGCAGCTGGCATGGAGTCCTAGTACTTCTAGTAAAGGCATTAGTGCAGAAGTTGTTGTATTACCAAGTAATATTGAAGATGAAAACGCATTTAAAAAATGGTTATCTACTGTAAAAGGAAAAATTGTACTTATTTCTATGAATCAACCAACTGGACGTCCTGATTATAATTGGGAAGAATTTGCAACAGAAGAGTCTTTTCAAAAAATGAAAGATAATCGTAATGCAATGACAAGAGAATGGAGAGCAAACATTAATAGAACAGGGTATAACACTCGTACAATTATTGGTGCTTTAGAAGAAGCAGGTGCAGCAGGTCTAGTATCTTCTAATTGGTCTAGAGGTTTTGGTGTTAATAAAATATTTAGCGCTAGAACAAAAAAAATTCCTACAGTAGATATGGAGTTAGAAGATTATACAATGTTATACAGATTGGTTGAGTCTGGTAATAAGCCAAAACTTAAAATTGTTGCAGAATCTAAAGAATTAGGAGAAGTACCAGCTTTTAATGTTATTGGAGAAATTAAAGGATCACAAAAACCAGAGGAATACGTTGTGCTTTCTGCACATTTTGATTCTTGGGATGGTGGAACTGGAGCTACAGATAATGGTACAGGTACTCTAGTTATGTTAGAAGCAATGCGTATTTTAAAGAAAATTTATCCAAACCCAAAAAGAACCATATTAGTTGGTCATTGGGGAAGTGAAGAACAGGGTTTAAATGGTTCTAGAGCTTTTGTTGAAGACAATCCTAAAATTGTAGAAAATACACAAGCATTATTTAATCAAGATAATGGTACAGGACGTGTTGTAAGTATTTCAGGAAGTGGTTTTTTACACTCTTATGACTATTTAGGACGTTGGCTAAATGCAGTACCTAGAAGTATTACAAGACAAATAGAAACCAGTTTTCCAGGACGACCAAGCAATGGAGGAACAGACCATGCATCATTTTTAGCTGCTGGTGCACCTGCATTTAATTTAAGTGCTTTAAACTGGTCTTACTGGGATTATACATGGCATACAAATCGTGATACATACGATAAAATAGTTTTTGATGATGTACGAAATAATGTTATTTTAACTGTTATTTTAGCTTATATGGCATCTGAAGATCCAGAAAGAGTTTCTAATGAAAAAATGGAAATGCCAATTAATCAAGGAACTGGAGAACGCCGTGAATGGCCTTCTAAAAGATCACCAAATAGAAAAGGTGGTATGTAATCTATTTACATTAACACTATAACAAAAAGCTTTCTCTTAAGGGAAAGCTTTTTTGTTATAATGCCAAAATAGTTTATAGTTTTTATGAAAAAAATATTGAATTAAGATTCAGAAAAAGCTACAGAGCAATTTTTTAAGACATAGAAATATTCTCCTTCTTCTTTTACCAAATATATAGTGCCTGTAACAGTAACGATATCGTCTGTTTTAAATTTTGATTTTATATTTTTAAACTCAGCAAGTTCAGCAACCGTTTCTATACCAATTCCAGTACAAAAAAAACAATTTTCATAAGTAAACCTCGAAACCATGTACCACATAGAATCTGCACCTAAATCTAAGAAATAACCCCTAATGGTCACTTCTTTTCCTTCAATTTCTTTTAAAGCTGTTGTTATTTTATATTCACTTTTGTTAAGTACAAACTTTTTGTAATAAACTGTATTTATTTTTTCAGCATCACTTTTGCTATCATAAACTTTTTTTTGATAGATGGTGGTAAGCTCTTTCCAAGAAACTTTTTTTTGACTAAAAGTAGTGGTATATAATAGAGAAAAAAGAAAAATAAATAGTACAGATTTAACTTTCATGACTTATAATTTTAGAAATATCCATTTTAAATATTGGTTGAATAGCTATTAATGTTGCCACAAGAATAATTCCAAATATAAACAAAAACATTTCTAAGATATCATCATAATATTCTAATAAATAGATTTGCTGTTTATAGGTGTTTTTAATTAAAGAAAATATAGTTTGTAAGCTAAAAGTTGCTAAAAGAACTCCAAGAAAAAAACTAAACACGCCTACTAATAAACCTTCAGAAAAAACAAGTAAAATTAACTTATTTCTTGTGGCACCATATGTTCTTATTAAAGCCAATTCTTTAGCTCTTTCTTTTACCATTCTATATAAGCTAACAAACATGCTTATACCAGAAACTAATAGAATAGCAAGTGCAATCCATGTTATAGCTTTTGTACCTATTTCTGTAAATTTAAAAAGCTTATCTAGCTGATATTTTGGCAATGCTGCCTGAAATGGTGTGTTTTTATTAATGTTTCTAGGAAGCATTAGTAAGCCTCTTTTATTTTTAAATTTTATTAACAAAGCAGTTATTTCTTCGTTATTATGACTATGATCATCATTGTTATTTTCATATTCATGCTCATGGAGATGCCAAATAGTTTCTAAATTCGTTAAAACCAATCGATCTATAGCATTTTGAGTAGGTTTTAAAATTCCTACAACTTTAAGAGGATGGTTATCATGGTTTTCAATAGCATTTTCTAGCATTCCATGCGATCCATAAAAAGTATCGCCAATATTTAAATTTAAGTTTTCTGAAACTGCATTGCCAATAACAATATCGTAGCTTTTAGTAAATAAAGCTCCTTCTTTTAAACTCGTTTTATACAGGTCTACAAATCCAGCAGAAGTACCAACAATTTTGTAGCCTTTATAGTTATCGCCAATAGAAACAGGAATTGCATCTTTAATGTACTTGTTTTGTGCAATTTTTTTTGCTTCATTATACGAAATATTTCCAGTAGGATTGTCTATATGTAAAACAGTAGAAAGTACTAATTGTAAGGGGCTTCCTTTGGCGCCAACAACCATATCAACTCCGTTTAAACTTTGCTGTAATTGAGATTCAAAAACTTTGTTTAGCTGTTTTACACCTAGCAGTAGACCAATACTTAAAGAAAGTATTAAAACTGTTAAAAAAGTTTGTAACGGTTTGGCAATTATATTTTTATAACTAAGCTTTATAAGGTTCATAAAACAATAGTATTACTAAATGAATTTTTTATACGTTGGTCATGTGTGATGATAACCAAATTTGCATTCGATTTTTGTGCTTGACTTTTTAGTAAATTGATTACCAATTCGCAATTTTCATCATCCAAGCTAGAAGTAGGTTCATCAGCAAGAATAATGTTTGGTTTGTGAATAACGCCTAAAGCAATTCCTAAACGTTGTAATTGACCTGTACTTAGTGTATTAGGTTTTTGGTTTTTTACAGAAACTAAATTCAATTGATCCAGAATGTTTACAATGGCTTCCTTTTGATTAGGAATACCACTAAAATACAATCTAGCTTGTAAATTTTCGAAAACAGTTAATGAAGAAATCACAATACTATTTTGAAAAACAACACCAACGTGCTTACCTCTAAAAGCATCTAATTTTTTATTACCAACTCTTGTAATATTGGTGTTATTTATATAAATTTTGCCTTTATCTGGACTTAAAATTCCTGCTAATAAATGTAAAAGAGTCGTTTTACCAATACCTGATTTACCTAAAATTAATAAAGATTCGTTATTGGGTAATGTAATATCAGGAAAAATAAAAGAAGATTCTTTTGTGTAAGAAAAAGTTAAATCTACTGTTTCAAGCATAGGAAAAATAATCTAAAAAAGTAAAGATACTAAATTCTAAAACTGAAATAGAAATGTAAAATTTTTTCTTATTATTTTCTTTAATTTGTAACCTAGATATACTTTATGCTAAGAATTTAGAAAGAGATATTGTAATAAATAACTTTTAAACAAGTCTTAAATCATACTAAAAGACTCAATTTTGAAATTTATTTATTTCTTCTTTTATAGTTTTAGCTTTTGTTTTTATAGCTTTTTGTGTTTTTTGTATTTCTGAAATAAAAAGAGAATTATCTAAAACCATATCTTTTGTGGTATTAGCACTTTCAACGTACCAATTTTCCCAAGCAGTAATTATTTCTATTTGTTCTGTTAAGGCATCTCCATTGTTTAAGGCTGTTTTACTCTGCTTCAACTCTTCATTTAAACGATTTACAGCAGCTTTTTCTAAGTTTGATAAAATAAGTTTTGCTGTGTTTTCATCTGCATTTAATAATGTATATGCACTAATTAATGCAGCAGTTCCAACATTTTTTAAGGTAGTTTTAGAAACTTTATCAATTCTATCATTATCTGTGTGATAAAATTGATCTGTAAAATGCCAAAATAAAACACTTGGTATATTTTCTCTTAAAAAAGGCACATGATCACTGCCACCTTCAAATGGATTTGTATTTACAATCCAATTTGCTCTTTTACCTTGTGCTTTGAATTTATCAATTAAAAAATCGTTTAAATAATGAGGTTTCATTTGGTCTAAACGCATTTTAGAACCACCCCATTCTGTGTGTTTATCCTTTCCACGCGTCCAAATTGCACTTGGATCTGGCATTTTTTCTATCAAAAAAGTACCTCCAGTTTTCTCAGTATCTTCACCAACCATGTCTAGAGAAATTCCCCATTTTATGTCTTTTGCTCTAATAGAATCTTCTTGCACATATCTTCTTGTAGATACAATTTCATCTCCCCATAAAAAGGTTAATGTTCTTTTAGGTTGATATTGCTGTTGTTGAATAAATTTTGCTGTTAATGTAGCCATTTCAAGAGCAACACCAACTCCAGTTGCGTTGTCATTTGCTCCAGGTTCTTGTACATGAGCGCTAAAAACCAAACGTTCTTTAGGTTTTTTATTGCCTTTAATATTAGCTACAATCGTTAATTCTTCAGATGGATAAATTTTTGTTTCAATATTAACCTTTACAATTGTTTTCTCATATTCCAAGGCTCTTTTTAAGCGTTCTTTTGCTTCATAAGAAAGTGCAATAGCCCAAGGTTTGTGAACTGTATCTAAAGGAATTGAACGAAACTGAATAGATGTCGTGTTTTTTTCTGGTTGCAAATAATCAGGATTATTGTAAGTTAACAAGCCAGCAGCTTTACCTTCTACAATTGCAGCTTTATAAATACGATAAGGGCTTGTTTCTGCAAAAACTATCTTGCCTTTTACATCTAAATTTTCAAGTTTTTTAATATCATTTATATAAATTACTTCTGCAGAAACCCCTCCTTTTGGAGTGCTATAAGAATTTAGGGCAATCATATTTCTATTCGTTGCATGTTGTAAAATAAAATCTATTTCTCCATCAATTTTTAAGGAAGCATCTACAGACTCCCAAGTAGGTTTTTTAAGTGAACGCTTTTCAATTCTGTAGGTAAGAATATCTTTTTCTGTGGCATTTTCTTCTAAAACATAGCCTGCTTTTTCTAATTCTTCTGCAACTTTATAAATGCTTTTGTTAAAGCCAGTATTTCCAACAACTCTCCAGTATTTTTCTACAAATGAGGTTGTTTCATAAGCTAAATTTCCTGTAAACTCTTGGTTAATTACGTCTGCATAATTAGCTTCTGAAAGTATTTCTGGTTTATCAATTCTACAATTGAAAAACAGAATAGAAACAAGTAAAAAGTAAATCGATTTTTTAAACATAACTTCTTTTTTAGAAGTTATAAATGTAGTTTTTTTAATTGAAAGTTATCGAATACGGCTTTTTACTTCTTCCCCTCAACAATAATAACAATTTCTCCTTTTGGAGGTTTTATAGTAAAGTGCTCTAAAACTTCTGAAGCAGTTCCTCTTACAGTTTCTTCGAACATTTTGGTGAGTTCTCTAGAAACAGAAACTTTTCTATCAGCGCCAAAATATTCAACAAAATTCCTTAAAGTTTTGGCTAATTTATGAGGCGATTCATAAAAAATCATGGTTCTATTTTCCTCTGCTAAAATTTTTAAACGTGTTTGTCTTCCTTTTTTAACAGGTAAAAACCCTTCAAAAACAAACTTATCATTAGGTAAACCAGAATTTACTAAAGCAGGTACAAAAGCAGTTGCTCCAGGTAAACAATCTACTTCAATATCATTTTCTACACAAGCTCTGGTTAATAAAAAGCCAGGATCTGATATTGCTGGAGTTCCTGCATCAGAAATTACAGCACAAGTTTCACCACTTTTAATACGTTGTAAAATGCCTTCTACAGACTTATGTTCATTATGCATATGATGAGAATGCATTTGCGTATTAATTTCAAAATGTTTCAATAATTTTCCACTGGTTCTAGTATCTTCAGCTAATATAAAATCGACTTCTTTTAAAATTTTAATTGCTCTAAAAGTTATGTCTTCTAGATTACCAATAGGAGTAGGAACTAAATATAATTTACTCATAATGCCTTAAATTTCTTCATATTTATCAACAGTAATAGCTGCGTTAACATCACCTGTATGTTTTGTAGATAATGGTTCAAACAGTAAAATATGAACTTCTTCTTTTGCTACAGGTTTGTGCTCTACACCTTTTGGTACAATGTAAAATTCACCTTCATTTATGGTGATGATTTCATCTCGCAAATGCATTTCCAAAACACCTTTTTTCACTAAAAACATCTCATCTTCATCATCATGTTTATGAAAAACAAATTCGCCTTGAATTTTTGCCAATAAAATTTGTTGTCCATTTAATTCACCTACTTTTTTAGGAGACCATTGGTCTTGAAATAAATCAAACTTTTCTTGAATATTAATTACGCTCATAGGTCAAATTTACAAAGAAATTCTAGTTATAATTCAATTTATAAAACTATTGTATTTCTTTTTATTTGATTAATTTTGCACCACTTTAAAAGAAGCAAAAAATGTACAGAAGTCATTCTTGTGGTGAGTTAAGAGCATCACACATCAATACAGAAGTAACGTTAGCAGGTTGGGTACAAAAATCTAGAGACAAAGGTTTCATGGTTTGGGTTGATTTGAGAGACAGATATGGAGTTACACAGTTAATTTTTGATGAAGAGCGCACACCAAAAGCCATAATTGAAAAAGCAAAATCTTTAGGAAGAGAATTTGTAATTCAAGTAAAAGGTACTGTTATTGAGCGTGAATCTAAAAATGATAAAATGGCTACTGGAGCTATTGAAGTTTTGGTTTCTGATTTAGAAATCTTAAACGAATCTAAATTGCCACCTTTTACAATTGAGGATAAAACTGATGGTGGAGAAGACATCAGGATGAAATATAGGTACTTAGATATTAGAAGAAATCCTGTAAAAGACAGTTTAATTTTTCGTCATAAAGTAACTATGGAAGTTCGTAAATACTTGTCTGATCAAGCATTTATAGAAGTAGAAACCCCATATTTAATTAAATCTACTCCAGAAGGCGCAAGAGATTTTGTGGTGCCTTCTAGAATGAATGAAGGTCAATTTTATGCACTTCCTCAAAGTCCTCAAACCTTTAAACAATTGTTGATGGTTGGTGGAATGGATAAATACTTTCAGATTGTAAAGTGTTTTAGAGATGAAGATTTACGTGCAGACAGACAGCCAGAATTTACGCAGATTGACTGTGAAATGGCGTTTGTGGAGCAAGAAGATATTCTAAATATTTTTGAAGGATTAACACGTCATTTATTAAAAGAAGTTAATGGTGTTGAAGTAGAGAAGTTTCCAAGAATGTTGTACGATGATGCCATGCGTTTGTATGGAAATGACAAGCCAGACATTCGTTTTGGAATGGAATTTGGCGAGTTAAATGAAGTTACACAACATAAAGATTTTAAGGTTTTTAATGATGCTGAATTAGTAATTGGTATTGCTGTACCTGGAGGAAATGCTTACACAAGAAAAGAAATAGACAACATTATAAAGTGGGTAAAAAGACCACAAGTTGGTGCTCTTGGAATGATTTATTGTAGAGTTAACGAAGATGGTTCTTTTAAGTCTTCTGTAGATAAATTTTACAATCAAGAAGATTTAGCAAAATGGGTTGAAGTTACAGGTGCAAAACCTGGAGATTTAGTTTGTGTTTTATCTGGTGAAACCAATAAAGTAAGAGCACAAATGTCTGCTTTACGTATGGAATTAGCAGAACGTTTAGGGTTAAGAGATCCTAAAGTATTTGCTCCTCTTTGGGTAATAGATTTCCCATTATTAGAGTTAGATGAAGAAACTGGTCATTATCATGCAATGCACCATCCATTTACCTCTCCAAAACCAGGTCAATTAGAATTGTTAGATTCTAAACCAGGAGAAGTAAAAGCAAATGCTTATGACTTAGTGTTAAATGGAAATGAAATTGGTGGAGGTTCTATCAGAATTCATGATAAAGAAATTCAGGCAACAATGTTAAAACATTTAGGTTTTTCTGAAGAAGAAGCGAAAGCACAATTTGGTTTCTTAATGGATGCTTTTGAGTATGGAGCACCACCTCATGGAGGTTTGGCTTTTGGTTTAGATAGATTGGTTGCCATTTTAGGCGGCCAAGAAACCATTCGTGATTTTATAGCTTTCCCAAAAAATAATTCTGGTAGAGATGTAATGATAGATGCACCTGCCTTTATAGATGATGAGCAACTGCAAGAGTTGAGTTTAAAACTCGATATTCAAGAATAAATTAAAATCCTGCTTTTGCAGGATTTTTTATTACATTTAAAATATGAAAAAATTAACCACACTTTTAGTGCTATTTATTGTTGTATCTGGATTTTCGCAAACTATAACAGGAGATGAATTATTGGAAAAAGCAATTCAGTTTCATGATCCAAATGGAAATTGGAATACTTTTAAAGGAGAATTGTTTGTAACTATGGAAACTCCAAATAGTTCACTAAGAGAAAGTAAAATCAACATTAACCTGCCAAAACAATATTTTTCTGTTGTTGCTAAAAGAGATACTGTTATTACTGAATTTATTGTTGATAAGAATGAAATTCGTTTCTCTTTAAATGGAGATGAAAATCCATCAGAAGAACTGAAAAAAAAAATCAGTTTAAATGAAGAGCGTGCAAATTTGTATAAAAATTATTATACGTATTTGTATGGATTGCCAATGAAATTAAAAGATGATGGAACAATCATACATCAAAAAGTAGAAAAACGTCAGTTTAAAGGAAAAGAATATTTGGTTTTAAAAGCTACTTACAATCAAGAGGTTGGTAAAGATACATGGTATTTTTATTTTAATCCAGAAACGTTTGCTATGGAAGTGTATCAATTTTTTAAAGAAGAAAAAGATAGTGGAGAATATATTTTATTGTCAGGTTTAGAAACTGTTAATGATATTAAAATGCCTAAAAATAGAGCTTGGTATTATAACAAAGACAACAAATATTTAGGTACAGATATATTATCTAAAACGAAATAGCTTTTTTGGAATGCCAACTAAAAATAAGTACTTAAAACAAATTCTACTTTGGAGATATCGATTTATTTCTGAACGTCAGTTTATTTATGCACTTAGTGTTTTGGTAGGTTTACTAGCTGGTTTGGGTACAGCAGTTTTAAAAAATTTAACCTTTTTTTTCGAGAATCTTTTAGAGGGTAAATTCATTAAAGATTTTCACTATTCTTTGTACTTTATTTTTCCAATTATAGGTTTAGTTTTGGTGTATTACATCAAAAAGAAAATTATTAAAAAAGAAATTGGTCATGGTATTTCTACAACACTACATGCGGTTTCTAAAAAAAACGGAATTATAGAAAAGTACAAAATGTATGCATCTTTAATTACTGCTCCAATTACAGTTGGTTTTGGTGGTTCTGCAGGTTTGCAGGGCCCAGCAGTTAGTACAGGTGCAGCATTAGGCTCTTATGTTGCACAGTTGTTTCATATGAACGCAAAAACCAGAATGTTACTCATTGGTTGTGCAACAGCTGGTGCAATGTCTTCTATGTTTAAAGCACCAGTTGCAGCAATTATTTTTGCAGTAGAGATATTTAGTTTAGACTTAGCTTTTGCTTCTTTAGTACCATTATTATTAGCCTCTGTTTCAGCAGTAATTACTTCTTATTTCTTCTTTGAAAAAGATGCTTTGTTTGGTTTTAAATTGGTAGATGCTTTTCAGACAAAAGATATTTTCTATTACATTATTTTAGGCTTAGGAACAGGAATTGCATCTGTCTACTTTTCAAAAATTTATTTTAGAATTACTAATTTTTTTAAACGAATTAAAAAACCAATCCATAAATTAATTTTAGGTGGAATAGCCATTGGAATCATGCTGTATTTAATTCCTCCTTTATATGGTGAAGGTTATGGTTTAATCAATAATTTATTAAATGGTAACACTGCAGCAGCATTAGCAGATATTCCTTATAAAGTAGATTTAACTAATATTTGGATTGTTATTGGTTTTTTAATTTTAATAGCACTTTTTAAAGCCATTGCAATGACTACAACTTTTGCAGCTGGTGGAGTTGGAGGTATTTTTATACCTACATTATTTATGGGGTCTGCTTTAGGGAACGTTTTTGCCAAAATTATAAACACTTTAGGAGGCAATGTGTCAGAATCTAATTTTACCTTAATTGGCATGACAGGCTTAATGGCTGGTGTTTTGCATGCACCATTAACAGCCATTTTTTTAATTGCAGAAATTACTGGTGGTTATGATTTGTTTGTACCACTAATGCTAGTAGCAGCCATAAGTTTTGCTTTCACAAAATACTTTATTGCGAATTCTATTTATACAACAGAATTGGCAAAAAGAGGGGAACTCATTACACATAATAAAGATAAAAATGTAATGATGATGATGAAGGTTGATAAACTTATTGAAAAGAATTTTAAAACCATACATCCAGAAATGTTATTGGGTGAAATGTTAAAAACGGCAGTTGCAAAATCTACCAGAAATATTTTTCCTGTTATCAACTCTGAAAAGCAGTTTTTAGGAATTGTTCTGTTAGATGATATTAGGCCTTTTATGTTCGATACAGAAATGTATAATAGTGTAACTGTAGAAACTCTAATGAAATCAGCTCCAGAAATTATTTTTTATAACGATAATGTTACTGAAATAATGCGAAAATTTAAGACCAGTAATGCTTGGAATTTACCTGTTATAAAAGACGATAAATACGTTGGTTTTATTTCAAAATCAAAACTGCTTACAGCTTACAGAAACAAATTAATAGAAGTAACAACTTAGTTTTTTTAAACTACAAAAACTTATTTCTGACTTGTTAAAAAAGCGATTACTTTATCAGGAAAATCTGTAAAACCACCATCTATATTTGCATCAATAAATAAAGTTTGCAACATGTTTTCAAACGATTCAAATTCGCCCAAATCATCTGCTCTAAATGTATAAGGATGCACAACTAAACCTAATTTATGGGCATCAGAAACTAGAGATGTAAAAGTGGTTTTTCCATTATTTTTTTTGTCTATAATTTGTTTATACCAAGGTCCAATTCCATCTGCAAAGCTCGCAAAGTGTTCTAATTTTAAAACTTCTTCTGGATGTTCTATGAGTTGCACTAAAAATAATTCTGATTTCAAGTCTATTCGAATTCGTTCTAATTCTTTAGCATCAAAACACTGTAAAATACAATTGTCGTTTTTGGTGTTGTATCCATAATCAGAAAGAACTGTTAATACAATTTCTGTTAAGTTTTTGCCTTCTGTTTTATGAAAATCAGGTTCTTTAATTTCAGGATAAATTCCGATGTTTTTGTTTGTAGATTTATTTAAACCTTGAATTAATTCTATTTCTTCTTGCAAAGAATGCAGTTTAAAATTTCCTTTTCCAGTTGGAAAACGTGACTCATAAACTTGCTTTCCAGTTTCGGGATTAAATCGTTCTGTAACTTGTAATGTTTTTAATTCATCAAAAGTAAAATCGATAACGTAAAACCGATTATCATTTCTTTTTCTTGTAGGAAATTTTTTGGCAACATTAGTTACATCATCCAAATAAATATCATGTATTACAATAGGTACATCATCTTTACTTAACACAATGTCTTGCTCAATAAAATCAACATTCATAGCATGTGCCATTGCTTTTGCTTCTAATGTATGTTCAGGTAAATAACCAGAAGCGCCTCTGTGTGCTATAACAATTTTATTTTTCAAAGTTTGTTTTTTTTTAGGTTGATGACATTTGATGAATAACAAACAAATCAAAAATAATGAAATGTATTTCATTTTTAGAATTTTAAAATTTAAAGATAGAACTTTTGTAATTTTGTAGCATGAAAACGTTATTAAAAGTATTATTTGTAATTTTTATTATTTGGATGTGTATTGGAGCTTTTTTACTAAATACTGAGCACGAAAAAGCTGAAATAGTGATGGGTTTAGGCGTGTTTTTCTTGTCTTTTATCTTTATGCCTATTTTTATTTATTACAGATATAGAGATGGCAAATACAAGAAATACATACTTACTGATGAAAAATTAATGGCTGCTTTTAAAAATAGGGATAAAAATTAGTCTTCTTTTTTTAAGAATGCATACACAGGGAAATGATCTGAAAAACCTCCTTGATACCAAGGACCAATATAGGTTCTAAAAGGGCTATCTTTTAACTTGCCTTTGTAAATTTTTAGCCATTTTTTATTAAATACTTCTGCTTTTTTAAAGTAAAGTTCGCCTTCTTTTTTATCTAAAAAGTTTTTAGAAAAAATAATTTGATCGAATAAATTCCATTTTTTATTATAGGTTAACGTTCCATGTTTATCCTTATCTAAAAGCTTTTTCATAGGATTATAAAAATCATCTTTAACCAAATACTCTTTTACACTTGTACTGGTTGGATCATCATTAAAATCGCCCATAATTATAATTTTTGGGTTCATTTCAGTTGCGTTAATTTCTTCTATAATAGCTCTTGCTTTTTCTGCAGCTATAATTCTTTTAGGTTCTGTTTCTATAGCACCTTCTCTTCTAGAAGACCAATGATTCACTAAAATATGAACCAATTCTCCATGTAAATAACCACTAACTTTTAAAATATCTCTTGTGTAATCTCGTTTATTATCGTCTTTCTCTAAATATACAGGATGTGTGGATGCATTTAAAAATTCAAAAGCAATTTTGTTGTAGAGAAGAGCTACATCTATACCTCTTTCATCAGGAGAATCGTAATGTACAAAACCATAATGATGTTTTTTTAAATAACTAGAGTTTATTAAATCTTTAACCACTTTAGCATTTTCTACTTCTACCAAACCTACAATTGCTGGTGGGTATTTAGATTGATGCATACCAAGTTGCGAAATCACAGAACTTAGCTTTTTAATTTTTAATTTATAACGTTCTAAAGTCCATTTTTTCTTGCCTTTTGGCGTAAAATCATCATCTTCAGTGTTCGGATTGTTTTTAGTGTCGAATAAATTTTCAACATTATAAAATGCAATTGTAGTTACTTTTGAATCTTGTTTTTTAAAATAATTTATAAACATTAATTTTTATATAAAAGTAGGTAAAATTTTAAAGTCTCTACATAACCCTTTCATCATGTTTTGTTAACATTAAGGTATAGTTGATTCGTAATTATCGATATATTTTTGCAGTGTTATTAGTATTTGGTTAAATATTATAAAATAAGATGTAAAAGAAAGTGTAAATTTGAATTAGTTAAAATAACCTTCAACTTTGTTGAGGGTTTTTTATGCTTAAAAAACAAGTTTTAATCGTATTTTTGTATTCTATGATAGACCAAAAAGAAGCCATATCTGAAAAAGCTGTATTAATAGGTGTAATTACACAACAGCAAGATGAAGTAAAATCTACAGAATATTTAGATGAATTGGAGTTTTTAACAGAAACTGCTGGAGGTGTTGTTGTTAAACGTTTTGTTCAAAAAATGGAAAAACCTAATCCTAAAACGTTTTTAGGTGCTGGTAAGTTAGAAGACGTTAGAGATTATATACAATCTAACATGATTGGTACTGCTATTTTTGATGACGAATTATCACCTGCACAATTAAGAAATATCGAAAAAATACTTGATTGTAAAATATTAGATAGAACCAATTTAATTCTAGACATATTTGCACAAAGAGCACAAACTAGCTCAGCAAAAACACAGGTAGAATTAGCACAAAGTGAATATTTATTACCACGTTTAACAAGACTTTGGACACACCTTGATAAACAAAAAGGGGGTATTGGAATGCGTGGTCCAGGAGAAACAGAGATTGAAACAGATAGACGTATTATTCGTGATAAAATAGCTGTTTTAAAAAAACGTTTATTAACTATTGATAAACAAATGGCGGTTCAAAGAAAAAACCGTGGCAAAATGGTTAGAGTTGCTTTGGTTGGGTATACCAATGTTGGTAAATCAACTTTAATGAATGTGATTAGTAAAAGTGATGTTTTTGCAGAAAACAAATTATTTGCAACTTTAGATACCACAGTTCGTAAAGTTGTTATTAAAAATATTCCTTTTTTAATGACAGATACTGTTGGGTTTATTAGAAAATTACCAACGCAATTAGTTGAGTCATTCAAATCTACTTTAGATGAAGTTCGTGAAGCAGATTTGTTGTTACATGTGGTTGATATTTCGCATCCAAATTTTGAAGATCATATTGCATCAGTAAATTCTATTTTAGATGATATAGATTGTGCAGACAAACCAACTTTAATGGTTTTTAACAAGATTGATGCTTACAACCCTGAAACCATTGATGAAGATGATGTAGAAACAGAAAGAGGAAAAGAACACTACACTTTAGAAGAATGGAAAAAAACTTGGATGAATGATAAAGAAGTAGAATCTATTTTTATATCAGCTTTAAATAAAGAAAATCTAGACGATTTTAAAGACAAAACCTACGAAGAAGTAAAGAAAATACATATTCAACGTTTTCCTTATAACGACTTTTTGTATTATGAGTATAAAGAAGAAGAGTAGTAGTTATTACTCTTCTTTTTTATCTTCAATAATGCCCATTCTTTTTGCACGATTTTCCCAAGATTTTCTAGCATAAGACTGTAAATCTGCAATATTATCAGACTCGTCCATAATTTCTAAACCTAAAAGGGTTTCTATAACATCTTCTTGAGAAACAATTCCAGAAACAGAACCATACTCATCTACTACTAAAGCAATATGCTCTTTTTCTTTAATTAATTTATCAAATAAATCAGGAATAGATAAATCTCTATTAGCAACAATAATTGTTCTTTTTATTGATGCTAAAGTGTCATTTCCTTTATCATTTATCATTGCTTCTAATAAATTATCTTTTAGAAAATAGCCTGTAATTTCATCAGGGTTTTCTGCAAAAACTGGTATTCTAGAAAAACGTAAATTTTTATGTTCTTTGTAAAATGATGCTATAGTTTGACTTTCATCAGCAATTTCTAACACAATTCTTGGTGTCATTACATCATTTACTTTAATGTTTTTAAAGCCTAATAAATTTCGAATTACTTTACTTTCATTTTTTTGAAAAACACCTTCTTTTTCAGCCATATCAGCCATTACTAAAAAGCTTTCTCTACTTAAAATACTTCCATGACCTTTGCCTCCAATAAGTTTGGTGGTAAGTTGTAAAACCCATAAAATACCTGTGTATTTTAATGGGAAAATCATAATATTTAAGGCTTTTGCTGTAAAGTTAGAAAGTTGTTTCCAATAAGTTGCACCAATAGTTTTGGGTATAATTTCTGATGCTACTAGAATTAAAATTGTCATTATTGTAGAGACTACACCAACCATTAAATCTTCTGTAAATTCAAAACCCAAAATAGATCTAGAAGTTGTGCCATACATTTCTGCGTAGGCAACTTTTGCCTGTACACCAACTAAAATTGCACCTACTGTATGCGCAATTGTATTTATAGTTAAAATAGCAATTAAAGGTTTATCTACGTCCTTTTTTAATGCTTCTAACTCTGTTGCATAATCTAAACCTTCACTCTTTTTTAAGTTGATAAAAGTAGGTGTAATACTAAGCAATACTGCTTCTAAAATAGAGCATAGAAAAGAGAAGAATATAGAAATTGTGGCATAAATTATTAAAAGTGTCATTCACAGAAATTTAAGTTACAAAAGTAATTAAAATAAAAAACCTCAAGAAGTCTTGAGGTTTAAAATATACTGTTTTTTGAGCTGATTAAAAAGCATAGCTTAAACCAAATAGCCAATAGGTTTGTAATTTGTTATCTACAGTAGCAAAAGTTTCAGCAGGGCTGTCTATTAAGGCATTGTTTAAAGCTTCTTGTTTGTTATTTCTTAAACCAAACTCAAATCCAAGACCAATTCCTTTCCAAATAGTATACCCAAATGAGTTTGTTAATGTCCAGTTAGATAAATCACTACTATTATAACTCTGGAATAACGAAAGGTTAGACTTTACACTTAAGCCACCATATTTGTTGGTGTAATCTGCTACTATTTTTGCACCTAAAGAAGATTCAAAAACAGTATCTCCAGAACTAAAAACAAAGTTGTAGTTTCCTGGGTGAATTACCACTACTAACTTATCTGTAGGTGTCCAAGTTGCCCCTAAACCAACGTCTAAATAACCAGGGTCATTTACATTATCTAAAAGTGTAGTTCTATATTCGCCTAATGCAGAAAGTGCCCATTTTTTATTTAACCTTTTACCATACAAAGAAGATATTGTAAAAACATCTGTAGCTGTCTCAAAAGAGTCACTATCACTTGGGTCATCTTTGTCATCAAACTTTACCCATCCTAAATTTATAGTTGTAGAATTTCTCCAAAAAAAATCTTTTTCAATTAAATTAGCAAAACCATTTACTGTTATACCAATATTACCTGCAGAAGTGTTAGGTGTTTGTCTTGCATACCAATTGTTAAAGCCAGATAAGTTTGCACCAATTGTACCAAATGCTCCAATCCTCCAGCCAGGAAGTGCATCAATTTTACTTTGAATTTTTTTGGCTTTAGCTTGTAATTTAGAAATAGAGTCTTTCTTTGATTTCAATTCAGCTTTTAACTCTTCTGCTGTCTGTGCTTGAAAATATAAGCTTGTGAATACTAAGAGAAATGATAAAATAAGTTTTTTCATAATTATAAGTTTATAATAAATTTAAAATTTTTAACAATGCAACACAAGTATTAAAAAGTGATTTTTTCATGAAAACTATAGTTAAGACCTAAACCAAAAAGTTGTCTAAACTGAATTTTACTTGATGAATTATCGTCTATAATCGTGTGAAAAGTAGTGTGCATTTTAATTTGCTTGTTTACTTTAAATCGTATATTAATTTGATAATCTACATCTACATTACCTACTTTTTCCAAATAATCTGAATATAGATTTAATATGTTTTCCATCTCAATATTCTCCATAATACTAAATTTATAATAGCTAGAGAGATTAAATCCTAAACTAAATGCAGTATTTCTGCCTTCTTCTACACCAAATTTTCCAGAAAAAAAATCGTTTACAATGGTATATCTAGAGGTTGCAGGTGCTATGTTTATGTTTAAGTCGTCAGATTTTTTCCATAACATTCCAGGTCCTAAAGTAATGTATGCAGGTGATAAAAATTCAGAAACCAAAACTTTTGGGTCTTTTTTATAATCATATCCTTTAGAATACTGAGTTCTAAAGTTACCAAGAAACGAAAAAAACCAATAGGTAGAAGTTTTAATTCCTAAAAGTGTATTAATCTCCAAACGATCATCTGTTTTTCTATATCCTTTACCACTTATATGACTAGATCCATAACCAGAAATTATTCTAGTATCCCAGTTAATATTGTTTTTTTTATAATTGAAATCGTAATTTACGTTGATATTGCCAGCAACTGTATTTTCACCTCCAGAAGCCCAATTAGAAAAGGAAGATTGATTAAATATAAACGCAAATCGCCCATGAACTTTCCATTTAGGAATGGGAAGTGTATCTTTTTTCTTTGTTTGAGCAGAACTACTCAAAGAAAAAAGTAAAACGAAAAAAAGTAAAATAATTCTCACTTTTTGGTAGATTAATTGCAAAAGTAAGTTTATCTATAAAAAAACAAAAACTATTTTTTAGATTTATATAAAGGTACAGTAGAGCATGCTTCTCCAAACAAAAGACTTTTTGCTATTGGTTGTAATTTTTGAATTAACATTGCATACGCAGTATTTGGTATTGGCTTATCTGCACAACCTTTAAGAATAATAGGCTTGTTGGCAAAATCTTTTAAATCTAAAAAACCAATTAATTCTTGGTAAATTACTGTTTCTAACAATTCTAAATTACCAACTACAACTTTGTGCGCATAAGGTGTAAGTTCTGCAGCCACTAACATAAATGCCCAAGAAGGTATTATAGCATCTACAGAACAAATTATAGAAACAAATTTATTTTTGTACTGAGACCAGTCATGGTTTTTTACAAAAACTCTAAAGTCTTTTTCTTTTAGTATTAATTCTTGAAAAAGCCAATCTTTAATATCAAAAAGTACTCTTTCTCCTTCAGGATAAATTTCTTCTAAATCAAAAGTTACTAATTTGCTATTGGCTACTCTGTTTATAATTTCTTCTTCTGGATTCAATGTTTTTAAATTTTTGATTTAAACGTTTGCTTTACTTTAATTATTGAGTTTTAAAGCATACCAAGTTCTAACTTGGCTTCCTCACTCATCATTTCTTGGGTCCAAGTTGGATCGAAAGTAATTTCTACTTCACAATCTTTCAATTCTTTTAAAGATTTAACTTTATCTTCGATTTCTACAGGTAAACTTTCTGCAACTGGGCAGTTTGGAGATGTTAATGTCATTAAAATTTTTGCATTGTATTCTTCTGACACAAAAACATCATAAATTAAACCCAATTCGTAGATATCTACTGGTATTTCAGGGTCGTAAATGGTTTTTAAAACTCTAATAATTTTATCTCCTATTTCTTCTAATTCTTTGTCTGTCATTATAAAAAAATCTTAATATTATAATTTTGTTTGTTGAGCAATTGCATACATTTTTATTTGCTTTAGCATAGAAACTAAACCATTTGCTCTTGTAGGAGAAAGGTGTTCTTTTAAACCAATTTCGTCTATAAAATGAGTTTCTGCTGCTAAAATAGCATCTGGTTCCTGACCAGAATATACTCTTAAAAGCAAGGCCACAATTCCTTTAGTTAAAATAGCATCACTATCTGCTGTAAATTTTACATTTTTATTATCTAGTTCAGAATACAACCAAACTTTAGATTGGCAGCCTTTAATAAGGTTTTCATCTAATTTGTATTTTTCATCAATAATTGGCAAAGATTTTCCTAATTCTATAATGTATTCATAACGTTCCATCCAATCATCAAACATAGAAAACTCGTCAATAATTTCTTCTTGTATTTCTTTGATAGTCATATTTAAAACTTATTTTTGCATCTAAATTATCTTGCATACACAAGTTGTGCAAAATTACTGATTATATTTAAGAAATGAGCAAATTATTAGCAGTTGGTACTGTCGCTTTCGACGCAATTGAAACCCCTTTTGGTAAAACTGATAAAATTCTTGGTGGTTCTGGAACTTTTGTGGGTTTAGCAGCAAGTCAGTTTGGTGTAAAAACAGGAGTTGTTTCTGTGGTTGGTGGAGATTTTCCATCATCATATTTAAACATGATGAACACAAAAGGGATAGATACCCAAGGAATAGAAATTATTAAAGAAGGAAAAACATTCTTTTGGAGTGGAAAATATCATAATGATATGAACTCTAGAGATACGTTAATTACTGAGTTAAATGTTTTAGAAAATTTTGAGCCTGTTGTGCCAGAAGATTTTAAAGATGCAGGTATTGTAATGCTGGGTAATTTACACCCTTTAACACAAGCTTCTGTTTTAGATCAAATGACAGAAAGACCAAAATTAGTAGTTTTAGATACTATGAATTTTTGGATGGATATTGCTTTAAACGATTTACATGAAGTTCTAAAAAGAGTAGATGTTGTTACTATAAATGATGAAGAAGCGCGTCAACTTTCAGGAGAATATTCTTTAGTTAATGCAGCAAAGAAAATTCATAAAATGGGTCCTAAATATGTAGTGATTAAAAAAGGAGAGCATGGAGCTTTATTATTTAACGAAGGGAAAATGTTTTTTGCACCAGCATTGCCATTAGCAGAAGTTTTTGATCCAACAGGAGCAGGAGATACATTTGCAGGAGGTTTTTGTGGGTATTTAGCAAAAACAGAAAATATTTCTTTCGAGAATATGAAAAACGCCATTATTTATGGTTCTAACTTGGCATCATTTTGTGTAGAAAAATTTGGAACAGAACGAATGTTAGAACTTACAAAAGAAGAAGTTACAGAGCGCTTACAAGCGTTTAAAGAATTAACACAATTTAATATTGAGTTATCATAAATTACAAAGCCGCGTATAAAAACGCGGTTTTTTTATATAAAAAAACAAATAGTAAATAGAATGAGTGACGCTATTAAACACGAATGTGGAATTGCATTGGTTAGATTAAAAAAACCTTTACAGTTTTACAAAGACAAATATGGTACAGCTTTTTATGGTATCAATAAAATGTATTTGTTAATGGAAAAACAGCATAATCGAGGTCAAGATGGTGCTGGTTTTGCAAGTGTTAAGTTTAACATAAACCCAGGAACAAGATATATTAGTAGAATTCGTTCTAATCAAACACAACCAATTCAAGATATATTTGCACAAATTAATGATAGAATTAATGGTGTTCTTGAAGAAAACCCTTCTAAAAAAGATGATGTTGCTTGGCAAGAGGAAAATATGCCTTATGTAGGTAATCTATTTTTAGGGCATGTACGTTATGGAACTTTTGGTAAAAACTCTATAGAAAGTGTACATCCTTTTTTACGTCAAAGTAACTGGAAACATAAAAACCTAATTGTTGCAGGTAACTTTAACATGACAAATTCTAAACAAATGTTAGAAGAATTGGTAGAGTTAGGGCAACATCCAAAAGAGTTTACAGACACTGTAACTGTTATGGAAAAAATTGGTCATTTTTTAGAAGATGAAGTTGGCAAATTATATCAACAAGCCAAGAAAAAAGGATTTAATAAAAGAGATGCATCACCTTATATAGAAGAAAATTTAAGCTTAAAGAAAGTTTTAAAACGTTCTTCTAAAAATTGGGATGGTGGTTATGCAATGGCTGGTTTAGTTGGTCATGGAGATGCTTTTGTGTTAAGAGATCCTAATGGAATTAGGCCAACCTATTTTTATGAAGATGATGAGGTTGTTGTAGTTGCATCAGAAAGACCAGTTATACAAACCGTATTTAATGTAGAAATAGATAAGGTTCAAGAATTAGAAAGAGGACATGCTTTAATAATTAAGAAAAGTGGTAAAGTTTCTATTAAAAAAGTAAACGAACCAAGAGAGAAAAAATCATGTTCTTTTGAGCGTATTTATTTTTCTAGAGGAAGTGATGCTAGCATTTATGAAGAGCGAAAAAACTTAGGAAAATATGTATTTCCACAAGTTTTAAAATCTATAAATTCTGATGTTTCAAACTCTGTTTTCTCATATATACCAAATACTGCAGAAACATCATTTTATGGTATGACAGAAGCTGCTGAGGATTTATTAAATCAGCAAAAAACAGCTAAAATTTTGGCAGGTGGTACAAAATTATCTGCTCAGAAAGTAACAGAAATATTGTCTGAAAGACCACGTTTTGAGAAAATTGCCATTAAAGATGCAAAATTAAGAACATTTATTGCAGATGATAATTCTAGAGATGACCTTGTAGAACATGTTTACGACATTACTTATGGTGTTGTAAAACCAACAGATAATTTAGTAATTATAGATGATAGTATTGTTCGTGGAACAACGCTTAAGAAAAGTATAATTAAAATTTTAGACAGGTTACATCCAAAGAAAATAGTAGTAGTTTCTTCTGCACCACAAATTCGTTATCCTGATTGTTATGGAATTGATATGGCTAGAATTGATGCTTTTATAGCGTTTAAAGCAGCTATAGCATTGTTACAAGAAACAAATCAATACCATATTGTAGATGAGGTATATAGAAAAAGCAAGTTGCAACAATCTTTAGAAGATACTAAGGTAGTAAATCATGTAAAAGAAATTTACAAACCATTTACTGCAGAGCAAATATCAGCTAAAATAGCACAGATGTTAAAAACAGAAGACATAAATGCAGAGGTTGAAGTGATTTATCAAACTGTAGAAGGCTTGCATAAAGCATGTCCAGACAATTTAGGTGATTGGTATTTTACTGGAGATTACCCAACTCCTGGAGGTATGAGAGTAGTAAATCAAGCTTTTATCAACTTCTATGAAGGCAATGATAAAAGAGCGTATTAAAGCTTAAATCAAAATATTATTACAAGAAGCACTTTATTTTTTAAGGTGCTTTTTTTGTTATTACCTAGTTTCTAAAGTTTTAAAAGTTGTTAAAACACATTTTTTAATTTTTTTTTGCATATTTGAGTGAAGAAAGAAAAAAATGAAAAAACTATCGACTTTTATATTGCTACTTTTTGTTAGTTGGTTTTTTTATGCACAAAATAGTAATCTTGAAAAAATTATTAAGCTAGAGCAAAAAATTACTCAAGAACAATTTTTAGATACAATATTATCTTTGTCTTTTTCTGATAAAACAAGTAATATGGGTTTGTTTTTAGAACTTTCAAAAAAAGCAAATTCTATTGCAATTTCTATAAATGATACTTTAAAAATTGCCCAAACAAATGAAGCTCTAGGTTTGGCATACCATTTTAAAAATGAATTTGATAAAGCAATAGAAAACACTATAAGAGCTGCAAATTATTACTATTTGTTGGGTAACTATTCAAAATATGGAGATTGTTATGTGACTTTAGGTTGGAGAATTAATAGGAGAGATTTGCAACAAGGACTTTTCTACATGCAAAAGGGTATTAAGATTCTTGAACAACAACCAAAACAAACCTCTTTTTTAAGAATTGGAGCCTACAATAATTATGGAGCTTTAAAACAAAGAAATCAAGAAAAAGATAGTGCTTTGTATTATCATAAAAAGTCTTACGATTTATGTCTTTTTCATAATGATAGTTTAGGAATGCCATATGCAATGGTAGAAATGGCAATGATTTACACTGATTTTAAACAGCCACAAAAAGCTAAAAAATTACTAGATGATGCTTTAAGTATAAGATTAAAAATAGAAGATACATATGGTATTGCAGATTCGTATGAAAACTTAGGAAACTATTTTTTTAAGAATAAAGATTATAATAAAGCAATAGGCGCTTATGAAAAAGCACTAAATATGGCTAATACCTATGCTTTTAATTATATGAAAAAAAATATAACAGAAAAACTATATCAATCTTACCTTACAAAAAATAATTATAAAAAAGCATTTGAGTATTTAAAATTCAATAAAACAATTGTAGATAGTACAAATAGCATTCAAATAGAAAGTAGAATTCAGCAATTAGAAATTCAATTTAAAACTGCAGAAAAAGAAAAAGAACTTTTAAAAACAAGAACAGAAAAAGCAGAAGCAGAACTTTCTTTAGCTAAAACTAAATCTTGGATTTATGTATTAATAGGAGGTTTATTTGTAATAATTTTTTTATTTTTTGCTATTAGCCAAAGAAATAAGAGAAAAGCTCAACAATTAATTACTGCACAAAAAGAAGAAGGTTTCAAAGCAATTATAGATGCTCAAGAAGAAGAACGCAGTAAAATTGCAAGGGAATTGCATGATGGAGTTGTGCAGCAAATTGGTAGTGTAATTTTAAAATCTAGGAGTTTATTTGAGAAAAAAAATTTAATTAACGAACCAGCATCAAAAGAATTATTAAAAAGTTTAGAAAATTCTAATCAAGATTTAAGAAATATTTCTCACCAAATGATGCCAAGAGCATTAAAAGAATTAGGAATAGTTGCTGCTTTAAATGATTTATTAGAAGGTAGTTTAGCCTTATCTAATATTAAACACAGCCTAGAACATATTAATATTGAAAAACGATTACCAGAAAAAATAGAAATTACAATTTATAGAATTACTCAAGAACTTATAAATAATATTATAAAACACAGCCAAGCAACAGAAGTTAGTGTACAAGTTTTTAATATAAATAATACAGCTATTTTAATTGTAGAAGACAATGGTGTTGGTTTTTCAACAACAAAACAGAAAAAAGGAATTGGCTTGCTAAACATTTCTAGCAGGTTAGATATGGTGAATGGGAATGTTAATTTTGAGCCAAGCCCTAAAAGTGGTACTTTGGTTACTATAAAAATTCCATTATAAATGGCAATAAAAATATTAATTGCAGACGATCATCCATTAATTGCAGAAGGTATTAAAACTGCTATAAATAGTAATTTAGATTTTACTGTGACTGCTATTGTACAAAATGGTAAAGAAGCTTTAGACTTTATACATAATAATGTAATTGATATTGCTTTATTAGATGTTAATATGCCTGTTTTAGATGGAATAGCTTGTGCAAAAGAAATTATTAAATCGTACTCTAATGTTAAAGTGGCCATGCTTTCAATGCATCAAGAAGCATCAATAATTAAAAATTTAATAGAAATAGGTGTAAAAGGCTACATGCTAAAAACTATACCTAGTAAAGAGTTACAAATGGCATTAAAAATAATTTATAATGGTAAAGAATATTTTAATGCAGATGTTACAAAAGCACTACTAACAAATAACAAAACAAATTCTTTAGAACAACTTACAAATAAATCACCTTTATTGGCAGAGTTAACTGCAAGAGAGTTAGAAGTTATTAAATACATTTCTCAAGGCTTAACTAATCAGCAAATTGCTAAAGAGCTATTTATAAGTCCAAGAACTGTAGATACACATAGAACAAATATAATGCGCAAATTAGATGTTCATAATGTGGCTTCTCTTATACGTTTTGCTTTTCAAAATGGCTTAACAGCTTAAAAATACGTAGAACACCTTAGGTAATTACGTTAAATACTCTATTTACTTCACTTAAAATCACAGGTATCTTTGAATTGTTAATTCATTGTATCCTAAATAGTTAAAATATTTTAGACAGTATCCATCTCGCATTCTTTTTTAGGATGAATTAACACATGAGAAATGGATGCTGTTTTTAATTTAAAAATACCATATCATGAAAAAAAATGTAATTATTATGCTATTGCTTGCACCAATGCTAGTTGTAGCGCAAATCAAAGGAAAAAAATCTAAGAAAACTTTTAAAACATCTGCAGGAACAGCATACAATGTTGGCGATAAAATAACGCTGGGAGAAGCAAGTAATAAAGAAAAATTTGCTTTTGTATATGTTAGTAAATCTATGTTGTCATTAAAAAACATTACAAAAGCAGTAAATACAGTAAAAAGTGCTAAAAACATGGATGTTAGCAATGTAAATAAGCTAGCAGATAATTTAGAAGTGGTAAATAAACTAGCGAATAATGAAATTGTTAGTGGAGCAATGGCTCAATTAATGGGTAAAGCAGTTAGCGAAACTTATGTTGTTGAAAATGCGTTAGATGACTCACAAAATGGTAGCAGTTATAAAATTAAAAACTTTAAAGTTTATACTGATAAATCTACTGGAGAATCTATAGTTCATGCAATAGCAAAAGGAAATGGTAAAACAGTAGCTATACTATTAGAGTTTGCAGAAAAAGCAGGCGAAATTTAGAAATTTTGATTTCTAAATTTAAAAATAATTAAAATTAAAAAAGATGAAAAAAAATAAAATTCTATTATTTGTAATGTGCTTAGCAATTGGCTTTAGTTCTTGTACAAGTAACGAATCAGAAGAAGAGATATTAGATAATCCTACAAATTCTTTAACTAAAAACACACTAAGTTCAAGCAGTAACTCTGGTAGTTTAAACTATTATTCTTTTACATCATACTCACTTTCTAATGGTGTAATTTATGATTTTACTGTTTTCGAGAAAGATCCTTTAGTAACACAAAGTACAGATTTAGGAACTTATGTACGTCTATTTATTAAAGATTTACCTACTCAAAACACAACATTTGTACACAGACCAGATGCAGATTTTGATGTTGATACTGGACAATATTTTTTTAATGTTGCAAGAATTGGAAACAGTGGAAGTCAAGAGTGGTATGCACCTTTTGTAAACACAAGACCCACTGCAGAGTTAAAAGTTACTATTGAGAATAATGTTGCAACTTTTACAGTATTAGATGCAGAGTTATCAGATAATTTTATTTCACCTATAAATAATACTGAAAAGTTTAATTTAAGTTTTTCAATTAATATAAGCGAACTTGTAATAGCTGGTGCAGACCAAACGAATAGCTTGGCAAATTAATTTTACAGAATAGTTTAAGCGTTTCTGTAGCAACTAAATATTTTCAATAAAAAAAGCATCCTAAATTTAGGATGCTTTTTTTAATATATTTTATCTGCTAATTATTTAGCTTCAGCATATCTTTTTTCAACTTCGTTCCAGTTGATAACTTTAAAGAAAGCATCAATATAATCTGGTC
Organism: uncultured Polaribacter sp.; assembly: GCA_964565055.1. Taxonomy (GTDB): domain Bacteria; phylum Bacteroidota; class Bacteroidia; order Flavobacteriales; family Flavobacteriaceae; genus Polaribacter. Next base: position 321,445 of record CAZMDC010000001.1, on the reverse strand, counting down.
TTCTGTTTTGGTAGTTTAGGTAGTATGCATGTTCCCAAACATCTAAACCTAAGATAGGAGTTCCTCCACAAGAAACACCTGGCATTAATGGATTATCTTGATTTGGTGTAGAACAAACTTCTACTTTACCTCCTTTATGTACACATAACCAAGCCCAACCTGAACCAAATTGTGTTGCAGCTGCCTTAGAAAAAGCATCCATAAATGCTTCTTTAGAACCAAATGCTGCTTCAATTGCATCTTTTAATTCTCCAGATAAGTAACCTCTATCTTCAGGGTTCATTACTGTCCAGAATAAAGAGTGATTGTAAAATCCACCACCATTATTTCTAACAGCACTATTGTTCATATCTAAATTAGTTAAAATATCTTCTATAGATTTTCCTTCTAAATCAGTACCTTCAATTGCATTGTTTAATTTTGTAGTATATCCATTATGATGTTTTCCATGGTGTATTTCCATAGTTTTAGCATCTATATGTGGTTCTAGAGCATCATGTGCATATCCTAATTCTGGTAATTCAAAAGCCATAATTTTTTGTTTTTAAAGTTAAATTAATTAAGTAAAACAAATTTAAGATTTATATAAGCTAATACCAAGTCTTTAAGAGTTTGTTAACTTATAGTAAGATAGATATGATTTATTCACCAAATTCGTTCATAAACTCATGGGTTTTTTCAACCATGTTTTTACTTCCACAAATAAATGGTACTCTTTGATGTAGTTCTGTAGGTTCTATTTCCATAATTCGTTTATAACCATCTGTAGCTAAACCTCCTGCTTGTTCAGCCAAAAAAGCCATTGGGCTACACTCGTACAATAAACGTAATTTTCCATTCGGATTTTTAGATCCTTTAGGATACATGTAAATTCCTCCTTTAATCATATTTCTATGAAAGTCTGAAACCAAAGAACCAATATATCTACTTGTGTAAGGTCTATCTCCTTCTTCTGCTTGACAGTATTTTATGTATTTTTTTATTCCTTGAGGAAAGTCTAAATAATTTCCTTCATTTACAGAATAAATGGTTCCATCTTCAGGAAATTTCATGTCTGGATGAGACAAATACCAACTACCTAAAGCAGGATTTAAAGTAAACCCATTTACACCATTTCCTGTGGTATATACTAACATTGTAGAAGTACCATATACAATATAACCTGCAGCAACTTGTTTATCTCCAGTTTGTAAAAAATCTTCCATTTGAACAGGTGTTCCAACAGGAGTTACACGTCTAAAAACAGAAAAAATTGTACCCACAGAAACGTTTACATCAATATTTGATGAACCATCTAAAGGATCTATTAGTACCACATATTTGTTTTGGTGATTTTTATCTTGACTATTTATAATTATAAAATCATCCTCTTCTTCACTTGCAATTCCACAAACAATATTTCTATTTCTAATGGTTTCAATAAACACATCATTTGCATAAACATCTAACTTTTGTTGATTTTCTCCTTGTACATTTACTTCTCCAGCAGCTCCTGTAATATCTACTAAACCTGCCTTATTAACTTCGTGATTTACAACTTTACCTGCTAATCTTATAGAGTTGAGTAATCTAGATAACTCACCAGAAGTATATTTAAAAGCGTGTTGGTTTTCAATAATAAATTCTCCTAAAGTTTGATTTTTGCTTGACATATTATTTTTTTATCTTACAAATATGCCATCTTTTTACTTGTACTACAACGTTTTCGCTCTTTATTTTTTAGTTTTTTTTTAGATAAGTAACACTTATAAAATTGAACAGAATATTGAGAACTGTCAAAATTTATCAATAATTTTTAACGATTATAAAATGAACTATCTTTGAGAAAAATTTTAGAGACCATGAGTTTTATCATAAGAAAAGGAGTAAAAGAAGACATGCAAGCTGTACATGACTTAATTACTGAATTAGCCATTTTTGAGAAAGAACCAGATGCTGTAGAAATTACTGTTGCAGACTTAGAAAATGATGGTTTTTCTCAACAACCAAAATTTAAAATATTTGTTGCAGAAGAAAATAAAGTAATTATTGGTATTGCTTTATTTTACGAACGTTATTCTACTTGGAAAGGTAAAACCATACATTTAGAAGATTTAATTGTTACCAAAAAAAGACAGAAAATTGGTGCAGGAAAAGCATTATATACAGCAGTTTTAAACTATGCTCATGAAAACAACTTTAATAGAGTTGCTTGGGAAGTTATTGATTGGAATACAAATGCCATAGACTTTTATAAAAGTACAGGAGCAACGTATTTAAACGATTGGTCTGTGGTGCAAATGAACAAAGAAAGTTTAAAAAACTTTATAGAAAATAAGTAAAGATGAAAGTTTTTAAATTTGGAGGAGCTTCTGTAAAAGATGCAGAAAGTGTTAGAAATGTTGCAGCTATCATTAAAAATGAAGGTGCAAAAGATACTTTAGTCGTAATTTCTGCTATGGGTAAAATGACGAATGCCTTTGAAGAAGTTGTAGATGCATATTACCATAAAAAAGCAGAATTACCAACCAAATTAAATTATATAGAAGAGTTTCATAAATCAATAATGAGTAATCTTTTTGATAAAAGTGATGCTATTTATAAAGATGTAGACATTTTGTTTGGTGAATTGGGTTGGTTTTTAGCAAGAAATACATCTCAAAGATATAATTATGTTTACGATCAAATTATTTGTTTTGGAGAGCTGTTATCAACCAGAATCGTAAGTGGATATTTGCAAAAAATAGGGCAAGATAATGTTTGGTTTGATGTTAGAAACTACATTAAAACCGATAGTAATTACAGAGATGCAAAAGTAGATTGGCAACTTACAGAAGAGCTTATCACTAAAAAAGTAGATACTTCAAAAATAAATATTACTCAAGGTTTTATTGCTGCAAATGATACCGAAAATACAACCACTTTAGGTAGAGAAGGATCAGATTATACAGCTGGTATTTTTGCCTATTGCTTAAACGCAGAAAGTGTAACCATTTGGAAAGATGTTCCAGGTGTTTTAAATGCAGACCCTAGAGTGTTTTCAGAAACGACACTGTTAGAACAAATTTCTTATGAAGAAGCTATAGAAATGGCTTTTTATGGGGCATCTGTAATTCACCCAAAAACGTTGCAACCTATAGAAAGAAAAGAAATTCCGTTGTTGGTGCGTTCTTTTACAAATCCAAAAGAAAAAGGAACCATGGTTTCTAAAGGCACACGTTTGTTACCATATATTCCATGTTTTATTGTAAAGAAAGATCAAATATTGGTGTCTATTTCTGCACTAGATTTTTCATTTATGGTAGAAAATAATATCAGTTTTATTTTTCAAAAATTGCATGATTATCAATTAAAAGTAAACTTAATTCAGAATTCAGCCATTAGTTTTTCAGTTTGTATTGATAATAAGTTCGATAAATTTGATGATTTTTATAACGATTTAAAGCATCAATTTAAAATTGATGTACAAAAAAATGTAGATTTATACACAGTTCGTCATTTTGATGAAAAAGCGATAGAAATGATTGAAAACAAAGGAGAATCTTTACTTACTCAGATTAATAAAGAAACCTCACAAATCGTCATTAATCCTAATTAAAAAAAAGTACGACTTCTTTTTTTTCACTATGTTTGTTCTCTGGTTTTAACTACAGAAAATGGCATTAGTAACATCTAAAGAAATTGCTCAAGTTATTGGTTTACAAAAGTTTGGTTTTTTAGGAACTTTTGTAGGTTGGTTGCTTATAAAAGTGTTGCGCATTTCTGCTATCAATAGAATTTACAATAAAAACAAAAGTAAAGCCGATTTAAATTTTTTAAACGGTGTTTTAGATGATTGTAATATAAAGTTTGAAGTTCCTGAAGAAGATTTAAAAAGAATACCAAAAGATGGCGTTTTTATAACAGTTTCAAATCATCCTTTAGGAGGTATAGATGGAGTTTTACTATTAAAACTTTTAATAGAAAAACGAGCAGATTATAAAATAATTGCCAATTTTTTATTGCACAGAATTGCGCCATTAAAGCCTTATGTAATGCCTGTAAATCCTTTTGAGACAAGAAAGGATGCAAAATCTAGTGTTGCAGGAATTAAAAGTGCACTTTTACATTTAAAAGAAGGAAAACCTTTAGGTATTTTTCCTGCAGGAGAAGTATCAACTTATAAAGATGGTAAATTAAAAGTTGATAAACCTTGGGAAGAAGGTGCTGTTCGTTTAATAAAAAAAGCACAAGTTCCTGTAATTCCTATTTATTTTCATGCTAAAAATAGTCGTCTTTTTTATATTTTATCAAAAATTTCTGATACGTTAAGAACTGCAAAATTGCCATCAGAAGTAATTTCTCAAGATGGTAAAGTAATTAAAGTAAGAATTGGTAAACCTATTTCTGTTGCAGACCAAAATGAGTTTACAGATATTTCTTCTTTTTCTGAGTTTTTAAGAAGAAAAACGTACATGTTAGCTAACCCTTTTGAGAAAGCCCAAAAATTAATTTCTACAGAAAAAATAAAAATTAAAAAACCAGCAAAAAAAATTACTGCTCAAAGAAATGTAGCTTCATTTATTAAAGAAATAGATACTTTAAGAGATACAGATTGCAGATTGTTAGAAAGTAAAAATTACGAGGTGTTTTTTGCTAAACCAAAAGACATTCCGAATGTTTTACATGAAATTGGTAGATTGAGAGAAATTACTTTTAGAGGAGTAGGAGAAGGTACTAACAAGTCTATAGATTTAGATAAATATGATAAATATTACTATCATTTAATTCTTTGGGATAGAGAAGCCAACTGTTTGGCTGGTGCTTATAGAATGGGGCTTGGAAAAGAAATCTATAAAAAACATGGTATTAATGGTTTTTACATTCAAACCTTATTTAGGATAGAGCCAGAATTGCATCAAATGATGGAAAATACCATAGAAATGGGTAGGGCTTTTATTATAGATGAATATCAACAAAAACCAATGCCTTTGTTTTTATTATGGAAAGGTATCGTGCACGTTACTTTACGTTATCCAGAATATAAATATTTAATGGGTGGTGTGTCTATTAGTAATCAGTTTTCTGATTTTTCAAAATCCTTAATGATTGAGTTTATGAAATCTCATTATTACGATCCTTACATTGCTCAATACATTTATCCTAAGAAAGAATACAAGGTTAAATTAAAAGATGATGATAAAGATTTTGTATTTGATGCCACAAAAGCAGACATGCAAAAGTTCGATAAAATTATTGATGAAATAGAACCTGGAGCATTAAGAATTCCTGTTTTAATTAAAAAATACGTAAAACAGAATGCACGTTTGGTGGCCTTTAATGTAGATCCAAAATTTAATAATGCAGTAGATGGTTTAATGTATATTAAAGTTTCTGACATACCAGAAAGTACTGTAAAACCAGTTATGGAAGAATTTCAAGCTGAGTTAGAAAAGAAAGCTGCTGAATTGCAGAAGAAGTAAGGTTATATTGATTTTTGTTATTCTATATCAATATTTAAAACGGGTTTATTTATTCTTAAATTTTGAGGTTGAATTATCGAAATTCCAGAGATACTTTCTGTAACAATATTTTGACTTTTATCTTCAATCAAATATCCATTTATATAGATATCATTTTTTTCATCCAAACCAAAAAATAGATTTAGTTCTTTTTGTGTTTTATACTTGAATTGATGTTTTATTTTGGCAGTTACAATTCCTTTATAGTTTTTATTTTCAATAAAAAGATTAGTGTCGCTTAATTTTTTGTCTTTAAAAATTTTTACTTCTAAAATCTTTTCAGAAGATGTTCTATTCAGTAAGTCTATGTTACTAATTAACATATTGTTTATTATTAGAATAGGTTTTGGAGCTTTTGGTATATAGTTTTCTAATTTTTGATTTTGGGCAATAGTTGAAAATCCTAAAGAAACAAATACAAAAAGTGTCAAAAAATGTTTCATATTTATGATGTTTTAGCTGGTTTAAAATTTCCAATATGCCATAAAATTCCAGAAGGATCATGAAGGAAAAATTCATTGCCCCAATCATTATAAACAATTTCTGATAAACGAACATTATCATACTTTTCAGGTAAAGATAAATGTTGTATTTCCTTTAAAGTATTCTCTAAATTATCTACTTCAAAAAATATCATTGAATTATCAACCCAATCTTTTATATAAGCATCTTGTAAGTAAAACCCAAAATTATCTATACAGAAATAAGACATATTATTAGAAGTAACTATTTCTTTAAAACCTAATTCTAAATAAAAATTTCTAGAAATAGTAAAGTTTTTAGAACCTATAAATGGTCTAATAGATTTCGGATTCATAAATTCATTTTTTAAGATTCAAACTTTCTTATGATATTTAATTTGCAAGAATTACCTACTTTCTTTACGATAGAAGATTTTAAAGATAAACTTTTAAACAATAAAAAACCCAAGCTTTTGCTTGGGTTTTTTATTGTTTAAATATTACTTTTGCTTCGCTAATAAATCTCTTATTTCTGCTAACAATTCTTCTTGGCTTGGGCCTTTTGGAGCTTCTGGTTTTGGCTCTTCTTTCTTTTTAGTAGCATTTACAGCTTTTACAATCATAAACATTACAAAAGCTACAATTATAAAATCGATAACGTTTGTTAAAAAATCACCATACAAAACAGCTACTTGACCCACTGTTTCACCAGCATCATTTAAAGTACCTTCTTTAACAATCCATTTTAATTTTTTAAAGTCGGCTTCGAAAATTAAACCAATAAGTGGAGATACAATTCCACCAGTAAAAGAAGTTACTACTTGTTTAAATGCAGCACCCATTACAAAACCTACAGCAATATCTACAAGGTTTCCCTTCATTGCAAAGCTTTTAAATTCTTTAAGCATTCCCATTTTAAAAATTATTTTAGTTGGTTAGTTTGCTAAAATAAATAAATTATTTTAATTCTTTAACATTTTTTTAACACGTGGAGAAATTGCAGTTAATGTTTCGTAGACAATAGTTTCTGATACTTCAGCAATGTGTTGTAACATTTCTTGATGATTAAAAATAATTACTTCATCACCATCTTTACAATTAATATCTGTAACATCAACCATAATCATATCCATACAAACATTACCAATTATTTTTGCTTTTTGATTGTTGATGAGTACATAGCCTTTTTTGTTACCTAATTTTCTTGATAATCCATCTGCATGCCCTACAGGAATTGTAGCAGATTTACTAGGTTTCTTAGCAACAAAAGCTCTGTTATAACCTACAGTTTCTCCTGGATCTATGAAATGAATTTGAGAAATTATAGATTTTAGGTTATGCGTATTTTTTAGTTGTTTAGTTTCTTTATCATCATTTCCAAAACCATATAAACCAATACCAACTCTAACCATATCAAACTGTGCTTTTGCATAATTTACTACTCCAGAAGTATTTAAAACATGCAACATTGGCTCATAATCTAAATGCTTGTAAAATTGTTGTGCTATGTAAGCAAAATTATTCAATTGGTTAATGGTGAATTCTTTCTCTTCTAAATCTTCACTTGCAGCTAAATGAGAAAAAATAGATTGTACTTTTATATGGTTGGTTTCTTTTAATTCAGAGATTATTTTAGGAATATCTGTATGCCAAAACCCTAGTCTATTTAAGCCTGTATTGAATTTTAAATGAACAGGATAATTCATTAAAGGTGTTTCATCTGCCAACTTTAAAAATGCATTAAATATTTTAAAATTGTATAAATTTGGTTCTAACCTATAATCAATAATATCTTTAAGTGTAGCTATTTGTGGATGCAAAACTAAAATAGGTGTCTTAATATTTGCTTCTCGTAAAGCAATACCTTCATGAGCATAAGCAACTGCAAAATAAGCTACTTTATCTTTTAAAAAATCTGCTACTAAAACACCATCACTTCCATAGCCAAACGCTTTTACAACCGCTAAAATTTTTGTTTCAGGATTTAATTTTTGCTTAAAGTAGTTTAAATTATGCTGTAAAGCTTGTGCATCAATCTCTAAAACAGTTACGTGGTTACTCATTTATTAGGCTGAATTAGCGTCAGTATTATTTGAATTTGTAGCATCATTTTGATGATTTTCTTCAGTCAAAACTTCTTTTTTTTCTAAAAGACTTTGTGCTTGTTTGTTTTTTATAGCTTTGTAATACGCAGCTCTACTTAAAGGTTCATACTCTTGAGTTTCGCCTAACATTACCAATTTGTCATTTTGTGCTTTTCTAAAACTATAATGAGCCAAATTACCTGTATGTGTGCAAACTGCATGCACTTTAGTAACATATTCTGCAGTTGCCATTAATGCTGGCATTGGACCAAAAGGATTTCCTTTAAAATCCATATCTAAACCAGCAACAATAACGCGAATTCCTCTGTTAGCTAAATCGTTACAAACAGCCACAATTTCATCATCAAAAAACTGAGCTTCATCAATACCAACCACATCCACATCACTTGCCAATAAACGAATGTTTGATGAAACTGGTACAGGTGTAGATCGAATTCTAGAATCGTTATGAGAAACCACTTCCTCATCATCATATCTAGTATCAATTGCTGGTTTAAAAATTTCAACGCGTTGTTTTGCAAACTGCGCTCTTTTTAAACGCCTAATCAATTCTTCTGTTTTACCAGAAAACATAGAGCCGCAAATTACCTCAATCCAACCAAATTGTTCTGTATGATTTACAGTATTTTCAAGAAACATTTTGTAATTTTAAGCGTTATATTTTTATACTTTTGTTTAATTTTCAACGTTTACAAATTTATAAATAAATCATAGTATAATTTAATTTCAACACACAACTTATGCACAAAAAATTAGAGAGCGATTTAATTAGCCTAGCTCATAGTATTTTAAAAATGAAAAATAAGGATGATGTTGTTGCACTTAAGAACATTTCTAAAGCGGTTTATGAAAAATTAGCCATTCTTGCTTTTGTGGATGAATACATCAATACCACACCAAATTTAAAAGAAGATAAAACAGAAATTATAGATAAAATTCAAGAAGCTATTGAAGTAAAATATGCTGAAAAAGAAGAGATTGTGAACACTACAGAAGAAATTAAAATGACTGAAAAAGTTGTTTTTAATTTAGCTGATGAAATTAAAGAGACTCCAAAAGAAGAACAAAAAGAAGTTGAAGTAACTCAATCAGTAAAAAAAGAGACTAAAGAAATAGAACAACCTTTTGATGAACTAGAAGAAATAATGTTTGCAAAAGTAACTCCAGAAGATGAGGTTACAAATCATGTTATTAAAGTAGAAGAACGCAAAACAATGTCTTTAGAAGAAGAGTTGCAAGATATTGTATCTGTAGATGTTATGGCTGATTTGTTTGAAAACGTTCAATCAAAATCGTTAAATGATAAATTTGCAGGTAACCTTCAAATTGGTTTGAATGATAGAATTGCCTTTGTAAAACATTTGTTTAATAACGAACAAGAAGATTACAATAGAGTAGTGTCGCAATTAAATACGTTTAAGAGTGAAAAAGATGCTAAAAACTTTATAAATACTATGGTTAAGCCAGATTACAATTGGTCTGAAAACGAAGAATTAGAAAATCGTTTTTTGGAAATTATAACACGTAAATTCGCTTAAATAAAACCTTTATTTTTTCTCATATTTGAAACCTGTTTTAATTCATACACATTTTCATAAACGCAAAACTGGAGTAACCAGAAGCGTAGAAAATGTATTGCCTTTTTTTGAAGATCATTTTGAGACTTACGTTTATGGTACTTCTATTGATGGAAATCACATCACCACAAAAAAATTAAAAGCTTTTTTATTTTCTGATACAAAAACTGTAGTGCATTGTCATAGAAACAATGAAATTATGAAAATGCTTTGGTATCGATTTTTGGGAGCAAAGTTTTTATTAGTAGCCACAAGACATGCAGAATCAAAACCATCTGGATTAACACTTTTTTTACTAAAGAAAGCAGATAAAGTAGTTACGCTAATTAAAAGTATGAGTGCTAATTTAGGCATTAAAAATACCATGATTGGTCATGGAGTAAAAGTTGATGAATTTACACCAGATGCAACTCAAAAAATAACAGGAGTTACTCAAGAAAATATTATTTTAAATGCAGGTAGAGTTCGTAAAGCAAAGGGTCAGAAAACACTTTTAGAAGCTGCAAAAATATTGAAAAACCATAAAGATTGGGCTTTAGTAATTGTTGGTAAAGTTGATAAACCTGAGTTTTTAGATGAATTAAAAGCACTTGCAAAAAAATATAAAATTGAAAATCAAGTATATTTTGTAGGTGAAACTAGAAACATAATTTCTTATTATCAGGCTGCAAAAATTGTAGTTGCACCAAGTTTTTCAGAAGGGTTTTCTTTAGTTACTGCAGAAGCTATGAGTTGTGCATGTACAATAGTAGCAACAGAAAACGTAGGCGTGCATTCAGAACTTATAACAAATCATAAAAATGGATATTTATTTGAGGCAGGAAATTCAGAACAACTAGAAACCATTTTATCCAAATTAATAACTAATGATTTTCTAGAATTGGGTAAACAAGCCAGAGCTACAATTTTAAAAGATTGGAGTGCAAAAAAAGAGGCAGAAAATTTAATGCAATTGTATAAAAATATTCAGTAAAATACAGCTTTAATAACAAATACTTGGTTGAAAGAAAATAGTAATTTGTAACAAAATAATTACTTGTTCGTCTGAAAAGAAAACCAAGTAACATGAAAAAATTAATCACATTCGTATTTGCACTTTTTGTATTAACTGCATCAGCACAAACATCAACCTTTAAAAAGTTTTATAAAAATCATAAAGAACATTCTCAATTTTCATTAAATGTATCTGCATCTATGGTAGGTTCATTTTTTAGTGATGATGATTCAGATGAAGTTGCAGACTTACTTAAAAAATCGGGTAATTTTAAATTAATGGTTTTTGATAATGAAAATCAAGAAGTTTCTAAAGACTTCAGAAGATACATTAGAAAAAATAATTTAAAGACAATGGTTCGTGTAAAAGGCGATGACAGTAAAGCCGAATTGTATACTTTAGAGAAGAATAATTTAATAAAAGAAATTATTTTTAAAGCAAATAGCGATGATGATAGTTTGGTGCTTTTAGGCCTTAAAACAAGTATGACTAAAGAAGAATTAGCAAAACTATTGTCAAATTCTGATAAATTCTAAAATAGAAAGAGAAAGTGTTAATTCACTTTCTCTTTTACTTTTTCTACTTCTTTCTTACTGTTTCCAATAAAAATTTCATCATCAATAATAAAAACTGGTCGTTTTAAAAAAGTATATTCTTCTAAAAGGTATTTTTTATAATCGGTTTCAGATAACGATTTATCCTTTAAACCTAAAGACTTGTACAATCTTGCACGTTTGTTAAATAAAGCTTCATAACTATTAGAAAGTGCATACATTTCTTGCAGCTGAGTTTCATTAACTGGGTTAACTTTTATTTCTTGCTGTTCAAAACCATCTAAATTCACCTCTTTTAAAATACGTTTACAAGTATCACAAGTTTTCAAAAAATAAACTTTCTTCATTTTATATCAATTATATTTACAGTATCAAAATTAAGTATAAAAATGAAAATTCAATTTGATATTTTAAGAAAATCTAGAGATTTAATTTTAAAGGAAATAGATGGTTTATCTTTAGAAGAACTGCATAAAATTCCAGAAGGTTTTAAAAATAATATTGCTTGGAATGTAGCACATGTAGTAGTAACTCAACAATTATTACACTATGGTTTATCAGGCTTAAATTTACTATGTCCAGACGATTTGGTAGAAGCACACAGAAAAGGTACAGTGCCTACAAAAACCTTTACAGAAGAAGAGTTTAATGAGGTAAAAGAACTGTTAATGGGTTTGCCAGATACTTTAGAAGAAGATTTTGAAGCTGGTATTTTCGAGAACTACAAAGAATACCCAACAAGCACAGGCTTTGTACTTTCTTCTATAGAAAACGCAATTCCGTTTAACAATTTTCACGAAGGTATTCATTATGGCATCATTAGATCTATAAAAAAGTTTCTATAGTTTTAGAAGCTATTTCCAGCTTTCACTACTCGCTTTTTTAGGTTGCTGATAATAATCAGCAACCTAAAAAGAGCTCAAACAAACCGTTCAATCTGGGCTAAGCCTATTTAGAATATTCTCGCTTTTTGTAATTTTAAGTCTATTAAAACATGAAATTCAATACCAAAACAATTCACGGAGGTCAAAAGCACGAAGAAACAACAGGGTCTGTAATGCCACCTGTTTTTTTAACATCAACCTTTGCGCAATCTAGTCCTGGGCAACACAAAGGTTATGCATATGCAAGAGGTACAAACCCAACAAGAACTGCTTTAGAAGCTAATTTTGCAGCATTAGAAAATGGCACACATGCATTTGCATTTGCATCTGGAATGGCTGCTATAGATGCAGTTTTACGATTGTTAAAGCCAGGAGATGAAGTAATTGCAGGAGATGATTTGTATGGAGGAACTTACAGAATGTTCACTCAACTTTTTCAGAAATATGGTTTAGAATTCTCTTTTGTAAATATGGATGAGGTTGCAAATGTAACCAAAGCAATTACCTCAAAAACAAAATTGGTTTGGATAGAAACACCTACAAATCCACTAATGAAAATTGCAGATATTCATAAAATAGCAATGAATGTAAATGAAGAAAATTCAGAAATTTTAATAGCTGTAGATAATACTTTTGCAACACCTTATTTGCAAAAGCCATTAGATTTAGGTGCAGATATTGTTATGCATTCTGCTACCAAATATTTAGGTGGTCATTCAGATTTAGTAATGGGTGCTTTAATGGTAAAAGATGAAACATTGGCTAAAGAAATTCATTTTATACAATTTGCAGCAGGTGCAATTGCTGGGCCTATGGACTCATTTTTAGCTTTAAGAGGAGTAAAAACATTGCATGTAAGAATGCAAAGACACTGTGAAAATGGGTTGAAAGTGGCTAAATTTTTAGATGCACATTCAAAAGTAGGTAAGGTCTATTATCCAGGTTTAGAAACCCATGAAAGTTATGCAATTGCTAAGAAGCAAATGAACGATTTTGGAGGTATGGTTTCTTTTAAGTTAAAAGATGAAAGTAAACAAGCAACTTTTACATTTTTAGAAAACACAAAGTTATTTACGTTGGCAGAGTCTTTAGGAGGTGTAGAAAGCTTGGTAAATCATCCTGTAACCATGTCTCATGGTTCTATTCCAGAAGAAGAACGTTTAAAAATAGGAATTACAGATTCTTTAATTCGTTTAAGTGTTGGTATTGAAGATATAGATGATTTGTTAGCAGATTTAGAACAAGCTTTACAGGCTTAATTTTAATCGAAAATAAAATTCTCTTCTACAAAGAAATTTGCTCTTAATTCGTAATTGTTTATAGCATCATTATATATTATTTTTTCTGGTAAACGCTTTTTTAAATAATTTCCAGTATCCCATTTGTTGTTTTTATTTTCGTCTATAATTGCTTTAACTGTATAGTTTCCTGGAGGTAATAAATCGAATATTACTTTAGACGATGAGTTTACAAATTGTCTTTCTACAAGTTCGTTTTGCTCTGCACCTGTTAACAACTCAATAATTAAATTTTTAGAGTTAACGTTGTTTATATTCATGCTTATTCTTCCATAATCACTTATTTCGTTTGTTGAAAACTTATAATCTAAAGAATCATTTGCTACATTAAAAATATCTGTAAAAGCACTTGGTAACATTTTAATATTGTATTTTTCTTTAGGCTGTTTATCAAAAATAAAAGCAATTTTATTTTCTTTCTTAGAAGAAATCATGTTGAATTTTACAGCTAAAGTATCTTTATTAAAAAAGCTAATTTTGCTAGAATCTATTTTAATAATTGGATTGTTACTACTTATCGAAAATGTGTCTCTAAAATTTAGAATTTTATTGGTAGAAGTATTTAAAATTAATGAATCTATTTTATTTTTTCTTAACTGAACTGTTAGTGTATCTCTAAATTCTTTGTTTTCTATAATAAAGTTTAAAGAATCAGCTTCAAATGGAGTAAACCAATAGTTTAAGGTGTCTTTTTTAACATCAAATTTTGCAATACTTTTAAACTCTTCAGGTACATTAGAGAGTAAATTAACTTTCATATCTTTTGCATCTCCTTGAAAACCGAACTCAATTTTTCCTTTGGTTACCTCTTTTCCTCTTTTAAATTCATAAGGTTGTTCTTCTTTAAAAAGGATTATAGGTTTGTTTATAATACTGTCTTTTGGTAATTGAATGGTATCTTTAATAAACCCTATTTTATCTGTTTTAGGATTAAAAATATAGTCATTTAAAGGCTCTTTAAGAGCTAGCATTAAATATTTTCCTTTTTTTATATTGGTAAAATTAAAATTGGTAGTATCTAAAGTACTTGTAATATAATTTGGTTTATTTTTATAGATAATAGAATCGTTAAAAGTACTATCTAATTTATACAAAAGAACGTTTACTTCTTTTGGGGTTTTTAATAGTTTTGCATCTTTAATAGAACCAGATATTGTTAGAGAATCTATATAGTTACCAGTAGAAAAAACATATTTAAAATTTTCTAACTTGTTACCTTCATTATTATCTTGTATAGCATTACCAAAATTAAAAATATAAGTTGAGTTTGTATTTAAAGTGTCTTTAATTTCAATATTTATAAATTTACTAGCTGAACCTTGTGGAGTAATTATTGGTGGATATTTCATTGGAGGAGAAATTAACAACTGTTTATTTAAATCTTTTAGAACAATAAACTCATCAAAATTTAGTCTAATTTCTTTCTTATTAAAATTAACAGTTTCATAAGCAGGATTAGCTGTTACAAAAAGAGGTGCATTTTCATCTTTTGGACCACCTTCTGGTCTTCCAGTTCTTGCACAGTTTGATACCACAAACACTACCACTATTATAAAAAGAAATTTATAAACTACTTTCACAAAAATAAATTTTACACAAAATAACGATTAATTTTTGAAATAAAAATCATAAAACTTATTCTGTATAAGCCATAGTTAATATGTTTATTTTACAATTTTTCGCTTTTTGAAATTCTTTTGTACACGCCTCTAGAGTTGCACCTGTAGTAATTACATCATCAATAATTAGAATATTTTTGTTATCAAAAAAAGATGGATTCTGAAGTAGAAATTTAGTGTCTAAATTTGTAAAACGCTCAAAACGTGCTTTTAAGGTTTGAGTTTTGGTTGCTGATACACGAATTAATTTATTTTCTAAAAAAGGTTTTTCTATATAAAAACTAAGTCTTTCACCAAATTTACTTACTTGGTTGTATCCTCTTTGTTTTAATTTTTTGGGGTGTAATGGAACAGGAATTATATAATCGATGTTTATAAACTCATTATTTTCTTTTAGTATTTCTCCAAGCCAATTCCCAAAAAAAACTCCAATTTCTTGATTGCCTTTGTATTTTAACTCTTGAATTAGTTTTTGAGTGTTTCCTTTTTTTCTATATAATAATAAAGCATAACCTTTTTCTATAAGGGTTCTACCATAAAAAGTTTGTGTAATTTTATTGTTGGTAAAATTATTAAAGTTGGTTAAGGGTAAATCGTGCCTGCATAAGGTGCATATTGTATTTTCATTCTGCACCAACTTTAGCTCACAGATTGCACATAATTTTGGATAAAAAAGATAGAATAAGTCTTTTAAAAAACGCATCTTTACAAAACATTTTTAGAAATATACTTAAAAATTAAAGAATAAAATTGTCTAGCAGAATAAAATTTTTAAAAGAGGCTTTTGTAAATATTAAAACATTAGGTACTATTACACCAAGTTCAAGATTTCTATCAAAAAGAATGTTGAAAGAAATTGATTTCTCAAAAGTAAATGTTATGGTAGAATTAGGTGCAGGAAATGGAGCAATTACTAAATTTATTTTAAAAAACTTACCTCCAAATGCTGTATTAATTTGCTTTGAAATTAACGACAACTTTTTCAAACAATTAGAAGCAATACAACACTCACAACTTATTTTATTAAAATCATCTGCAGAAAACATAGAAGTAGAATTACAAAAGCTAAATATAAATACTGTAGATTTTATAATTTCTAGTTTGCCTTTAACCATAATTCCAGATATTGTATCAGAAGATATTTTACAGAAATCTTATAAGGTTTTAGATAAAAATGGTTCGTTTATTCAATATCAATATAGTTTAACCTATTTAAAGAAATTAAACAGTGTTTTTAAAGACGCTATTTCATTAGGTTTTGAACCCTTAAATATACCTCCAGCATTTATCTATAGATGTAAAAAAGTAGAGTAGATTTTTCTTGAAAAACTTAAGCAAACCTTTATCTTTGCCCTCATTATGGCAAAACAAGAAGATCAATTTAAAAAAGTTTTATCGCACGCAAAAGAATATGGTTATGTTTTTCAGTCGTCTGAAATTTATGACGGTTTAAGTGCGGTTTACGATTATGCTCAAAATGGAGTTGAGCTAAAGAAAAATATTAGAGACTATTGGTGGAAAGCCATGGTGCAGATGCACGAAAATATTGTGGGTATTGATGCTGCAATATTAATGCACCCAACAACATGGAAAGCTTCTGGACACGTAGATGCTTTTAACGATCCTTTAATTGATAATAAAGATTCTAAAAAACGATATAGAGCAGATGTATTGATTGAAGATTATTGTGCAAAAATTGAAGGTAAAATTAATAAAGAAGTAGCCAAAGCAGAAAAACGTTTTGGTGACGCATTTAATAAAGAAGAGTTTTTAGCTACTAATGGTAGAGTGTTAGGTTACAAAGAAAAAATTGATACTATATTAGCTAGAATGGGTAACTCTTTGGCAAATGAAGATTTAGATGATGTTAAAGCTTTAATTGAAGAATTGGATATTGCTGATCCATTAACTGGCTCTAAAAATTGGACAGAGGTAAAGCAATTTAATTTAATGTTTGGTACGCAAATAGGTGCATCAGCAGAAAACTCTACTCAAGTTTATTTAAGACCAGAAACTGCCCAAGGTATTTTTGTGAATTTTTTAAACGTTCAGAAAACAGGACGTATGAAAATTCCTTTTGGAATTGCACAAACAGGTAAGGCTTTCAGAAATGAAATTGTTGCAAGACAATTTATTTTTAGACAACGTGAGTTTGAGCAAATGGAAATGCAATTTTTTGTAAAACCTGGCACACAAAAAGAGTGGTATAATACCTGGAAAGAAAATCGATTAAAATGGCACCTAAGTTTAGGAATGGGAGCAGAGAATTATCGTTTTCATGACCATGATAAACTAGCACACTATGCAGATGCAGCAGCAGATATTGAGTTTAATTTTCCATTCGGTTTTAAAGAATTAGAAGGAATTCATTCAAGAACTGATTTCGATTTAAAAGCACACGAAGAACATTCTGGAAAAAAGCTTCAATATTTTGATCATGAAGAAAATAAAAGTTATACACCTTATGTTGTAGAAACTTCTATTGGTTTAGATAGAATGTTTTTAGCGGTTTTTTCAAATTCTTTGCAAGAAGAAGAATTAGAAAATGGCTCAACAAGAACGGTTTTAAAATTACCAGCAGTTTTAGCTCCTTACAAAGCAGCTATTTTTCCTTTAGTTAAAAAAGATGGTTTGCCAGAAGTTGCTAAAGAAATTATGGAAGATTTACAGTGGGATTTTAATGTTTTTTATGATGAAAAAGATGCAGTTGGTAAACGTTATAGAAGACAAGATGCAGCAGGTACACCATTTTGTATAACTATAGATCATGACACTTTAGAAGATAATTGTGTTACTATAAGGCATAGAGATTCTATGGATCAAAAACGTGTTAAAATTACAGATTTAAAAGATATTATTAATGCTGAAGTAAGTGTGAAAACATGGTTACAAAGAATGTAACTAACTAAATGAGTTAAGGAATATAAAAAAAATCCGTTAGAAGTTTTCTAACGGATTTTTTTATGTTAAACTAAAATCTCCAGCCAACATTAAGGCCAACTCTAGGAACTAATATAGGAGAATCAGACCCAAATAAATTTCGCCCTATACCACCATAAATATCAATAACCAATCCTCTTTTGGCAACATATTTTGTACCAACAGCAATGCCTAAAGCACCATCAGTATAATTAATATCGTAAACACCAGAATCTTTTAGGGATTCTTTTTTTCCTGAATTAACCCCTACAAATCCTTCACCAAAAAAATTCCATTGTTCATTTGTAGAGAAGTAGTATCTATAATATGGAGTAATCATCAAATTCTCATTGTACCTGAAGCCTTTATTTTGTTCTTCTAAATTAAAAAGTGCTGAAATACCAACAGAAGATTCTTCAGACAAGTAATTTTCGAAAGAAACCTCAATGCTTCTAATTACAAGTGCATCTCCAATATCTAGTTTTAGCTCTTTTTGAGCATAGCAAAATGATGCTGTAAAAACTGTAAAAAGTACAACTAATTTTTTCATAACTATTTCTTTAAGTGTGTTTTAATATACTAATAATAAAGTAGATACTAAAACCTATATCCTAAGGAAACTCCAATTCTACCAAAAGCTTCGGTGTTTTCACTTTTAACTAAATTTCTACCAACTCCTAATAAAAGTTCTGTGGTAAAGCCTTTTTTAGAAACAAATTTTCCGCCAACGGAAACCCCCATTGCAAAACCTGTTTCAAAATCTTCGTTATTTCCAAAAATAATAGGGTTATCTCTTGCAGAAAATAAAGCGCCAAAACCTTCAACAAAAAAACCTCTTGCAAATTTTCCTGAAAAATATCTTCTATAATAAGGCGTTAAGGCGTAACTTAAATCACTTTCATCTGTGTGTCTGTATTTAAGGTTGCCGAAATTCCATAAGAAGATTCCTCGTCTATTAATTTTTCATAAGAAACATCTATCCATTTTGCAGCCAATAATGTTAAGGTGTTTATTTTAATTTCGTATTTCTTATTAATATCTTGAGGGTATTCTGTTTCAGCTTCTTGAGCAACTGAAAGTGTAGTTGCAAATAATAAAAAAAGCAAAGTAATTTTTTTCATAACCATTTGTATCTATAAATTTAGTGGCTAAAATAATAAAAACCTTAAGCCAATAGGTGATATTTAATAATTAACTACAAGAATTTTTAATATATCATAACTGTTTTTGATAGTATTTTTTTTCCAACTAATAAGTCTGGATTTTGTATTTCGATAAAGTTTTCATTTTCTAATCCTGTAGTTATTTCAATTTTATCAAAAATATATTTATTATTTTCAATTTTATTGAGTACAAGTACATGATTTTGCTCTTCATTTTTTATAATTGCACTTTTTGGTAATGCATTTTTATTAAATTCATTAGTAATAATTTCTGCTTCTATAAACATACCAGAAATAAAGTTTGTTTTTTCATCATTTTCAATATGGCCATGAACTTTTACAGTTCTATTATCATCGATAAATGTTCCTACTAAATATACTTCTGCATTAAATGTTTGAGATGAAGCTTCAGGAATTTTAAATCTTATTTTTTGATTTTTTTTAATATTTAGAATGTCGTTTTCAAAAATATTAAGTTCTAAATGAATATGTTCTGTATTTACAATTTCTAATAGTGCATTTTCTGAAGAAATATAAGAACCATTACTTGCATTTATTTTTGTTACATAACCATTTATAGGAGAAAATAAGTTTATTGTAGAGGTTATTTTGCCTTCTTCAACATTTTTAGGGTTTATGTTTAACATTTGTAATTTTTTAGCTAAACCTCTGTAAATAGCTAAATTACCTTTGTAATCACTTTCTGCTTTTAAATAATTTTTTTTAGAAGTAATCAATTCTTTATAAAGTTTTTCTTGCCTTTCGTATTCAATTTTTAAAAACTGTATTTTTTCATTTATTTCTAAATACTCCTGTTGTAATTCTACAAAAGCAGTGTTTTGCAAAGTAGCAACAAGTTGTCCTTTTTTTACTTTATCACCAATTAAAAGTTGATTTTTAGTTACAAATCCGCCCATAAAAGTACTAATAACAGCTTTATTTTCTGGAGGTACATCTATTATTCCTGTTGTTTGTACAGAACTGTAAAATGGTTGATTAGTTAGCGTATTTAGTTCCATTCTTTCAGCTTCAAACTGTTTTTTACTAATGGTAAAAAACTTATCTTTTTGAGTTATTTCTATGCTTTTTTCTATGTTTTTATTTTGTTTATTACAACTTATAATTAAGATAGCTATGATGATGATATATTTAATTTTCATTTTAAAAAGGATTGATTATAAGGTGATTTATCTGAATAATATTTTGATTATATGCATTTAACTCATCTAAGTAAGAAAGTTCTATTTCTTTTGCTGTTTCTATACTTTGCAAGTATTGAAAAAAATCGATTTCCCCTTCTCTAAAAGAGCTGTTTGCTGTTTTTATTATTTCATTTTTAATTTTTTCACCTTCATTATTATAGAATTTTATTGATTCTTCATGCTGTTTTAGACTAGCAATAAGGCTCTTATATTTGGCATTTAAAATGCGTTTATAATTTTGTTCTTTTGCAACTAAAATATCTTGTGCAATTTTTGAAGCTTTAATTTTTGATGAATTTCCAGAAAATAGTAAGGGTATTTTTAAACCAACTTGATAACCAAACAAATTATTGTTTAATTGATTGTTACTGCCTTGAAAATAGGAGAAACTAATATCTGGCATTAAGTTTTGTTTCTCTAGCTTATACAAAGCCTTTTTATGATTTTTATCGTTAATAAAATACGCTAACCCAATATTATTTGTAATTGATTTATTTTTAACACTGAGCATTTTTAAGGAACTATCATTAATTTGTAATGAATCAATTTGAACAATAGCTTTTAAATTTTCTTTACATAATATAACTTCTTGTAAGGCCTTATTATAGTTAATTTTTATTTGTTTTTGTTTAGATTTTGCAGTAATCATTTCTAAGTAGTTTGTTTCTCCTAATTCAAATCTACGAACTGCTTTTTTAGCAAAATTTTGAAATAAACTATCTAAATAACTAAAGGTTTTTAATTTTTGCTTTGCATAAACAAGCTGATAATAATATTGAGAAACCTCTCTTTTAATTTTTTCTTGCTCTAAACTAAAATTTGTTTTTTCTAAAGCACTTTTTGCCTTATAAACATTTTTATCTGCAAAATAAACTGTTGGAAATTTAAAATCTTGTTCAACTCCAAATACATTAATTGGCATGTTATTTATTGCCAGATTGTTTTCATCATAGCTATAAAAAATGGTAGTTTTATCAAAATCAAAAGCATTTTTTATTAATGCATCACTTTGGGTTACTTTTAAATTATAAGCTTTTAAACCAGCATTGTTTTTTAAGGCTAAAGCAACAGTTTGTTCTAAATTAAGCTTGTTTTGTGCATTACTTTGAATGAAAGCAAAAAAGCCAAACAACATGAGTAAAGTAATTTTTTTCGAATTAAAAGATATTTTATTTTCACTTTTAAACCAAGCATATAAAACAGGCAAAACTACCAGAGTTAATAGTGTTGCAGTTATTAAGCCTCCAATAACTACAGTTGCTAATGGTCTTTGAACTTCTGCTCCAGCATTTGTAGAAATAGCCATTGGTAAAAATCCTAAGGCAGCAGCAGTTGCTGTTAAAATTACTGGTCTTAAACGTTCTTTTGTTCCTTTTATAATACGTTCACTAATTTTATTTATTCCTTCTTTTTCCAACTCTTTAAAATGTTCAATTAATACAATACCGTTTAAAACAGCAATACCAAACAAGGCAATAAAACCTATTCCTGCAGAAATACTAAATGGCAAATCTCTTAACCAAAGTAGGTAAATACCACCAACTGCAGAAAGAGGTATTACAGTAAACACTAATAAAGCTTCTTTAACAGAACCAAAAGCAAAATATAAAAGTAAAAATATTAAGCCTAATGCAATAGGCACAACAATTAATAATCTTTGCTTAGCATTTTGTAGATTTTCGAATTGACCTCCATATGAAACTGAATACCCAACAGGAAGTTTTATAGTATTTTTAATTATTAACCTTACTTCATTTACTACAGATTCTAAATCTCTATTTCTAACATTTATACCTACAACAATTCTACGTTTTGTATCATCTCTAGAAATTTGTGCGGGTCCTGTTGTATACTTTATATCTGCCAACTCTCTTAATGGTATTTTCTTTCCATTTGGTAAATCGATAAATAAATTTTGAAGGTTTGTAATATCTTTTCTGTTGTTTTTATCTAAACGAATTGCCAAATCAAACCGTTTTTCCCCCTCAAAAACACTTCCTAACACTTTACCAGCAAACCCCATAGCTATTATTTCGTTAACATCAGAAATATTTATTCCATAACGTGCAATTTTAGACCTGTTATAATTAACAACCATTTGTGGTAAGCCTTCTACCTTTTCTACACTAATATCTGCAGCTCCTTCTATGTTTTTAATTTTATTTTTTACATTATCTGCAATTTTTGATAAAACCTCTAGATCTTCTCCAAATATTTTTATGGCTACATCTGCTCTAACACCTGTAATTAATTCGTTAAAACGCATTTCAATAGGTTGTGTAAATTCTACTTCCATTTCTGGAATAACAGCTAAAGCTTCTTTAAATTTATTTGCTAATTCATCTTTAGTTTTTGCTGAAATCCACTCACTTTTTGGCTTAAGTTTTATAATTACATCACTTTCTTCCATAGACATTGGGTCTGTAGGGATTTCTGCAGCCCCAATTCTACTTACAACTTGAGATACTTCAGGGAAATTATCTAGTAAAATTCGTTCAATTTTTGTGGTTATATCTATGGTTTTACTTAAAGAAGTTCCTGTTTTTAATACAGGTTGTATTACAAAATCTCCTTCATCTAAAGTAGGTACAAATTCACCTCCCATTTTACTAAAGAGCCATATACTTGATACTAAAAGTATACTAGCAAAACCAATAACTATTTTTTTGTTTTGTAATGACCAGTTTATAATTGGACTATAAAAATTGTTTAAAAGCCTCATTATTTTAGTAGAAATATTGTTTTCTGCTGGTTTTTTTGCCTTTAAAAATAATGAAGAAATAACAGGAACATAGGTTAAGCATAATATCATTGCACCTAACAATGCAAAGCTAAATGTTAGTGCCATTGGTTTAAACATTTTGCCTTCTACTCCTTGTAAAGCTAATACAGGTATAAAAATAATTAAAATAATAAATTGTCCAAAAATGGCAGAATTCATCATTTTTGATGCACTTTTTAGAACAATTTCATCAATTTTTATTTGTTTTATATTTTTTTCTAAAACTTTTAGTTCGTTACTTTTAGTAATAATTCTAAACGTTATATACTCTACAATAATTACTGTACCATCTATTATAATTCCAAAATCGATTGCTCCTAAACTCATTAAATTAGCATCAATATTAAAAATATACATTAATGAAATTGCAAATAGTAAACTTAAAGGAATTATAGAAGCTACGATTATACCAGATCTTAAATTACCAAGTAGCAAAACCACAATAAAGATTACAATTAAAGAACCAATTATTAAGTTTTCTGAAATTGTAGCACTTGTTTTATCTATTAATTCGCTTCTTTCTAAAAAGCCATTAATATATATTCCTTCAGGTAAAGTATTTTGGATATTTTGAATCCTTTTTTTAACTGCATTTATTATTTCTTTTGAGTTACCATCTTTAATCATCATGATTTGGCCAAGCACTTTTTCTCCTTCACCATTTGCAGTAATTGCTCCAAATCGAGTTGCGTTTCCAAAACCAACATGTGCAACATCTTTTATATAAACAGGTATACCATTATTTCTAACAACAATATTTTTAAGATCTTCAAGATTTTTAATCATTCCTTGGCCTCTTATAAAAAAACTCTCATTATTTTTTTCTATATAACCACCACCTGCAATGCTATTATTTTTTTCTAAAGCTGTGTATATTTCTGAAATAGCAATATTCATTGCATATAATTTACTTGGGTTAATGGCTATTTCGTATTGTTTTAAAAAACCACCCCAAGTATTTACTTCTACAACTCCAGGAATTCCTGAAAGTTGACGTTTAACAATCCAATCTTGAATAGTTCTTAAGTCTGTTATTGAATATTGGTTTTCGAAACCTGGTTTTACATCTAAAGTGTATTGATAAATTTCTCCTAAGCCTGTTGTAATTGGTCCCATTTCTGGAGAACCAAAGCCTTCTGGTATTTTTTCTGATGCAGATTTAATTTTTTCAGCAATTAATTGCCTTGGTAAATAGGTCCCTAAATCATCATTAAAAACAATGGTTACAACAGATAATCCAAATTTTGAAACAGATCTAATTTCTTCAACTCCTGGCAAATTAGCCATTTCTAACTCTACTGGATAAGTAATAAACTGTTCTACATCTTGTGTAGACAAATTACGTGAAGTGGTAATTACTTGTACTTGATTGTTGGTGATATCTGGAACAGCTCCAACAGAAATTTCGGTTAAAGAGTAAATTCCAAAACCAACTAGAAAGCCTATAAATAGGAAGATAATCAGCTTATTTTTTAAGCTGAATTTTATGATGTTTTCTAACATAATTCATAAAAATTTTAATAATAAAACTTGTCTTGTTTTTTTAAAACAAGGAATAATCTAAAAAAATTATTATGCGAATTTTGGTGGTTGAAAAACATCAGGTTTTTCAAAAGTAGAAAGTGAATCTTTATAAAAGAAAGTTGGTTTTTTACTTAAAGGTATACTTTTTTTAAGTGTAAAAACAATTGTATTAACATCAAAAAAAGAAGTAAGATGATTACAGTTTTGAGTATGTTTTTTAAAAGGTAAGTCTTTGTGTTCTTTGTGATTAGTAGTTGTTAAGCTATCTGTTTCTCCATAATGTTCGTATAAAAACTCAACAAAACTATCACCGTATTTTTCTTGATGAAATTGTGCATGCTCTAATAATGCGTTTAATTTAGAAAAAGATTCCATAGAAACGTTTAGACTCTGTAAAAGAATCAAATTAGATAATATGATAGCAACTAACTTCATTTGAAGTTTAAAAGTAAAGATTTTATTTTAATTAAATGAGTAACAATTGTTACAAAAGAAAAAGTTTAACATTAAAAAACGGCTCTTAACTGCACACTTCCTGTATGAATTGCTTTCGAATTCTCACTTTTTCTGCCAAAATAACTAAGGTTTAGATTTAAAAAACTATTTAATTTTTTATTAAAAAGTAAATTCCATGTATAATTTGTGCCTGGTTGTAAACCTTCTAACATTTGATAGGCTACAGGAGAATTAGAACTCCCTGTAAAATCATTTAAAAATACATTGATATTTCCAGAAATTTGATTTTGTTTTTTATCAATATAAAGATATTCTACACCAAAGGTTTGTTGTACTAAAGTTTCAAAATTCTCTATAGTATTCTCTTTATTTTTAAGGTGATAAAAGGTTGTAAATTTATGGTTTTTATTATATAAAAAACTAATTTTTGGGTGTATCTCATAAGCATCTATGGTATAGTTTCTATCTGTAAAATTCTCTGTTTCTAAAGCGTTTTTCGACAGTTTATTCATAATTTCCAATAACCAAAATTTTGCAAACTTATGTGCATAATCTAATTGATGAAGTCTAATCGTATTCTCTTGAGCTCCTATAAAAAATTGTTGTTTTTGTTGAGCATTTCCATAGGTGAATGTAATACTGTTTTTTTGTAAATCCTTATTAAAATATAAGCTGTTTCTAAAGTTTAAATTCAAACTTACTAAAGAGTTTTCATCAAAATCAAAAGGGTTTAACTGAAACGAATTTCCAGTTCTTTCTTGTTCATTATCAACAGTTAAAAAGCTTTGGTTGTAAAAGTGAGAAATTGCTTTTTGGATCCCTTTTTTTATAGACCAAGCTTTTGGGTTTATAGTAACGCTTTGTTTCCATTGTGCACGCTGAGTGGCTATAAACCTTAAATTGGGTTTGGGTAATCGTAAATAATTGGCTTGATCTTGAAACTGTGCCACTTCAAACTCATTAAAATCTTTTACACCATCGTTATTATAATCTATCCAAGTATAAAAACCCAAACCAGGTTCTGTTTGTACGTAAATATAATCTTGCCTTGCAACGTTTCCTGAAGATGTTTCGTAAGTAGTGCTTAAGTTTAAAAAATTGTTGAATAATTTTTGATTATAAACTAGTCTTGAGTTTAACGCTTTTTCATCAGATGTAAATTTGTTTTTTGTAATTCTATAATTGGCATAAATACTCAGGTTGCTATTTTTGTTTTTGATGATTTTACTAGTGATATAAAAAGTTTTTCTGTTGTTAATCTCAGTAAATTTATTCGATTTTATACTATCGTTATTTCTGTAATTAAAACCAATTTTAGCAAAAATATTTGTGGAATCTCCTACACCAAAAAAACCTTCATAATCTTTAAATCGATGACTTGTATTTATAAATTGATTGTTATTTGCTTCTTTTCTAGTGTTGTCTTCTAATTGAACAAGCCCACCAAACCAAGCATTTTTTAAAGAATGTTGAATTTTAGCTTTTGCTCTTAAAAAATAATTATCTTCCTCAATAGAAGTGTTTTCTAAATAGCTTGCGTTTAAATTATAGCTTGTTTTACGACGATTTATTTTTGATTGAAATATATGTTTTGATCCGTTAAAATTATTATCATAATTTAAATTGTTAAATTGATATAAAATAAAATCATCTTTTTGATTGGTAAGACTTAACTCAGATTGAAAAAAGTTTTTTGTAGCATTATTGGTTAAAATATTCCAATCTCTATTAAACTCTACATTTTCCCAACGTTGAATAGTTCTAAAATCTTGTTGTACAAATTCGTGACTAAGTTTACTTTTTAGTTTCCAAGTTTTATCTATTAAAACTTGTTGCCAATTTATTTTTGCAGCCAAACCAATATTTTCATCATTATCAATAGAAGAAAATAGATTTTTGTCGTTATTACTCAACGCAAATTCTGCATCTAATGTAGTTTTTTTTGATGTTTTTAAAGCAGATTTTACAACAAATAACTGTGTTTTTGTAGGTGCAATTAATCTAACAACTGGACTGTAATTCCCTAGATTAGTACCAACATAAAGATAAATATTACCTATGGCAATTGTGCTGTCTAAAATATAGTTTCCATTATTTGCGCCAACATCAGTAAATGTAACACTAAATAATTCTTCACTTTCATCTGTAGAATATTCGAAAAAAGTTTCGTTTGTTGTGGTTACTTTTTTATAAAGTATTTTATTTTCATCAAAAGTGTCTACAAACGCACTTTCAGCAAACATGGCATCTGTGTTATTACCAGCTTCAGCTAAAATTTGTTTTTGAGCGTCTGTTAAATTTTGTTGTATAGGTTGATTTTTTGCATCATTTTCTGAATAAAAATAGCCTGCTAAACTAAATTTCTCTCCTTCATATGCTGCTTTTTCATAAGTGATAAATCTGGTGTAATTTCTTTCTGCATATTGAAAATCGATCCAAATACGCATATCATTTGTAATTGGGTAAGTTGTGGTAAATGTAATTTCGCCTAAATTATAATTTATGGTGTAATCTTCATTAGCGCCATTCTTTAACTTATCTCCATTTACATAAACTTCTTCACTACCTTCTATCATTAAAATAGCAGCTTCATTATTTGCTCCAAAAATTTTATAAGGACCTTGGTTCCCTTCAATTCCTGTGAATTTATAGGTGTTAAATTTACCTCTAGCCACAGCTCCAGAAGCAGCAACATTAAAATCTTCTGATGGTGAAGCTTCTACCTCTAAACCTGCAACTTGTTTTGTAAATGGCATAAAAAAGGTTTCATCATTTTTTAGAGATAAATCACCTGCTTTTACACGCCATTTTTTAGCATACATTTCTATAAAAACTCGATCAAAATCGGTTAAATTTTGCGAATATCCATTTTCTTGAATGGGAATATTTGTATCAAAAATATTTGCTCTTAGACTAACATCTTTAGAGAGTTTTCCTGCTATTTCTAAATCTAATGCAGAATTGGTTACTGCATTTTGATTGTTACCAGAAGTTATGCCTCTTGTTATAAAACCTCTGGTTTGTAACCCTTCAAAAAGTTTAATATCTGATGGTTTTTTGTTAGTAGTTAAGCTATAAAGTTTACCTTGATTGGTGGTTTTTTTAATGATACGTTTTTTATCTATTGGACTGTATGTTTTTGTAATAAAATCTGGCAATCTAAAATAAGAAACCGTAATTTTTTTAAATTTATTAGCATCAATAATTAATAGTGCTTTGCTAAAATCAACCTTATAATCTGCTGTTGAAATAAGATTGTTGGATGCATCAAAAACTTTAAATTTATTTGGATTTAAAGCAACAGAATCTAGTTGAATAGTATCTTTTTTTATTTCAATAGTTTTTTTTCTAAAATCTGTAGAAATTGTTTGTGCCTGAGTTAATAACCCAAAAAACAGTAAAAGAAAAGGAATTAATTTTTTAAACATATAAACAATATGTACCTAACGTAAAAATATGTTTTTTATGTTTTATGAAACTTGATTTTAAAAAAGAGATTGTTGCTTTACAGGATTTTCATGAT
This sequence comes from uncultured Polaribacter sp., assembly GCA_964565055.1. GTDB lineage: Bacteria > Bacteroidota > Bacteroidia > Flavobacteriales > Flavobacteriaceae > Polaribacter. The sequence continues at coordinate 292,904 of CAZMDC010000001.1, read as the reverse complement.
TCAATAACCATTTTTTACGCCAAATTCCACCTGCGTAACCTGTTAATGAACCATCTGAACCTATAACTCTATGGCAAGGAATTACAATCCACAGTGGGTTTTTGCCATTTGCAGCAGCAACAGCTCTTATTGCTTTTACGTCTCCTAAAGCTTTGCTTTGTTCTAAGTAACTTCTTGTTTTTCCGTATTCAATATTTAATAAAGATTTCCAAACTTTTTTTTGAAAAGCAGTTCCTTTAGGATTTACAGTTAAGTTGAAACTTGCTCTTTCTCCATTAAAATATTCTTCTAATTGTGTTACACAACTTTCTAAGACTTTTGGAGTTTTAGTTGATAGTTTTGCTGCAGAAACTTCGCTTTCATCTAAAACAGAAACAGACTGAATTCCGTTTTTATCACCAGTAATTTCTGCAATTCCTATAGGTGTTTTATAGTATGTAATTTCTGTTTTTATCATTAAATACCAAAAACGTCTTTAGAATTCTGAGTCGTAATTTCTGCAATTTCATCAAACGAAATACCATAAATATCCACTAATTTATCCACTACATTTGTAATGTAAGCACTTTCGTTTCGTTTACCTCTGTAAGGTTTTGGCGCTAAATAAGGCGCATCTGTTTCTAAAACAATGTGTTTTAAATCAATTTCATGTAAGAATTTATCAATCTTACCATTTTTAAAAGTAGCAACACCACCAATTCCTAATTTCATATTATAAGAAATGGCTTTTTGGGCTTGTTCTAAAGTTCCTGTAAAACAGTGAAAAATACCATATAAGTTCTCATCTTTCTCTGTTTCTAAAACTTCGAAGATTTCATCAAAAGCCTCTCTACAATGAATTACAATAGGTAGTTTTTTCTCTTTTGCCCACTGAATTTGCATTCTAAAAGCCTCTTGTTGTTGTTGTAGAAAAGACTTATCCCAAAACAAATCAATACCAATTTCGCCAATGGCATAAAAGTTTCTTTTATCAAGCCAAGTTTTTACATGTTCTAATTCTTCTTTGTAATTTTCTTTAACAGAAGTAGGGTGTAAGCCCATCATTAAAAATACATCATCAGGATTTTCTTTTTCTAAAGTCAACATTTTTTCTGTATAAGAAGCATCTATTGCTGGTATAAAAAAACGAGAAACTCCTGCTTTTTTTGCACGCAGAATCATGTCTTTTCTGTCTTCATCAAATTGTTCTGAATATAAATGCGTGTGTGTATCTGTAATCATGAAATGTAATCTATTATTAGTGACAAAATTAAGCATATTCAAGCGTATAAAATCAAAAGAATTCAGGTTTATAAACTGTATCTTTGCATAAAATTCAGAACATGACTTTTAAAGAAATAGATTTATCAAATCAATTACAATATGCTCTAGACGATTTGGGTTTCGAAAACCCAACTCCTATTCAAGAGCAAGCTTTTTCTGTAGTTAGATCTGGTAAAGATGTGGTTGGAATTGCGCAAACTGGTACAGGAAAAACTTTTGCGTATATGTTGCCAATTTTACGAGATTTAAAATATTCAACACAAAAACACCCAAGAGTTTTGGTTTTGGTTCCTACTCGTGAATTAGTTTTACAAGTGGTAGATGAAATTGAAAAGCTCTCTAAATATATTAATGTTAGAGTTTTAGGAGTTTATGGGGGTGCAAATATCAACACGCAAAAACAGGCAATTTTACAAGGACAAGATATTATTGTAGCGACTCCTGGACGATTGTATGATTTAGGTTTAAGCAATGCTTTAAAACTAAAATCTATTCAGAAATTGGTGATTGATGAAGTTGATGTAATGTTAGATTTAGGTTTTAGATTTCAGTTGATGAATATTTTTGATATTATTCCAGACAGAAGGCAGAACATTCTTTTTTCTGCAACAATGACAGAAGATGTAGATGAGTTAATTTATGATTTCTTTAAAAATCCGCAGAAAATATCTATTGCTGTAAGTGGTACACCTTTGGAAAATATTGAGCAAATTTCTTATAACATTCCTAACTTTTTTACCAAAGTAAACCTATTAAATCACTTATTACAAGACAAAGACACCTATCATAAAGTGCTAATATTTGTTGGTTTTAAAAGAACTGCAGATTATTTATTTAAGCATTTAGAAGAAGTTTTTGGTAGTGAAACTTGTGTAATACACTCTAATAAAACTCAGAATTACAGAATACGTTCCATTCGTCAATTTGATGAAGGTAACAATCGTATTTTAGTAGCTACAGATGTTATGGCTCGTGGTTTAGATTTTGATAATGTGAGTCATGTTATCAATTTTGATACGCCAGATTTTCCAGAAAACTACATGCACAGAATTGGTAGAACAGGTAGAGCAGAAAGAGCAGGTAAAACCATTTTATTATCTACACCAAAAGAGCAACAGGCAAAAGAAGAAATTGAAACCTTAATGGATTTTAAAATACCTGTATTAGAATTGCCAGAAGAAGTAGCTATTTCAAATCAGTTAACAGAAGATGAACGCCCAAGAGAAGACACAGAGCAATCTAAAAATAGAACGGGTTTAGAATATGTACCTGGACCAGCTTTTCATGAAAAAAGTGAAAAAAATAGCAAAGTGAATTTAGGTGGCTCTTATAGAAGAGAAATTGCGAAAAAATATAAAAAGCCTAAAACAAGAGGTGATAAAAATTATAATAGAAGAAATAAAAAGAAGTAATGCAAATTTTAACAGCACAAGAGTTACATAACCTAGCCATGAATATTGTTGGTGAAAAGTTAGAAAAAATGGGTTACGAATTTCAAGCCATTAACAGCCAGTTAAAAAGACATCCACAATTTGTTTTATTTAAAAAAGGAGAACCTACCGTTTTTGTTTTGGTAAAAGCAACAAACAATTTGCAAAACCCAAATGAATACGACACTATTTGGATGGAAACCTTTTTAAACCATGCAAAAAAGCAAAATGCAAAAGTTTGGTTTGCAGGAGTTGGAATTGCAAATGCAGAAAGTGTAGAAAGTCCTGTTTTTAAAGATCAACCTTATTACGTAGCTTTTGAAGATTTTGTGAAGGTATTAGAATAACAAGTTTTAGTTAGTAGTTTCAATTTTATTATCATAAAAAAACCAACTCATTTGAGTTGGTTTTTTTATGATAAAGTAAACAAAAATTACTCAGCATCTTGCTCTAGTAAATCAAAGAATTGATTTAATTTAGGCATGATAATAATTTTTGTTCTTCTGTTTTTAGATTTATTTTCAGCAGTATCATTAGGTGCTAAAGGAACATACTGACTTCTACCAGCTGCAATTAAACGCTCTGGCTTAACACCAAACTTGTATTGTAAAACTCTTGTAATAGAAGTAGCTCTTAAAGCAGATAGATCCCAGTTATCTTGAATAACCTCTCTTTTAATTGGAGTTGAATCTGTATGACCTTCAATCATAACTTCCATTTTAGGTTGGTCTTTAATTACTTTTGCAATCTTCTCTAAAACTGAGTATGCATTGTCATTTACGTTATAGCTACCACTTTTAAATAAAAGTTTGTCTGAAATAGAAATAAATACAACTGTTTTTTCAACATTAACCTCAATATCTTCATCTTGTATACCTTCTGCTAAATTTTTAGTTAAGTGATACTTAATAGCAAGATTTAAAGAATCTTTCTGAGTCATCGCTTTTCTAACTCCATTAATATATTTGTCTTTCTCACTTAATTGAGAAATTACATTTTTAATATTGTCTGAAGAAGATTGAGTTAAAACTGTTAAATTTTCAACTTGTTTTAAAGCTGTTTTTTTATCGTCTTTAAGAGATTTTATTTGTTCAGATAAAGCATAAACTTGAGTTTCTTGCTTTTCTTTTTCTACAATACACTTCTGTAAACTTGTTTCAACTGTTAATAACTCATCTTTTGTTGCATCATGCTTTGTTTGCAATGCTGCAAACTCTTTCTTAGAAACACAAGAGGTTATTAAAAAGGTAAATAAAACTACTAACGCTGTTAATTTTTTCATCATTTATAAATTATAAGTTCTAATGCAAATTTAACAAAATCGTTAAACAAAAAGAGTGAATCAGCATATTTTATGAAAATTTTATATACTATTTTTGTTTTTCAAATTTATACTTATGAAATTTTTCAAAACAATCTTCCTTTCTTTAATTATTATATTTTTAGCTGCTTGTACTAAAGAGTTAATAAAAGATGATTATACTTTAAAAGGCGGTGTTTTTGGTACATCTTATAAAATAACCTATTTAAATGCAGATCAAAATTACCAGAACTCTATAGATAGTTTGTTTAACCTAGTAAATAACTCAGTTTCTACATATATACCTAATTCTATAATATCAAAAATAAACATAGGAGAAGAAGGTGTTTTAATTGATGATATTTTTGAAGAGGTTTTTAAAAAATCAAAAAGAATATATAAAGAAACTAATGGTTTTTTTGATCCTACAGTTGGGAATTTGGTAAACTCTTATGGTTTTGGGCCATCAAATGAAAAAAACAACCTTACTAAAGAAGAGATTGATAAAGCTATGCAATTTGTTGGTTTAGATAAAGTTGATTTAGAAAATAATATGCTTAAAAAGCAATATTCTAGTATTTATTTAGATTTTAATTCTATAGCCAAAGGATTTGGAATAGATGTAATTGCACGTTTTTTTGATAAAAAAAATATTGATAATTATTTAATTGAAATTGGTGGCGAAATTAGAGCAAAAGGAAATAAAGAAAATGGAAAGCCTTGGTTGATAAAACTTGTAAATCCTGTGGATACTTATACTGGTTTTAAAACCATAAATTTATCTGGAAAATCGATGGCTACTTCTGGTAACTATAGAAAGTTTAGGGTTACTGAAGATGGCAAAAAGTATGTGCATACTGTAAATCCAAAAACAGGTTTAGCTACAGAAAGTAATTTGTTAAGTGTTTCTGTAATTGCTAATTTAGATTGTGCAGATGTTGATGCTTATGCAACTGCTTTTATGGCTATGGGTTTAGAAAAAACTAAAGAGACTTTAACCGAATTGAATGATTTAGAAGTGATTCTGTTGTATGCGAATGAGAATGGCGATTTAGAAGAATATACAAACTATAAATAAATTGTAACTATTATTTATAACAAACAGGTAATATTTCACCTTTCATTAAACAATACTGTTCTAGTTTTTCTGCTGATATTTTTTGTGTATAATCTACTTCATCAACTTTAAAACCAACAGCTCTTAATTTGTTAAAATAATCTCTGCCATAAACGCGTACATGGTCATATTGTCCAAAAATTTCAGCCCGTTGTTTTTTATCTGTGATACTATCGTCTTCAAAAGTAGTTGTTCTAGACAAGTCTTGTGGAATTTGAAAAATACCAAATCCGCCTTTTTTTAGAACACGATACAATTCTTGCATGGCTTTTTCATCATTTGGAATATGTTCTAAAACATGATTGCAAAAAACCACATCAAATTCATTATCTTTAAAAGGTAAATCGCAAATATCTGCTTTAACATCTGCAATTGGGCTCTCTAAATCTGATGTGATATAATCTAAGTTTTCTTGTTTCCTAAAAATATCTAAAAAACATTGTTCAGGCGCAATATGTAAAACTTTTAATTTTTTAGTTGATGTAAAAAAGTTGGTTTCATCATTTAAAAATAGCCACATTAATCTGTGTCTTTCTAAAGATAAAGTGGATGGAGAAAGTGCATTTTCACGTTGTTTTCCATAACCATAAGGTAAAAATTTACGAAAAGATTTGCCATCTATTGGATCTGTAAATTTATCACCCTTTAAATAAAAAGCAATTAGAGGTCTAACCACATAACTTGCTTTTATCAATAAAGGTCTTGGAATTGTATTTAGTATGGATTTAAATATAGACACTTACAGGTTTTGTCTAAATTCATCTTCTTCATTAGTTTCTATTCCTAATGCTTCATGCACATATTTAAAGGTAGATAAAAGCTCTGGTTTTCCATTAACAATAGCAACATCGTGCTCAAAATGTGCAGAAGGTTTGTTGTCTAAAGTTGTAATGGTCCAACCATCAGCATGTTGTCTTATTTTATGAGTACCCATGTTTGTCATAGGTTCTATGGCTACAACCATACCTTCTGTAAACTTTTTTCCTCTACCTCTTCTACCATAGTTTGGCATTTCTGGGTCTTCGTGCATTTTACGTCCTAAACCATGTCCTACCAATTCTCTTACAACACCATAACCATGTTTTTCTGTAAAATTCTGAATAGCAAAGCCAACATCACCAACTCTATTGCCTGCTTTAAATTCACGAATACCTACATACAAACTTTCTTTAGTTACTTCTAAAAGTTTTTTAGTGTCATCATCAATTTCACCAACAGCAAAAGTATACGCATGATCTCCATAAAACCCATTTTTTAAAGCACCACAATCTATAGAAATAATATCACCTTCTTTTAGTGGTTCTTTTGTAGGAAAACCATGTACTACTTGATCATTAGGACTCATGCATAAGGTATTAGGAAAATCGTACAAACCTAAAAAACCAGGCACTGCACCTTGTTCTCTAATAAAATCTTCTGCTAATTTGTCTAAGTATAAAGTAGTTACTCCAGGTTTAACTTCTTTTGCAAGCATTCCTAAAGTTTTAGAAACTATTAATGCACTTTCGCGCATAATTTCTATTTCTTCTCTGGTTTTAATTTTAATCATCTTAAAAAAATTGAAACGCAAAGTTACTATATTTATTAGTATTTATATGGTTTTCTCTTAGATTGAAACTTTATTTACTTCTATCATAAGAATGTTTGTAGGGTTGTTCTGTAAGAATTTTTAAGATATCCTTTTCTAGAGATTCTCTTGGATATTCTACAAATCGCCCAATTTCTTTACCATTTTTATAAAAAATAAATGTTGGTACCCTGATAATGTCCAAACCTTCTTGTAGGTTATCTGGAGTTTTTTTACTTCTACCAACAGCAATTAGCTCAAAATATTCTTCATTAAAACCAGTTTCTTCTAGTATTTTATAAAAACGAGGGAGTTCTCTTCTGCTGTCTCCACACCAAGTTCCCATAAAACCTTTAATAGAAAAGTTATTAATAATGGGTTTTATTTTGGCAATCAATTCCTTGTTGGTTTCATACTCACTATACCTGTCTTCGAACCAATATTTGTAAGCATCATCTTTAAAAGCATTTTTATCTGTAATACCAATTAAATAACCTCTATCATTTTTTGTAGCAATGGCTTTTCTTGCTTTAATTCTTTTTATTTCTTGTGGTTTTGGTTTTACTTTTTGCTCAATTTTTTTTGGAGTCTTTGAGATGTTTTCTACTGGTTTTTTTGTGCTGTTACAAGCAGTTATGAGTGCTATAAAAAGCAGTAATAAGGTGTTTTTCATAAATTATAATAATGATTTTTGAGTCATTTCTTTTGGTTGATTCACCCCAATAAGTTCTAAAATAGTAGGAGCAATATCACCTAAAATTCCGCTTTTTACTGATGTTATTTCATTGTCAATTAAAATAAATGGAACTGGGTTTGTAGTGTGTGCTGTATGAGGAGAACCATCTGGATTCATCATGGTTTCGCAATTTCCATGATCTGCAATTAATAATGTTGAATATCCGTTTTTTAAGCCGGTTTCTATTACTGCTTTTGCACATTCATCAACAGCTTCACAAGCTTTTATGGCAGCTTCCATTATTCCTGTATGTCCAACCATGTCTCCATTTGCAAAATTTAAACAAACAAAATCAGCATCACCTTTTTCTAAATTTTCACAAAGAGCATCTTTTAATTCGTATGCAGACATTTCTGGTTTTAAATCGTAAGTTGCTACTTTTGGTGAGTTTCTTAAAATACGAGATTCACCTTTAAAAGGAGTTTCTTGCCCACCAGAAAAGAAAAACGTTACATGAGGATATTTCTCTGTTTCTGCAATACGAATTTGTTTTTTACCTGCATTAGCAAGTACTTCGCCTAACGTGTTTTTAAGATTATCATTATTATAAATAACATTAATATTTACAAAAGACTCATCATACAATGTCATTGTTGTAAAGTACAAGTCCAGCTTTTTCATATCAAAATCAGGAAAGTTTTTTTGAGATAAAGCATTGGTTAACTCTCTTCCTCTATCTGTTCTGTAGTTGAAGAAAATAACAGCATCACCCTCTTTAATTGTGGTTTTTGGAGAACCATCAGCATTGGTAATTACTATTGGTTTGTGAAACTCATCTGTTAAACCCTCGTCATAATTTTTGTTGATAGTTGCAAGAATATCTCTGGTTTTTATGCCTTTTCCATGAACCAAGCTATCATATGTTTTCTTAACTCTTTCCCATCTATTATCTCTATCCATTGCATAATATCTTCCAGAAACAGAGGCTAATTCACCAGTAGTTTCATTCATATATTCTTGAATATCATTTAAGAAAAACGCTCCTGATTTTGGGTCACAATCTCTACCATCTGTAAAAGCATGTAAGAAAACATTATCAACTTCATTTTCGTTTGCAACATCTAAAATCCCTTTTAGATGGTTAATGTGTGCATGAATACCACCATTAGAAACCAAGCCTAATAAGTGTACATTTTTGTTGTTTTTTTTAGCGTAATTAAAAGTATCTATCAACACTTTTTCTTGACCTAAAGTTTTTTCTTGAACAGCTTTATTAATTCTTGCTAAATTTTGATACACAATTCTACCAGCTCCTAAATTCATATGACCAACTTCCGAATTTCCCATTTGTCCTTTAGGTAAACCTACGTGTTCTCCATCTGTTCTTAATTCTGCATTTGGATATTTATCATATAAAGAATTGATGTATGGGGTTTTTGCGTTATAAATTGCAGAAACTTTTGGGTCTTGTGTAATACCCCAGCCATCTAAAATCATTAAAATAACTTTCTTATTCATGATATTGTTTTATCCTGTAAAAATAAGAAAGATTTTAGAGAACTGTTTAAATTTCTACGAAACCGATAACGTAATAATCTATTTAAATAATTACTTATACTCTTTATAGAGTTGTTTAATTTTTAACAATAAAACACAAAACTTGCAGTACAAAATTCGTAATTTTACGAAGTAAACTTTATTAAATATCTAATGGAACATCATTTTGAAATGAATGAGGTAACTAAAAAGTTGCCAAAACATTTACATAAGTTTGTTGTAAAACAACCTTACAGCGAATATACTTTTCAAAACCAAGCAGTTTGGAGATATGTAATGCGTATGAATGTAGATTACTTGAGTAAAGTGGCTCATGAATCATATATACCTGGTTTACAAAAAACAGGAATTTCTACAGATTACATTCCAAAAATGGAAGGGATGAATCGTATTTTAAAAGAAATTGGTTGGGCTGCAGTTTCTGTTGATGGTTTTATACCTCCAAATGCATTTATGGAGTTTCAAGCCTATAATGTTTTGGTAATTGCTTCAGATATGCGTACCATAAATCATATAGAATATACTCCAGCACCAGATATTATTCATGAAGCTGCAGGTCATGCACCAATTATTGCAAATCCTGAATATGCAGAATATTTAAGACGTTTTGGAGAAATTGGAAGTAAAGCTATTTCATCTGCAAAAGATTATGAAATGTATGAGGCTATTCGTCTATTATCAATTTTAAAAGAAAACCCAAATTCTAATCAGCAGGAAATTCAAGAAGCAGAAGAAGCTGTAGAGTGGCTGCAAAACAATATGGGTGAACTATCTGAAATGGCAATGATAAGAAATTTACATTGGTGGACTGTAGAATATGGTTTGATAGGAACTTTAGAAAACCCAAAAATATATGGAGCAGGTTTACTTTCTTCTATTGGAGAAAGTGCTTGGTGCATGCAAGATAAAGTAAAAAAAGTGCATTACTCTCTAAATGCTGCAACTGTAAATTTTGATATTACAAAACCACAACCTCAATTATTTGTAACTCCAGATTTTGCATATTTAAGTATGGTTTTAGAAGAGTTTGCAAATACTATGGCTTTAAGAAAAGGAGGCTTAAATGGTGTTAAAAAATTAATAGACTCTAAAGATATTGGCACTATAGAACTTACTACAGGAATTCAAATTTCTGGTAATTTTGATAGAGTTATTCAGTTTAAAAATAATAAAGTTGCCTACTTTCAAACTACTGGTTTAACAGCCTTATCTAATAGAGATAAAGAATTGATTGGGCATGGAATTCATGTGCACAAAAAAGGTTTTGGAAGTCCTGTTGGTAAACTAAAGGGGATTAATTTACCTATAGAAGACATGAGCCCTAGAGATTTAAAAGCTTACGGAATTTACGAAGGAGAATTCATGACTTTAGAGTTCGAAAGTGGTGTGGTTTTAAAGGGTAGAGCTGTAACTGGCACAAGAGATTTAAGAGGTAAAATTCTGTTAATTACTTTTGATGAATGCACAGTAACTTATAAAGATGAGGTGTTATTTCATCCAGAAATGGGATTGTATGATATGGCTGTAGGTGCAGCTGTTGTTTCTGCTTATGCAGGGCCTGCAGATGTAAATTCTTTTATAGGTCTAGGTAAAGTTTCTGAAACAAAAACCCATAAAATTAACTATTCTGATAAAGAAAAACAACTGTATGATTTATATGGTAAAGTAAGAAATATGCGAGAGCAAAAAAGTATTACTGAAGAGAAAGTAAGCACAATATTTAATCAGCTCCAAAAAGATTATCCTCAAGATTGGTTATTACTTTTAGAATTGTACGAATTAGCATCTAAAAAAGAGTATACTATAAAAACCAATATTTTAAGTGTATTAGAAAAATTGAAAAGTAACAAAAGTTACACTAAACTTATTGAAAATGGTTTAGATTTGCACCAACATTAAAGAAAAATAACGTGGGTTTATTTGACATTTTTAAAAGAAAAGATATGGGTTTAGAAATCAAAGATTATTTAGAAAAAGATGCAGTTATTCTAGATGTAAGAACAAAAATGGAGTGGGATGAAGGGCATATTGATGCAGCAAAACACATTGTTTTAAATTTAATTCCTTTAGAAATAGAACAAATTAAATCTTGGAATAAACCAGTAATTGCTGTTTGTAAAAGTGGAGGTAGAAGTGGGCAAGCTGCTCAGTTTTTAAAGCAAAATGGAGTAGATGTAATTAACGGAGGTCCTTGGCAAAATGTTGCACAATATGTAAAGTAAACTAAATTAAGTTTCTTTTTTTTGCTTTCATAACAGCTTCCATTTTACTGTGAACTTGTAGTTTTTTATAAATATTTTCTATATGTTTTCTAACAGTAGATGGTGATATAATTAGGTTATCTGATATTAAATTATAGTTTAGTCCTTTACTTAATTGATTTAAAATTTCTGTTTCTCTTTTTGTAAGTTTAATTTCGTTTTTTTCTTCTGAATTTTCTTCAAATGAACTTGGGTTTCTTAGTAAATTAAGAGTTTTTAAGGCAATACTTGGTGTCATTGGTGCACCACCTTTTGTAACTTCTAAGATACTTTTATGTAAATTTTCAGCATCTATTTCTTTCAGCAAATAGCCATTTGCTCCAGCTTTTATGGCGTTAAAGACAAACTCATCATCATCTACAACAGTAAGCATAATTATTTTTATCTGTGGATATTTATTTTTAACCAATTCAGTAGCTTTTATACCATCCATTTCTGGCATTTGTATATCCATTAGAATTACATCTATATTATGGTTTTCCTCTAGCTTACCTATTAACTCTGCACCATTATTGGCATGAAATTTCACAGAAATATCACCGAAAAAAGATAGTTTTTCTCTAATTGCTTTAGTTAAAAAATAGTTGTCTTCTGCAATGCAAATTTTTAAACCCATAATAGATGTAATTATTTTATAAATTTGTTAGTTTACAATTAGTTTTTTTACGACTTCTTAAAATCATCTTCTAAAGTTATTGCTAACAAAATTGTTGTTCCTTCATTAATATTTGTTTTAATAACTACTTTCCCATCAATTTCACTCATTCGTTTTTCCATATTGCTTAGTCCATTACCTAAAGTTACTGTTTTAATATCAAACCCTTTCCCATCATCAGCAATAGAAATAATTAAATCTTTTTTGTTTTTTGAAATCTGAATATTTATTTTTTTAGCAGAAGCATATTTTATTGCATTATTTATGGCTTCTTGAATTACTCTAAAAATATTCATACCAACAATAGAGGCAAAACTTGTGTTTTTATCAATTTCATAAAAAATTTCAAAATTAATTTCTGGGACAGAAGTTTTGGCTTTTTCTATGAATGATAAAATTCTAGAATGCAAATCTTCTATAGAAATTTCACTTTTATTCATTGCCCAAATAGTATCTCTTAATTGATAAATTGTATCACCTGTAAAAGAACTAATATTACTTAATTTGTCTTTTAAATTACTGTTTGCATCTTTAGAAATATATTTTAAATTATCTATAGATGAAATGATAAATGTTAATTGAGAGCCAATATTATCGTGTAAATCTCTAGAAATTCTTAAACGTTGTTCTTGCAGTCTGTTTTGAGTTTTAATGGTTGCAAGTGCATCTTTTAAATCAATTTCTTTCTGTAATTGTTTTCTTTTAAGTTGATTTCGTTTATAAATTGCAATAAAAATAATTCCTAAAATTAATAATGCAGATGCTAAAAGTATAGCGTAAAGATTTCTATTTTTTATAGCTAATTCTTTTTCTAAAAGTTCTTCTTTTTGTTGTAAAATTTCATTTTCTTTTTTTTTGGTTTCGTATTTTGTTTCTATTTCTGCTATAGATTTTATTTTTTCTTCATTTAGAATACTATCATTATATTTTATGTATAGTTTTAAATATTTGTTAGCTAGTTTATTTTCATTTAGTTTTTCGTAAATTTTCGATAGAAGTGATGAAATATCAGCAATATATTCTTTTGAGTTTACTTCTTTAGCAAAGCTCATTGCATCTGTAGCTCTAGACAAAGCAATATTATATCTGCCTTGCTTTTTATATAAATTAGCAATAGAATAATTTAAAAATGCAAGTTCATAAGGCTCTCTATTAATGGTGTGCAATTTTATAGCATTTATATATTTTTTTTCTGCAATTTTATATTTTTTTAGGCTATCATAAGCAATAGCTTCAACGCTAATTGGATAAGCTGTAAATCTTTTAAAATTTAATTTTAAAAAATAACTTTTAGATACATTGGCATATTCAATGGCTTGTTCATAGTTTTGAAGCTCATTTTGAGTACCAGCAATATTGTTATTTACCATTGCAATTCGAAGAGAATCTTTAATGTTTTTAAAAACTTGTAAAGATTTTAAATTGTATTTTAAAGACTTTTCAAATTCTTTTAATTTTCTGTAATCCCATCCAATGTTAAGATAAGAGTTGCCTATTCCTAAACTATCTTTTATTTTTTCGTAGATAGATAGTGTCTTAAAATTATATTCTATAGATTTTTTTAAATTACCCTGCTTGGAATATACAATAGCAAATCCATTATAGATATCTGCAATATAAGTAGAGTCTTTAATTTTAAAACTTAAAGGCAATGCTTTTTCAAAATTCTTAATTGCAGATTCATAGAAGCCAGATTCAAAGTTTCTGAAACCTAGAGATGCTTCAGTTTTCATAATTAATGAATCAATACCAGTTTGTTTAGAAATATTGTAAGCTTTTTTTGTATATGCTTTTGCACTATCTAAATTAATTCTTGAATAAATAGTAGATATATCTAGCAGTGTTTGGATTTTTTCTTCATCCTTCTGTAACAATAGTTGTTTTTTTAAACTATCAATTTTTTTATTTTGTGATAATAGCAGTGTAGTTTGAAAAAAGAAAACTATTAAAAAAAAGTATTTGGTTAATTTCATAAAGCTTAAGTATCTGGAAACCAATATAAATATTTTTTACTAATTAAAAATTTCATCTATTGTAAAAGAAATATTTAATATAGAATTTTTAATTACTACCAACTTTACTTGAATAGCACTATTATTTTCATTAACAAGTATAGCTTTTTTTGTTAGTTGATTAGCTTTCTTATTCTCTAACTTTAATGCTAAGTTTAAATATTGAAGTTGATTGTTTTTATTTTTTTTCAACCTATTGTAAGAAATTATAAAACCAACTAATAATATAATAATGACGATAGTTGAGAATAAAATAATTGTAAATAATTGATAAATCATAATACTTTATATTTCTATTAACTTAAGTTACTATAAACTTATAGTGGTAAAAGTTTTTATATCTGTTTATATATTTTATTTGTATTGTACAAAGAAAGTACTGTTAATTGCACTTACATTTACTTCATATTAAGACACCATTATTATTTTATGAAATAGCTATACCTATAGTTATATTAAACAAATTTCAAATAATTAAAAGTCAAAAAAAATACGGCAGATGCCGTATTTTTTTCCTTTTCATTAACAATAATTAATTTTTTGGTGCTTTAAAGATACCTTCTGTAATTGTTTTTGAGGTATTGTTTGAGTTTACACCAGTAAAAGAAAATGTACCACTAATTGTAGTTTCATTATCTTCTGTTATTTCTATTGTACCAGATCCAGAGCCTAGTGTAGAAATCCAAGAACTTATTGGGTTTATTGTACCATATTGAATAATATTAGTATTGGTTAAAACGTCTCCAGTTTTATAAACGCCAACACCATTATAATTCATAATAGTCATATTAATATATTCTCCTCCAGCATTTGAACCCTGTATTGCTGCTACACCACTAGTAACTGATGCTCCAACTGCAGCTTTTAAAGATATAAAAGTTTCACCATCTACCTTTGCTGTTAAATTTCCTTCTCCAGTAATGCCTAAAGTTTCATCTGTTTCATCACTACAAGAACATAAAAAAGCTACAAATAATAATAAGAAAGTATTTTTTAAGGTTTTCATAATTTATTTTTTTAAGTGTTATACAACAAATTTATTTTGAAGTTGATTAAAATTAAATACGGCATATGTCGTATATTTTAAATGATTATGTTTTTTTTAAAATCTATTTTTTTAGATTGTATGCGTAAATTGTTTTATCATTTGCTTTGTAATATAAGAAACCACCAAATTCGTCTACTTTGTATTCTGGCTTTTTATCTTTTAGCAATATTTCTTTTTCTACAGAACCTGAGTCTTTATTTACAACTACTAATCCAACACCACTTTTTAATTTAGTTAAGATGAATTGTGAGTTTTCTGTTGCAGATGATGCTTTAAAACGTTGCGACATCATTTTAAAAGATGCACTTGAAATATTTGCAAACATATCTGATGCTCGTTTAGCATCTTTGCCATAATCATTATAACTTCTAAGATTATTCATGCTTCCAGATCCTCTGTTTGCTCCAGCAGCAGCAGCTGTAGAAACTGTTGCAACTAAAGATGCAGCAGCAACAACACCACCAACAATTTTCATAAAACCACTCTTTCCAGGAGATTTATAATATCCATGAAAGTTTTTTGAACCATTGCTGTTTAATGACATTAAATTTTGAGAAGAACTTAAAAATATATTGTTATTTCTAATTTGAATATTATTTGGCGATTCTTTTTCGTCAAATTTTATTTTGGAAAGCTCAGATACTTTACCAGAAGCTGCATCTATAGCGTATAATGTTTCTCCTGCAGCAATAAGATACCTGTTATTTTCTCTATCAAAAGTAGAGGCAACTGAACTTGTATTTTTATATTTTAAGGGTTTTTTCCAAACTTCTTCACCAGTTTGTAAATTAACTATGTTTGCATCTTCACTAGTAATATAAATTAATCCTTGTGGAGTTTCTGCCATTGTTAAAATATTTTCACCAGTTTTTAAAGGTTTTTTAAATAGTGTTTTACCATCGTAAGAAATTTTATTAACTCCACCAGAATAAATACCAAATAGAATTCCATCATCCATTGTATAGAAATGTTGAACATAACCTTTTGTTTTTGGTGCTTTAGCCCATAAGTCTTCTCCAGTTTTTGCATCAAACATTGTAATTTTAGATTCAGATTTTGCTGAAAGTACACTACTGCCACCTGTAACGTTACTAACTACTGCCAAACCTTGTGGTAAAATTTCAAATTTAGATACAATTCCTTTTACCTTTCTATCATCTTCCCATAACTCTTCTCCATTGCTGCCAATTTTGTGAATACGTGTATTTTTTCCATTACTTGTAGTTTCAAAACCATAGATTTCTTTTTCTGTTTCGTTAGCAACTAGCCAATTAATTCCTTTAATTTTATTTCTCCAAACATCTTCTCCAGAATGAGATTTAGCAATTAAGCCTTGAGCTGTTGGTATAATTAACATATCTTTTAATAAATAAGGAGTTCCAGTAATACTAAAATCTTTACTTATACCTACTTTACCTGGTTCATTTAAGAAAAAACTGTAGTCTAATTTAGATGTGTTTAAATTATAAACAGCCACTTTTGGAGACATTTTTTCCTCTCTTGTACCTACCTTTTGAATACCACTTACAATAAGTTTATTTTCTGGAAGTACAACATTACATGTGTATATTTGATTCCATTGATCATCATCAGAATTAAATATTACTTTACCTTGTACGTAATCGATTACTGCTCTTTTAGTTTTTGCTAAACCTTCAAATTTAGAATTTGCTCCTTGAGATACAACAATATAGGGTGAGCCAGGTATAAACTCTGTTTCTTCTGGTTTAAGTTTTCCAAAATTGTTAAAAGTAAAAATTGGTTTACTTTCTTCTGGTTTTATACCAGCCAAACCATCATTTGTAGCAACAACTAAAACTCCACCAACTGTAAGTGTCATTTCATTTATTTTAGAGCCCAATTCATATTTTTGATTTGGGGTGTCTTGTGCAAGTATTGTTATAAATCCTGTAAAAAGTAATAAAACTGATAATATTGTCTTAATTAGTGTAGAAAAATTTTTCATAATTACTATAGGTTTTTAAGTTCTAAAAGTTGGTTAATAATGCTCCAAAACTATTTAAAAACAGAGGGTTATGAAATACGTCATTTGACGTATATTTTACTCAGTAAAAATAATAAGCTGTTTTTTTATTTCTTCTTTTGAAGACTTTTCATTTGATAATTTTTCTGAAAGTGTATCTAATAATAGTGAGTTTTCTTTTATAGATTCTAAAAATAAGTCGATTATTAGCCTAAAAATTATTAATAATATTGCTGCAATAATTCCTGCTCCTTCACCAAAAACAATAAAAAAGAAAGATAAAATAACCACAAATTGTTGTATAAAAATGCGAACATAAGGTTTAAACATAACCTCATTTGCTGTAAACTTCTCGTATTTTTTATTTCCTATATAATCAGTTATAAATTTCCCTAAATGAGTAAAAATAATTGCTGGTAAAGTATATTGTATATCTTCTAGATTAAGAATTGCTAAATAGTTTTCTATTAAATTAAATGGTTCTTTAATAATACTTGTGTCTTTTATACCAAATAAAGCAAATCCAAAAATAGATTGTATTGCTACAAAAAAACCATAATGAAATAAGAAAAAGAAAATTAAACCAAATTCAGATTTTTGAGATTTACCAAATAATATGCTCCATAACATTTTTAAAGCATTAAAAACCCCTTTAATAATCGTTTCTAAAAAATAAGCGAAAAGTATTGTTATTGCAGAAGCTTTACCTAAATATAAAAGAAATAACAGATAGCTAGAGCTTAACCAAAAAAAAATATTTTGGGATGTTGGGTAAAAAATATTCTTAAACATATTCTTAATTTAGAAATATAAATTACACCAATAAAAACTATAATATCTATACGTCATTTGACGTATTTTAGAAACTTATAAATGGAAGTTTACCTTTAATTTTAGCTACTTTAATTTCTAGGTTTTTTATAAAAGCTTGATGCGCCTCAGAGCTTTCATTAAAAGGCTTATGCAATAGTCCTTTCTGTATCACATCAACTTCTTTCATTAATTGAGTGGTTTCCTCAGTAAACCAAGTGTTCGAGAATTTTTCCCAAATATAATTGATGGCTGTTTTGTTTGGATGAATCATATCTTCTGCATAAAAACGATAATCGCGTAATTCATCCATCATAATTTCATAAGAAGGGAAATAAAAGCTATTTTGTCTGGCATCAATAGTATTATGAATTGCAGTTATTAAATGGCTTTTACTTTGCGTATTTTCTATAAAACCATCTTTTAAATGTCTTACAGGAGATACTGTAAAAACACAAACTGCATTCTTATTAATACTTTTAATTAAGGTGATAATTGCAGCAATACTTTCAGAAATTTCATCTGATGACAATAATTCTTTTAAGAATTTTTTTTGCGGAATTTTATGGCAATTAGCCACAATTGTATCAGTATCTAAAAAACGATATACCCATGCAGTTCCTAAAGTAATAATAATGTGTGTAGCCTCTTTAAATTTTTTATGAGTTACAGTTATTGCAGCATTTAGGTTTGTTAAAAGTTCTTCTTTATTTGATGAGCTTAAGTTAGAATGTGCATCTAAACAATGCCAACGTTCATTTTGATAAACAATATCTTTTTCACTATAAACTTTCTCATTTATAGCATTGGTTATTAATGCTTCTATCGCTTTTGGATGAAATAGAATGCCAAAAGGATTTTGAAAGCTATTAAACTTAAAATAATTTAATTGGTTCCCAATATTTTCAGAAAAACAAGACCCCAATAATAAAATACTAGAATTATAATTTATAGAGTTTCTAGTTTCTTTTTTAATTGGTATTTGAGTCTGTAATTTCATTAAACTTCTAAATATTCTTTTGCTTTTTCTAAGGCTTTAGGAATTCCTCCAGGATTTCTTCCTCCAGCAGTTGCAAAGAAAGGTTGGCCTCCTCCACCTCCATGAATCAATTTTCCTAATTCTCTAACCACAGTTCCTGCATTATAGCCTCTTTCGTTTGCTAATTCCTTTGAGATATAGCAGGTTAACATTGCTTTTTCTGATGATGGAGCACTAGCAAAAAGTAGAAACAAATTTTGATGTTCTTTACCTAAAGAAAACGCTAAGTTTTTAATTCCGTTTGCATCTAAATCTACTTTTGTAGCTAAAAACTGTACACCATTTATTTCTTCAAGTTGATTTTTAATATCACCAGATAAATTTGCAGCTTTTTCTTTTAAAAGTTGTTCTACTTTTTTTTGTAAATTGGCATTTTCGTCCTGTAATTTTTGTACAGCTTTAGCAGGATTTTTCGGATTATTTAATAGTGTTTTTACTTCTGATAAAGCAGCATTACTTTCTGAATAAAAATCTTTTACAGCCTCATTAGTTATCGCTTCAATTCTTCGAATTCCAGCAGCAACAGCTCCTTCAGATTTTATTTTAAAATGCCAAATAGCACTTGTGTTTTTTACATGTGTTCCTCCACACAATTCTATAGAATTCCCAAATTTTATGGCTCTAACAGTATCCCCATATTTTTCACCAAAAAGTGCCATAGCTCCTTCTTCAATGGCTTGTTGCATTGGTATGTTTCTTTTTTCTTCTAATGATAAACTTCCTGAAATACGCGCATTTACAAAGTTTTCTACATCTTGTAATTCTTCAGTTGTCATTTTAGAAAAATGAGAAAAATCGAATCGTAAATATGCAGGTTTTACTAAAGAACCTTTTTGCTCTACATGAGTTCCTAAAACTTCGCGTAAAGCTTGATGTAATAAATGTGTTGCAGTATGATTACTTGCAGATAAATTTCTATGTTTTTTATCAACTACAGCTTTAAAGTTTTCTTCTAAGTGTTTTGGAAGATTTTTTGCAAAATGTATAATTACGTTGTTTTCTTTTTTAGTATCAACAATATAAATTACATCACCATGAGCATCTTCTAAATAGCCTTTATCACCAACTTGTCCTCCTCCTTCTGGATAAAAAGGGGTTAAATTAAAAACCAATTGATACATTTCTCCATCTTTTTTAGAAGTTACTTTTCTGTATCTAGTAATTTTTACGGTGGTTTCTAAAGTATCATAACCTACAAATTCTTCTACTGCATCATCAACTAAAATTGTCCAATCGTCTGTAGACATTTCACTTGCAGCTCTAGATCTGTTTTTTTGTTTTTGAAGTTCTGCTTCAAAACCTTTTTCATCTAAAGTATAGCCTTTTTCTGATAGGATTAAAGCAGTTAAATCTACAGGAAAACCAAAAGTGTCATACAGTTCAAACACTTTATCTCCTGAAATTTCTTTTGTTTTTGACGATGATATAATACCATCTAATAAAATTAATCCTTGATCTAAAGTT
>CAZMDC010000001.1:254398-272711 GCA_964565055.1 uncultured Polaribacter sp. | reverse complement strand
TCTATTAGTTGTTTTTGTGCTTTTAATTCAGGGAAAGCACTACCCATTTTATCACTTAAAACAGCAACTAATTGATAGATAAATGGTTCTTTTTTATCAAGAAAGGTAAATCCATATCTAACAGCTCTTCTTAAAATTCTACGTATTACATAACCAGCACCTGTATTGCTTGGTAACTGCCCATCTGCAATAGAAAAAGCTACAGCTCTTACATGATCTGAAATCACACGAATTGCTATGTCTTGTTTTTCATTTTTACCATAAGTAGTGTTAGTTATAGTACTTATTTCTCTAATAATAGGTGTAAAAACATCTGTATCATAATTCGATTGAACGCCTTGTAAAACCATACACAAACGTTCAAAACCCATACCAGTATCAATATGTTTGTTTGGCAACTCTACTAAAGTTCCATTAGCTTTTCTATTGAACTGCATAAAAACCAAATTCCATATTTCTACAACTTGAGGATGATCTTCGTTAATTAAAGTTCGGCCATCAACTTTTGCTTTTTCTTCTGCAGAACGAATGTCTACATGAATTTCAGAACATGGTCCACAAGGTCCTTGTTCGCCCATTTCCCAAAAGTTATCTTTTTTATTTCCTTTTAAAATACGATCTTCAGCAATATATTCTTTCCAAATATCATAAGCTTCTGTATCCATTTCTAGTTGATCTGTATCATCAGAACCTTCAAAAACAGTTACGTATAAAATGTTTTTATCAATTTTAAAAACTTCTGTTAACAATTCCCAAGCCCAAGCAATTGCTTCTTTTTTAAAGTAGTCACCAAAAGACCAATTACCCAACATTTCGAATAATGTATGATGATAGGTATCATAACCAACCTCTTCTAAATCATTGTGTTTTCCAGAAACACGTAAACATTTTTGAGAATCTGTAATTCTATTCTTTTTTGGAGTTCCATTTCCTAAAAAATACTCTTTAAAAGGGGCCATGCCAGAATTCACAAAAAGCAGAGTAGGGTCATCTTTTGTAACCATTGGTGCAGAAGGGACTACCAAATGCGATTTTTCTTGAAAAAAGTTTAAAAAAGTAGCACGTATATCTTGTGATTTCATAAAAAAGAAGTTTCCAACAAGTTGGATTGTGTTAATTTATTTTTAAAATAACTACTTAAAAAAAGCAGTTGTAAAACATTTTGTAAATTTGTGAGTTATTGAAATATGGATTTACAATAAAATTCTAATATCAAACACAAAAATACTATAATTACTTATATGGCAAAAGTAAAATATTATTATGATGAGGATACGCTTTCTTACAGAAAAATAGCTGTAAAGAAGAGTGATTATTATCGAAAAATATTATTTAGCTTTCTTGGAGTTATTTTAATTGCTTTTTTTGGCTTTATTGGCTTTAGTCAATTAATTACTTCACCATCAGAACTAACACAAAAAAGAGAATTAGAGAATTTAAAATTCCATTATGAGCTTCTAGAAAAACGATTGGAAGAAAGTTCAACTATTTTATCACAACTACAAGAGAGAGACAATAATATTTATAGAAGCTATTTTGAGGCAAACCCAATACCAGAAGAACAAAGAAAAGCTGGTTTTGGAGGTGTAAACCGATATAAAAATTTAGAAGGATTCGATAATTCTGATCTTGTTAAAAAGCTAACAAAAGAGGTAGATATTTTATCTAAACAAATGGTGGTGCAATCAAAATCATTAGACGAAATTGTTGCATTAGCCAAAGAAAAAGAAGTAATGTTGGCTTCTATTCCTGCAATTTTGCCTGTAAAAAAAGGGGATTTTTATGTAGCATCTGGCTATAAAATGAGAATGCATCCTATTTTAAAAATAAATAAATTTCATAAAGGAATGGATTTTACTGCTCCTAAAGGTACACCTGTTTATGCGTCTGGAGATGGTGAAATTTATAGAGCACAAAGAAGTTCTACCTTTGGTAAAGTTATTTATATAGACCATGGTTATGGTTACAAAACCATTTACGCGCATTTGAGTGATATGGTTGTAAGAAGAGGAGAATCTATAAAAAGAGGAGATTTAATTGGTTATGTTGGTAATACAGGTTTATCTGTAGCTCCACACTTGCATTATGAAGTTCATAAAAATAATGTTGCTCTAAATCCTATTAATTTTTATTATGGCGATTTAACTTTAGATGAATTTGCAACACTGCAACAAACATCAGAGGAGAGTCAATCTTACGATTAATTTTAAAAATTAATAATATAATGCAAAAAACATTTAAAATATTAAAAGGATTTATTCCCTCAATTTTAATTATAATTTTTGGAATTTATATGATTAAGACTTCTGATTCTATATTAGTAACAATTGCTGGTTATACAAATATTATATTTTTTGGAAGTTTAATTTTTTGGGCAATTATTAAAATTTACAGCGCTAATTATATAAAATATTAGTATTTTAATTTTTAAAAGTCAAGTCTGAGTCATGCATATAGATTTACCCGAAAAACGTTATTACAAAATAGGAGAAGTGTCTAAAGCCTTTAATGTAAACACTTCTTTAATTCGCTTTTGGGAAAAGGAATTCGATATCATAAAACCTAAAAAAAACAAAAAAGGAAATCGTCTTTTTACACAAGAAGATATTAAAAACTTTAAATTAATTTTTAACCTTGTTAAAGAAAGGGGCTTTACACTTGAAGGTGCAAAACTACAACTCAAAAAAAACCCAGAGGGTATTTTTAAGCACCATGAAATATTAAGTAGGTTAGAGACAGTAAAAGCTGAATTACTTAAAATAAAAAACTCACTTTAGTTTTTTATCACATCTTATTTTTCCATTGTATATAAATAGTTAGTTTCTCTAAACTTACTATGCATGCATAATAATTTTTGTTATATTTGAAAATAGCTTAGCATATTTGTAAAGTTTAACTACTTAACAAAAATCACTTTAAAAAACCAACACTATTATGTCAAAGAAGTATGTAGACTTAGAAACTTTAAAATACATACTTTATGATATTCATAAATTAGAAGATTTGCTTACCAGAGAAAGATTCCAAGAACATGACATGGAATCTCTAAATCTATTTATAGATTCTGTAAAAAACTTTTCTGATAGAGAATTGTATCCATATCTTCAAGAAATGGATGCAAACCCTGCATATCATAAAGATGGAACTGTTATTGTTCACGAACAAGTTCAAAAAGTAATGCAACAATCAGGAGAAATGGGTATTATTTCTGCTTGTTTTGATTATGATGATGGTGGTTTGCAAATGCCAATTTCTGCATTTCAGGCAGCAGTATATATTATGGATGCTGCCAATAATCATTTACCTGGTTATCCTAGTTTAACATTAGGTGCTGCAGAATTAATTATAGAATTTGGTTCTAAAGTTTTAAAAGATAAATATGTGCCAAATATGTTGGCTGGAGTTTGGGGTGGTACCATGTGCCTAACAGAACCACAAGCAGGAAGTTCATTGTCTGATGTTGTAACTAAAGCAACTCCTACAGATGAGGGTTTTTATAAAATAACAGGACAAAAAATATTTATTTCTGGAGGTGATTACAAAGGTGCAGAAAATATTGTGCATCTAGTTTTGGCAAGAATTGAAGGTGCTCCTAAAGGTACTAAAGGAATATCATTATTTGTAGTGCCAAAAAACAGGTTAAAAGAAGATGGAACTTTAGAATATAATGATGTAATGACTGTTGCCGATTTTCAGAAAATGGGTCAAAAAGGATATTGTACAACCCATTTAGGGTTTGGAGATTCTGATGATTGTAGAGGTTGGCTTGTTGGAGAAGAGCACAAAGGTTTAGCCCAAATGTTTTTAATGATGAATGGTGCTAGAATTGCAGTGGGTAGAGGTGCTGCAGCAATTGCAATGGCTGCATATAGAACTTCTTTACAATATGCTAATGAAAGACCACAAGGAAGAAAGTTATCTGCGGATGGAAAGAAAAATCCCACAGAAAAGCAAAGCCTTATTATAGAACATCCAGATGTTAGGCGAATGCTATTGTTACAAAAAGCTATTGTTGAAGGCTCTTTAAGTTTAGTGCTTTTAGCTTCTAAATACCAAGATATTTTAACCACAGCAACATCCAAAGAAGAGAAAGAAAAGTATCATTTGTTATTAGAAATGATTATTCCTATTGTAAAAACATATCCATCAGAAGCAGGAGCTGAATCTGTAGATAATGGCCTGCAAGTTTTAGGAGGTTATGGATTTTGTACCGATTTTACCTTACAACAATATTATAGGGATATCAGAATTTCTGCCTTGTATGAAGGGACTACAGGAATTCAATCTCAAGATTTGTTAGGTAGAAAAGTGCCTATGCAAAATGGTAAAGGGTTAGAATTATTATCTGCAGAAATCGTAAAAACAATAATTGCTGCAAGCAATGATGACGATTTAAAAGGCTATGCCACAATTTTAGGTGATAAATTAAAACTCTCACAAAAAATAGTAGGTCATTTAATGCCTTTTGCCATGAAAGGTAATTATGAACGATATTTAGCTGATGCAAATTTATTTATGGAATATATGAGTATTGTAGTGTTGAGTTGGTTATGGTTAGAAATGGCAGTTGATGCTAAAGATCAATTAGAAAATTCTGATAGGAAATATTCAAAAATCTTCTACGAAAGTAAAATTCATACCATGAAATTTTACTTTAAGTATGAGTTACCAAAAACGAATTCATTAGCTGAATCGTTAATGAATAATGAAGCTATTACAATTAAAAATGAAAAAGAATATATCATATAATGCATAGTAAAGAACAATTTAATTTATCTGGAAAAGTTGCTGTTATTACAGGTTCAAGTAAGGGAATAGGTAAGGCTATTGCTAAAGGATTAGCAGAACAAGGAGCGCAAGTTGTAATTTCGAGCAGAAATCAAGATGCTTGTGATGAGGTAGCAAAAGAGTTTAAAGAATTAAATTTAAAAGCAATTGGCATAGCTTGTCACATAGGAAAGGAAGAGCAACGTAAAAATTTAGTAGATAAGACAATCGAGTCTTTTGGTAGAATAGATATTTTGGTAAATAATGCAGCTATTAATCCTGTTTTTGGACCAATTGAAGAAGTTTCTCCAGAAATTTTTGACAAAATTATGGATGTAAATGTAAAAGCTCCTTGGTCTTTATCAAATTTGGTGTTACCACATTTTCAGGCCAATAAAAACGGTAGTATTATTAATATAGCATCTGTAGAAGCCTTAACTCCAGGTTTAGGTTTAGGAATTTACAGCACAAGTAAAGCAGCTATTTTAATGCTCACAAAAAATCAAGCAAAAGAATGGGGTAAATATGGCGTAAAAGCCAATGCTATTTGTCCAGGTTTAATTAAAACAAAGTTCAGTGCTGCTTTATGGCAAAATGAAAAAATATTAGGCAAAGTAGAAAAAGCTTTACCAACTTCTAGAATGGGAATGCCAGAAGAAATGGTAGGTTTGGCTTGTTTACTTGCGTCAGATGCAGGTAATTATATGACTGGAGGCGTTTATACAGCTGATGGTGGGTATATGATAGCTGGTTAAAATAATTACAAATTCATCAAAAATTAAATAAACTTTATCAAGCAAGCTATTAATAATTTTGGAAGACAAAAACAATCTTGATGACTATTTAAAAACACATTACATTCATAGAAGTAATTGGTTAAGAGCTGCAGTTTTAGGGGCAAATGATGGTATTTTATCAACAGCAAGTATTGCAATTGGTGTTGCTGCAGCAAGTACTACAAGAGAACCAATTATTTTGGCAACTATTGCAGGTTTAGTAGCTGGAGCATTATCAATGGCTGCAGGTGAGTATGTTTCTGTAAGTTCACAAACAGATATTGAAAAAGCAGATATTGAAAGAGAAAGGCAAGAACTAGAAGAAATGCCAGAAGAGGAGCTCCAAATCTTAACACAGATATATGAAAACAGAGGATTAAAAAAAGAAACAGCTTTAATAGTAGCTAAAGAATTAACAGCATATGATGCTTTAGGAGCACATGTTAGAGACGAATTAGGTATTAACGAAATCTCCAAAGCAAACCCAATTCAAGCTGCTTTGGCTTCTGGAGCTTCGTTTGTTTTTGGAGGTCTTTTACCATTTTTGGTGGTTTTTCTTTTTCCTCTAAAATCTTTAGAAATTTACATTTACGTTTCTTCTATTTTTTTCTTAGCTATTCTAGGTGCAGTTTCAGCAAAAACAGGTGGATCGAAAATTGTTAATTCTGTTTTTAGAATTACTTTTTGGGGAACAATAGCTATGGGAATTACAGCTTTAATAGGCTATTTATTTGGTGTAAACCTTTAAATAAAAAACTTAAATTATGAATTTCGAATACACAAATAAATCAATAGAGTTACAGCAAAAATTAACTGCTTTTATAGAAGAACATATTGTTCCTATAGAAAATGAATTTATTGCTTTTCAAAGTGATGCAACCAATCAGTGGAAACGTTTCCCAAAGATTGAAGAGCTCAAACAAAAAGCAAAAAATGCTGGTTTATGGAACTTGTTTTTACCCAAAGATTATGGCGATTTAAGTCCAGGTTTAACCAACTTAGAATATGCACCTTTAGCAGAAATTATGGGGAAGAAAATCTGGATTTCAGAAATTTTTAACTGTTCTGCTCCAGATACTGGAAATATGGAAGTACTTGCCAAATATGGCAGTGAGGCTCAAAAACAAAAATGGTTAAAGCCGTTGATGAATGGCGAAATAAGATCTGCTTTTTTAATGACAGAACCTCAAGTTGCTTCTTCAGATGCTACTAATATTGAAACTTCAATTGTTTTAGAGGGTGATGAATACGTAATCAATGGTAGAAAATGGTGGTCTTCAGGAGCCATGGACCCTCATTGTAAAGTAGCTATTGTTATGGGCAAAACAAATCCAGATGCACATAGACATCAACAACAAAGTATGGTTTTAGTTCCTATGGATTCTCCTGGTTTAAAAATTGTTCGTCCATTATCTGTTTTAGGTTTTTATGATTCTCCAGAAGGTCATGCAGAAATTATTTTAGACAATGTTCGAGTACCAAAAGAAAATCTAATTTTAGGAGAAGGAAGAGGTTTCGAAATTGCTCAAGGTAGGTTAGGGCCTGGAAGAATTCATCATTGTATGCGTTTGGTAGGCATGGCTCAATATGCTTTAGAAATGATGTCTCAAAGAACTTTAGAAAGGGAAACTTTTGGAAAGAAATTTTATGAGTATAGCAGCATTCGTCACGAAATTGCAAAATCGGCTTGCGAAATTGAACAAGCTCGCTTATTAACACTTTCAGCTGCTGATAAAATGGATAAAGCAGGCAATAAAGAAGCTAAAGATATTATTGCCATGATTAAAATTGTGGCTCCAAATATGGCGCAAAAAGTAATTGATAGAGCCATGCAAATTTTAGGAGGAAAAGGTGTTGGACCAGATACGTATTTAGCACATTATTTTGCAATTGCAAGAATGTTGCGTTTGGCAGATGGTCCAGATGAAGTGCATATGTATCAGTTAGGAAAAAGTTGTATCAAAAAATATGGGAATTTATGAGCAACCAAAAAGTAAGAAAAGGAGAAGAGTTATCAGAAAATCCTTTAAAAAAATATTTAAAAGACATCAATTTAATTGATGCTGAAGGAAGTGATTTATTTGTACAACAGTTCACACATGGGTATTCCAATTTAACTTATTTGTTACAAATTGAAAATAAGGAGTTTGTGTTAAGAAAACCTCCAAAAGGTGCTATTAAAAGAGGTCATGACATGAGTCGTGAGTTCAAAGTACAAAGTGGCGTTTCAAAAGCATTTTCTAAAGTGCCAAAAATGTTTGGTTTTTGTAATGATGAATGCATTTTAGGAAGTGATTTTTACATCATGGAAAAAGTAGATGGAATTATCTTAAACTATGCAGCATCAAAACAAAGAAATATTTCTAAAGATGATTACAAAACCATCGCAAATTCTTGGTTAGATACTTTAGTAGAATTACATAATGTAGATTACAAAGCAATTGGTTTAGAAGATTTAGGGAAACCAGAAGGTTATGTAGAAAGACAAGTTACCAATTGGGGAAAACAATATTTAAAAGCTAAAACTGACGATTATCCAGAACCAGAAATGGTAATGAATTGGATGCAAGAACATCAACCGAAAACATACGATCATTGTTTAATTCACAACGATTTTAAATACGATAACGTTGTTTTTAAAGACGATTCTTGGCAAGAAATTTCAGCAGTTTTAGATTGGGAAATGGCAACTTTGGGAGATCCATTAATGGACTTAGGAACTTCTTTAGGCTATTGGACAGTGGCTACAGATCATGATTTTGTAAAACAAGGTATACCTTCTCCAACCATTTTTGAAGGCAATCCAATTCGAAGTGAAATTGCTAAAATGTACTCTCAAAAATCTGGAAGAAATTTAGACAACATTGTTTTTTATTATGTGTTTGGCTTATTTAAAATTGCAGTTATTGCTCAGCAAATTTATTATAGATATAGTAAGGGTTGGACCACAGACCCACGTTTTACAAACCTAAATAAAGCTGCTGAATTGTGCTGTAAATTAGCATTAAAGGCTATTAAAACAAAGTCTATTGATTAACTGAGGTAATCATTTAAAATAAAACTCAAATAAAAAAATATGCAGGTAAAAGATAAAGTAGTTATAATAACTGGTGCAGGTTCAGGAATAGGTAAAGCAACAGCATTACACTTTGTAAAACACGGAGCATCTGTAGTTGTTGCTGATATTAATTTAGAAAGTGTAGAAAAAATTGCGTCAGAAATTGTAACAAATGGAGGAAAAGCGCTACCTATAAAAGTAAACGTTGCAAAGTTTGAGGATGTTGAAAACTTAATTAGTAAAACTGTTGCTCATTTTGGGCAATTAGATGTTATGGTTAATAATGCAGGTATTGGTCCTCACTTTTTAAAAACACACGAATCATTATTAAAAGATTGGGATAGAGTTATTGCAGTAAATCAAACAGGTGTTTTTTACGGAATGAAGCTTGCACTGCAACAGTTTGTAGAACAAGGTTTTGGAAATATTGTAAACATGGCTTCTCTTGCAGGTTTAAAAGCATCACCCAATAACATCAGTTATACAGCAAGTAAATTTGCAGTTGTAGGTATGACCAAATCTGCAGCCATGGAATATGCCACTAAAAATATTAGAGTAAATGCAGTTTGCCCTGGTTATACAGAATCTGCATTGTTGAATCAACTCATCAATACAAAACCAGAAATGGATGCAAATTTAAAAAGTGTAATACCCATGAAACGCTTTGGGAAAGCAGAAGAAATTGCAGATGCTGTAGTTTGGTTAGCTTCTGATAATACTAAGTTTATTACAGGACAAACGATTACTTTAGATGGAGGAACTTCTCTTTAAACGATAAATATTCTTTAAATTTGAACAATTACAATAATCAACATAAAAACTAGAAAACATGAAAAAATGGTTAATTCCTGTTATAATTATTGCAGTTATAGCATATGCATTATACAGCTGGGCAAAGGGTTTCAATAACGAAGCTGTAGTTTTACAAGAAGATGCAAAAACAACGTGGTCTAATGTAGAAAGTGCTTACCAACGTAGAAATGATTTAATTGGTAATTTGGTAAAAACCGTTCAAGGTGCTGCAGATTTTGAGAAAAGTACACTTACAGAAGTAATCAATGCAAGAGCAAAAGCAACTTCTACCACTATTGATGCTGGTAATTTATCCGCAGAAAATATGGCACAATTTCAACAAGCACAAGCAGGTTTAAGTGGAGCGTTATCAAAATTATTGGTTTCTGTAGAGCGTTATCCAGATTTAAAAGCAAATGCTAATTTTTTAGAGTTGCAAAGTCAATTAGAAGGTACAGAAAATAGAATAAACGTAGCTAGAGATCGTTTTAACGAAGGTGTAAACCAATATAATAAGCATATTAAAATTTTCCCAAACTCGGTGTTAGCTGGTATTTTTAATTTTGATGAAATGGATAGATATCAGGCAAATCCAGGTTCTGAAAATGCACCAGATGTAGATTTTAATTTTAATAAGAAAGCAGCATAAATGTCTAAAGTAGAAGCATTTTTAACAAAAGAAGAAGAGCAAGAAATTATAGATGCTATTAGAATAGCAGAGAAAAATACTTCTGGCGAGATTCGAGTACATATTGAAGCAACATCAGATAAAGATCATTTTGATCGTGCTTTAGAAGTGTTTCAATCGTTAAAAATGTTCGATACGAAAGATAAAAATGGTGTTTTAATTTATGTTGCTGTTAAAGACCACAAGTTTGTAATTTATGGAGATAAAGGCATAAATAATGTAGTTGAAAAAGATTTTTGGAATGCTACAAAAGATATAATGCAAAGTCATTTTAAAAAAGGGGCTTTTAAACAAGGTATTGTTGATGGTGTTTTAAAAGCAGGCCATGAATTGAAGACTCATTTTCCTTGGCAAATTGATGATAAAAACGAATTGTCTAACGAAATTTCTAAAGGATAATGCTATCTAGTAATCAGTATTCAATTTACAGTCTTCAGTTAACAAGTTTGTGTAAAAAGTATTTCTTTTTTCTAGGGTTACTTTTATCACTAAACGTTTTTTCTCAAGGATATCAAATTCCTGAAAAACCAAAGTTTCAAACTAGTGTTTACGACTATGTAAACCTTTTATCAAAATCGCAAAAGTCAAATTTAGAAAATAAGTTAGTTCGCTATTCAGATACTACATCAACTCAAATTGTGGTTGCTATTATTTCATCTACAGAAGGTGAAAACATTAATTATTTAGCTGCAAATTGGGGAGAAGAATGGGGAATAGGAGATGCTGAAAAGGATAATGGAATTCTCATTTTATTAGCGAAAGACGATAAAAAAATTGCCATTCAAAATGGAAAAGGAGTAGAGTATTTAATGACCGATTTTCAATCAAAAAGAATTATTGAAAGAGTTATTATTCCTGAGTTTAAAAAAGGAGAGTACTATAGAGGTTTAGATAAAGGGGCTGATTATATTTTTAGAACACTAAAAGGCGAATTTAAAGGAACCCGTCAACAAACTCCCAAAGGCTCTAATTCTGGTCTTATTATTTTTGTAATTATGATTATCATTTTTTTTATAATTATTTCAAAAGGAAATAAAAATAATAGAGGTGGAGGAAGAGGTTATAGGAGACGTTCTACTGGAGCATCAATTTTAGAAGCTATCATTTTAAGTAATGCAGGTAGAGGAGGAAGTTTTGGAGGTAGTTCTTCTGGAGGAGGTTCTTTTGGTGGTGGAGGTTTTGGAGGTGGCTTTGGAGGAGGTTCTTTTGGAGGTGGAGGTGCTTCAGGTGGCTGGTAAAATATCTTTTTAAAAAATATAATAACCTTTTGTAACACAATTTATGATTATTAAAAAAATTCTTTTTTCATTTAGTTTTTGTCTTATTTTTAGTTGCCAAAATTTTGGCCAGTTAAAGATGTTAGGAGACTTGCCAAACTCTTTAAAAGAGGTGTCTGGAAATGAATACGTTGCTAAAAATAATTCCTTTTGGGTACTTGAAGATGGGGGAAATTCTTCTAAAATTTATCAATTATCTCTAAAAGGAGAGATTATTCATGTGTTAGATATTAAAAAGAAAAATAACGATTGGGAAGACATTGCTTCAGACAAAAAAGGAAACCTTTATATTGGTGATTTTGGTAATAATGACAGTTATCGTAAAAACTTAAAAATACTTAAAATAAGCCATAAAGATGTTTTTAAACAGGAAGCAAAAGTACAAGAAATTGAATTTGAATATGAAAATCAAGAGAAATTTCCACCAAAAAAGAATGACAGATTTTTTGACTCAGAATCTTTTTTCTACTTTAAAAAATACATTTATATTTTTACAAAAAGTAGAGTAGATGGTGAATATGGTAAAACATTATTGTATAAAATTCCTGCTAAAAAAGGAAATCATAAAGCACAGTTAATTGGTTATTACAATAATTGTGATGATGAAAAATGTTGGATTACATCAGCAGATATATCACCAGATGGAAAAACGGTGGTGTTATTATCTCAAAAAAATGTTTTATTGTTTACCAATTTTAAAAATGATGACTTTTTATCTGGTTACGTTAAGAAAATTGAATTAAAACATAGTTCTCAAAAAGAAGGCGTTTGTTTTAAAGATGCAAATACACTACTTATTACTGATGAAAGATCTGATGGAAATGGAGGTAATATTTACGAACTAAAGATTTAAAAACTTTAGCAACAATAATGCCCAACCAAAAACCAATAATAAACCACCTAAAGGAGTAATTGGCCCTAAAAACTTTAATTTTTTATTATTTGCAGATGAAATTACAAGGCCATAAATAGAAAAAGAAAACAAAGCTGTACCTATAATAAAAGCATAAATTATGTATGCATTTATTGTAGCAGAAATATCCAATTTAAAGCCTAAAAAGATTAAAACAATTGCATGATACATTTGATATTTTACACCTGTTTCAAAACTTTGCAATTGATCTTGAGTTAATTTTTTCTTTAGTAAATGAGCACCAAAAGCACCAAGAATAATTGCTGTAAAACCAAAGAAACTACCAATAATAAGAGCTATTTGTGTCATATCTAAAAATCAAAACCTAAACTAACTTCAAACCTTAAACCATCATTACTATTAAAAAGACCAATATTTCCTCCAAATAAACCTGCAGTATTAAAGAAAACACCACCTCCATAAGAAGTGTTAAAGTTACTGTTTGTTGTAAGGTTTGTAACAAGAGATTGAGGAGTACCCCAAACTTTTCCATAATCAAAACCTCCATAAACACCTATACTAAGTGGTAAAATTTCTGTTCTTAACCTTCTAATATTCCAACGAATATCTGTAGTTTGATAAAAAGCATTTTTGCCTGTAAAACGCTCGTTTCTAAAACCACGTAAACCTTTACTGGCTCCTAAATTTGCAGCTTGATAAAACTCAAAATTATCACCAAAAATAAATTGCCCATTAACTTTACTTGCTAACACTAATTTACCATTAGGTATAAGTTTGTGTGTAATTGCTAATGAAGTTTCATTAAAACCAAAATTTCTTTTTTCATTAATATTTGAAGTATAACCTAGTTTTACACCAAACTCTAGTGCTAATGTTGGAAATGATTTATTGTCTGTGTGTTTGTAATGATATTCTGTTTCTGCAGTAACAAATTGCTGACTGGTAAAAATTCTGTTATTAGCATTGTACTGTGTTTCTAGAAAGCGTCCTGTAGTTCTCTCTACATCAAAATTTTCAAAGTTTAAACCTGCAGTAAATGTTGCTCCTAAATGTCCTCTCCATCTTAAATATGCACCAACATTGTATTGTTTAATTCTAACCCTATTAAAATCTAGATTTTCATCATCTTTTTTTGCTTCTGCATTTGGGCTGTTATTTCCAAATCCGAAGAAATTTCTAGCGAAGTTTGGGCTATTATAACCTACATCTAGTATTAAGTTCCATTTTTTTATAAAGTTTGCAAACTCACCATTGTAACCTAGTTCAAAACCACTAGTGGCAAAATAATAAAAACCAGAAATTACATGCTTTGCTGTAAATGGATTTCTTTCGAAGCCATTTACTAATATGGTGTTTTTTAGCCCTAATTTTATTCCATCATCTGGATTAAAACCAAATGCTGGTGATATTACATTAGAACTATTTTTTAATTTTGTATAATCGTAAGTGTTTGTATCGTAATCGTTAGTTAGTTTTTTAGATATATTTTTGTTTAAAAATATATTTTTCTTTGTTTTTTGATCAAAGACTTTTAGGTTTTGATTATTTCTAACATCAAAAGTATCTTTATCTAAGCCTCCTATTATTTTTATTTCAATATTTTTTACAGCATTTTCACCTTTTACAACAAACATATCTTCATCATCTAGACCATATATCCAAATTTCTTCTGTAATATTTTGTTTGTATTTTCTTTCTAAAACAATATCTGCTTTTTTGTCATCTTTAATTCTATAAATTGTAATTTTCGTATCACCATTTGCAAAACGTTCAATATCAAAAAAGTCATCTTTATTTGTTCCAATTACTACCTGAAATTTATTTAAATAATTATAGTATTTATTGGCAATTTTTTGAAGGTTATTCTTTCTACCTTTTAGCTTCTTTTTTATATCTTCTACAGTATGATCTTGTACTTCTTTTGGTAATTTATTAAATGCACTTTCAATAACTTCATCAGTTATTTGAGATTGAATAATATTTACTTGTTCATCCCAAACATTTTTTCCTGATTTTGTTATGAGCATCATATCTAGTGGATATGCTGAATAACTAAATTTTTTAGGTTCTTTTAAATCTTCACTATAAGAACGCATACCTTTTAATCCAGGAATGGCATTTGTAAGAAATTTTAAAAATAAACCATCTCCAAAGACTGAAAATGCTTGATCTCTATCTCTGGGTACAGGTTTATATATTACTTTGTTATTTGTTTTAATTTCAGCCCATCTCCATTGGTCTTGGTGCCTATCCCAATCTCCAATTAGCATATCAAAAAGTCTAGCTCTTATGTAAGATTTTTCATCCAAAACATACTTTTCATCTTTAGCTAAATTTTTTCTTAAATCATCTGTACTTATTAAATTATTAGAATAGCCAAAGTTTTTCTTGTCTCCATGTCCTTCATCAGGCCTTTCTTCAATCATATATAGATCATCTCCATGATCTTTGTTAAAATTACCTAACGCTTTTTGTTTTGGTACATAATATAGTACAGGTTTTGTATGGTAAATATCTACAGCTTCAGCAAGTTTATCTATTGTAAAAGGAGCATAAGGATGTGAACCCGTAAATACATCTAAAAGTAAATCTTGTACTACAGTTCCTTCAAATTGACCTTCTACATATTGCTCTTTAAAAACTACAGCTTGTAAGTATTGCACTGCACTTTTACGTAAAGCTCTCATTACATACTCACGCCCTTTTTTATCTTTTAAACGCAAAGATCTTGATTGATGACCTCCACCTCTTCTAACTGGGGTTAAACCACCAAGCAGTGTGTCTAAAAGAACAGTAGGTGCAAGTACTTTTGTTCCAAAATACTCACGATACCTATCTCCCCAAATAAATTGAAAAAATTTCGATTTATTTACTTCATCTTCTGTATAAATTGATGCACTTTTATTGCTAAGTTTCGTGTTTGGGAAAGAATCTAATTCGTATTTTTTTTCTTTACTAAACACGTTAGCTTCAAAAACTATTTTTTTATCTTTTGCAGTATAGTAATGTACAGTTGATGCACCATCTTTATAAACATCTAACCTTGCAAAACCTTGAGTTCCGTAACCAAAAATACCACCATTTACATTTTTTACTGCTGAATTCTTTGATCCAGAACCACTTACAATTTGTGGTATATTGTCTTTAATATTATATTGTAAACTGTGCTCATGACCAGAAACAAAAAGAATTCTTTTATTTTCTTGAGCAATGGTAACTAACCTACTTTTTAGCTCATTATATTTTTCATTTTGCTGATCTGTATTAGTAACTCCTGAAGTTTTGCGAAGTATATTAAGAGTAGAACCTAAAATAGGTGCAGGTTTCATATGACTTTTAAAAGAATAGTAACCTCCATGAGGACCATTTGTAAACATAGGATGATGAATTGCAACAAGTGTTGTTTTTCCTTGAGATTTTTTAACCATCCCTTCAAACTCATCAAAGAATTTTTGTCTGGTTTTAATTTCGCATTTATCGTTAATACCTGGATGTTTATTCCAATTAGTAACAAACCAATGAGAGTCAACCACAATTACATTAATGTCTTCATTTATCTCAATTTTCTTTAAAGGACAGCCATTTTCTGGCTCAAAAGTATTTTTACCTAAAGCGTCTTCGACTAAATCTTCTTGCCTTTCTAAACCATCTAAACCACTATACCAATCATGATTTCCAGGAATAAAAATAGTGTTACCAGGAAATTTTTTACCTAGGTCATACTGTACTTCTAGCCTATGTTTTGCTAATTTATATTTTTTTCTAGTTTTCTTTTTTTTCTTTCTTCTTTTTTTTCTTGGTATACCTTTTTCATAAACATTATCTCCTAAAAAAATAAGTGTAGAATTTTTTTTAGCATTTTTTATTACTTCTTCTAAATATACTAATGCAGAATCTTTTTTATTTAAATCTGAATTTCCTGCATCACCAATTAAATAAAAAGAATGTAATACTTCTGCCTCTTTTTTTGGTGTAAAAACATGATTTTCAGACACTTGAAATTTTGATGTAGCACATGCACCTAAGAATACTAAAGTGATAATAGGAGAAAAATACTTGAATAGTTTCATATTTGTAAAATTAACTATTTTAATATTGATTCTTAAAGAGTTTTAAATCTTCTTTGGTATCAATATCAGAGAAATTGGTTTCTAATTTTGAACAAAGAACTTCTTTTTTATGCAAATTTATGAACTCTTTTGCACCTTTGTCGAACTCAATTCCTAACAAAGCATCAAAGTACTTTTTAGAAAATAGTGCAGGAACTCCAAAGGTTGAATCGTATTTTGATGCAATAATCTTTGTAGGGTTTTTTTGAAAAATCGATATCATATCTTTTAAATATGAAGTTGTAATAGCAGGTTGATCTGCTAGTAGAATAAAAACTCCATCGTAATTAACAGTACTTTTTTTTAAATGATGAACACCAGCTACAATACTAGAGCTTAGACCGTTTTCATAATTTTTATTTTCAATAAAAGGAACATCTTTAGTGCTAATTTCTTGCTGTATTTTTTTTGAATTTGCTCCTAGTACACAAAAAATAGTTGCTGTTGTTAATTGCTTTGCTTTGGTTAAAGAAATGTCTAGTAGGGTTTTATTATCAATTTTTTCGAGCTGTTTAATACTTTTCATTCGAGAAGATTTACCTGCAGCTAAAACTAAAATAGCAATCTTCATAAGGTTAGTTACTGTGTATTTTTCCTGTAATATTTCTCAGAGAAAAAGGATCTTTATTTCTTGTTACCGCTAAAATTTCTGCAATAATAGAAATTGCAATTTCTTGTGGTGTTTGTGCACCAATATGCAAACCTGCAGGCGTATAAATAGTTTCTAAAAATTCTTCTGTAGTTTCAGGAGCAAATTCAAAAAGCTCATTAAATAATCGTTCTCTTCTTTTAGGAGCACCTAAAATACCTATGTAATTCGAATAGTTCTCTTCAGATAATTTTACGAGATATTTTAAATCTTGCACATAACTATGGTTCATTAAAACAATTGCACAATTTTGTTTGATGTCTTTAAATGCTATGGTTTCTGGACTTTCACCTAACACTTTACTAGCTCCAGGAAAATCTGAAAGTTGTTTACTGTCTTTGGCAGATGTAATCACTTCTATTTCCCAACCAAGATTTGCTGCAATTTTACATAATTGCACTGCATCATGTTCTCCACCAATAATCACCAATTTAAAAGCAGGTTGTAAATCTTGTGAAAAAACTTGTGTTTGTTCATCAATACTGAATTGCTCAGAAAACGAAAATTGTTGTCCATTTTCAAAAGTTATCATTGAGCCAAAAGCACCAAAAGATTCGTCTTCTAATTTATAATTACTTTCAATTTTTAATGATTCTCTTTTTGAATATGTTTCTAGAAATACGGTTAAAAAATCATCTTTAATAAAAATAGGTTCTATTAAAATGTACAAAATACCTTCACATCCCAATCTATATCTACCATCATAAGTAATGATTTTTGGTTTATTATCTTTAAAAACAGTTTTGGCTCTTTGAATGATTTCTTTCTCTACACAACCACCAGAAACTGCACCTACTGAATGTAAATCTTCCGAAATTAGCATTCTAACTCCAGGTTTTCTATAAGAGGAACCTTCTAAATGTACAACAGAGGCCATCACATTTTTCAATCCTTTTTTTTGATTGATTACTGCTTGTTGTATGATTTCTTTAAGTTCGTGTATCAAAATTAAGAGAGTTTTAATGGCATTTCAGTTAATCTTTCTCCTGTTAATCTTTTTACAGCATTCCCTATAGCAGCTGCAATTGGTCCTAAAGGAGGTTCACCAACTGGCCCTGGTTTGTCCATGCCTTGCAGTAAGTGTACGTTAATTTCTTTTGGAGCGTGTTTTATCATAGCCATTTCATAAGGTCCGAAAATGGTAGGTTGTAATTGACCATCTTCTATGTACATTTTTTCGTGCATGGCAGCACTCATGGCCATAATCATTGCGCCTTCACATTGTGCTCTAACTTGATCTGGATTTACAGCAATTCCACAATCCATAACACAAGTAACTTTATGCACTTTTATTTCTTTGTTTTCTATAGAAACTTCTACAAC
>CAZMDC010000001.1:216124-254298 GCA_964565055.1 uncultured Polaribacter sp. | reverse complement strand
TCCTCCACGAATTGCACCAAAATCTGCACCTAAAACTGTGTTTGCAATGTCTGGTAAAAGCAAAGAATCTATAGCCACATTACCACTTGCAAAGTGATGTTCTAAATGCTCAATCAATCCTTTCTCATTTAGTTTACCTCTCATAATATGATGCGTTGGAGGTCTAAACATATCATTTTGAAACTCTTCTTTTCTAGTGAAGAAATACTTTACAGGTTGCCCAACTGCTTTAGATAATTTAATAGCTTGAATTGCATGATTTGTATTTAAGCGTCTACCAAAACCACCTCCTAAATAGGTAGGAATTACATTTACATTATCTGTATCAATATCTAACGCTTTTGCAATTTGATTTTGTGTAATACCAATTACTTGAGTAGATAAAATTACTGTTATTTTTCCATCTTTGTAAGAGGCTACAGCGCCATTTGGTTCTAATTGTGCATGAGCACCAATAGGACTTTTAAACTCTAGCTCTAAAAAATCTTCATTATCATTTTCAAGAACATCACCCTCTTTTTGAACAATCATTTCATCTCCACTACCAACAGTAATTAGATTTCTTATGTCTTCTTCTGTCCATTTTTTTGGGATGTTCCATTCTACATCAACTTCAAGTTTTGCAGCCAAAGCTTCTGGATATGTTTTGGCAACAATACCAACCCAATCATCAATTTGTACAACCTTTACAACTCCTGGCATTTGTTCTGCCTTACTAAAATTGGCGCTTTTAAAGGTGGCACCAATATATTCTGGTCTTAAGATTACTGCATGTAACATATTTTCCATCTCAGCATCCATTCCAAAAATAGGGTCTCCATAAACCTTTGCCTTTAAGTCTATTCTTGGTAAAGGTTTACCTACCAATTTATAAGATGCTACTGGTTTTAATTTTGGTGTATCAGGAATTTCCCATTCTGTAACATCCTTTGCAACATCTGCATACGAAATTTGTTGTTTTCCATTTAAAACCATTCCGTTTTTGGTAGTTAGATCATCAACAGAAACATTCCATTTTTTCGAAGCTTCTAGCTTTACCATTTCACGAGTTGTGGCTGCCAATTCACGAAGAGTAGTCCATAAAGAGGCTATGGATAAGCTACCTCCTGTACCTAAGCTGTCTACAATTCCACTTGCTGTTGATGCAGCAATTACTTGAATTTGATTGATATCTACATCTAATTCATCTGCAGCAATCTGAGCAAAACCTGTAAACGTTCCTTGGCCCATTTCTACTTTAGGCGAATGTAAAATGATGTTATTGTCTTTTGTAATTTCAAACCATAAATTAGCATCTGTACCTGAACCAGAATAAGGAGCTACAAAAGACTCTGCAAAACCAATAATTTCTCTACGAATTGGATTACGAAATAGATAAGTACCTACAGCCAACACTCCAAGTGTACCTAAACCACCTCTAACTAAAAATTTTCTACGTGATAATTTCTTGCTCATGTTTTATAGTTTAGTTTCTCTTGTTAATTCAGCAGCTCTATGAATTGCTTTTCGCATTCTGTAATAGGTTGCACATCTACAAATATTAATAATATTGTTGTCTATATCTTCGTCTGTTGGATTATCATTTTCTTTTAATAATGCAGCTGTAGCCATCATAAAACCTGGCTGACAATAGCCACATTGTGGAACTATTTCTTCTATCCAAGCTTGCTGAACAGGATGTGGATTTTCTGCATTACCCAAACCTTCTATAGTAGTTACATTTTTACCTTCTGCAAATTTTACTGCATAAGAGCAAGAACGCACAGCAACATCATCTACATGCAAAGTACATGCACCACAAGCTGCTTTACCACAACCAAATTTTGTTCCTTTTAAGTCTAACATATCTCTAACTACCCATAAAAGAGGCGTATTTTCATCAGAAACATCCACTGAAACTTTTTTATTATTTATTTTGAATGAGATTTTCATTGTTTCTTTTTTGCGATTAATTTTCTGGAATTATTGCACCATTAGCAATCCATTCTTTTACAACTCTTTTAAATTCTTCCTCAGAAATTGGTGGAGTTTCTCTTTTTTCTCCTGCAGCATTTACACCAGGATTCCAGGCCCAAAGCACTAAATCATCTTCTGTTAAATGTTTTTCTACACCTTTTAAATCTTTACCTCCATTTTTACTTTTATCTAAGATAACTTCTGCAATTTCTTTTCTAGTTAAACCCTTCCAAGCCATAGATTGTGGAGCCAAACCCCAATGAGGAGCACCTGGTACACCTGAATAATTATTATTTTCCTTTTGATGACAAGTTGCACACTTTGTAGCTTCAAAACCATGATCTTTTTCACCACCTTTCATCCCAAAATAATGAGGATGACTGTCTATGCCTTGTTTTGGAATATTATCACTTGGATGACAGTTCATACATCTTGGGTGAGTTAGAACATCCATCATTTTATTGAAATTATCAGAATTTTCTGA
This sequence comes from uncultured Polaribacter sp., assembly GCA_964565055.1. GTDB lineage: Bacteria > Bacteroidota > Bacteroidia > Flavobacteriales > Flavobacteriaceae > Polaribacter. Next base: position 251,858 of record CAZMDC010000001.1, on the reverse strand, counting down.
AGCGCTTATGAAGTTAGTTTCTATAGGTGAATATTCTTTTTCTACTTTGCTGTAGTTAGATGCCCATAAAATTCCACCTAACAATAAAAGCGGAATTATATAGATGCTATTTCTTTTTTTCATGTTTGGCTGATTTTTATTTTGTAATAAACAATAAGTTTATAGTACCTAAAGTTACTGTAAATAAATCAAAGAAAATAATTTCTATTTTTTTACAAAATCATTAGCATCAAACTTATTGGAAATGAGTTCTAATTTTGGTAAGATATATTTCTTGCAGAAGGGTTTTTGAGGATTATTCTTGTAATAGTTTTGAAACTGAGCTTCAGATGGTTTAAACTTAGAGAAAGGCAAAATTTGAGTGATGATTTGACTTGCTGTATTTTTTTGAATTTCGGCTAAAATAGTTTTGCTTTCTGTTTTCTGCTGATTAGAAAATACATAAATAGCAGATCTGTATTTCTTTCTCATAGAATGATTACTGGTACTTTTATGAGTTGCCAAATGAATTGAAATTAGAAATTTTAAGTTAATTTCTAAAGGATTAAAATGTACAATTACAGCCTCTGAAAATGTATTGTTTTTATCAGTTGAAGCAACCCAACCTTGATTTACTTCAGCCACACCATGTAAAGATTGAAAAACAGCTTCTGTACACCAATGACAGCCACCACCAAAAGCTATTTTACAGGTTTGCATATATTGTTATTCTGTTACTTTTACACCTTTCCAAAAAGCAACATGATTTTTAATATTATTTGCAGCCTCAAAAGGACGCCCATAAAACCAAGCTGCATCTTTATTCTCTTTACCATTAACCACTAAAGTATAGTAAGAAGCTTCACCTTTCCAAGGACAAACTGTTCTTGTTGTACTTGGTATAAAGTACTCTTGTTTAATAGTATTTTCAGGAAAATAATGATTATTTTCTACAATCACTGTAGCATTACTTTCTGCTATGATTTCGTTATTCCAAATTGCTTTCATAATAATTTATTTTTGATTAAGAGCTACATGATAACATTGAACAACCTACTTTATCTCTGGCCCATTCAGGTCTTTTTGCAAACCATTTTTCTTTATCTGGTTGTTCTGAATATGGTTTTTTTAATAATTGATATAACTCATTAATTAAGCTGTAATCTTTATTATTTGCAGCATCAATAGCTAGCTGTGCCATGTAATTTCTTAATACATATTTCGGATTTACTGCATCCATTTTTTCTTTACGTTCATCAGAGGAAACTCTTTCAATTGCTAATCGATTTTCGTATTTTTTGAACCAGCTATTCCATCTAATTTTTACATCATCAGAAATACTTTTTAAATCATAAAATGCGTCTTCAACAATTTTTAAACCTTCTTTAGAACTAGAAAAATTACTTAAATTTCTAAAGAAAATCGTCATGTCTGTTTCCACTAGTTGTAGATTATCCTCTAATTCTTGAATCAATTTTAAATCATCTTCATCAACAACAAACAGCCCTAATTTACTTTTCATCATAAGTAAAGATTTTCTCTCAAAATTTGTCTTGTAGTTATTTAAAATAGCTTCTAAAGGAGCAGCATCTTCTATTAATGGGTACAAAGCATTTGCAAGTTGATACAAATTCCATAAACCAATATTAGGTTGATTTCCATATCTATAGCGTTTATTTTGTCTGTCTGTAGTATTTGGTGTCCAGCCAAAATCGAAGCCTTCTAGCCAGCCATAAGGCCCATAATCTATGGTTAACCCTAAGATAGACATGTTGTCTGTATTCATAACTCCATGAACAAAACCTACTCTTTGCCAATCAATAATCATGTTTAAAGTTCGATCTGCGACTTCACCAAAAAATTGAATATAGGTTTCTTTAGAAGGATTTCCTAAATGAGAAAAATGATGTTTTATGGTGTAATCTGTTAGAATTTTAAGATTCTTACTATCATTTCTTGAGGCAAATATTTCGAAATTTCCAAAGCGTAAAAAAGATGGAGATATTCTAGAAACAATGGCGCCTTTTTCATAAGCAGGATTTCCATCATACATAACATCTCTTAAAACATCGTCTCCAGATAAAGCTAAAGACAAAGATCTTGTTGTTGGCACTCCTAAATGACACATGGCTTCTGCACATAAATATTCTCTAATTGATGAACGTAAAACTGCCAAACCATCTGCAGATCTAGAATAAGGAGTTTCGCCTGCGCCTTTTAATTGTATTTTCCAGTTTTTGCTCTGATGCTCAATTTCGAATAAATTGATTGCTCTACCATCACCTAATTGACCTGCCCAATTCCCAAACTGATGACCTCCATAACACATGGCATAAGGTTTTGTGTTTGGGTATACTTCATTGCCCGTAAATATTTTTTTAAATAAGGTTGTTTTGGTTTCTTCTTGTGTAATACCCAGCTCATTTGCCATTTCTTGAGATACATGAAGTATCTCTGGTTGCTGCGTTTTTTTTGGAGTTACAAAAGAATATACAGCATCTGTAACTTGTCTTCTAGAATTTTCTAGAATTTTGTCTGCTGGTAATTCATTTAAAAAAGTATGTTTCAGGTTTAATTTCATGCTAATTTATCTGCGTGTAATTTTCTAAGTTTTGCTAATTTTGGTTCTATTACATAGGTGCAATAACCATAACCTTGATTATTTTTATAAAAATCTTGATGCTCTTGCTCTGCTTCGTAAAAAATGGGTAATGGACTTACTTCAGTTACTATTTTATCATCAAAATAAACTTGTAATTGTTTTAAAACTTCTTCTGCAATTTTTTGCTGATTTTCATCATGGTAAAAAATAACAGATCTGTATTGAGTACCTCTATCTGCACCTTGTCTGTTTAATGTAGTAGGATCATGAGTTGTCATAAAAATGACTAAAATATCTTCGTAAGAAATACTATTTGCATCATAAGTAATTTGAATTACTTCTGCATGACCTGTTAAACCAGAACAGATTTCTCTATAGGTAGGTTTACCAGGAGCATTACCACCTGCATAACCAGATACTACTTTTTCAACTCCTTTAACTGCTAAAAAAACGGTTTCTGTGCACCAAAAACACCCACCACCAACTGTGGCTACTCTAATATCTTTACTCATTATTTTTCTCTAGTTTCATAGATTCTGAATTAATACAATAGCGCAAACCACTTGGTTCTGGTCCATCAGGAAAAATATGACCTAAATGAGCATCGCAAGTATTGCATAAAACTTCTACTCTAACCATTCCTAGTGTAGTATCTTTTACATACTGAATTGCGTTTTCTTGAATAGGTTGCGTAAAACTAGGCCAGCCAGAACTCGATTCGTATTTTATAGAAGAATCAAAAAGAGGTGTTTTACAGCAAATACAATTATACTGCCCTTCATCATAAATAGAACATAATTCTCCTGAATGAGGTCTTTCAGTTCCTTTTAATCTAGTAATTCTAAATTGCTCTGCAGTTAAAATTTCTTTCCATTCAGCTTCTGACTTTTCAACTCTTTCGACTGGAGTTGGGTTTCCTTTTGTTGCAAAATGAATTACATCTTTCCAAGTTAACATATACTTATTTTCGTTTAAAATCGTTCTTAAAAATAGTCGGTTCAATTCTTAAAAAATTACAATTTAAATTACAATTAAACTGATTTTTTACCTGTATAAATTTACGATAAAATGAATAGCTTTAAAAGCGAATTTATTTGTTTATTTTTGATAAAAATTTATAGGATGAGCGAAATTATAAATGAAGTAGAAAAATACGTTTATGAGCTGTTAAACGAAAAGTTACATGCAAACTACGTATATCACAATTTAGCACATACGCAAAGAGTTGTTGAAAAAACTATTGAAATTTCGGAACATGAAAAACTAAATCAAACAGATTTAGAAAACCTAGTTATTGCAGCTTGGTTTCATGATGTTGGCTTTGTAGAAAGTAATGATAATCATGAGCAACAAAGCGTAACCATTGCTACTGATTTTTTAATTTTAAAAGAAATTTCTGAAACAAGAATTAAAGAGATTACAAAGTTAATTTTAGCTACCAAAATGAATTCTGTGCCTACTAATAATTTAGAGGAAATTATTAGAGATGCAGATTCTGCTCATTTGGCTTCTAAAAAGTTTTTTGATTACACTTCTTTATTAAGAAAAGAGTGGGAGTTAGTGTTAGATAAAACTTATAAACACAAAGAATGGATTGCTTTAAACTTATCTTTTTTTACACAAAAACATAGATACTATACAGATTATGCTCTCAAAAACTGGACACAAACTAAGGATAAAAATTTAGCAAAACTGCTAAAAAATCAGAAGAAATTAAAAAAAGAGAATAAGAAATTTAGACAAAAAAAAGAAGCACTAGACTTAAAGAAAAATAAAAGTATTGTACCAGAAAGAGGTGTAGAAACTATGTTTAGGGTAGCTTTGAGAAATCATATTACTTTAAGTGATATTGCAGATACAAAAGCTAATATTCTATTATCTGTAAATGCAATTATTGTTTCGTTAGCGCTATCTAATCTATTACCAAAATTAGACAATCCTTCAAATGCCCACTTATTTGTACCAACAATAATTTTTGTTGGTTTTACTGTAGCTTCTATTGTATTATCAATTATTGCAACAAGACCTAATGTTACAGAAGGTAAGTTTACAAAAGAAGATGTTGCAAACAGAAAAGTAAACTTGCTATTTTTTGGTAATTTTCATCAAATGAAATTAGATGATTTTGAGTGGGGAATTTCTGAAATGATGGAAGATAGAGACTATTTATATGGTTCTTTAACTAAAGATTTATATTACTTAGGCTTGGTTTTAAGTAGAAAATACAAGATATTAAGAATTACGTACACTGTATTTATGACAGGAATAATTGTAAGTGTAATTGCTTTTGCTGCCTCTTTTTCTTTTCAAGAAATTACCAATTAAGCTTCTATTTCTTTTATTAAATCCTTAAAAGTAATTGCTTTTTTTTCATCAAAATCTTCTTGATAAATAACTTCTACTCTTAATGCTTTTAAGCCTGTAGCACCTTGTAATTCTTCCAATTCTAAAAATTCTAATTTACCCAACTGATTTCTAGATTGTAAGAAATTAATATATTTAATATATTCTAAAGCATCTTTATCTTGTGAGTATACAATAGCTATTTTACCAGGTACAGTTAACCTGTCTTCTGTATTTTTTATGTACGCTTTATCTATTCTTTTTTTAATAATTTCGTACCTAATATTGTATGCACCATCAACATCAAACTGCTTTTCATCCATTCTAAACTTTATAGCCATTGGGTTACTGTGCACTAAAATTAAAGAAGCAACTCTTAATTCGTGCTGCATTCTTTCTAACTCATTAAATGCAATATTTTCCATTTCGCACATGGTTTGTAATTGCCATAAGCGTAAGTTGTAGAGGTAAATTTCATCAAAAGTATCGTCTTTAGTAATTGATTGCCCTATATACATATTAAACTCAACACCATCTGTCTTGTATCTTTCAAAATAATGAGGATACATTTTTTGTGCTTCTCTTTGTTTCATATCTAGATATCTAGATAGTTTGTCGTTTAAAATATCAACGCTATTTTCGTATTCTTTACGTTTTTCGTATACTACACCTAAATCAGCATCTAAACGATTCATATAAATGCTTACTTTATTAGCAAGTTGTTTATTGATATCTTTAATATGATTAAAAACAGGATAAATTTCACGTTTTAAAAACTCTAAAATATTAACTTCATCACCTGCATTTAGCTCGCTTTTTACTTCTTTTAGAAACGTATGAATTCTAAACATTAACTCTTTATAAATAGGTAATGCCTCTTTTTTACAAGCATTTTCTAAAACATCTATAGCTAAAGTAAGTTGAGTAATTAAGTCTTCTTGAATGGCTTTGTTTCTAGCATCTGAAGATCCTTTAATATCACTCTGACCAAATAAAGGATAAACGTCATCAAAAATAATTTCGTCTAATTTTGCATTTTCATTTGTTTGTGATTCTAAATGAAATTTTTCTACAGCTTCATAAAAACGCCATTTTACAGCACTATGAATAGAAGTGTAATTTTCTTGAATAGTAGCTTCTAAAACATTTTGACGTTCTTCTGAACTTCTTTTTACAGCAGCTTCAAAAACAGGAATAATATCTTTTAACTTATTGATGTTAACTGAATTTAAATCATAAGCTCTAGGAGATGCTATTTCTAGTAAAGCTAAATCGCCATTTTTTGTAGCTCTTATTGGTATTATAATGATACTTTTAATGCCAGCATCATATAGATTTTGATAAAAAGGATTTTTGTTTGTTTTAATACCATATTCTTCAATATCAGAAATTATAAACGTTTCATGATTAATAAATACCTTTTGCAATAAAGTGTTACAAAAGTATTTTTTATTACAAGGTATTTCTTCTTGATTATTTAGAATTAAGCTATTGGATTTTTGAACTACAGTTTCACAAATTTTTGAATTTGCATTGTCAAATATTGAGTAGCCTAAACGTAAATCTTTTAAACTGTAAAAATCTCTAAGATTATTTTGTAGTTTAAAGATTAAATTATCTCCTCCAGCCAGAAGGTTAGCTTTAATAGAAGATAACATTTCTTCTGCTGTAACATCAAATAAGTTTATAATACCAAAACCTTTAAAAATATAACTGTTAGGTGGAAATTTTTCTTTCCACAAGTCTATGTTTTCAAAGTTATTTAAAAGTTCTCTAAAGTCTTTTTGTTCTAATTTAGGGGCTTTTTCTGTGGCTATAATTTCAGAAAAATCTGCATTAAAAGCAGCTCTGTAATATTTCATTGTTCCAGTGGTTTTATCTGGAATATCAAAATAAAAAGGTCTTTTTATATCAATCTTAAAATCATAAACTATACTTAAAATAAAAGTACAAGCCATTACATACATGCTATTATCTTCGAAATTACGAACTAATAATTCGTAATCATCTCCAGCATTTTTTATAATATTTTCAAATCGATCTGTAAGTTTAAATGAAGTAAAAGAAAATGGAATACTAGCCGCCTTTATTTCGTTTAACCTTAAGGCTTCTGGAAATAAAGGATCTAACATTAAGTTTATCAGATCTTTATGTGTGTTTAATAAATCAAGATTAGAAAACCCGTTTATAAGTTCTGGATTTTTTCTAAATAAATATACCATTTTTTTTGCTGCATCATGAAAAGGGTGTTTTTTGTTTTCTAGGTGTGCATACTTTTCAAAAAGAACAAAGACTTTTTTAAATGAAATATTCATTTGTAGAGGTAAATCTACATTAGGTAAAGAGTTAGATTCTAAAATCTTCATTTATAAGAATTTTTTATGCAAAAATACAAAAATGAATTTGGTTGATATTTATTATCTTATAAAGGTTACGTTAATTCTTTCTGCTTGTTTTTTTAATTAACCTCTTCATTGTTAATTGTTTTCTATGTATATTCGAAAATTATTCCCTCCAATTTATAGATGTTTAAAAAATAAAAAAAATTGTTGCTATGCATAATTTTAAAATAACTTTTCTTCTGTTTTTTTTTCTAATATCAAAAAATATTATTTCTCAGAATATTTCTATTAATGAAATTGTCTCCTCTAATTCAAGTATAAATTCTGATGAAGATGGTGATTTTGAAGATTGGATTGAAATTTACAATTATGGTACAACAAGTGTAAATTTATCAGGCTTTGGATTATCTGACCAAACAGATAATCCTTTTAAATGGAGATTTCCATCAATTATTTTAGAACCTAAAGAGTTCATTTTAATTTGGGCTTCAGACAAAAATAGAACAAGTAATAAGGATAGATTACACACAAACTTTAAACTAAAATCTGGAGGGGAATCTATAATACTAACAAATAGTAATGGAGCTAAAATAGATGAATCTCCTGCAGTAGCAATTGCTACAGATAATTCTTATGGTAGAAAACCAGATGGCACAGGTTCTTGGAGCTTTTTTACAGAACCAACACCTAAAGATAGTAATACAGGTGCTACAACTGCTGACCCTGAAAAAGTTGTAATAAATGAGTTTGTTTCTTCAAATACAACAGGATTACAAGATTCGGATGATGATTTTGAAGATTGGATTGAAATTTATAATTATGGAACAACAGCTATTAACTTAAATGGATTTGGCTTATCTGATGATAGAGATTTACCTTATAAGTGGGTTTTGCCATCAATAACAATTAATACCAATGAATATATTTTAATTTGGGCATCAAGCAAAGATAGAAAAAACGGAAAAAATGATTTACATACCAACTTTAATATAGCAGCAGAAGGAGAAACACTTTTTCTAACAAATTCAAATGGATTGTTAATTAGTGGTTCTCCTTCAGTTAATTTAGAAACAGATACTTCTTATGGAAGAAAACCAGATGGAACAGGTTCTTGGTTGTTTTTTAATAGCCCTTCTCCTTTGGCATCAAACTCAAATTCTGGGTCAACAACAACTTTAGAGTCTCCAAATTTCTCACACGATTCTGGCTTGTACAGTTCAAGTTTTAATTTAAGTTTATCTAGTAATGTACAAAACGCTACAATTGTTTACACTTTAGATGGTTCTGAACCAGATATAAATAATTTATCTGGCGCTAGTTTTAGTTTTAAAAATGACTATCCAACAAATCCTGGTGATAATTTTGGAGAATTACTAAACGAGACTTATAAATCTTTTTCTTACAGTAGTCCAATTAATGTTGTTGATACATCTTTAGAAAATAATAATTTAGTTAATAAAAATACGAATCAATTTGAGCACTTTGTGCCACCAAATAAAGTAAGAAAAGCTTTTATTGTAAAGGCTAAAACTTTTTTAGATGGCAAAGGTTCGCAGACTAAAGCAAAAACTTATTTTGTTTGGTCTGGAGGTAATCCATATGATTTGCCAGTTATTTCAATACAAATTCCTGAGAAAAAATTATTTGATTACAATGATGGTATTTATACTTCTGGAATTGATTTTGATACGTGGAGAGAAAACAACCCAAATAACAATCAATCTTGGAGACCAGAAATAAGTAATTATGCAAGAAGTGGGAGAGAATGGGAGTATGAATCTGATATAGAATTATTTGAACCTAAAAACTTAAATTCTATAGAAAATTTACGAGCGGGTTTTAGAATTCATGGAAATAATTCTAGAATTGCTATTGTAAAAAACTTAAGACTATATGCAAGAAGCGAATATGATGATAATAATAAATTTGATCATAACTTTTTTAAACAAAATATACCAAATGCAATTTCTGCAACCAATAATAATTTTAAGAGAATATTATTAAGAGGAGATGGTGCAGGAGGTTCTGTATCATATGATGTTGCTTTTAGTAGAGCAATGCAACCTATTTATAATGGAGTAACTAGAATACAACCAGCAATACACTTTATAAATGGAGAATATTGGGGAATTACAGCATTCAGAGATCGTTTAGATGAATTTCACTATGAATATAATTTTGGGGTTTCAAGAGAAAATTTTGTTCAAATTACTTGTAATGGATCTAAGTGTGATTTTGATGAAGGTATAGATGGAGATTATGAAACTTTCATAGCTATGAGAGATTTTATTCTTGAAAACAACATGTCAAATTCTCAAAATTATGCACAAGCAGAAAGCTTATTAGATATGGAGTCTTTTATAGACCATGCCATAATGGTAATTTTTGCAGCAAATAACAGTTACGAAAGAAAATTTTGGAGAGCTAGAAATAAAGAAAATAATGATTTTGCTGACGGTAAATGGAGGGTAAGCACACAAGATTATGAAGCTTCTTTAGCAAATTTTGATTGGTTAGAATACCTATCTAATACAGATAGATCTGCAAACAATAGGTTGTTAGCTGATTTATTGAAAAATGAAAATTTTAAAAATAGATTTTTAAATCGTTTTGCAGATATTATAAATACTGTTTATGATACCCAACATTTCACTAAAATTATAAATGAAGTTTTTGAAGAAGTAAACCCATACTTATCAGAAGATCAAAATAGATCAGATAGAGAAGATTATTATACAACTACAGAAAAAAATAATTTATTAGAATGGGCAGAAAAAAGACCAGAAGAACAAAGAAATATTATTTTAAATCAATTTAATATTTCTAATACCATTAATTTACAAACAAATGTTTCATATTTTAATGCAGGGTACGTAAAAGTAAATACAATAGATGTTCGTGAATCAACACCAGGAGTTTCATCAAATCCTTATCCTTGGTCAGGTAAATATTTTCAAGGTATTCCTATTACATTAGAAGCAAAAGAATATCCAGGATTTACTTTTTCTAATTGGTCAGGTAGTTCAAATAGTTCTAACAAAGAAATTACAATAACACCAACAGGAAATATACAGTTAACTGCAAATTATACAAGAGATGAAGATTTTGAACACACCATATTCTTTTGGTTGTTTGATGATAAGATTGATAATGACACACCTTTAGAGAACATAAATGCTACATATTCTAGAAATAATACAAATGGAGTTTTAAACTATCAATCTTCTTTAAGTGGGTATCCTTTTACATCATCAAATGTAAATTGGAGAAAGGCTTCATTAGAAAGAGAAAATAATCCTACACCTCTAAATTATGTTGCATTTGCAAATGATGATACACCTTACAATGCTTCATTTGTGAAAGGATTACAGATAAAACAACCATTTAGAAATGAAAGCTTAGAAAATACTTTGGAGCTCAATATTTCAACAGTTAATTTTAAAGACATAAAACTAGCTTTAGCAATAGAATCAGATGGTGCAGCACAAACGTTAATTGTAGATTATTGGGATGGAAATACTTGGTCTACAAACAATATTTCTAGTAGTTTAAATATTACTAATGATTATTCAAAAGCAGAAGTAGATTTTTCTAATGTTTCATCTGCAAATAATAATTCAAACTTTAAAATAAGATTACGTTTCAATGGTTCTAATATGTTTGAAGATCAAGGAAAATCAGTATCATTAAACAATATATCTATTGCAGGTATAGAAAGTAATACACTATCAAACGAAGAATTTGATATAGATACCAATAGTTTAAAGATATATCCAAACCCAGCAAAAAATCAGCTAAAAGTTGTTTCTTTACGAAATAGTTTAGAAAAAATTACAATTTACAACATGCTTGGTCAAATAGTTTATAGTAAAGGTGCAGCAGATAATAAATTAGATATTGATTTAAGTTCTCTTAAAAAAGGAGTTTATCTATTAAGAGTTTTATCAGATGGTAAGATTATTTCTAGAAGAATTGTAAAAAATTAAAGCTATAATAAAATTACTTTTGTTGAATTCTGATAAAAATATAATTGATTTAAAAGCTATAGAAGCCAAATTAAATCAATTTAAAGGTATTTCTTTAGTTGAAATGGAGGAAGTTAGCCTCATGAAAAGGACAGATACAAAATTTGTTATAAATATATCTTTTCTAAATTTTATCTTAGAACAACTAAAAGAGAACTATAAAGTTTTAGAAGTAAAGAATAAAAGAATAATGAATTACTCATCATTATACTTAGATACTCCAAAATTTAAATTTTATAATGATCATCATAATGGAAAAGTAAATAGAACTAAAATAAGGCAAAGAAAATATGTAGATTCAAATTTAACTTTTTTAGAAATTAAACAAAAAAATGGAAAAGGAGAAACCAATAAATCTAGAGTTAAAATTGATGACTTTCAACCTAACTTAAACCAAGAATTAAAAAATTTTATCTTTACTACAACTAAAGAAAACTATAAGCTATTACCAAGTTTATGGAATAATTTTCGTAGAATTACATTAGTAAATTTAAAAGATAATGAACGAGTAACAATAGATTTAGAACTAACATATTCTTTTAAATCTAAAGAAAAAAGTTATAAAAATATTGTAATTGTTGAGCTAAAACAAACCAGATTTAATAGAAACTCAGACGTTGTTAAAGCTCTAAAAAAATACAATTATAACCCTTACAGTTTTAGTAAATATTGTATTGGTATGGTAAATTTATACGAAAATATAAAGTATAATTTATTTAAAAATAAACTATTAAAAATCAATAAAATTTCAATGTAGATATGGATTTTATGAATATTCCTGTTTTTGATGAGGATTTCTATAAACTATTATTTCTGTTTGTATTAAATATATTTTTCTTATCAATAATTGTAAGGTGGTTTTACTACGAAAAATCAAGAAGAAAAGATTATCTATTTACCTTTTACATGATTGGTATTGTAGTGTTTTTTCTATGCTTTACCCTTCAAAAATATAAGTTAGATATTGGTTTAGCACTCGGTTTATTTGCAATTTTTGGTATTCTAAGATACAGAACAGAGTCTATTCCCATAAAAGAAATGACATATTTGTTTATTGTAATTGGTGTTTCTATCATGAATGCTTTTGCAAATAAAAAAATGAGTTATGTAGAAATTATTTTTGCAAATGTTGCAATAATGTATGCTACAGCTGCTATAGAGAAATTTTGGCTTTTAAAACACGAGCTCAATAAAAAAATTACATACGAGAAAATTGAAAATATAAAAGTAGAAAACTACAATTTACTTTTAGAAGATTTAAAAGATAGAACAGGTTTAGATATCAATAGAGTTGATGTAGAAGATATAGATTTTCTAAAAGATAGTGCTACAGTTATTATTTATTATAATCAGACAAAAAATGATGCATAAAAAACTACTTACTTCTTTATTACTTGTTTTTTTGTTACAAAGCTTTACAACACAATCACAAGAAAGTGGAGATTTAGCACTATGGTCTGTTGTTGGTGTTGATTACAAGTTAAACAAAAAAATAAAATTCATTCTAGAACAACATCTTAGAATGAAAAATGATATTAGAGATACAGATGAATATTTTACAGAACTAACTATTGATTATGAGTTGTTTAAAGATTTTGAAATTACTGCAGGTTTTAGGCATATAACAGAAAATGATGATCAAGGTAAAAAACAGGGTTTTGAGAATCACTTTAGATGGAATTTTGATATTTCTTATAAATATAAAATTAAACAGCTTGATATTTCCCATAGAATCAGATACCAAAATAAAAATCAATTAGGGGTATCTTTAGAAGATGGTGATGAACATAGGCAAAACCTAAGGTTTAAAACAGATTTCGAATATAAAATAAAAAATTGGCCTCTAGACCCAGAATTTGCTGTAGAAATATTTAATAGATTTAGTGATGAAGAAAAAATTAATTTAAACAAATATAGATTAACTTTAGGAACCAGTTATGACATAAAAAAAATAGGAGAATTTGGTATTTACTACAGAATAGAAAATGGAGTTGATGAGTCTTTTGATGGTCGTTTAAAAATAATAGGACTTAAATATAGATATTCTTTAAATTAACTTATTTCTGTCTAAAGTATATAGTAATTGGCACTCCAGAAAAATTATAAATTTCTCTTAACTTATTTTCTACAAATCTTTTATATGGGTCTCTAACGTATTGAGGTAGGTTACAGAAAAATACAAACTGTGGTGTTTGTGTTGGTAACTGCATACAGTATTTTATTTTCACAAACTTCCCTTTAATTGCAGGTGGTGGATAGTTTTTAACAACCTCTAACATTACATCATTAAACTTACTGGTTGAAATTCTGTTTTTTCTGTTTTCGAAAACTTCTACAGCAGTTTCAATAGCTTTAAATATACGCTGTTTTGTAAGTGCAGAAATAAAAATAATAGGCACATCTGTAAAAGGTGCAATTTGTTCTTTTATTTTAGCTTCATAATCACGCATGGTGTTGGTTTCTTTTTCAACCAAATCCCATTTATTAATTAAGATTACAACTCCTTTTCTATTTTTTTCTGCCAGCCAAAATATATTTTGATCTTGGCCTTCAAAACCACGAGTTGCATCTATTACTAGAATAATAACATCAGAATACTCAATAGAACGCACAGCACGCATTACAGAGTAAAATTCTAAATCTTCTTTTACTTTCGATTTTTTTCGAATTCCAGCAGTATCTACCAAATTAAAATCGAAACCAAACCTGTTGTATTTGGTATCAATAGAGTCTCTAGTTGTGCCAGCAATATTAGTTACAATATTTCTGTCTTTACCAATTAAAGCATTTATAAAAGATGATTTTCCTGCATTTGGTCTACCAACCACAGCAAATCTTGGTAAGTCTTCATTGTCTAAATCTACAGCTTCTGGTTCAGGAATTTTTGCTGCAATAGCATCTAATAAATCTCCTGTTCCACTTCCATTAATTGAAGAAATGGTATGATAATCTCCCAAACCTAGGTTGTAAAACTCAACAGCATCTGCATCTCTCATTGCATTATCAACTTTGTTAACAGCAATAAAGATTGGTTTTTTTACTTTTCGTAAAACTTTTGCAACTTCAGCATCCATAGGTGTAATACCATCTTCAACATCAACAACAAAAACAATTAAATCTGCTTCATCTATTGCTAAAGCTACTTGCTTTCTAATTTCTTCTTCAAAAATATCATCAGAACCAATAGCATAACCTCCAGTGTCAATAACAGAAAATTCTTTTCCATTCCAATCAGATTTTCCATAATGTCTATCTCTGGTAACTCCACTTACAGAATCTACAATAGCTTCTCTTCTTTGAACCAACCTATTAAAAAGTGTTGATTTTCCTACGTTTGGTCTTCCTACAATGGCTACAATACTGTTCATCTCTATATGATAAATTTTTTGCAAAGATACAATTAAACCCACGATTTTTAGTTGTATTTTTAAAGACAGTTAAATTGGTTTGTTATGAAAAAAAGTTTTAGTTCTTTAATATTTTCAATTGCAATTGTTTTTGCAGCATATTTACTTGCAAATGCAATTATAAATAGAAATAATGGAAAGGGTAATATTTCTGTAACTGGCTTAGGAAATGCCAATTTTACTTCAGATTTAATTGTTTGGGAAGGTTCATTCTCTAATACTAATAGAGAGCTACAACAAGCTTATAATAATTTAGAAAAGGATAAAAAAATTATTATAGAATATTTGGTTTCAAAAGGAATTAAGAGTGATGAGATTGTTTTTAAAGCTGTACAAAGCAGAAAAAATACCAAAGCTATATATACAAATGGTAAATATTCAGGAGATGAATTTCTAGGATATATATTAACACAATCTCTACAAATTGATTCAAAAAACGTGGCTACTGTAGAAAAAGTTTCTAGAGAAATTACAGAGTTATTAAATAAAGGTATCGAGTTTTACTCTCAACCACCAAGATATTATTATACCAAGTTGGCAGATTTAAAAGTAGAAATGATTTCTAAAGCTACTGCAGATGCAAGAGCTAGAGCAGAAAAAATTGCTGAAAACTCTGGAGGTGATTTAGGAAAATTAATTTCAGCAAAAATGGGTATTTTTCAAATTACAGGACAAAATTCTAACGAAAGTTATTCTTGGGGTGGTGCATTTAACACTTCTTCTAAAGAAAAAACAGCATCTATTACAATGAAGTTAGATTATCTGTCAAAATAAAATAAGAAGTGTGTTAGTTGAAAAAAGAAGTAGTGAAGTTTTTTTAAGACCAAGATTTTCTATTGAGTTACAAGAAGATCATCAAACAGTTTTAGCAAGATTTCAAAACAAGTTTGCTGCTAAAAACTTTAATTTAAGAGGAAACATCACTGATAATCATGTTTTTATTTCAATACCAAAAGCTAAAGATCATTTTTGGTCTCCTCAATTGCATTTAGAAGTCATAAAAAGTACAGAAAAAACTACAACTTTAAAAGGGTTATTTGGCCCTAAACCACAAGTTTGGACCATGTTTATGTTTTTGCATTTTGTGATCGGTGTATCTTTTTTAGGTTTTTTGGTTATGTTATATTCCAAAATTTCTTTAGAAGAACCTTTAGTTTTTCCAATAATAATGTTGATTTTCTTACCAATTCTATGGTTAACTTTATACTTTTTAGGATCTTTAGGAAAAGATATTGGTAAAAAACAAATGAAAGAATTACATGATTTTATGATAGAAATTATAGAAGATTAGCTTTGATTATAACCAAAACGTTTTAATTGGTTTTTATCGCTTCTCCAATTCTTATTCACTTTTACATATAACTCAATAAATACTTTTTTCTGAAAAAACTGTTCTAAATCTTTTCTTGCTTCAGCACCCACTCTTTTTATAGCAGTTCCTTTATGGCCAATAATAATTCCTTTTTGAGTTTCACGTTCTACCATAATAATAGAACGAATTCTAACAATATTTTCCTCTTCAATAAACTCTTCAGTTTCTACTTCAACAGCATAAGGAATTTCTTTTTTGTAGTGCGTTAAAATCTTTTCTCTAATTTTTTCATTGACAAAAAAACGTTCTGGCTTATCTGTTAATTGATCTTTTGGGTAATAAGGAGGTGCTTCTGGGAGTAGTTCTTTAATTTTTTCAAAAACAGCAGCTATGTTAAACCTCTCTAATGCAGATATTACAAATACGTCAGCATTTGGTACTTTATTCTTCCAGTATTCAATTTTTTCTTCAACTTGATCTTGAGAAGATTTATCAATTTTATTTAGTAGTAAAATAACAGGAATTTCACTATGAATAATTCTCTTAAAAAAAGCTTCATTTTTTAATTCTTTTTCCCCAACTTCTACCATATAGATTAAGATATCTGCATCTTCAAAGGCAGATTTTACAAAATCCATCATAGAGGATTGGAGTTCGTATGCAGGTTTTATAATACCAGGAGTATCAGAAAATACAATTTGATAATCCTCCTCATTTAAAATTCCTAAAATACGATGTCTTGTTGTTTGTGCTTTTGGTGTAATTATAGATAATTTTTCTCCAACCAAAGCATTCATTAAGGTCGATTTTCCTACGTTTGGATTTCCGATAATATTTACAAAGCCAGCTTTATGTACCATAATACAAAGGTAATTAGTTTTCTTAAGCGATAATATTTTTAATGATTAAAAAATAATTAAAATAAAGTTTGGTTAATTGTTAGTTTGTGTTGTATATTTGCAGTCCAAATCGCGGGATAGAGCAGTAGGTAGCTCGTCGGGCTCATAACCCGAAGGTCACTGGTTCGAGTCCAGTTCCCGCTACTTTTTTTAAAAACAGTTTAGTTTTCTAAACTGTTTTTTTTTATTTAATGATGAAAAATGATTTAGAAAAGATAATTCAGTTATAATATCTAAGAGCCTGATTATTTTCTTTAGTTATTTTATCTATTGATTCAATTTCATAGATATTTATTATTCTATCTTAATTTCTTTTATATCTTTTTTTAAGTAATATTTAATTTGTTAAAGTTATATAAGAGTAGAAAACAGCTGTTTTTTTATGGAAGGTTTTTTGTATTTTAGTCTTTTGAATTACCAAAAATATAGAATATGACTTTTTACAATAAATTAAAATGGACACTAGGTATTTTAATGGTTTTCGTTTTAATAATTGCAACAAATTTAATTGATAAAAATAATTTTGTAAGAGTTAGAGATTCTGTGGTGACTATTTATGAAGATAGATTAATTGCCAACGATTTAATATTTGAAATGCTAAAATCTGTTCAAGAAAAAGAACTTGCAGTTGTAACTTTAGATTCTAGTTTTTTTAAAAGTGAGAATATAAAAGTAAATAAGAAGTTAGCATCTTTAATTTCTAACTTTGAAGAAACAAAACTAACTTTAGAAGAAGATGATGTTTTTAATGACTTAAAAGCTAATTTTGAGCAATTATTAATCATAGAAAATCAATTTTTAAAAACTAACTTTAGTAATTCAAGATTAGTTAATAATCGTTTAGATAATTTAAAAATAAATCTTAGCAACTTGTCTAAAATTCAGCTTAATGAAGGTAATAAGCAGATGTCTATTAGTAAAAGAGCTATTGATACTGTTGAGTTATTTACACAAATTGAAATATATATACTCGTTTTTTTAGCAATAATCATCCAAATTATTGTAATGTATCAACCAAAAGAAAAGTCATAACGTATTATTAGTGTAAGAAATATTTTTACTTATATTTTTTAAGTTTTCGTAAACTATTTCTTAAACCTAGAAGACCACAAATGATTAATACAATTAATGCTGTGGAAATAATATATTCATTAAAGTTAAATTTATTAAGATTGGTTTTATTAATTAACATAAGGGTTGGTCCTATAATTAATAATATAGCTGCATTTTTCTGTGATTTTATTTTTCTAAGCTTTTTTTTGTCCATTATAATTTATAAATAGATGATTTTATTTTGTAAATATAACTTTTTAATATTTTTAAGTTTTGAAGTAAACTAAACTACTTTCTGTATTTTTGTAGCAAAGCTATTCACAATTGAATCATATCGATTTTTCAAAAATTTTAATCACTAAAAACCAACAAGTGCATCTTTCAATTTTGCATGAAAAACAAGTTGAGCTTTTTATAAAAAGAGAAGATGAAATTCATCCTTTTGTTTCTGGAAATAAGTTTAGAAAACTTAAATATAATCTTCTAGAAGCCAAGAAACAACAAAAGCAAACCTTACTTACTTTTGGAGGTGCTTTTTCTAATCATATTGTAGCAACTGCAGTTGCAGGTAATTTAAACAGATTTAAAACCATAGGCATTATTAGAGGTGATGAATTGGATGAAAACCTAGAACAAACCTTAGCTAATAATGCTACTTTACTTGAAGCGCATAAAAACGGAATGACTTTCGATTTTATTTCTAGAACTCAATACAGAGAGAAATCAAGTGCTGTTTTCATCAATCAACTTAAAGAAAAATATGGCGATTTTTATCTTATTCCAGAAGGTGGTACCAATGATTTGGCTGTAAAAGGTTGTGAAGAAATTTTAACTCAAGAAGATACAAATTTCGATTATATTTGTTGTGCAATAGGAACTGGAGGTACTATTGCTGGATTGATTAATTCAGCTGAAAGCCATCAACAAATAATAGGTTTCCCAGCTTTAAAAGGCTCTTTTTTGGCAACAGAAATTCAGCAGTTTGCTCATCAGAAAAAATGGAATTTAGAAAATGATTATCATTTTGGAGGTTATGCAAAATACACATCAGAATTGATTCATTTTATCAATAATTTTAAAAAAGAAACAGGTGTTTTGTTAGATCCAGTTTATACAGGTAAAATGATTTTTGGTATTTTAGACAAGATTCAAAAAAATCATTTTAAAGCAAATACTAAAATTTTAGCAATTCATACAGGAGGTTTACAAGGTATTGCAGGATTTAATCAGAAATTAAAAAATAAAAAGCAAGAAATAATTAGTTTGGTATGAAGTTAAAAATTTTTCTATGTTCACTAATGGGTTTGATCTTATGGAGTTGTGGCTCTAAGAAAAAGGTGGTGAATAAAAAAAACCCAGGAGTTGTAATTGTTGAACCTAAACCAGTTGAATTACCATCTGTAAACGAAGATGAAATTACAAAAAAACTAAAAAAGAAAAATCCAAACCTTAATAAAAACACACTTGCTTATATTCAAAAATATGCACCAATTGCTGTTAAAGAAATGCATGAATATAAAATACCTGCAAGTATTACTTTGGCTCAAGGAATTTTAGAATCGGGTAATGGTAAAAGTCAATTGGCATTAAAATCTAATAATCATTTTGGTATTAAATGCCACACACAATGGACAGGAGAACGTGTGTATCATGATGATGATGAAAAGGGCGAATGTTTTAGAAAATATGTATATCCAGAGACTTCTTACAATGATCATTCTTTATTTTTAACGCAAAGAAGACGTTATGCTTTTTTGTTTGATTACAACATAAAAGATTATAAAAATTGGGCTTATGGTTTACGAAAAGCAGGCTATGCAACAGACAAAAAATATCCTTCTAAATTATTACGAATTATTCGTACTTATAAACTGTATGAGTTTGATAAAATTAAAAAAGGAGCTTATGCAAAAGAATTTAAGAAGTTAAATGATGGTAAATCTTTTAGTAAGCCAATTGTTATTAAAAAATCTTCTAAGAATATTCACAAAGTAAAAAAGGGTGATACTTTGTATTCAATTGGAAAAAAGTATGGAATTTCGGTTGATTTACTTAAAAAAATCAATAATTTAGATAGTAATACTATTTCTATTGGGCAAAAATTACTAGTAAAATAAAAACCCACAAATATTTATTTGCAGGTTTTTTAGCTTTACTAATAATAAGTAAAATTATACTTTTATTCAATTAAAAATTTTACATAAATAGTCGACTTTATTTTTATTTTTTTAAACTCAACAACTTTTGACTCATACCCTTCAGTTTTGTTTAGTTTATTGCTGTCACTTCTTAAATAGTTTACATTAGCATAATAAGGCTGATTATTATTTATTTCATTAACAACAATTGGTTTTCCTGTTTTTTCGCCTATTGCAGCTAATAACTCATCTGCTTTCTTTTTTGCATTTTGTATAGCTGTAATGCTGTTTTTATTTTTTAGCTCTTTTAAGTTAGAGTGTGTTGCTTTGGTAATATTAACATCAGAAATTTCCATTTTCTTTAAATATTCAAATACCTGTTTTAGTTTATCAGCACCATTAACTTTTAAGCTATAATTGGCACTTGCTAAAACTTCTTCTCTCCACCAACCCGTTTTTGCAAGTACTGCATTAACATCAGCAATAGATAAATTATCTTCTGGTATTCCTATTTTATTTAGCGCATTTTTAAACTCTTTTTCTAAACTAGCAATGGTTAATTTTTTACCTCTTTCTACTCTTTCATCTAATTTTATATCTAAATAAATTTCATCTGGAACAACTTCTATTTCAGATTCTCCTCTAACCTCTATATAAGGTTTTGGTAAAGTGTTTTGTGATACTAATGCAGTCGTAAAAAGTATGCATACAAATAATGTGATATTTTTCATGTTATAGTTTTTTGTGTTTGATATAAATTATTATTCAATATTGATGCCAAAATATATATACTGATAAAAATCTATTCAAATTATTTTGATTTTTTCGAAACAAGAACTATTTTAATCTTTCATTAATAAAAAAATAAGTTATGCCAATTATAAAAGCAGTAAATAATAAACATCCTAAAATTCCAGCAGATTGTTATGTTGCTGAAAACGCAACCATTGTTGGGGAAGTTTCTTTAGGAAAAGAGTGCTCAATATGGTTTAATGCTGTGTTAAGAGGAGATGTTCATTTTATAAAAATTGGCAATAAAGTAAACATTCAAGATGGAGCTGTACTACACGCAACTTATCAAAAATCACCAACAACAATTGGTAATAATGTTTCTATTGGGCATAATGCCATAGTTCATGGATGTACAATTCATGATAATGTTTTAATAGGAATGGGTTCAATTATTATGGATGATTGTGTTGTGGAATCCAACTCAATTATTGCAGCTGGAGCTGTGGTTACAAAAAACACCAAAGTAGAAAGTGGAAGTATTTATGCAGGTGTGCCTGCAAAGAAAGTAAAAGATATCTCACAGGAATTAATTTCGGGAGAAATAGATAGAATAGCCAATAATTATGTAAAATATTCTGGTTGGTTTAAAGATTAAAAAAAAACCTGATTTTAAAATTAAATCAGGTTTTAAATAATTAATCAACCAAAACAAATTATTTTCTCTCTCTTTCTTTCATTTCTCTTTTTCCTTTCATCATTTTTCTCCCTTTTTGCTTTCTTTTAAGGCTCATTTTTTCAAAACGCTCAAATTGATCAGTTTTTAAAATTGCTTTCATTTTACTTTTAAAATCAATTTGTGCATCCAATTGTTGAGTTCTCATAGCATACAATTCTTCTTTTGTTGGTTTTGTATTGCTATCTCTTAAAGCTTTTCTTTTTTCTAATGCAACTTCTCTTTCTTTGGCTTGTGCAACTAATAAAGGCTTTATTTCATTTTGCTGTTTATCAGATAAATTTAAAGCCAATGTCATTTTTTTTACGGCTAATTCTGTACGTTGTTCAACAGATAAATTATCTCTTTTTTCTTTTCTTTTTTGTTGTGCTCCTGTAGTTAACGCAAATGCGAAAACAAATACT
This sequence comes from uncultured Polaribacter sp., assembly GCA_964565055.1. Classification (GTDB taxonomy): domain Bacteria; phylum Bacteroidota; class Bacteroidia; order Flavobacteriales; family Flavobacteriaceae; genus Polaribacter. The sequence continues at coordinate 229,889 of CAZMDC010000001.1, read as the reverse complement.
AAAATGCTTGCTATGTTTTTCATAATTTTAAATTGTTTTTTGTTTTATTTATACTTCTTTGACCAAAAAGAATAGAAAAGGTTTAAATTTGTTTACAGTTTAACAAGGAATTAACAAGCTTAGCAATGAGAAAAATATTTTGGATTTTACTAATACTTCCATACTATTTAATAGCACAAGAACAAAGTTTAGATAGTGTTAACGTAAATTTAAGTAACCCAAGTGCTACACTAAACACACATTTATATTTTTTACAAGAAGATAGCTATCAACCTAAAAAAGCTGCAAAAACTATTTTAGGATTAGAGGAAAAAAAAGCAATAAAAAAAGCTATTAAAATTAAACAAGTTTTAGACGGAAAAGGTCTTTTTGTAGATTTTAATAATGTACCTGTAAATGCAAATTATAAAGATTCTATAGGGAATTCAGCTTATTCTAAATACATAATGTTTCCTAATAGGTTGCCAGAAATATATTTAGAAAAAACTAATGGTAAATGGTATTATTCAGCAGAAACTGTATCAAAAATTGATGGTATTTACAATAATGTTTATCCTTGGTATGTAAGTTGGATTCAAGATATTGTTCCAGAATATGGTCATAAAAAAATATTAGGCATAGAAATATGGCAACTGGTTGCTTTAGTTTTACTTTTAATTATAGTAATGTTTGCCTATGTTTTAGTTAAAAAAATTGCATTTGCATTATTGCAAAGACTTCAAAAGTATGTTACCAAAAGCAACTCTAACTTAGAAATAAATAAGGTTATAAAAAAATTAGCTCATCCAATTAGTCTTTTGGTTTGTATAAAAATAATAGATGTTACTTTTCCATCATTACAATTTTCATTAGCCGTTAATAAGTGGATTTTTCTAGCGTTAAACATTATAGAAACCGTTTTTTGGATTTACGTTTTTCTAAAATTAGTTAAGGTTGTTATGCGAATTTATGCTGTATTTACAGAAAATACACATAGCAGATTAGATGATCAATTAGTACCAATTTTAAATAATTTCTTTACAGGCTTAGTATTATTGTTAGGTTTTTTTAGATTGCTTTCGCTATTTGGAGTAGATACAACCACTTTAATTGCTGGAGCTACTATTGGAGGTTTAGCTTTTGCATTGGCATCTCAAGATACAGTAAAAAATCTGATAGGAACTATCATGATTTTTCTAGACAAACCTTTTCATATAGATGATTGGATAGAAGCTGGTGAAGTTGTAGGTACTGTTGAAAAAGTTGGTTTTAGATCTACAAGAGTTCGTGCAGCAGATACATCAATTTACCAAATTCCAAACAGTAAACTATCTGAAATTGTAATCAATAATAAAGGTTTACGATTGTTTAGACGTTACAACACCAACTTAGGTTTACGTTATGACACGCCTCCAGAATTAATAGAAGCTTTTGTAGATGGTGTTAGAAAACTTGTGATAGAGCATCCAGAAACTCGATCAGATTCTTATAATGTAGAATTTACTGGTTTTGGTGATTCTGCTTTATTGATAATGGTAAACGTTTATTTTAGAAGTTTAGAGTGGGGTGTAGAACAATCTTCTAAACACAGACTGCATATGGCAATTATTAAATTGGCTGCAGCACTAGGAGTTGAATTTGCTTTTCCATCTACCACTGTTACAATTGAGCAGTTTCCAGATAAAACAAATTTATCACCTAAATACACAACAGATAAAACTCAAATTAATGAGGCTATTGCTAAAATTTTAGCTGATTTTAAAAATGATAAACCAGCAGATACAAGATCAGAAAATTAATGAAACAATTCTTAAAGTATTTTTTTAGATTTCTAGTACTGTTAATTGTTGGTTTTGTTGTGTTCTATTTTTGGGCTTCTTCATCTACGTTAAACAAAGAGGAATATGCTAAAATTATAATAAAAGAGAGTATTAGTGATGAAAAGAAAGATTCAGTTTTTTCTATTATGACTTATAATATTGGGTATTTAAGTGGTATGACTAATAATTTACCTGTAGCAAAACCCAAATCTCTTTTTGATGAAAATTTAAATAAAGTACGCGTAGAAACTAAAAAGATAAATCCAGATATTATTGCTTTTCAGGAAATAGATTTTGATGCATCTAGATCATATCACATTAACCAAGAAGATGAAATTGCCAACTTAGGATATAAATATATTGCAAGAACCATTAATTGGGATGAGCGCTATTTACCTTTTCCTTATTGGCCAATTCATTTGCAATTTGGTAAAGTAATTTCTGGGCAGTCTGTAATAAGCAAGTACGCTTTAAAAGACCAAGAAAGAATTGTTTTACAAAGAGTAGCTAACAGCCCTTTTTACAGAGATGCTTTTTATTTAGAACGTTTGGCTCAAGTTGTAAAAGTTACTGTAAACAAAACAGAAATAGTTGTTATAAATGTTCATTTAGAGGCTTTTGATAAGCCAACTAGAGTTAAACAATTTAATGAAGTTGTAGCAATTTTTAATAAGTACAAAAATCAATATCCAACCATTTTATTGGGCGACTTTAACTCAAGAGCAAGAGATAAAACTGCAGCAATACAAAAAATCTTTAAAATGCCAAATGTTGGTGTTGCTGCTTTTAATATTGATAGAATAGAAAATACGTTCAATTCAAAAAATCCTTTTGAAAGAATAGATTACATTTTTTACACAAAAAACGCTATTGAATATGTGTCAGGAAAAGTGTTAAATGAGTTTGGTGAAGCTTCAGACCATTTACCTGTTTACATGAACTTTAAATTAAAATAAGCTTATTCTTCTAAGCCAACTCCCCTCTTTGAGGTTTTAAAGCATCTCTGTATATTTTCATATCTTTTTCATCTATGGTGATAAATGCAGAAACCAACATTTCATTTTTTTCTTGAATATCAATTTCATGAAAATTTAAATTTTCTAAAGCCGCAAATTCTTTTAAATGAATGGTATGATGTTTTGCAGTTTCTTTTGCATCTGGCCCTCTAAAATCCCACAATAATTTTATTTTTCTATTCATTTTTAATTATGATTGATGAAGATAAATAAATTTCCATCTTCAAAAGTAACTTCTATTTGATTATCTACTGCTTTGTTTCTTGTACCAATTCTTTCTCCAAAAACTAAAGTTTCGTTTGTTAAAGGATATTTTAATCCTTTTGTACTAATATTGGTGGCTTCTGGAAAAGGAATTAATGACACAATTTTGTCTTTACAGTTTGAGATTATTGTTTTTTTATCCGCTAAAAAATAGCGACTATAATTATCAAAAAAAGTAAGGTTTAGTTTGTTTTTCCACTGCATTGCTGTGTGTAAATTTCCTAAAAAATGATCTTGTTCTTTTCCACTTGCTCCATAAATATCTATTTGATAATATCCTTTATCAAAAAGAATTTGTAAAATTTTATCAAAGTCAGTAAAATCTTGATTTGGAGTTTTTATGACTTCAATTTGTTTTGGAATTTCTTGTAGAGAATCTAAATCGCCAGCAATAAAATTTGGGGTAATGTTATGATCTTTTAAATATTGATAAGCACCATCTGTTGCACAAATAATATCGTATTTATATAAATCAGGTTTTTTTTTTGGTGGTTCACCATTAAGCAATAAGAAAACTTTGCTGTCTTTCATTCTTGCAAAAATACAAACAAAAAAACATCATTTCTTACACAAAAAATGATGTTTTTTAAGTGATTTAATTAGGAACTATTTTTCTTTAGAAGTTAAAATAATAGTGAATAATTTACCAATTAAAAAGATTACCATTCCAAAAGTAGGAGAAAGTAAGCCAACTTTAAACCCACCAGCCATAACTTGTGGAGCAATATCATTTGCTTGAGCCATGTCTTCTAAGGCTCCTAAAAGACCAATTACAAAACCTAAAACCCCAAAAACAAAAGCAAATAATGAGATTTCTTTAATTAATTTCAAATTTTTTTCTGAGTTGTTTTTTAATCCTTTTAAAAATAATACAACTATAATAATTAGTAAAAGTAATAGTGGTACCATAAAAATTGGGCCACCTTCTAAGATAAAATTCATGTTTTTTGTTTTAAGATTAGTTAACAAATCTATATTATAAATATACTTAGATTTATTTTTTGCGACCAATAACCATTTTAGTGTAGTTTTCTACAAAAAAAAGGAATTCAACTTTTTATATTTTTCTTTTTGTTAAATACCTTATTATATTGGTTATTCACCATAAATACCCTGTTTAAAAGCAAAAAAACAGTTTATTTGTAATATGAATTTTAAACTATCAAAAACAATACAACAAGCAATTTTACATTTATGTTATTGGTTGTTTGTTTTTATTTTTTTTAATGTTTTTTTTAGTGTAAGTTCAGAGAATGAGAGTTTTATTTTCTGGTTTTCTACTTTTTTAAGCATAATAGCAATAGTTACAAGTTATGTATTTGTCTATAAAATAATTCCAAATTATTTACTTTTAAAAAAATATAGAACCTTTGTTTTATATTCTTTTTATACTCTTGTTTTAACTACTTGTGCTGTATTAATGACAATGGTTTTTGGCTTTGTTTTTTTCTATAATTTAGAGTTTCAGCAAATGCCAGGTCTAACAAAAAATGCAGGTGTAATTTTAGTATGTGTTTTTTTAATTGTTGCACTAACAAGTACGTTTAAAATTTTAAAATACAACTCTAAATCACAAGAAGAAAAGAATGCATTAGAAACTAAGTACTTGCAAACTCAACTGCAACTTAAAGAACAAGAGCTTAAGTTTTTAAAAATGCAAATTCACCCTCATTTTTTGTTTAATACTTTAAATACGCTGTATGGTTTTGCTTTAAAAAAGTCTGATAAAACTCCAGAGTTAATTTTAAAATTATCTAATTTATTAGATTATATCTTGTATCAAATTGATAAAAAAAGTGTGTTTTTAAAAGATGAATTAACGCATATTTATGATTATATAGCATTAGAAGAATCTCGTTTTTCAGATAGTTTAGTAGTAAATTTTCATGTTGATAATTATGATGAAAACTTAAGAATATCACCAATGTTATTATTGCCTTTTGTAGAAAACTCATTCAAACATGGGAGTAAGGTTGATAGTAAGTTAAGTGTAAACATCAATTTAAGCATAGTAGAAGAAAAACTTATGTTCACTATTGAAAACACATATCAATTACAAAAAAATGAGAAACCAGGAATTGGTTTAGATAACATAAAAAAACGATTAGAATTGCTTTATAAGAACAACTATAAACTTTCTATAATAAAAGAGGAAACATTTAAAATAATCTTAGAAATTAACCTGTTAAATGAGTAATCAATTAAAATGTGTTGTAGTAGATGATGAGCCAATGGCTAGAGAAATTTTATCTTCTTACATAGAAAAAACACCAAATTTACAGCTCGTTAAATCTTGTAAAGATGCTTCTGAAGCCTTAATGTTTATGCAAGAAAATAGTGCAGATGTATTTTTTCTAGATATTAATATGCCAGAAATTACTGGTGTAAGTTTGGCTAAAATCATTAAAAATAAAGCAAAAATAATATTTACAACTGCTTACAGAGATTATGCAATTGAAGGTTTTAACCTAAATGTTATAGATTATCTTTTAAAACCATTTTCTTTTGAACGTTTTATGGAAGCTGTAGCAAAAGTATCTATTAAAGAAATAGCCAGTTCTAAAGATTTTATTTTTGTAAGGGCAGATAGAAAAATGATAAAAGTTAACTTTTCATCAATTTTATACATAGAAAGTTTAAGCGATTATGTGAAAATTTATACCAAAGAACAAACTATAGTTACAAGAGAAAACATTAGTACATTATCTACCACTTTACCTAAAAACCTTTTTTTAAGAATACATAGATCTTTTATTATTTCTATTCAGCAAATTACATCATACACTAATGAGTTTATTGAATTAAATGATAAAGCTTTACCAATTAGCAGAAGCTATAAAGAAAGCGTTTTACAAAAGTTAGCAGATATGTAGCCTAAACTTTATATTTGTATAAAATTTTATACTTTGAATACAGATCAATTTTTAGTAAAAACCGATTTACATTTTATAGATAATGCAAGTTTTGCTTGGCAAACACCAAGTAATATTGCTTTGGTTAAATATTGGGGTAAAAGTAATCCTCAAATTCCAAAAAATGCCTCTATAAGTTTTACTTTAAATAACTGTAATACAAATACTAAGATTTATTTTGTTAAGAAAAAAAACACTTCAGAAGTAACATTCAATTTATTTTTTGAAGGAAAAGAAAAAGCAGAATTTAAGCCAAAAATCGCTGAATTCTTTAAAAGAACTGCTTCTTATTGTCCTTATATTTTTGAATATGAAATGACAATTCATTCAGAAAATTCATTTCCACACTCAAGTGGAATTGCTTCTTCTGCAAGTGGTTTAAGTGCAATTGCAATGTGTTTAATGAGTTTAGAAAATGAACTTGTTAAAGGTTTAACTCAAGATTTCATTACTCAAAAAGCATCTTTTTTAGCAAGATTAGGCTCAGGAAGTGCAAGTAGAAGTATTGAAGGTCCTTTAGTGGTTTGGGGAGAACATCCAGAAATTTCAGGAAGTTCAGATTTGTATGGTGTAAAATATCCCTACAAAATACATGAAGTTTTTGAAAACTATCAAGATGTAATTTTATTAGTTGATAAAGGAGAAAAACAAGTATCAAGTACTGTTGGTCATAATTTAATGCACAACCATCCTTATGCAGAAAATCGTTTTATACAGGCAAATGATAACCTTGCAAAAATGTCTGGCATTTTACAAAATGGCGATATAAAAAGCTTTATAAGTTTGGTAGAAAGTGAGGCACTTACATTACATGCAATGATGTTAACGAGCTCACCTTATTTTATTTTGATGAAACCAAACACTTTAGAAATTATCAATAAAATTTGGGAATACAGAACGAATAAAGACAGTAATATTTGTTTTACATTAGATGCAGGTGCAAATGTGCATGTGCTTTTCCCAGAAAATGAAAAAGAAACTGTGCTTCAATTTGTTGATAAAGAGCTTTCTAAGTACTGTCAGAAAAATCATTATATTTGTGATGCAGTTGGTTTTGGCGCTAAAAACTTGAAACCTTAAACACTGCTAATTTGTGTTTTATGAATTTTAAAAATTTTCTTTTTTTTCTTTTTTTTATTAGTTTTTCATCAGCAACATTTTGCCAAGAAAAAGTCTATTTTGATGATAATTGGAATGTTACTACTAAAGAAAACGCAGTTTATTATAGAGTTGTTTCTGATAAAAAAAGTAAAAAAGAATGGATAATAGATTATTATATCTCTGGAAAAAAAGCACAAGAAGCAAACTATATTAATGGCAAGCCAGAAGGAAAATATTTACTTTATTACAATACTGGTGAATTAAAAAAAGTAGGTTATTTCGAAAACGGATTAAAAGAAGGTGTTTGGAAAACCTATGACAAAGAAGGTAAAATTATAGAAAAGGGTAAATACAAAAACGGCGAAAAAGTTGGTGTTTGGAAAACATATTATAAAAATTTATAATATTTCTTTAACAAATAAATTCGTATTTTTGCTATATAATTGAAAACGAAAATGAAAGGTCCACTTTTTTACGCTAAAATTTTACTTTTTGGAGAATATGGAATTATTAAAGATTCCAAAGGTTTAGCAATTCCTTACAATGCTTATAGAGGTGCACTAAAAACTTCTAAAAAATTAGAAGGAGTTTCAGCAAAATCGAACGAAAATTTACTTCGTTTTTACAATTATTTAGCGCAATTAAATTCAGATAAAGTTTCTTTTAATTTAGAAGCTTTTAAAAAGGATATCGATAATGGTATGTATTTCGATTCTTCTATTCCACAAGGTTATGGAGTTGGGAGTTCAGGAGCATTAGTAGCATCTATTTACGATGAATATGCCAATGATAAAATTACTGTTTTAGAAAATTTAACTAGAGATAAACTGTTGAAGTTAAAAGAGATTTTTTCTTTAATGGAATCTTTTTTTCACGGTAAAAGTTCTGGTTTAGATCCTTTAAATTCTTATTTAAGTTTACCAATATTAATCAACTCTAAAGAAAATATAGAGCCTGCTGGTATACCATCTCAAAAAGAAGGAAAAGGTGCTGTTTTTCTATTAGATTCTTTACAAATTGGCGAAACAGAACCAATGGTTAACATCTTTATGAATAAGATGAAAAACGAAGGTTTTAGAAAAATGATAAGCGAAGAATTTGCATTACACACAGATGCTTGTATAGATGATTTTTTAAGCGGTAACGTAAAATCTTTATTTGGTAACGTAAAAAAACTATCTAAAGTTGTCTTAAAAAACTTTAAACCAATGATTCCTGATGCTTTTCATAAAATTTGGGCACAAGGAATAAAATCTAATGATTATTATTTAAAACTCTGTGGTTCTGGAGGTGGAGGTTACATCTTAGGTTTTACAGAAGATTATCAAAAGGCACAAGAAAGTTTAAAAGACTACAAATTAGAATTAGTTTATCGATTCTAAATAACTCCTTATGAGTTCTTCAACTTGGAAGACTTTTTTTAAAAAAATACTCAGTTTACTTTCTGTAATTAGGGGTTACAATATTTTAGTGCTAATTTTTGCACAATATTTAGCATCAATTTTTATTTTCTCACCACAAAACTCTATAAGAGTTGTTGTTTTAGATTTACATTTATTATTTATTGTAATTGCCACAGTTTGCGTTGTTGCAGCTGGTTACATTATCAATAATTTTTATGATGTTAAAGTTGATAGAATAAATAGACCTTTAAAAACAGGAATAGACAATTATGTGAAACAAGAAACTAAACTTAGACTCTACTTTTTGCTTAACTTTTTAGGATTTGCATTTGGTTATTTAGTTTCTTGGAAAGCAGCTTTATTTTTTGCAGTTTATATTTTTGGAATTTGGTTTTATTCTCACAAGCTTAAAAAATATCCTTTTACAGGTTTAATTGCTGCAACTGTACTAACCATATTACCATTTTTTGCCATTTTTATTTATTATAAAAACTTTTCGGAAATTATTTTTATCCATGCTGTATTTCTCTTTTTAGTAATTATGGTAAGAGAATTAATAAAAGATTTAGAAAATATCAAAGGAGCTTTAGCTAATAATTACAATACATTCTCTGTAGTTTATGGTGAATTGAAAACAAAAAAGTTATCTATAGTTTTACTTATATCAACATTTTTTCCTATTGCATTATTATTTAGCTACCCTGCTTTAAGTAATATGAAATATTATTTTTATTTGGCATTAATAACCTTGTTTTTTGTAGGGTTTTACCTCTGGAAATCAAACCGAAAAAGCCAATACAGATTCTTACACAATATTCTGAAAATCTTACTTTTAATAGGTGTTTTCTGTTTGGTTTTTATTGATACCTCTCTGATACTTGAAAAAGTAATCAATAGATTAAATTAGAGTAGCTAATTTAAGTACCTTTGTCAAAATTTTTAAAAATGAATTCAAATAGAAACTCGTCGCGAAGACGACAAGAAGGTAAAAAGAGCACGCCTCTTAGCAGAAAACCTACTAACAAAAAAACTGCAAAAAAAGAATACAAAAAAATTACTCCAAATAAAAAAGCAGACGAATCTTCAGGCGTTCGTTTAAACAAGTACATTGCAAATTCAGGAATTTGCTCAAGAAGAGAAGCAGATACTTTTATAGAACATGGTAGTGTTCAAGTAAATGGAAAGTTAGTTACAGAAATGGGCTACAAAGTGCAACCAGATGATGTTGTACAGTTTGATGGTACATCTATTACACCTGAGCAAAAAAGGTATATTTTACTAAATAAACCTAAAAATTACATTACAACCATGGATGATGATCGTGGGCGAAAAACAGTAATGGATTTAATTTCAAATGCATCAAAAGAAAGGATTTATCCTGTTGGACGTTTAGATAGAAACACAACTGGTTTGTTGTTGTTTACCAATGATGGTGATTTGGCTAAAAAATTAACGCATCCAAAGCACAATGTGCGAAAATTATATCATGCTTCTTTAGATAGAAAACTAGATCTAAAGGATTTAGAAAAGTTAAGAGGTGAGGTAATTATTGAAGGTAGAAAAGTATTTATAGACGCTGTTTCTTATGTAGATGGGCAACCAAAAACAGAAATTGGTATCGAAATTCATTCTGGTAGAAATAGAATTGTAAGAAAGATTTTTGAGCACGTAGGTTATAAAGTTAATAAGCTAGATAGAGTTATTTTTGCTGAGTTAACTAAGAAAAATTTACCAAGAGGTAGATGGAGAGCTTTAACAAATCAAGAACTAAGTAACTTACAAATGATGAAATAATATTTATATGTAAATACATTTAACAAACCTTTTAAGTTCTTCTTAAAAGGTTTTTTTATGCGTTAACTACAATGCAGTCTAATAATTTTGCAGCAAGTTGAGCTGTAATCTCATCTTGGTCATAAATTGGGTTAAGTTCTGCAATATCACAAGCAATAGTTTTTTTACTTTTTAATAAAAAAACTAAAGCTTGATAAACAAAATTGGGGGACAATCCAAAAGGAGAAGGTGCACTTACTCCAGGAGCATATGCAGATGAAAATCCATCTAAATCTATGGTGATGTATAGCAAATCAATTTTAGCTAAAAAGGGGTTAAACTTAGATTTAATGTCTTCAGAAAAGGTTTCGCATTCTAAATTGGTAATGAATGAAACGTTTTTTTCTCTTGCAGTTTCAAATAATTCTTTGGTATTAGATTGTTGCTGAATACCAATGGCCAAATATGCTACATTATTATTTTCTGATAATATTTGATGAAAAGGTGTGCCAGAATTTGGTAGAAAAGTTGCTGTTCTTAAATCAAAATGAGCATCAAAATTTATAATTCCGATTTTCTGTTCTTTACTATTTTTTACTCCATTTTTGATTCCATTAAAAGTAGCGTATGCAATATCATGTCCTCCACCAATTCCTATTGGAAAAACATCTCTTTTAATTAAATGAGATATAGCTTTGGAATATGCTATTTGACAATCCTCTAAATTTTCATCAACACAAATAATATCACCAAAATCTGTGATTTTTTTATCATTAAAATGGATGGGCAATTTTCCTAATTTGCGCCTAACAGCATCTGGCCCATTTTTTGCGCCAATTCTACCTAAATTTCTTTTTACACCTTCATCACAAGCATAACCAATAATTCCAAACTGATTTTTTGATTTTTTATCAATGTTTGAAAAATTGGAGATTGAGATTTTTTCATGCCAATATTGATCATTATTTTCAGATGTTCTTCCTGAATATAATTCCCTATTTGCTTCCTGGTATTTAACCTTTAAATCCTTGAGAAGTTCCATTTTTATGATTTAATTTCTTGTCCTTTTAAATATACTTTGGCTACACTATGATTACCAAAAGAATAAGGGATGTAGTTGTACGAATTTATTTCTTTGGTAAGTATTAGGTTTGCAAATTTACCTTTAGTTATAGAGCCCACTTGTTCTTGAAGATTCATAGCATAAGCACCATTAATGGTGGCTGCATTTATGGCTTCTTCAGGCGTTATTTTCATTTTTATGCAAGCTGTAGAAACCACAAAATTCATGTTTCCTGAAGGAGTAGAGCCTGGATTATAATCTGTGGCTAGGGCTAATGGCAGTCCAGAATCAATCATTTTTCTGGCTGGTGCATAAGGTATTCCTAAAAAATAGGAACAACTTGGTAAGGCAACTGGCATTGTTTGCGTATTTTTTAAATCGGCTATATCATGCTCTCTCATTACTTCTAAATGATCTACAGATAATACATCATGTTTCAAACCTTCTTGTACACCACCAATTGCATTAAATTGATTTACATGAATTTTACCTTGTAAACCATATTTTGAACCTGCTTCTAAAATCAGTTTTGTATCCTCTAAAGAAAAGTAACCTTGTTCACAGAAAACATCAATAAAATCTGCTAAATTTTCTTTTTCAATTATTGGTAAAACTTCATTAATTAAAAGGTCTAAATAGCTTGATTTATTACTTTTAAATTCTTTTGGAACTGCATGTGCACCTAAAAAAGTTGCTTTAATTTCTATAGGATAGTTTGCTTTTAAACGTTTAATGACGCGTAACATTTTGAGTTCTGCATCTTTAGTAAGTCCATACCCAGATTTGATTTCAACAGCACCTGTACCTAACTGAATAATTTCTTCTAAGCGTTTTTTACTTTGATGATAAAGTTCATCCTCTGAAATGGCTTGTAATTTTTTGGCTGAGTTTAAAATTCCACCTCCATTTTCTGCAATTTGTGCATATGTTAAGCCTTTAATTCTATCTACAAATTCATCTTCTCTATTGCCAGCATAAACTAAGTGTGTATGTGAATCGCACCAAGAAGGTAAAATCATTTTACCACTAGCATCAATCATTTTACAATCGATTTTTGGACAATTTTTCATAAATCCAAAATCCTTTATACGACCATTTTCTATAAGTAAGAACGCATTTTTTATGGTAGGTAGCATATTCATTTCTTTTCCTGAAAGAAATTGAATGACACCTTCTCTTACTTGCAGTAATTCTTTAATATTTTTAAATAATATTTGCATCAGAAAAGGTTTTTTAAATGGGTTTCATCTACTAAGTTAGGTAAAGTTACTTTTAGGTTTGGAGTTCTTTCCATTTCTCTTTTAATGGCAAAAATAGCTTCGTCATTTCTAGCCCAACTTCTTCTTGCAATTCCGTTATTTACATCATAAAAGAGCATATTTGTAAGTTTTTGCTCAGCTTCAGAAGTACCATCTAGAAGCATTCCAAAACCACCATTAATAACTTCTCCCCAGCCAACACCACCTCCATTATGAATAGATACCCAAGTTGCTCCTCTAAAACTATCTCCAATTACGTTATGTATAGCCATATCTGCAGTAAATTTACTACCATCATAAATGTTAGATGTTTCTCTAAATGGTGAATCTGTGCCACTTACATCATGATGATCTCTACCCAAAATTACAGGACCAATCTCTTTATTTTCTATAGCTTTATTAAAAGCTTTAGCAATTTCTATTCTACCTTCTGCATCTGCATATAAAATTCTAGCTTTAGAGCCAACCACCATTTTGTTAGATTTTGCATTCTCTATCCAAGTGATGTTGTCTTGCATTTGCAGTTGAATTTCTTTAGGTGATTTCTTCATCAATTTACGTAAAATCTTCGCAGCAATTTCATCGGTTTTGTCCAAATCTTCATTATTTCCTGATGCACAAACCCATCTAAAAGGACCAAAACCGTAATCGAAACACATTGGTCCTAAAATATCTTGAACATAAGATGGGTATTTAAAATCGATATTATTATCAGCCATAACATCTGCACCTGCTCTTGAAGCTTCCAATAAAAAGGCATTTCCATAATCGAAAAAATACGTTCCTTTTTTAGTGTGATTATTAATAGTATTTGCATGCCTAATCAAAGATTGCTGAACCTTTTCTTTAAATAATTCAGGGTTTTCTTTTATTAATGTATTGGCTTCTTCATAGCTTAAATCTGCTGGATAATATCCTCCTGTCCAAGGAATATGAAGCGAAGTTTGATCTGAGCCAAGGTGAATAAAAATGTCTTCTTTATCAAATTTTTCCCAAACTTCAATTACATTTCCTATGTAAGCAATAGATACAATTTCTTTATTTTTTTGTGCTTTTTTGGTGATTTCAACTAAGGTGTTTATATCATCAATTAAAACATCTACCCAACCTTGTTGATGTCTTTTTATAGCAGCTTTTTTATTTACTTCAGCACAAATGGTAATACAGCCTGCAAT
>CAZMDC010000001.1:173163-216024 GCA_964565055.1 uncultured Polaribacter sp. | reverse complement strand
TGATGCCAATCTTTTGGAAAGTATCTTAACGCATTTTTAATGGCTAATCGTTTTTCATCTACATTTAAAATATCTTTTCTTTTAGGGGCACTATTTGCCTCTTTTGGATATTTTTTTTTGGTAGGTAAGTCTGTTGGAATTCCTTGTAAAATTTCTTCTTGAAACGTCATGAGTATTTTTATTTTACAATAATTTTTTTAGTTTTTACAAGATGTATCATAGCATTAATATCATCTTTTAACAACCTGTCTTCTTCTAATTTATCTACTTTTTCTCTAATAATCGAAAAGTTTTTTTCTACGATTTTAGAAAATGTATTAGGCCTTCTAAATTCTAAAGCCTGTGCAGCATAGAGTAATTCAATGGCTAGAATCTTTTCTAAATTTTCTAAAATCTGATTCAGTTTTCTGCCAGAAATACTTCCCATAGAAACATGGTCTTCTTGGCCTAAAGAAGTTGGAATACTATCTGCAGAAGGAGGAAAGCAAAGTGATTTGTTTTCTGTAACCAATGCTGCTGTTGTGTATTGAGGAATCATAAAGCCAGAATTTAGTCCACCACTTTTGGTAAGTAATCTTGGTAACCCATATTTACCTTCTAATAATAAATAGCAACGTCTGTCTGCAATATTACCTAACTCTGAGGCTGCAATAGAACAATAATCTAGAGCCATAGCTAAAGGTTGACCATGAAAATTGCCTCCAGAAATAGCTTCAGTTTCACTTAAAACAATTGGGTTGTCTGTAACAGAATTCATTTCTATTTCTGCTAATTCTAGTAAATGACTAAATGCATTTCTAGAAGCACCATGAACTTGTGGAATACACCTCATAGAATATGGATCTTGAACACGTTCGCAATTTTCATGAGAGGTAATGTTTTGAGAATCTCTAAATAACATTCGCATTCTTTTTGCTACTTTTAAACTCCCTTTAAAAGGCCTGATTAAGTGCAATTCTTTCTTAAAAGGAGATTTACTGCCTTTGTAACCTTCTATACTCATAGCTCCAGCAACATCAGCTAAATCTAATAAATATTTCATTTTTAAAAGGCCCGAAATTGTATGTGCTAAAATAAATTGAGTTCCGTTTATCAACCCTAAACCTTCTTTAGCCTCTAAGACTATTGGTTTTAATTTATGATTTTCTAAAACTTTTTTTGCAGGAATAATTTTATTGGCAACCCAAAAATCACCCTCACCAATTAATGGAAGAAATAGGTGAGAAAGAGGGGCTAAATCTCCAGAAGCACCAACTGAACCCTGTTTTGGAACAGTAGGTAGTAAATCATTTTCTATAAAGTAAATAATACGTTCTATAACCTCTAAACGAACACCAGAAAACCCTTGGCAAAGAGCATGAACTTTGCAAATCATCATTATTTTTGATATTTTTTTATCTATATTTTCACCAACGCCAACAGCATGCGTTATTAAAAGGTTTTTTTGGAGTAGGCTTGTTTCTTTTGGTGATATTTGAACATCACACAATGGTCCAAAACCAGTATTAATTCCGTAAACAGCTTTATTGTTATTGGTAATAATTTCCACCTTTTTTCTGCAAGAATTAATTTTTTGTTCAGCTTCAAAATCAATTGTAGCTTTTAGGTTGCCATTTACGATTTCATTAACTTTTGAAAGCGTAAGCTTATCAATTCCATATTTGAATTCCATCTATACTTTTGTATTTGCTAAAAACAAAGTTATTTGTATTTTTGATAACTAATGATACTATTTAATATCTAAATTAATAACTATGAATTATCAAATAGAGTTAAGACATATACGTTATTTTTTAGCTGTTGCTGAAGAATTGCATTTTAGAAAAGCAGCCGAAAAATTATTTATTTCTCAACCTGGTTTAAGTAGACAAATAAAAATACTGGAAGCAGAATTAGGTGTGGTTTTATTTGAAAGACATAATAGAAAAGTTGTATTAACTGAAGTTGGAGTATATTTAAAAGCTGAATTATCAGCTCAGTTACAAACTCTTTCTCATACAATAGCAAATGCAAAATTAATTCAAGAAGGAAAAAAAGGTGCTCTAAAAATTGGGTATGTAGGTTCTGCAATGCAAGAGGTAATACCTAATTTATTATTAAAATTTGAAAATAATAATCCTGATATTTTATATAATCTAAAAGAACTCGATAATAAAAAGCAGATAGAAGATTTACTCTCTTTTACTATAGATTTAGGGTTTGTTCGCCTAGAAAGAATACCTAAAACGTTAAAAAGTAAAGTGATATTAAAAGAAAATTTCTGTTTGGTTTTGCAGGAGAATCACCCTTTACAAAAAGAAAATTTTGAAAGTTTACGACAATTACAAAATTCTTCCTTTATTTTATTTGATGCCAAGTATAGTGTTTCTTATTATGAAAAAGTGATGCAAATATTTAATGATTGTGGTTTTAGTCCTTTAATTTCTCACAATACTATCCACTCTAGTTCTATTTTTAAATTGGTTGAAAATAATTTTGGAGTTTCAATAGTGCCAAAATCCTTAGCTAAAAAAAGGGGTTATAAAGTTAAATTTATTGAATTAGAAAATATTCCACAAAAAACAAATTTGTCTATGATTTGGAATCAAAAAAATGGAAACCCTATTCTTAAAAACTTTTTAGAAATTGTATAAGTAGAATTCTAAAACAAAAAAATCCGAACAAATGTTCGGATTTTTTGTGGTACCTCCAGGAATCGAACCAGGGACACAAGGATTTTCAGTCCTTTGCTCTACCAACTGAGCTAAGGTACCATTGCCTTAGCGGATGCAAATATAATATGTTTTTTTACATTTGCTAAATAAATTTTAAAAAATTCTATTGTATTTTTGATAAACATTAAAATAAGTATATGAATTTAGTTATCGATGTTGGTAATACTAGAGTGAAAACTGCTGTTTTTGAGAGAGGTACTCTTGTTTTTCGATCTCATTTTGATAAAGAAAAAATAATTATTGAAATTAAAAAAATTTTAAAGAAATACCCAGTTGATAAATCAATCATTGCAAATGTAGCCTTTGTATCAGATATAGAGCTAGAAGAATTAAAAGAAATAACTGCTTTATTGGTCCTGTCATCAGAAATAAAAATTCCTTTTAAAAATTTATATGCAACACCAAAAACACTAGGTTTAGATAGATTTGCTTTAGTTTTTGGAGCTGCTATAAAATATAATTATACAAATACATTAATAATTGATGCTGGCACATGTATAACTTATGATTTTATAAACAATAAACAAGAATATTTAGGAGGAGCTATTTCACCTGGAATTGAAATGAGGTATAAAACTTTGCATCATTTTACAGCAAAATTACCTTTGCTTGAAAAAAAAGAACCAAATAGTTTTATTGGAAACAGTACTGCTGAAAGTATAAATTCTGGGGTTGTTAATGGAGTTTTACAAGAAATTGAAGGAATCATTAATCAATATAAAAATAAATATTCAGATTTAACAATTGTTTTAACAGGAGGTGATGCAATTTTTTTGTCAAAACAATTAAAAAGTAGCATATTTGCCAATCAAAATTTTCTCCTTGAAGGATTAAATAAAATACTTATTTTTAATAATAACCAATGATTAGAAAGATTGTAATAGTTATTTTACTATTTACTTCTGTAAATTTTTTAGCACAAAGAACTAGTTCATCACCTTATTCTTACTTTGGAATTGGAGAGGAGTTTAATGCAACAACAGTAGAGCAAAGTGCTATGGGAGGCATAGGAGTTGCTTTTAATCACTATAAATACCTAAACTTTACAAATCCTGCAGCTTATGCTAACTTAAGGTTTACTACTTACAGTATTGGGTTATTAAACAACGATTTAACAGTTAAAAGTGCAAATGCAAGCCAAAACAGTACTTCAACAAGTTTAAGTTATGTTGCTTTAGCATTTCCAATTGGCCAAAAAGCTGGTTTTTCTGTTGGAATGCAACCTGTTTCTTCTGTTGGATATTCTTTAAATAATGCAGTTTTAAATGCAGATGGTAGTCCTTCAGAAATTACGCTTTACTCAGGTTCTGGAGGTGTTAATAGGTTTTATGGTAGTTTTGGTATAAAAGTTCTTAAACAACTATCTTTAGGTATAGAAGCAGATTTTAGCTTTGGTAATGTGGAAAATAGTATAATAAATCAAAGAGCAAATGTGGCTTTGTCTACTAAATATAATGAAGAAACAGAAGTAAGAGGTGGTTCTATAAAGTTAGGAGCACAATATGAAAAAGAATTAAAAAACGATTTACTTTTAAATGTAGGAGCTACAGTTAAACTAGGTAATGATTTAAATGTTAAAGGTAACGATTATCTATATTCATTAACATTTAATGCTTCAGGATTAGAATCTCAAAGAGATACAATTTCTGTCTCAAAAATTGATGGAGCTTTTAATATGCCAGTTAAATCTATTTTTGGTGTTGGTCTTGGAAAACTTGATAAATGGTATGCTGGTATTGAATATGAAAATCAAGATGCATTTTCAACAACAGGCCTATTAGCCAATACAAATAATGCTTATAGATATGGTAAATCTAATAGAATTTCTTTAGGAGGTTTCTATTTACCGAAATTAAATTCAATTTCAAGCTACTGGAATAGAGTTACTTATAGAGCTGGGTTGCGTTTTGAAAACACAGGTTTGTTGGTAGATGGCTCAGGAAATAACTCAAATTTTACTCAAATAAATGACTTTGGCATATCTTTTGGTTTAGGTTTACCACTAAAACGATTATCTACAGTAAATGCTGGATTCGAATTTGGTAAAAGAGGAACCAGAACAAACAACTTAATACAAGAAAATTATTTCAATTTTAGATTGAGCTTGTCATTATCAGATATTTGGTTTGTAAAAAGAAAAATCGATTAAATAAAACTATTAAAATGAAGAAAATTACGTTTTTGTTAGCAGCAACTTTATTATTAAGTACTGCAAAAACTATTGCACAAGAGGATGCAAACAGAGAGTGTATGGTTAAATACAATCTTTTTAAAGGAGACTTTAAATCGAAAAAATACGACGATGCATTTATAAACTTTGAGTATTTATTGGATAATTGTAAAGATTTATCTGTGAATATATATAAATATGGATCTGATTTAGCAGAGAAAGTAAAAAAAGACCCAGCCTTAGCTAAAAGGGTTTATCTACAAAGATTAGAGTATTTTCCAGATGAAAACCCAGCTAAAGTACACAGTGATTATGCTGAATATTTATTAGAAAATAAATTAGGTTCTAGCGATGAAACTTTTGCCATTTTAGAAAAAGCATATAGTATTGATCCTACCAAAATGGGTGTTAAAAATTTGTATATTTATTTTCAAGGTGTAACAGATAGAAATAAAGATACTAACCCACAAAAAGTATTTGATACTTATGATGATGTTTTAGAAAACGTAAACCTTAAGCTAGAAGGTTATGCAGCTAAACTAAAAGAATTAAGTGTAGACACTGTTAAAAATAAAAGCTTAATAAACGCATATACAATAAATTCTAAAGCTTTAGGGCAAGTTGAAGGCGGTTTAGATAATATGATTTCAGAAATTGCAACTTGCGAAAGACTAGTTCCACTATATGAAAGAGATTTTGAAGAAAACAAAAGTAATGCAGTTTGGTTAAGAAGAGCAGTATCTAGAATGTTTGATAAAGATTGTCAAGACGAACCTTTATATGCTAAATTAGCAAAAGCATATGCTGAAGCTACACCTTCTCCAGATTCATATACTTTTTATGCAGGTATCTTAGAGAAAAATGGAGATGCTAATGGAGCAGCAGCAATGAGAGAAAAAGCTTTTGATTTAGAAACAGATCCTATTAAAAAAGCGAAGTATAAATTAAAGTTTGCTCAAGCAGCAAAATCAAGAGGACAACTTTCTAAAGCTAGAAGTTTAGCTAGAGAAGCAATTAAATTTAACCCTAACTTTGGTAGAGCTTATTTGTTAATAGCAAGTTTATATCAGTCTAGTGTAAATAGTTGTGGAGATGATGAGTTCGAAAAAAGAATGGTATACGCAGCAGCATTAAGACAAGCACAAACTGCAGCAAGAGTAGATCCAAGTATTTCTTCTACAGCATCTAGATATATTAGAAGTTATAAAGCTAATTTACCAAGTAAAAAAGTTATCTTTACAAAAGGAGCTGAAATAGGTTCTTCTTACAAAATTAATTGTTGGATTGGAGAAACTGTAACAGTTGAATCTAGTGACTAATACATGAATAAATACATACAAATATTAATAAAAAGTGCTACTGTTCTAATAGTTACAGTAGCGCTTTTTTCTTGCTCAAATAATACGCAAAAAGCAAGAGATTTTTTAGCAGATAAAAACTTACCCATTGGTACAGCAAGTAATATTTATCATGTATATAAAGATTCTGGTAAAATAACTTCAAAGCTAATTACTAATAAAATGTTAGACTATAGCAATAGAAAAGTAAACCCTTATAGCGAATTTCCAAAAGGTATAAAAATAATTAATTTTGAAAACAATGGCTTAGACTCAATTACTATTGTTGGAAATTATGCTATAAATTATTCAAAAACATCAATATCAGAAATAAAAGGTAAAGTAGTTGTTATCAATCATAGAGAGCAATCTAAATTAGAAACAGAACAACTTTTTTGGGATGAAAATACAAAGTACTTTATTTCAGAAAAACCGTTTAAACTTACTAAAGAAAATGATACTATTTTTGGAGTAGGTTTTGAATCTAAAGACGATTTGTCTAAGCACTTAGCTAAAAAAACCACTGGTAGATTAGAAACCACAGAAAATTAAAATATGAGCAAAATCTGGAAATTTTTTCAATACGGATATTTAATGGTTGCCTTTATTTGTTTAATAGAAGGTATAGTTCGTTGGAACACAGAAAGAGAAAGAGCTTATTTGTTTCTTGGCTTTTCAATTTTTATTACTTTAGTGTTTTTCTTTAAAAGACATTTTAGAAAAAAAGTAGAAAAAAGAAACAACCAAAATAAGTAATACTTTTAATTTTTGATGGAGGTAGAACTCATTATTATCATTATTTCTATACTATTATCCGCATTTTTTTCGGGTATGGAAATTGCGTTTGTTTCTGCTAACAAAATGCATATAGAGCTCGAAAAAAAGAGAGCGGGTTTAATACCAAAAATTCTTTCTATAATTACTCAAAAATCATCAAAATTTATTACAACCATGTTGGTTGGTAATAATATTTCTTTGGTTATTTATAGTTATTATATGGGTGTTGTGTTATTAGAACTTTTACCAATAGATGGTTTTAACGATTTTTCGGTTCTTTTGATACAAACTATTATTTCTACAATAATTATTTTAATAACAGCAGAATTTTTACCCAAAGCCATATTTAGAATTTATGCAAATGAAGTGTTAAAAATTTTCGCAGTTCCAGCATATTTTTTTTATTACTTATTCCATTTTTTCTCAGAGTTTATTACAGCAATTTCAGACTTTTTCTTACGTGTATTTTTCAAAACAAATTCAGACGAACAGCAAATAGAGTTCAGTAAAGAAGAGTTGGGTAATTATATTAATGAACAATTAGAAACAGGTAATGATGATGATGAAATGGATTCAGAAATTCAAATATTTCAGAATGCATTAATATTTCAGAATGTAAAAGCCAGAGAAGTTATGGTGCCAAGAACAGAAATTATTTCTGTAGAAATACATGAAACTGTAACTAATCTTAAAAAACTATTTATAGAAACTGGTTTGTCTAAAGTATTAGTTTACAAAACATCTTTAGATGATGTTATGGGTTATGTAAATGCATTTGAATTATTTAAAAAGCCGAAAACTATTAAATCTATTCTTTTGCCTTTAGAAATTGTTCCAGAATCTATGATTGTAAATGATATTTTGAATACTTTAATGAAAAAGAGAAAAAGTGTTGCAGTTGTAGTTGATGAATATGGAGGAACTTCTGGTATGATTACAGTAGAAGATATAGTAGAAGAATTATTTGGTGAAATAGAAGACGAACACGATTCACAAGAATTTCTTGAAGAAAAAATTAACGATGCTCATTTTAATTTTTCAGGTAGGTTAGAAGTAGATTATTTAAATGAAGAATATGATTTAAATATTCCTAAATCAGAAGCCTATGAAACTTTAGGAGGGTTTATTATAGAGCATACAGAAAACATTCCAGAAGAAAAAGAGCTTTTAGAAATAGATACTTTCGAAATAAAAATACTTAAGGTAAGTGGTGCAAAAATAGATGAAGTTTCACTTAAAATTTCAAATCAAGAAGATTGATGATTTTATTCTTAAACTATATCAATACAATTCTCATTACAAGCTACTAATAACTAAAAATAGGGTTGCAATATTAAAAGCAAAAATCGTATATTCGCCCACTGAAATTAATTTAAAAATAATATGGCAGTTTTATCAAAAATTAGAGAACGTTCAATGTTCTTAATCATCATCATTGGGTTAGCACTTTTTGCTTTTGTTTTAGATCCATCAACACTTGGTGATTTTTTCAATTCTAGTAAAGTTAATGAAGTAGGAGTAGTAGAAGGTGAGGCTATTTCTAGACAAGAATTTGCAAATGAATTAGAAAATTACAAACAACAAACAGGAGGTAGAGTTTCTGAAATGCAAGCTGCAAAAACTGTTTGGGATAATTTGGTTAGAAAAAAAATATACAACAATCAATTAGAAGAAGCAGGTATCACTATTGGTGAAGCAGATATTTGGAATCAAATTGTAAACGCCCCTTTTGTACAAGAAAGTCCACTTTATCAAAATGAAGTAGGTATGTTTGATGAAGCTAAATTCAAACAATTTCTTGCAGATACTAAAGAAAATAATGATGAATTATGGAATCAGTGGTCTTCTTACATGAACCAAGTAAGAGATAATGCAGAAACTACCACTTTTAATAATTTAATAGCAGCAGGTCTTGGAGCCTCTTTAAAAGAAGGAGAAATGCAGTATATGGTAGATAATACTAAAATAAATGCAGAGTATATTTATGTACCTTATACTACCATAGCAGACAGTTTAGTTAAAATTACTAGGTCTGAAATAGAAGCTTATATAAAGGATAATAAAGCCCAATTTACTGTTGATGCTACTAGAGATATTTCGTATGTACAATTTAATATTGCAGCAACTACAGAAGATGAATTAGCTATTAAAAATGATGTTGCAACATTAATAGAAGATTTTAAAGAAACATCTAATGATGCTTTATTTTTATCAGAAAACGATTCAGATACAGGTATTAACCCAAACTATCAATTCAAAAACTTAGTAAACCAAGAAGTTGCAGGTGAAATTTTTGATACACAAAAAGGTGATGTTGTAGGGCCATATAAAGATAGAGGATTTTTTAAAATATCTAAAGTTACAGAAGTAAGACAAATGCCAGATTCTGTTAAAGCAAGTCATATCTTAATTCCGTTTGTAGGTGCCCAAAGAGTTGCTCCAGACGTAGTAAGAACACAAGAAGAAGCAAAAGAATTAGCAGATAGTTTGTTAACAGTTGTTAAAAGAAACAGCCGTAAATTTGCAGACTTAGCCAAAGATTTTTCATCAGATCAAGGTTCTGCAGCAAAAGGAGGTACTTATGATTGGTTTAACTATTCAAGAATGACACCTGCATTTAGAGACTTCTCTTTTGAAGGTAATAAAGGAGATATTGGAGTTGTTCAATCTCCATTTGGCTTTCATGTTATTAAAATTGATGACCAAAAGAATAATCAAAAGGTATTAAAATTAGCTACTTATAGCAGACAAATTGTTCCTTCTGAAAATACTGAAAACGCTGTTTTTAGACAAGCTGAAGAATTTGCACTAGCAGTTTCTAAATCAAATACTATTTTTGATGCAGCAAAAGAAAATAATTACAATGCAAGGCCAGCAGTAGGTTTAAAAGTGTTAGATGAAAATGTACCAGGTTTAGGAAATCAAAGACAAATTGTAAGTTGGGCATTTAGTTCAGATACTAGCATAAATGATTTTAAACGTTTTGATTTAGAAGGTAGTTATGTTGTAGCTTACGTAACTGCTGCAGATGAAGCAGGTTTAATGTCTGTAAACAAGGCAACTAACAAGGTTAGACCAATATTAATGAATGAAAAGAAAGCTGCTATGATTTCTGAGAAGTTGAAAGGTGAAAACTTACAAGATATTGCTACAGCAAATAACACTAGCCTTAGAACAGCTAGTAATGTAACTCTAAAAAGCCCAACATTATCTGGGGTTGGTGTAGAACCAAAAATTGTTGGTGCTATGTACAATGCAACTTTAAATGAATTATATACTGCTGTAGAAGGTGGTAGAGGTGTATTTACTTTTAAAGTAACAAGTAGAGAAGCACCAACTGCATTACCAAACTACGACGCTAACAGAAAACGTATTGCAGAAGCTAGAAAAAGGCAAACATTTAATATGTATGAGGCTATTAAAAAAGCTTCAGATATTGAAGATAATAGAGCATTCATGTATACAAACTAAAAGAGCTCAACCAACAAAAAAAATCCGTTTAAGATATTAAACGGATTTTTTTTGTGCCCAATATTTTATCAAAAAACAAAGGTTTACTCAAAATCAATTGGTAAATAAATATGTTTAGCTCAGATTGAAATGGCATCCTTTTTTAATAGTGACCTGTTAAAAAAGATAAAATAAAAACAAGAAAAAAAAGCTATAAATAAAAAAACCTTTTTGAACTGAATCAAAAAGGTTTTCTGTAATTATTAAGAATGGGTTTTTAACCGTTCATAGAAATTAAAAATTCGTCGTTATTCTTAGAGAATTTTATTCTATCATTAATAAACTCCATAGCCTCTATAGGATTCATATCTGCTAAATATTTACGTAAAACCCACATTCTTTGTACAGTTTTATCATCTAATAATAAATCATCTCTTCTTGTAGAAGATTTAATTAAATCAATTGCTGGGTAAATACGTCTGTTAGAAATATTTCTATCTAATTGTAGTTCCATGTTTCCAGTACCTTTAAATTCTTCAAAGATTACTTCATCCATTTTAGAACCAGTTTCTGTTAATGCAGTTGCAATAATGGTTAAAGAACCACCACCTTCTATATTTCTTGCAGCTCCAAAGAAACGCTTAGGTTTATGAAGTGCATTTGCATCTATACCACCAGAAAGAATTTTACCAGATGCAGGTGCAACTGTGTTGTAAGCTCTTGCCAAACGTGTTATAGAGTCTAAAAGAATAACCACATCATGCCCACATTCTACTAAACGTTTTGCTTTTTCTAAAACAATGTTTGCTACACGTACGTGCTTATCTGCAGGTTCATCAAAAGTAGATGCAACAACTTCTCCACGAACACTTCTTTGCATGTCTGTAACTTCTTCAGGACGCTCATCAATTAATAATACAATTTGATAAACTTCTGGATGATTAGCAGCAATTGCGTTAGCAACATCTTTTAATAACATGGTTTTACCAGTTTTTGGCTGGGCAACAATCATACCTCTTTGTCCTTTTCCTATAGGAGAAAATAAATCGATAATTCTTGTTGATAAAGAACTTCCTTTTTCTGCTAAGTTGAATTTTTCTTGAGGAAATAGTGGTGTTAAATGCTCAAAAGAAACTCTATCTCTTACCACATTAGGATTTAAACCATTAATTTTTGAAACTCTAATTAAAGGAAAATATTTTTCACCTTCTTTTGGAGGTCTTACATTTCCTCTAACAGTATCACCAGTTTTTAAACCAAATAATTTAATTTGAGACTGAGAAACGTAAATATCATCTGGAGATGATAAGTAATTGTAATCTGAAGAACGTAAGAAACCATATCCATCTGGCATCATTTCTAAAACACCTTCACTCTCAATAATACCATCAAACTCAAAATCTGGGTCTCTATATCTGTTGTTGGATTTATTTCCTCTGCTAGAGTTGTTTTTATCTCTAGATTGGCTTTTAGGCTTCTGTTGGTTGCTATTTCTTTGCTGATTAGTGTTTGCTCTTGGTTGATTTTTATGAACAGGCTTCTGTTCTTTATCATTAACTTCTGCTTTAGCCTCAGTTACTTTTGGTTTAGTAGCTGGCTTCTGAGTTTTTTTCTGAACCTCTTTTTTAGGTTCTGTATTTTTTTTAGGAGCTACTTTTTTATCTTCTTCTTTGCTAACATTTTCTGTTTTAGGATTTTCTTTTTTAGATTCTGAAGAAGCTTTCTTTACAACCCTTTTCCTTTTAGGTTTTTCTGATTTTACAACTTGATTTGAAGTAGTAGTTGTTTTTGCAGATGTAGGGTTTGCAGCTTGTGTGTCTAATATTTGATATACTAGATCTAACTTTTTTAATTGACTTGTTTTTGTAAGTCCTATAGACTTTGCAATAACTTGCAGATCTGCAAGAGTTTTTGCTTTCAGTTCAGAGATTTCGAACATTTATGTTATGATTAAGTTATAATAAATCTTAAATTTATAAGATGTTTAAAAATTATTTTTAGATTATTTAAATTGTATATAGTACTATACAATAAATTTTGTGCGGTTATTATAATACAAATATATACTTTTTTTTTCACTTGTAAGTTTTTCTTTTTTTAAAAAGAAATTCTATTTTTGCAATTCATAATTTCAATAATGATTCAAAGAATACAAACCATTTATTTATTTTTAGCTTCCATAATTTCAGGAGGTTTAATTTTTGTATTTAATTTATGGAATACAATTAAAGAAAAAATATTTGTTGTAGATTTGTTTTCAAGAGAGGCAATTACCTTTAAAGTAATACCTTTTATGTTCATAGCGTCTTCAATTCTATCTTTAATCGCTATTTTTTTATTCAATAATAGAAAATTGCAATTTGTAGTAGGGCGTGTTATAATTTTGATAAATCTTTTTTTATTAGGATTATTGGTTTATTTATCACTAACGTTATCTGGAGAAACATCAGTTTCTGAGAAAGGTATTGGGATGTTCTTACCGATTTTAGTTATTTTGCTTATTGTTTTGGCAAATAAAGCTATTAAAAAGGATGAAAATCTTGTAAAATCTGTGGATAGATTACGATAAAACTAACAATTAGTATATTTAGTGCGAAAAAAACCGAGAATCATTTCTCGGTTTTTTGCGTTTTAAAAATTTTCTAATTTTATTTTTTTAAAATATTATTGTAATTTATTTAAAAAACAATATATTTAAATGATTGAATTATAGGGTATTAAAAATTAAGCCTCACTGAAAACCGTGAGGAGTATCACCGAAAACCGTGAGGTAAAAATTTCACCAAAAACAGGGATTGTGAGATTATATAAACTAGTTTAAATTTGGAGTGTAAGAATGAAACAAAAAATATACGTTCACGTAGCTGACGATCATAAAATTTTAATTGAAGGGATTGTAGCTGTAATAAATACTGATAAAGATATTGCAATTAAAGGATATTCTCTTACAGGAGAAGAAGTAATAAATTGGTTTTCTGATAAAAAAAATAAAGCAGATGTTTTAATTTTAGATATTACAATGCCAATTTTAGACGGTTTTGAAGTGTTAAAATATTTTAACGACCATAAAATCAATCAAAAAGTTATTATTCTCTCTAGTTATGATGATGTAAAGATTGTACAAGAAATGCTAAAGTTAGGTTGCCAAGGGTACATTACAAAAAACAATGCAGGAGAGCATATTGTACAAGCAATTAAAGCAGTAGCAAATGGTGAGCAGTATTTTAGTGATGATATTCAAAGAGTGCTTTTACAGTCTCTTTCAAAAAAAGAAACACCACAAGGAGATTTGCCAAATAGTTTTTTATTAGAAAACTTAACAGAAAGAGAAGTGGAAGTTTTAAGGTTAATTACAAAAGAATATAATTCAATACAAATAGCAGATGAGTTGCATTTAAGTGTAAATACAATTGAAACTCATAGAAAAAAATTAATTAAAAAATTAATTAAAAAATTAAACGTAAAAAATGCAGTAGGTCTAGCAATGTATGCCGTAAAAAATAAAATAGTATAGATTCCCCCAAAACAGAATTTATATAGCACTTAAACTATTTTCATAGTTAACCCCTAAAAGAACTATTATTTATTCCCCAATACTAGAATTTATAGTGTGCATTGCAAAACCTACTTTTTTATTAAAAAACCCAATTTAAAATTTTATAACCATGAAATCTATTAAACTATTCGCTTTAGCCTTAACAACAGTATTTGCATTTTCTTCTTGTTCTAATGAAGAAACAAACCTAATGAACAACCCTAATGAAGGAGCCTTAAAAAGCTATAAAATTAAAAGAGATGCAACAGGTGCATATTCATTAGATATTATTTTATCAGATAACACTAAGGTAGATAACGTTTTAGATGTAACTAATAATACAAATCAATACTTTTTATCTTCATCAAAAAAATCTTCTAAGACGAGTATGACAGAAGATTTACAAATTAATAATGATAATTTAAAAATTAGTTTTGTAGATACAAACCTAGATAAAAGACAGAGTTTGTCAGTAGAAGATGATGGAATATCTTTTTTAAGAAAAAACAACAAATCTACTAACCTTAAGTCATATAGTATAGAAAGTAATGAGGATGGTACATATGCTTTAGATTTTAGCGTAAAAAACAATACAGATGTTTCTTTTGTATATAATGAATCTATTAAAACTTACGAAGTACACTTAGAAAATGGTACAGGATCTGTAAAAAGTTTTTCAAGAACTTTAGAAAGAGAAGAGGGTTTAGCTTTAAAACTTGATTTTGTAAATCATTTAAGTAATACTTCTGCTAAAAGTGGTGAGGCTGCTACAAGAAGAAAGCCTAGAGTTATTATTGATAGTTTTAACGATTAATTAATTTACTTGGAGAAGAAATTTTACATCTTTCTTTTTATTTGTTTGTATAATATTCAAACAACTAAATCAGTAAACAAAGCTAATACTAAAGAGGACTTATTTAATAAGCCCTCTTTAGTGTTTTCATATCAAAATGACTCAATAAATCAACTTACATTTGATAGTATATCAAAAAATATTGATAAAGAACAATATAATGTAGCCTTAAAAAAAGCTTTAAAACTTCGTGATCGTTTTATTTTTGAAAATAATAGTAATTGGGCATTTAAATACACAAAAATAGTTGGTGAAATTTATGAAAAAACAAATGAATACAATAGAGCTTTAAAAAACTACAAAAAATCACTAGATATCCTTAATCAAATAGATATTGATAAAAATGATTTAAACTTTAACGAAATTGATTTAGCAAGTACACTTTTAAAAATAGGAAGTTCTTATTATAAATTATCAGTATCAATTGTCATAAACAAAAACTTAGATTATTTAGATAGTATTAAAGTAAAAAATAGTAAAGATAGTTATTTAGATAGTGCAAAGTTTTATTATGAAAAAGTAGAGAAAATTCCAAATTTAAATTTGGAAATTGAAAATATTAAAGCCAAAGTATTTACCAATCTCTCTGGTATCTATGAGCAAGATTCAGTTTATTCAAAAGCAGAGTCTTATGTTTCAAAATCCATTTTTATTTATAAAAAAAACAATAACAATTTAGGGCAAGCTAAAGCCTTAAACAATTTAGGAAATATTTTTTTATCACAAAAACAATATGAAAAATCTAAAGAAATATATAGTGAAGCTTTAAAGTTAATTAAAAACGACGATAACCCAGATACCTTTAGTGCTAAAGCAAATTTGTACTATAATTTAGCTTGGGCTATGAGAAACTTAAAGGATTATAAGGCTTACGATTTTCAAGAAATGTCTTATGAATTTGAAGAGATAATAAGGCTAAAGGAATATAATAGAATTTTAGAAGGAATAACCCAAAAACACAACGTTGAAACTGTTCAAGAACAAGAAAAATTAAAACGTTTAGAAGCGCAAAGAGTTTTTTTGTTTATTGGAATTGTAGCATTGCTGGTTATTCTAACTTTAGCTTATATAATTAGAGTAAAAAAACTAAAGGAACAAAATTTAGAGCTAGAGCTAGCCCAAACAGAATTGTTACAAAATAAAAAAATAGACCAACTAAAATCAGAAACTCAAGTTCGAATTCTTAATGCAACCATAGATGGTAAAGAATCTGAACGTAAACAAATAGCAGAAACCTTGCACGATAGCGTAAGTGCGTTATTGTCTTCTGCAAATCTTCATTTGCAAGCCACCAAAAAACAATTTAATGGTAGCACACCTTTAGAAGTTCATAAAACTCAAGAAATTATTCAAGAAGCATCTCATAAAATTAGAGATTTATCTCATAATTTAGTATCATCAGTATTATTAAAGTTTGGTTTAAATTATGCTGTAAAAGATGTAGCAGAAAAATTTTCTAATTCAGAATTACAAATAGATACAGATATTAAAAATATTAAGAGATATCATCAAAATTTTGAAATTAAGGTATATAATATTATTCATGAATTCATCAATAATATTTTAAAACATAGTAAAGCTAAAAATGCTTTTATAAAACTTCATGAAATTGATAACAATCTTTTCATAGAAATTTCTGATGATGGCTTAGGTTTCGATAAAACTAAAATAAGCCAGAAAGACGGTCTAGGAATTAATCAAATTGATGCTAGAATCCAGATGATGAAAGGAGATTTTTTAATAGATTCATCTTTAAACAACGGAACTAAAATTTCTATTAAATTACCAATTGTACCTAAAGAAAAACCTAGCCACGTTTAGCTAATTCAATAATTTCCATATTTTTTATATTACCATTATCTAAATCAAACCTTAACATGGTTCTCACTTTATGAAAGCCATGTTTTCCTGCAGCTCCAGGATTTAAGTGCAATAAGTTTAGCTTTTTATCAAACACCACTTTTAAGATGTGAGAATGACCAGCAATAAAAATTTTTGGAGGATTTTTGGTAATCTCTTCTCGAATTCGTTGATTGTATTTATTTGGGTAGCCACCAATATGTGTCATCCAAACAGAAACTTTTTCAACTGTAAATTTTGCATCTAAAGGAAATTCGGTTCTGGCATCTTTATCATCTATATTGCCAAAAACGGCCCTCAAAGGTTTCATTTTTTTTATAGCATCAGTTACACTTAGGTCTCCAATATCTCCTGCATGCCAAACTTCGTCTGCTTGTTTTACGAATTTTAGAATTTGATTATCTATATAACTATGTGTATCAGATAGAAGTAGAATCTTTTTCATGTTAATAATCTTAAGAAAAATTTAAGGAGCAATAAGTTTCAAAAGTAAGGATAACAAAATAAATTCCGTAATTTTGGTACCTTCAAAAAGCGTACATTCTTGAGATATTTTATAGAGCTTTCTTACAATGGAAAAAACTATCATGGTTGGCAAATTCAACCAGATGTAATTTCTGTACAGGAAAAAATAAATAAGGCTTTAAGTACGCTTTATCAACAAGAAATTCAAGTTGTTGGTGCTGGACGAACAGATACAGGAGTGCATGCATCACAAATGTTTGCGCATTTTGATATCGATAAAAAGCTGAAAGGCGATTTAGTTTTTAAAGTAAATTCCATTTTACCTCAAGATATAGTAGTTTACAGAGTTTTTGAAGTTGATGCAGAAAAGCACGCAAGGTTTGATGCTGTTTCTAGAAGTTATGAATATAAAGTTTGGTTGGGCAGAAATCCTTTTTTACTCGATTTTTCGTGGCAAATTCATTCACAAAACTTAGATATTAAAATCATGAATGAAGCTGCAAAATTACTTTTAGAATATGAAAATTTTCAGACATTTTCTAAAGTAAAAACAGAGGTATATACTTTTAATTGTAATGTAACAGAAGCTTTTTGGGAGCAAAAAGACAACGAATTAACTTTTACAATCTCCGCAAATCGGTTTTTAAGAAATATGGTTAGAGCAATTGTTGGCACATTAGTAGATGTTGGTTTAGGAAAGTTAACTGTAGCTGATTTTAGAAAAATTATAGAAAGTAAAAACAGAAGCAATGCAGGGTTATCAGTACCAGCAAAAGGCTTATTTTTAACACAAATAAAATATTAAGTTTTGGCAGAAAAATCAGGGAATGCTTTTGATATGCAAATTTTTAAAAGACTAATGTCTTTTGCAAAACGCTATAAATTATATTTTTTTATAGCATCTTCTTCCACAATACTTTTAGCATTATTTTCAGTATTATCTCCTTACATTTTAATAAATACTGTAGACGAATATATTCTTACTAAAGATAAAGAAGGCCTTTTTAACTATACCATGTTAATGTTGGGAGTTTTGTTAATAGAGGTTCTATTGCAATTTACTTTTATCTACTTTGCAAATTGGGTTGGACAACATATTATTAGAGATATAAGAGCAAAAATATTCAGGCATATTTTACAGTTTAAAATGTCTTTTTTTGATAAAAATTCAGTTGGAAGACTTGTAACAAGAGTAGTTTCTGATATTGAAACAATAGCTGCTTTTTTTAGTAATGGTGTTTTTACCATTTTAAGTGATATTCTTAAAATGTTTGCTGTAACTGTTATTATGTTGATTTTAAATTGGAAACTAGCTTTAATAACATTGGCAATTTTACCGATATTAATTTATGCAACCAAGTTATTTCAAGTAGCCATAAAAACTACATTTCAAGAAGTTAGAAATCAAGTGGCAAATTTAAACGGTTTTGTACAAGAGCGAGTTACAGGAATGAAAATTGTACAGCTTTTTAATCGTGAAAAAATTGAATACGAGAATTTTAAAGAAATTAATGAAAAGCATAAAAAAGCGTACATAAAAACCATTTGGTATTATTCAGTATTTTTTCCTATTGCAGAAATTTTATCATCAATTGGTATAGGATTAATTGTTTGGTTTGGAGGAGGCCAAGCAATACAAGATACAGGAATTACTGTTGGTATGATTATGGGTTTTATACAATTTGCACAAATGTTATTTAGACCTTTAAGGCAAATTGCAGATAAATTTAATCAATTACAAATGGGTATTGTTGCAGGAGAACGTGTGTTTAAAGTAATTGATACCAATAGTTCAATTGATAAAAACGGAACTATTTTAGCTGAAAACTTAGATGGAAATATCAGCTTTAAAAAGGTAAGATTTAGTTATGTGCAAGATGAAGAAGTTTTAAAAGGAATTTCTTTGGAAGTTAAACAAGGGCAAACCATTGCAATTGTAGGCGCTACTGGTGCAGGTAAATCTACAATCATCAACTTAATCAATAGATTTTATGAAATAGATTCTGGAACTATTGCAATTGATGGAGTTTCTGTTGCAGATTATACTTTAGAAAGTTTAAGAAATCAAGTAGCAATTGTTTTACAAGATGTATTTTTATTTTCGGATTCTATTCTAAATAACATCACTTTAAAAGATAAAAACATCACCTTAGAAGATGTTGAAACAGCAGCTAAACAAATTGGTATTCACGATTTTATTCAGACGCTTCCTGGTGGTTATCATTACAATGTAAAAGAAAGAGGAGCAATGTTATCTTCTGGCCAAAGACAATTAATTGCTTTTTTAAGAGCTTATGTAAGTAAGCCAAGTATTTTAATTTTAGATGAAGCTACATCGTCTGTAGATGCTCATGCAGAACAAATGATACAATATGCAACAGAAACTATTACAAAAGGTAGAACATCTATTGTAATTGCACACAGGTTAGCTACTATAAAAAAAGCTGATAAAATTATTGTAATGGATAAAGGGCATATTGTTGAAGAAGGTTCTCACACAGAATTATTAGAGAAAGAAAATGGTTATTATAAAAACTTGTATGACAAACAATTTAGTTTAGATAAAGCTTCTTAATTTTTAAATAAGATCGTTTTTAAGTTTTTCATTAAGTTCTTCTTGTGTTGTGTATAGCACAAACTCACCATCTTTTATATAAGATATTTCTCCAGTTTCTTCAGAAACCAGTAAGCAGACTGCGTCTGTTTTTTCGCTAACACCAATTGCAGCTCTATGCCTTAAGCCAAATCTGGCAGGTATTCTTTTACTGTCTGAAATTGGTAAAACAACTCTAGTTGCAACAACATAATTATCTCTTATAATGGTAGCTCCATCATGTAGTGGGCTGTTTTTGTAGAAAATACTTTCTAAGATAACTTCATTTACAAGAGCATTCATAGAATCTCCTGTGTTTATTAAAAAATCTAAACTATTCGTTCTTTCAATAACAATTAAAGCTCCTGTTTTAGATTTAGACATGCTGCTACATGCTCTTAAAATTTTATCAGTATCAATTTCTGATGTGATTTCTGATTGCAGAAACTTAAGCTGTTTAAAAAAACTTTTCTTATTGGAAAAGTTGGTTGTACCAATCATCAATAAAAATTTACGAATTTCTTGTTGAAACACAATAATAAGTGCAATTACACCTCCAGAAAGCAAGTAGCCTAAAATACCACTTAACATTTCCATTTTAAGGGCCTGTGTAATTTTCCAGATGATAAAAATTAAAGCAATTCCTATAAAAATATTTATAGCAACTGTACCTTTTAAAAGCTTGTAGATATAGTAAAGTAGTATGGCTACTAATAAAATATCTAATACATCTAGAAAAGAAAATTCTACAAAATCTAACATGTAAAAAACTATTGATTTTAGGTAAAAGTACTAATTAAATTTGTGAGTGCAATATCTATAATTTTCAAAGACCCTAATCAATAATTAAAAGAAAAGAACTTCTTTAAAGAAAGAATAGGTTGTTTTATTTATAACTTTAAAATTACTTTTAATCTTAATTATTTGATTATACAATTTATAAACCATTCTTTAGGTAACTTTTTGTAATTTTATGACAACAACTAATTACTTATCATGAAGAAATACTTTTTAATTATTATTACAAGTTTATTTGTTTTTGTTTCTTGCGATTTACAAAAACAAACCGAAGAAAAAAAAGATACTTATGTAGTAGATAACTACACCAAAAAAGAAGTTGATATTGTTATGAGAGATGGTGTTAAGCTACACACCACTATTTATGCTCCAAAAGATACATCAAAAGAATATCCAATTTTAATGCAAAGAACACCATACAGTTCTGCACCTTATGGACAAGGTAAAATGAAAACTAAAATTGGTCCAAACGTTCATTTAATGAAAGAAGGTAATATTGTAGTGTATCAAGATGTTAGAGGACGTTGGATGAGTGAAGGAGTTTATGACAATATGCGTGCTTATATTCCTAATAAAAAAGAAAATGAATCAGATGAAGTTTCAGACACTTATGACACCATAGATTGGTTAGTTAAAAATGTAGAAAACAATAATGGAAATGTTGGAACTTGGGGTATTTCTTACCCTGGGCATTATGCAACAGTTTCTACAATAGACGCGCACCCTGCTTTAAAAGCAGCTTCTCCTCAAGCTTGTATTGGCGATTTTTTCTTTGATGATTTTCATCATAATGGAGCTTTTTTATTGAGTTATTTTAGAGCTGTTTCACTTTTTGGAACCTATAAAGATACTCCAACAGATTCAGCTTGGTATTCTTTTCCAGAAATGAATTCACAAGATCAATATCAATTTTTCTTAGACAAAGGTTCTTTAAAAAACTTAAACGAGTATTTTCAATATGATAAATTAGATATAAATGCAACAGCATCCAAAGATAAAATCGATGATTTCTTTTGGAAAGAAATTGTAGAACACCCAAATTACGATTCAGTTTGGCAAAGTAAAGGTATAATTCAGCATATGGATAAAGTACCAAGTACAGTAGCAACTATGATTGTTGGTGGTTGGTTTGACGCAGAAGATTTGTATGGGCCTTTAGAAACCTATAAGGGTATAGAAAAAAATGGTAAAGACAACTATAATACTATGGTTTTTGGTCCTTGGGATCATGGAAAATGGGCAAGAAATACGGTTAGAAACACAGTAGGAAACTATTATTTTGGTGATTCTATTTCACTAAAATTTCAATCAGAAATCGAAACCAAGTTTTTCAATCATTTCTTAAAAGGAAAAGGTGATAAAAATACAGGATTACCAGAAGCGTATGTTTTTGATTCTGGTAAAAAAGAATGGAAATCTTATGACGCTTGGCCTCCTAAAAATGTGGAGAAAGTAGACTGGTTTTTATCAGAAAATCAAGAATTAACACCAAGTAAAAAAGCTGTAAAAGGTGTTGATTTTATTAGTGATATTAAAAGACCTGTACCATATTCAGAAGATATTAAAACGGTTTTTACACCTCGTAAATACATGACAGACGATCAGCGTTTTGCAGCAAGAAGACCAGATGTTTTGGTTTTTGAAACAGATGTTTTGACTGAAGATTATACTTTAGCAGGCGATATTTTAGCAAAACTTAAAGTAGCAACTACAGGTTCTGCTGCAGATTGGATTGTGAAAGTTATTGATGTGCATCCTTCAGATACAGAAGAAGATAATGAAACTTTACAAGATCATTTAAAAATGAGTAATTATCACTTAATGGTTAGAAGCGAAGTTTTAAGAGGGCGTTTTAGAAATAGTTTCGAAAATCCTGAGCCATTTACGCCAAACAAAAAAACAGACGTAAATATTAAGTTACAAGATGTTTTTCACACTTTTAAAAAAGGGCATAAACTACAAATTCAAGTGCAAAGTACTTGGTTTCCTTTAATAGATTTAAATCCGCAAACTTATGTAGATAACATTTACAAAGCAGACGAAGCAGATTTTAAAACCCAAACACACACAGTTTTTACAGACTCTAGTATCGAATTTTCAGTATTAAAATAAAAAAAGATGAGAAAAATATTTTACTTAATGTTGCTTTTGGTTATGGCTTGTAACTCAAAACAGCAAAGAACAGCAGAAGAACAACGTTGGGAAAAACACGCAGAAAATACAGAAATAATTAGAGATGATTTTGGTGTACCCCACATTTATGGAAAGTCGGATGCAGATGCAGTTTTCGGATTATTATATGCACAAGCAGAAGATGATTTTAATAGAATAGAACGTAATTATATATGGGCAATAGGGAGATTGGCTGAAGTTGAAGGTGAGAAATCTTTGTATAGCGATTTGAGAGCAAGGTTATATATGACAAAAGATGAGGCAATTGAAAACTATAATAATAGCCCTAAATGGCTTCAAGAATTGTGTGTTGCTTTTGCAGATGGTTTAAACTATTACTTAGCAACTCATTCAGAAGTAAAACCTAAACTAATTACGCATTTTGAACCATGGATGCCAATGTATTTTAGTGAAGGCTCAATAGGAGGTGATATTGAGAGAGTTTCAACAAGAAAAATAAAAGAATTTTATGAGCCAAATTTAGAATTAGCCATTTCAAATGGTTTAATTAGAACTGCAGATGATGAACCAAGAGGCTCTAATGGATTTGCAATTGCAGGTTCTAAAACAAAATCTGGAAATGCGATGTTGCTAATCAATCCTCATACTTCTTTTTTCTTTAGAGGTGAAGTTCATGTAGTTAGCGAAGAAGGTTTAAATGCTTATGGAGCTGTAACTTGGGGGCAATTTTTTGTTTATCAAGGTTTTAATGAAAAAACAGGTTGGATGCATACATCAACAGGAACAGATATTATTGATGAATTTGAAGAAACCATCGTAAAAGATGGAGCTAAAATTTCATATAAATATGGTGATGAATTGAGACCTGTAGATTCGATTAAAGTAAAATTAAACTATAAGACTCAAGATGGTTTAAAAGAAAAATCGTACACAATGTACAGAACTCATCATGGACCAATTACTCACAAAAATGATGATAAATGGGTTTCTACAGGGTTAATGTGGAGTCCAATTAAAGCTTTGGAACAATCATTTACAAGAACAAAAAAAGCGAATCATGATGAGTTTAATGAGATGATGGATATTAGAACAAACTCATCTAACAATACAGTTTATGCAGATGCAGATGGAACTATAGCCTATTACCATGGAAACTTTATACCAAAAAGAAACGAAAATTTTGATTACACAAAACCAGTTGATGGTAGCAATCCAGATACAGATTGGCAAGGTTTACATGAATTAGAAGATAATATCATGGTGTTAAATCCTCCAAATGGATGGATTCAAAATTGTAATTCCACACCTTTTACAAGTGCTCTAGAATATAGCCCAAAAAAGGAAGATTATCCAGCATACATGCATTCGTTTCCCGAGAATTATAGAGGTATTCATGCAATTCCTTTGCTAACAAAAGCATCAGATTTAACACTAGATTCATTATTAGACTTAGCTTACGATTCTTACTTACCTGGAGCTGAGGTTTTAATAAACGGATTATTAGATGCAGCACAAAAATCATCAGTAAAAAGTAGAGAAGCCAAAGAAGCTCTAGAATTACTTAAAAAATGGGATTTTAGAGTTTCAGAAAATTCTGTAGGTATGACTTTAGCTCAATTTTATAGAAATGCTTATTTCAGTTCTGGAAAAATTCCTAGAATGGAGGGGAATAAGAGAATGAGTAGGTTAGGTAGATATGAATATATGAGTAAAACAGCCTCTCCAAAAGAAAGACTTGCTATTTTTCAGCAAAGTTTAGAAAAATTAGAATCAGATTTTGGTACGTGGAAAACTCCTTGGGGAGAATTTAATCGCTATCAAAGAAATGATGGAAAAATTCAACAAGATTTTGATGATGCAAAACCAAGTATACCAGTTGGAATGGCATCTAGTTCTTGGGGAGCTTTAGCTTCTTTTGGAACACGATTTGGAAAAAACACAAAACGTCAATATGGAACATCAGGTAATAGTTTTGTTGCTGTTGTTGAATTTGGTGATAAAGTTAAAGCAAAGTCAATGTTGGCTGGAGGCCAAAGTAGTGATGTGAACTCA
Source organism: uncultured Polaribacter sp. (assembly GCA_964565055.1). Taxonomy (GTDB): domain Bacteria; phylum Bacteroidota; class Bacteroidia; order Flavobacteriales; family Flavobacteriaceae; genus Polaribacter. Next base: position 191,287 of record CAZMDC010000001.1, on the reverse strand, counting down.
CCTCATTTTTCAGATCAATCTCAACGTTATGCAGATGGAGATTTTAAAGATGTTGCTTTTTACAGAGAAGATGTTTTAAAAAGAGCAAAATCAACTTATCACCCAGGAAATAAAAAATAACTTATATGAAAACACTTTTAAAATTAGTATTCGCATTTTTAATATCCATAACTGTAAATGCACAAGAAGCAAAACCAGTTTTTAAAGATGGTGAAGCACAAATAGTTGAAGCATTTAAAGATCCTTCAAAATGGATTCGTCATGATTTATGGGTAGAAACCAATTTTGACACAGATGGTGATGGAAAAATGGATAGAATGCATGTTGATGTTACAAGACCTGCACAAACTGAAAATGGTTTAAAACTACCAGTAGTTTATGAATCTAGTCCTTATTATGCAGGAACTGCAGGTAATGAAGAAGGCTTATTTTGGGATGTAAAACATGAAATTGGCGAAAAAACAAAACAAAGAACAAGAGTTGAGGTTATAAGACGAGGGAAAAGACCTATCATTTCCAACTCACAAATCAAAACTTGGGTACCTAGAGGTTATATTGTTGTACATTCTTCATCACCAGGAACAGGTTTGTCTGATGGGGCACCAACTGTTGGAGGAGATAATGAGTCTCTAGCTCCAAAAGCAGTTATAGAATGGTTGAATGGAAAAGCAAAAGGATACAAATCTAGAACAGGTAATGAAGAAGTTAAAGCCTATTGGTCTACAGGAAAAGTAGGCATGACAGGTACTTCTTATAATGGTACAATTCCTTTAGCAGCTGCAACCACTGGTGTAGATGGCTTAGAAGCAATTATTCCTGTAGCTCCAAATACATCTTATTATCATTATTATCGTTCAAATGGTTTGGTGCGTTCTCCAGGAGGCTATTTAGGAGAGGATGTTGATGTACTTTATGATTTCATCCATAGTGGAAAAGAAGAAAATAGAGCGCGAAATAATAAAGTTATTCGTGACGTAGAAATGGCAAATGGAATGGATAGAGAAACTGGAGATTACAACGATTTTTGGGCTGGTAGAGATTATTTAAACGATATGAAACCAATGAAAGCAGCATTATTAATGTCTCATGGTTTTAATGATTGGAATGTGATGCCAGAACATAGTTATAGAATTTATAAGAAAGCTTCAGAAATGGGCTTACAAACTCAAATTTATTACCATCAAAATGGTCATGGAGGTCCACCACCAATGAAAATGATGAATCGTTGGTTTACACGTTATTTACATGGAATTGAAAATGGAGTAGAGAATGATCCTAAATCTTGGATAGTTAGAGAAGATGATAAAAGATCTGAACCAACTTCATATAAAGAGTATCCAAACCCAGCAGCAAAACCTATAACGTTTTACTTAGAAGGAGGGGCTCCAAAAGTTGGAAACTTATCCATAGATAATTCAAAAACTAAAGGCACTGAAACCTTGGTGGACAATTATTCTTTTTCGTCTGAAGTGTTGGCTCAAGCAGAATATACAAATCATCGTTTATTATATGTATCTCCAGTATTAAAAGAAGATATTCATATTTCTGGTTTGGCATCAATAACTATAAAAGCTGCAAGTTCAAAACCAGCTGTAAATTTATCTGTTTATTTGGTTTCATTACCTTGGAATAATGGTAGAAATTCAAAAATTACAGATAATATTATAACTCGTGGTTGGGCAGATTTACAAAATTATAAATCATTAACAGAAAGTGAACCTCTAGAGCCAGGTAAGTTTTATGAAATGACTTTTGATTTACAACCTGATGATCAAATTATAAAAAAAGGACAACAAATTGGCTTAATGATTTTTTCTAGTGATAATAACTACACATTATTGCCAAAACCAGGAACTGAGTTAACTGTAGATTTAGAAGGAACAAAAATTACAATACCTATTGTTGGTGGTACAGCTGCTTTTAAAAAAGCTACTGATTAATTTTTTAAATTCATGAAACAAATTCTTGTTAGTAAAAATCGTATTGTTTTTTTAGGTATTGTTTTAGTCACTATTTTCTCTTATGGTCAAAATATAAAAAAACATCAATGGGAAAACAGGGTTCTTCTAATTTTTTCAGAAGACAAAAACAGTCAAGAATTTAAAAATCAAATAGAAATTTTAAAAAAAGAGAAACAAGGTTTAAAAGAAAGAAAATTAATAACTTATCAGTTTTCAAAAAATCAATTTACTACTAATTTTAATTCAGTTTGGCGTCCATCAAACTTATCAATCAAAAAATACGTAAATAGAAATGAAGATTTCAAAGTAATTTTGATTGGTTTAGATGGAGGCGAAAAATTAGCACAAAACACTATTTTAACTACAGAAAAACTTTTTTCAATTATTGATGGAATGCCAATGAGAAAACGTGAAGTTAGAAATAATAGATAACAGCCAAACATGAGTGAAAAATTAATTTATGGAATTCAGCAAATAGGTGTTGGAGTTCAAAATGCTGAGCCTGCTTTTAAATGGTATGCTCAAAATTTAGGAGCAGATGCACTTATTTTTGATGATAGTAATGAAGCAACATATATGGCAAAATATATGGGTGGAAAACCAAGGAGTAAAAGAGCTTTATTAGCATTAAATATGCAAGGTGGAGGAGGTTATGAAATTTGGCAATATAAAAACAGAAAACCATCTGCACCTAAAAATGAATTTCAAGTAGGAGATTTAGGTATTCATTTTCCAGTAATTAAATCTAATAATATTCTAAAAACGTATCAAGTTTTACACTCTAAGAAGGTGAATATACTTTCTGATATAGTTTTAGAGCCAGATAACATCAAATCTTTTTTTATTAAAGATCCTTTTGATAATATTTTAAAAATAAAAGAATTTTCTAATTTTTACAGCAATCAAAAAAAATCTATTGCAGGCATATATGCAGCAGTAATTGGTGTTTCTAATATTGATGAATCATTAGAACTATATTCAGAAATATTAGGCTATGACACTGTTATTTACGATAAAACTGCTGTGTTTGAAGATTTAAAACCTTTAAATAATGGTGATAAAACGTTTAGAAGAATTTTGCTTGGTCACTCAGAAAAAAGAACAGGTGGTTTTGCAAATTTGTTTGGCGAAAGTCAAATTGAATTGATTCAAGCCTTAGAAAATAAGCCAAATAAAATCTTCGAAAATCGTTTTTGGGGAGATTTAGGCTACATTCATTTATGTTTTGATATTAAAAATATCAAACAATTATCTAAAGAATGTGCAAGTAAAGAAGTTCCTTTTCAAGTTATGAGTGATGAATCTTTTGATATGGGAGATGCCAATGGACATTGGGGTTATATAGAGGATTTTGATGGTACTCTTATTGAATTTATTGAAACCAATAAAGTTCCTCTTATAAAAAAAGTTGGATTAAATATTAATCTAAAAAATAGAAATCCTAAAAAACCATTACCAAATTGGATGATTAAAGCTATGAATTTGAAAAGAGTAAAAAAGTTCAAAGAATAATCTATCTTGTCAACTAATTTATACTATTTATGGATTTTGATATTGTAATTATTGGAGCAGGTTTATCTGGAATTGGAGCTGCTTGTCACTTAGAAAGAAAAAATCCTGATAAGAAGTATAAAATTCTGGAAGCAAGAGAAGAAATAGGTGGTACTTGGAGTTTGTTTAAATATCCAGGTATTCGTTCAGATTCTGATATGTATACTTTTGGATATTCTTTTAAAACTTGGGATGATGATAAGTCTTTTGCAGATGCACCATCAATTTTAAAATATTTGAATGAAGCTGCAGAAGAATATGATGTTAAAAAGCATATTACATTCAGTCAGAAAGTCACTCACTATAATTTTGATACTTCTGCCAATTTATGGACAATTATAGCTGTAAATCCAAATACTAAAGAAGAAACAAAATACACATCTCAATACATTTTTAATGCTAGTGGATATTACAACTACGATACTGGCTATACTCCAGAATTTAAAGGTTTCGAAAATTTTAAAGGACAATTTTTACATCCGCAAAAATGGGATGCTAAGCTAAATTATAAAAATAAAAAAGTAGTAGTAATTGGTAGTGGAGCAACAGCAGTAACAATAGTTCCAAAAATTGCAGATGAAGTAGAAAAAGTAACTATGTTGCAGAGATCACCAACATATATTGCAGCATTACCTAACAAAGACAAAATTGCGAAGTTTATTAAAAAAATATTGCCAAGTAAAATGGCTCATACAACTGTAAGAGGTAAAAATATTTTGGCTGACATGCTTTTTTACAATTTGTGTAGAAAATTCCCAAAAACAATGAAAAAAGTAGTGTTGAAAGGAATTAAAAACGAATTGGGTGATTTTCCATTAGAACCTCATTTTTCTCCAGATTACAAACCTTGGGATCAACGTTTTTGTTTAGTTCCTGATGGTGATTTTTTTAAAGCCATTAAAAAAGGAAAAGCTTCTGTAGAAACTGATATAATTGATACGTTTACAGAAAAAGGAATATTATTAAAATCTGGTAAACTATTAGAGGCAGATATAATTATTAGTGCAACTGGTTTAAAACTACTACCTTTTGGAGGAGCAAAAATATCTCTAAACAATACACCTTTTAATATTACCAAACAGTTTATTTATAAAGGTTTAATGTTAAGTGAACTACCAAACTTCTTTGTTTTTGCTGGTTATACAAATGCCTCCTGGACTTTAAAAAGCGATTTAACAAGTGAGTATATTTCTAGAATGTTAAAATTTTTAGACAAAAACAATTACAAATCTGTTCATGCTAAAGTTATAGAAGAGCATTTAGGCGAATTACCACTCATCAATTTAGATTCTGGTTATATACATAGAGCCAAAGATATTTTGCCAAAACAAGGAGACCAGTTTCCTTGGAGATTGTATCAAAATTATATTCTAGATTATAAAGTGTTACGTTTAAATACTGTTAAAGACAAAAGATTGGTTTTTAAATAAGCAGTAATCAACTATTTTTGTACCATGTTTAAACCTAGATTAGAACTCGATAAAGACGATTTTTACCTAAATGAAAAGGGGTATAAAGTTTTTACAGAAAAATACCACTTAAAAAGAGGCTATTGCTGCAAAAGTGGTTGCAAACATTGTCCTTATGGATATGACAAAAAAACAGATAGTTTTAAATAAAATTTATAAAATGATAAAAAGAATATTATTTTTAGTAGTTGTCTTTCAGTTTTTTGGCTGTGCTGAACTACAAAAATACGCAGAACAAATACAAAATACTGGGTTAACTCAAGAGCAAATTGGTAATGGTTTAAGACAGGCTCTAGATAATGGAATAGAAAATCAAGTTACTAAACTTACCTCTAAAGATGGTTTTTACAGAAATGAATTGGTTAAAATCTTACTTCCAGAAGAGTTACAAGCTGTAGATAAAGGTTTACGTAAAATAGGTTTGGGTAATTTAGCAGATGAAGGTATAAAAGTATTAAACAGAGCTGCAGAAGATGCTGTAAAAACAGCAACACCAATCTTTGTAAATGCTGTAAAAGAAATTACATTTAATGATGCAAAAAATATTCTATTGGGTGATAAAAATGCAGCAACAACTTATTTAAAATCGAAAACCAATCAAAGTTTATACAACAGTTTTAGCCCTGTAATAGATGATTCTTTCTCTAAAGTTGGCGCAGATAAAGTATGGAGTAATTTAATTACAAGGTATAACACAATACCATTTGTAAAGAACGTTAACCCAGACTTAACTGCATATGTAACCAATGAAGCCTTAAAAGGAGTTTTTACAATGATAGAAATCGAGGAAAAAGGAATCCGTGAAAAAGTTGGGTTAAGAAATACAGCTTTATTGAGGCAAGTATTTGCTCTACAGGACAATAAGTAGTTTTTTGTTTTTTTTGTATGGTTTTTATATAGGTAACTTTAACATATTAGCTGTAAGTCTGTTTGTAAATTTACAACTTAACTAATAGTTTAATAAACGGTTACTTATGAAGCAATCTTTACTTTTAATACCACTTTTTTTTGCATTACACATCAACTCTCAACAAACTGTAGAAGATAATTTTGAAGGAAATGGAACCATAAGTTCATGGATTGCAGATGATATAAACTTAAATACGTCATTAAATAACCCATTTAAACAGGGAGTAAATTCTTCAAATACAGTTTTAGAATATAAAGATGTTGGAGGGCAATACGCAAACGTTAGATTTGATATTATTGATAATTTTGATTTATCTGTAAACCATACTTTTTCTTTTAAAATTTATGTTCCTTCAAGTAGTTTAACTGGCAGTCAAACCAATCAAGTGTCACTTAAATTACAAAACAATACCCTAAATGAACCTTGGAGCACACAAACTGAAATTATTAAATCAATATCATTAAACCAGTGGCAAACAATCACCTTTAATTTTAAAGATGATACTTATATCAATCTAAATGCAGGATCTTCAGCACCAATTAACAGAGCAGATTTTAATAGAGTTGTAATTCAGGTAAATGACGAAAATAATACAGACAGAGTTACTGCTTATATAGATGATTTTTTATATGATGGAACTATAGCAGAAGTAGATGAACCAGAAGAGCCTATTTTTGATAATCTAGTTTGGTCTGATGAGTTTGATGGAAATGGAGCAGTAAATAATACAAAATGGTTTCATCAAACATTTGGACCAAATAATGGAAGGTGGTTTAATAATGAATTACAACATTACACAAATAACACCTCTAATTCTTATCAACAAGATGGAAAACTTTACATTGTTGGAAAAAAGGAAACTAAAACACAAAATGGAGTTACTTTAAATTATACTTCAGCTAGACTTAATTCTAAATTTGCGTTTACTTATGGTAGAGTTGATGTTAGAGCAATTTTACCAAAAGATAATGGTACTTGGCCAGCAATTTGGACATTAGGTAAAAATATTACAGAAGAAGGCGCTTATTGGCAAACACAAGGTTTTGGTACAACTCCTTGGCCAGCTGCTGGTGAAATAGATATTATGGAGCATGGCTTACATAGTATTAATGAAATTTCTGCAGCTTTGCATACACCATCAAGCAGTGGTGCAACAACAAATACACAAACAAAAGCACTAACAGATGTAGGAGATTATCATATATATTCTATGATTTGGACAGAAGAAAAAATTACTTTTTTGGTGGATGATGTTGAGTTTTATACCTACAATCCATCAAATAAAAATGACAATAATTGGCCATTTAATAAAGAACAGTTTTTACTTTTAAATTTAGCAATAGGTGGGTTTTCTGGTAATGTAGATGCTAATTTTTCTGAAGCAAGTTTTATAGTTGATTATGTAAAGGTATACCAAGAGTCTGGAAGTTTAAGTACAGGTGATGTTGGAAATAATAAAAATGAGCCTAGAGCTTACCCAAATCCTGTAAAAAATAATTTAAACCTAAATTTAGGACAAGAATTTGGTTCTTCAAAAGCTATTTTATACAATTTAGCTGGTCAAAAAGTATATACATTTCAGCAAAATATACAGAATAAAACTCATAATATTTCATTTTTAAAAAAAGGTTTGTATCTCTTAAAAGTAGAGTCAGAGAAGAATTCAAAGGTTTTTAAAATTATAAAAAATTAAATTTTAAACACTGTAAGTATTTTATATTCAGATACTTGTATTTTTTTCGATTAACTTATTTTTTTTTATTATATTTACTTCAGTCAACCCCCAAAACAAGCAAAAGTATGTACTACCAAAATCAATTTAAAAACTACAAAAGACATCTTATAGAAAGATATGTAAATTTGGTAGAAAAATCTAATGATTACAGATTTGAAGACGAAGCTAAAAGTGATTTAGCAGCTTTTAAAGCTATGAAGTTGCTAAAAAAAATTAATCAAGTGAGTTATTTAGATAGAGAATTAAGCTTGTAGTCTATTTCTTCTCTAAAGGTTTTAAAATAATCGAAAGCCTTAATTAATCTAGTTCCATACCAAGAGAAAAACTCACCATTAACCAAACAAATTTCAACCTTTAAAAAAGACGCTTTTAAAGTTACTATATCTTTATTTTTAAAAGGATAAGGTTCTGATGATAGTAAAATTAAACCTATATTTTTATTTATTTCTTTTAAATTAATTTCAGGATACCTTTCCTTATTTTTAAAAAAATTATCGAACTTATTTAGTTCTAAAAGATAATCTATAAAAGTGTTGTTTGCAGCAACCATCCAAGGGTTTTTCCAAATAAAATAAACTGATTTTATGGTTTTTTTGTCACGTATAAATTTTTTAAAATCTAGATATTTATTTCTAATTTTTAGTTCAATTTCCAAAGCATGATTTTCACAATTAAATATTTTTCCATATTGATTGATTAGTTCAAAAACATCTTCTATAGTATAAACATCAGAAATATGAACTGGAGCAATTTTTTTACAAGTAGCTACAATTTCTGGAGTGTTTTCTTCTTTATTACAAAGAATAATATCTGGTTGTAAAGCTTTAATTTTATCAATTTTTATAGTTTTTGTACCTCCAACAACAGTCTTTGTTTTTTTTAATCCTTTAGGATGAATACAAAACTTAGTAACACCAATAATTGAATCTTTTAAGCCTAAATCTACAAGAAGTTCGGTTAAACTAGGTACTAAACAAATAATTCGTTTTGGAGTATTTTGTAATTCAAAAACGTTATGCATTTGGTCTTTGAATTTCATAATCTTATTTTAAGATAGCTTCCATTTGAGCTTGCAATTCTTTTGCTTTACTAGCTGCAGCAGTTGCAAAATCATTTTCGTTTGATGCATAAATAATTCCTCTAGAAGAATTAATTAATAAACCAATATTATCATTTAACCCATATTTACAAACATCTTGCAAATTACCACCTTGCGCTCCAACACCTGGAACCAATAAAAAGGAATTTGGTATTATTTTTCTAATTTCAGCAAAATACTCAGCTTTTGTAGCTCCAACAACATACATTAAATTGTCTGAATTTTCCCAAGTTTTAGAAGTTTCTAAAACTTGTTTATAGACTTCTTTACCGTTTATTTTCTGAGTTTGAAAATCAAAAGCACCTTTATTAGAGGTTAAAGCTAACAGTATAGTGTGCTTATCTTTAAAGGCTAAAAAAGGCTCAACAGAATCTTTACCCATATAAGGTGCAACAGTTACAGAATCAAAAGCCAAATCCTCTAAAAAAGCTTTAGCATACATAGTTGATGTATTGCCAATATCACCACGTTTTGCATCTGCAACAGTAAAAATTTCTGGATGATTTTTATTGATGTAAGCTATCGTTTTTTCTAAAGAAGCCCAACCTTTTAAACCATAAGCCTCGTAAAAAGCAGTGTTTGGCTTGTAAGCAACACATAAATGATGTGTTGCATCTATAATGGCTTTGTTAAACTCAAATATAGGATCTTCTAACTCTAATAAATGTTTAGGAATTTTATTTAAATCTACATCTAAACCAATACATAAAAACGATTTTTTTTGATTTATTTGTGATACAAGTTGATCTGTTGTCATTAATTTAGCATAAAAGTTATACAAAAATACTATTTTTAAAGACTATCAATTGTAAGATATTCTTTTTTTAACGTACAATTTTAAAATGAAAAAAATAATACTTTTACTTTTTGTTCTCTTTATAAGTTGTAATACAGAAAAACCAAAGCAATTTTCTGAACCTGCAAACTTAGAAATGCTTATAGGTTTAGATGGAACTAAAATAACATTTAGAGAAGTAATTAATAAATATAAAGGACAAAAAATAGTGATAGATTTTTGGGCATCTTGGTGTAAAGATTGCTTTATTGGATTTCCAAAAATAGAGAAACTACAAAAAGATTTTCCAGATGTTGTCTTTCTTTTTCTTTCTACAGATTTTAGTAAACCCTCTTGGAAGAGAGCAATAAAAAAGCATAATATTAAAGGAGAACACTATAATCTTCCAAAGGGTATGAATGAAGGTGATCTTGTAAATTTTATAAACTTAAGTTGGTTACCAACATACATGGTAATTAACGAAAATGGAGAAATAAGTCTCTTTAGAGCTACAGAAATATCAGATAAAAGAATAATAGAAGTACTTACAAAAAGTTAAGGTATCGATTTAGTAACTATTTTTTATTTGAAACAATATTTAAATATCATTTCATAAATTTACAGTGAGTTTTAAAACTGTAATCATGAGAAAAAAAATAGTAGCAGGAAATTGGAAAATGAATAATAATCTTTTGGAAACAAAAGAGTTGGTTAATGGCATAAATGAAGCAATTATTAATTTGCCTTTAGAAAATACAAGAGTTATTATTTCTCCTTCTTATATCAATTTATCAACTGCCTTAGAATTGAGTAAAAATACTTTAATAGAAGTTGCTGCACAGAATATGCATCAAGCAAGTGGTGGGGCTTTTACAGGAGAAGTCTCTGCTGATATGTTACAGTCTATAGGTATAAAAACTGTTATTATTGGCCATTCAGAAAGAAGAGAATACTTTAATGAAACAGATGAAATTTTAGCAGAAAAATTAGATACGGTTTTAGCCAATAATTTAGAAGCTATTTTTTGTTTTGGAGAAAAGTTAGAAGAGCGCAAAAAAGATAACCACTTATTAGAGGTGGGTAATCAGTTAAGAAACGCTTTATTTCATTTAAAAGCTGCTGATTTTAAAAATATAATTTTAGCCTACGAGCCAGTTTGGGCAATAGGTACAGGAGAAACTGCTAGCCCAGAACAAGCGCAAGAAATGCATGTTTTTGTTAGAAATATTATTAGTAAAAGGTTTGGAGCAGAGGTTGGTGAAAATGTAAGTATCCTTTATGGAGGTAGTGTAAAACCAGCAAATGCCAAAGAAATTTTTTCTAAAAAAGATGTTGATGGTGGTTTAATTGGTGGCGCTTCTTTAAAAGCAGCAGATTTTGCTGGAATTATAAAAGCAATTTAAACAACACTTATTTGCCTTTTTTAGGTAGAAAACCAATAAATTTGCGTCAAGATTTTAAATCTAGACGCATTTTTTATTATGGATAATATTTATATCGAGTATAATTTTACAATTTCTCCAAAAGAACCAGCAACAGAAATTTTAATAGCAGAATTGGGTGCAGTTGGTTTCGAAAGTTTTGTTGAAAATGAAAACGGAGTTACTGCTTACATTCAAAAGGAAGCTCATAGCACATCTCTTTTAGATGATATATTTATATTAAATTCAGATGAATTTTCTATAGATGTTTCACAAAATGAAGTTGCTCAAACAAACTGGAACGCAGAATGGGAAAAAAACTTTACGCCTATTCAAGTTGATGATTTAGTAAGTATTAGAGCTCCTTTTCATGAGAATCCACACTTAAAATACGATATTGTAATTGAGCCAAAAATGAGTTTTGGTACAGGTCATCATGAAACCACACATATGATGGTGCAGCATTTGTTAACCCTAGATTTAGAGGATAAAAAAACATTAGATATGGGGTGTGGAACTGGAATTTTAGCCATTTTTGCTGAAATGAAAGGTGCAAAACCAATAGATGCCATAGACATTGATAATTGGTGTTATGAAAACTCTTTAGAAAATGTAACTCGTAATAATTGTAATCATATTTCTGTTTATGAAGGTGATGCAAATTTACTTTCAGATAAAAAGTATGATGTTATTATTGCCAATATCAATAGAAATATTTTGTTGACAGATATGGGTACTTATACAAATTGCTTAAACGAAAAAGGTATTCTTTTATTAAGTGGTTTTTATAAAGATGATATTGCTATTATAGACAACGAAGTTTCCAAATACAACTTAAAACTAGAAACTTATTTTGAGAAAAATAATTGGGTTGCTTTAAAATACAATAAGTTGTAATTTTGTAATGATATGAGTACTAAAGAAAAAAATCAAGAAGAAGTAGATGTCTTAGAGCAAGAAACTTTTCAGCACGAAATTGTTTTACATAACGATGATGTAAATACGTTCGATTTTGTAATTGATTCTTTAATTGATGTTTGCGATCATACTTTTGAACAAGCAGAGCAATGTACTATACTAGTTCATTATAAAGGCAAGTGTACAGTAAAATCTGGTGATTATAAAGACCTAGAGCCAAGATGTTCTAAATTGTTAGAACTAGGTTTATCTGCAGAATTAGTGTAACTATGGAAAACGTTTTAAAATATTACGAATTTTCTGATTTTAAAGAAGATGCTTCAGAAGTCTTTTCTGGTAATGAAATTTCATACTCTGTATTAAATAATACGCACTTTCTAATTTTTGAGAAAAATGGAAATGACTATAATTTATACGTATCTAAATATAAAGGAAGAGATGAAATTGGTATAAAAAAGCCAGAAATCCTAGAGCTTTTAATTGAGAATTACGATAAGAGTATTCCAGAACATAGATTAGCAATTAAACAGTATTTAAATTAATTATTTAAAGTGTTTTAATCTTTAGACTTTACAAATTCTTTAACAATACCATAAATTAAAGTATCTTTATTGCTAGTAATTTCTCTCCATTTTAAAACATTTACAAAAGCCTGCTTACCTTCTTCATCAAAAATTTCATCTGTAGAGTGTAATTCAATACCAGTTATTGCAACTGCTAAATCTTTTTCATAATATTCTTGACCATATTTTTTACCAAATATTTGAAAATTATCTTTTCCAATATGAGCATAGTAATCATACTCAAATAAATGCCCAAGTTTTTTTACATATTCTGGATTTACATATTGTATTATAAATCGATTACCTCTTTTAACTTTTTGCCAAACAGGTAATGGAAAAACCTCATAATTTCTATTGAAAATTATCATGTTTTGCTTAAGTGCTAAATTGCGTTCTTTTAAACTAGCAAAATCTATTTTAACATTTTGGTTTTCAGTTCGTAGAAAATATGTTGATATGCTTAAAAAGAGTAAAGAGGCATAAGTTATTATCTTGTGTTTATCTTCTAACCTCGAAAGTTTGAAAATAAATTTTTTAGCTTTTTTTCTTATTTTCTTCATAAACAACAACTATTAATATTTATAAGAAAACACTTCGAATCATAATCCTTTTTAAAAACACCTAAAATTAATAAGTATTTTTGCGTTATTTTTTTATCTCTTAAAAGAAAGGTGAAGTGTCTTAAAGAATATTTTTTTAAATAGTTCATTTATAGGTGGGGGAAAAGGAAGTTTTTTTTAAATCATTTTTTTTTAAAAAAATCACTCTACCAAATATAAGTATATATATTTAAATAATGATGTTAGCTTTTTGTTAAGCTTATTAATTTTAGATAAAAATTCTCACAGCTTATTTCTCTATAGGTATTATCCTCTTTACCATTCCATATACAAGAGTATCATTATTATCCTTTATACTTCGCCATTTTATAACTTCTAACTTTTGTAAATTTCCATCTTTATCTATAAAATTTTCAATTGTTTCTAAACTTTCACCTGTAATAGAAACAGCGATGTCGTTTTCATAAAAGACTTGAGCAATTTTTGGAGGAAATAAGTCAAAATTATTTTTTCCAATTCCCTCATATTGATTGTTGTTAAAAGTATGACCAAAATGCACAACATATTCAGGATTAATGTATTGCATTATAAATTCATCACCCCTTTTTACTTTTTGCCAAACAGGTAATGGAAAACCTTCATAATTTCTATTAAAAATAACCATATTCTGTTTTAAGTTTAAATTTCTCTCTTTTAAAGTAGCAAATTCAACCTTAACATTTTGATTCTCTGTTCTTAAGAAATATGTTGAAACTGTTAGGAATAGTAATGATGCGTATGTAATAACCTTGTGCTTTTCTTCTAATTTGGATACAGCAGTTAGTATTTTTTTGAATTTAATTTTTTCTTTTTCATAACTTTTATTTTACAGATAAAACAAAAAAGCTTGATTTAGAGAAAAAAAATAAGTTCCTTATATGGTAAGAAAAGGTAAAATGGTTTTTTATGGCTAACGTATTACCTAATGAAGAGGATGAATAATTTTCATTTAGGCTCGAGAACAACAATAAACGTTCTCTTAAGAAATAAATTATATTCGATGTTTTTTTATCCATAGTTTGGGGGTACAGGATGATTTTAATAGCTAATTAGCTATAATAATAACTATTAACGGAAACAAATATAAAAATTAAAAGAACACAGACAAATTTTTTAAAGAATATGTAACGAATAAACTCTAGTTAATTTGAATAAAAAAAAACTCAACTTTTTTAAGTTGAGTTTTTTGTGACCATGCTAGGATTCAAACCTAGAACCTCTTGAGCCGTAATCAAGTGCGCTATTCAGTTGCGCCACATGGCCTTTTTGCGGATGCAAAGATAATTGTTTTTTTTAAATTAAGAAGTCTAAAATAGTATTTTAAGCATTAATTTCTTTTTTGTAAGCTTCTACTATTGGTTTTGCTTTTTCTAAGTCTATATTTAATACCTGAAGTTCTATAGCAGTTCGATGTTCTCCAAAACCTCCTAATCTTGCAGATTCAAATCTATCTTTAATTAAAACGCTAATATTATTGTCTTCCAATCTGCTTTCTAAGCCTTTTACAAGGATTGAAGAGCCAGAAAATATTGTAATGTGTTCAGTTCCCATAATTATATGTTTTTAGTCTAATGATTTCATTGTTACAAAAGCACGCCATCCAATTATTGCTAATTGTAGCTTTGTAGCTTTAGAGATATCTAAACCCTTTTTTGTATAAGAAGGCAAAATAGCCTTATTTATTTTAGCAAGTGTTTTAAAAACTCTTTTTTTCATTTAGGTTAAATTGATTCTCAAATTTAATAAAAATAATATTGTTAATTATACCTGCATGTTGAGTTTTTAAATCCTTTTAGAATAGTATATTATAAATAATCTCAGCAACAGTTTTTACAATTTTTAATAATACAATCAACATTTTTTTAAAGTTTTTAAGGTTAGTTTTTTAAATATAGTTGCTAAAGAAACTAAAGTCCAAATTTTACATTATCTATTATTTAATTTGATTTAATATTTTAAATTAAATAAATGAAAAGTGTTTTAATATAAAACATAACGTCTACATAAAAGTTATAATTATATATTAAAATACGGTTTATTTATTAGTATATATAATAAAGTAAAGTAGCGTTTAAAGCATTTTTTTTAATGCAAAGGGTAAACGGTTATTATAAAGCTTAAAATTGATGTTTTCATTTTTTTTAATTTCAACTTGATGTCTTAAAAATGTATCTTCGCATAAAATTAATTTGAATGAATTTTTTGCTAATAATTAGTGGTTTAGCTTTATTGGTTTTTGGGGGTGATTGGCTTTTAAAATCGGCTGTAGCAATTTCTTTAAAATTAAATATTTCTAAGGTTGTTATTGGTATGACAGTGGTTTCTTTTGCAACTTCTGCACCAGAATTAATTGTAAGTATTAATGCAGCTTTAACTGGCTCATCAGATCTTGCTCTAGGAAACGTTATAGGTTCAAATATTGCTAATTTAGGTTTAGTTTTAGGAATTACTTTGTTGTTGGGTTCAATGACAGTATCAAAAAGTTTCTACAAAACAGATTGGCCAGTAATGATTATAGCCTCTTTATTGCTTTTTGTTTTCTTATCAAATGATGCTGTTATTGTACAATATGAAGGTATTATTCTCTTTGGTTTTTTAGTTTTATTTATTGTTTATTTATTGAGGACTCAAAAGAATTTAGACGTAGATGATATTTTAGAAGAAGAGGTTTTGTTGCCTAATTATAAAACCTTGATTTTTTTTATTTTGGGTGGTTTAGGTTTATGGGGAGGTTCAGAACTTTTAATAAAAGGGGCAACTTCTTTAGCCTTAGAGTATGGTGTAACAGAGAGAGTAATTGGTGTAACAGTGGTGTCTATAGGTACAAGTGTGCCAGAATTAGCTGCATCAATAATTGCAGTTTTAAAGAAAGAAAAAGCTATATCTTTAGGTAATCTTATAGGTTCTAATATATTTAATATTTTAGCAGTAATTGGTATAACATCAATAATTACTCCAATTTCGTTATCAGATAGTAGGCTTTTATCAAGTGATATATATTGGATGTTAGGTATTTCTTTGGCTCTTTTACCTATGGTGTTTTTACCTAAAAAATATAAGTTAACTTGGGTAAATGGACTCGTTTTATTGGTGAGTTATTGTCTATTTATTTATGTAACAATTTAACTTTTTATAACTTATAATTATGATAATAAGAACTTCGTTATTGCATATTAGTTTATTGGTTAGTCTTTTGTTATTATTATCTTGTAATTCTCAAGATAAGAGACCTTTATTAGGTGAGTCAGCTTATCAGCAAAGATTAAATTCAAGTTTTAAAGATGCAACAACATCTCCTTTAAAAAAGAAAGATTTAAAAGGTTTTAAGGGTTTAGATTTTTTTCCAATTGATACTTCATATATTGTAACAGCAAAACTAATTAAAACTAAAAATTCGCCTATCTTTAAAATGGCAACAACTACAGATAGAGAGCCATTGTATAAGGAGTTTGGTAAACTAATTTTTGACATAAAAGGCAAAAATTTAACGCTTACCATTTATCAAAGTCAAGATGATTTAGAGGATGAGAAGTTAAAAGATTTCCTTTTTTTACCTTTTACAGATGGTACTTCTGGTAATGAGTCTTATGGAGGAGGGCGTTATATGGATGTTATGCTAACTGATATTAAGAGTGATAATACAATTAAACTTAATTTTAATAATACGTATAATCCTTATTGTGCTTATAATGAGAAATTTTCTTGCCCATTAACTCCAAGAAAAAATCATTTAGATATTGAAATTAAAGCAGGTATAAAAGACTTTAAAAAAAACGAACTTTAAACTAAATTTTTCTTAATTTTTTACAACTAAAATTACAATTATGTTAAAGCTAAAAGTAAAATTGACTAAAATACTTGAACTTAAAAAGCTATTCACTTTTTTTATAATAATGTTCTCTTGTGCTATAATTGCCCAAAACTCAAATTATATATACGATTCTGGAACTTTATGGCATACTGGATTTTATGATATTTTGCAAGAAACAGATACCAACGCTTTTAATAATTTTACTTTTGATAAAGTTGACAATGCTTTAATGTGGGATAGGCAAGCAAATAATGGAAATGGAGCTTGGACAGAGCCAATTTCTTGGATTTATAATTTAACCTATGAAGATAATATTACTGCAGAAATAAGAATTAGGCAAAGTAGTTTAACTAAAACTAAAGCAGATGAATTAGCAGAAAAATATTCTAACTATATGAGTTTACTACCAGCAGTGTTAAGACAAGGTATTAAACTTATAAATATTATGAAAGTAAATGGTGATGTGAATTTTGGAGGTAATAACTGGAATAATTCTATAGACATTTATGAGGGCTCTCTTTCAGATAGATTGCAGTTAGAAGGAAACATGGAAGAAATGTTACTACATGAAGGTACACATGCTGCTCTAGACTATTTATACGACAATGGAGATTGGTTTACTGAAAGAAATAAGGATTCAAAATTTGTGTCTAAATATGCATACGATAATCCAAATAGAGAAGATATCTCTGAAACTTTTGCTATCTGGTTAGCACTAAGAAATAAAGAAAATAGGTTGTCTACAGAAGATTATAATAAGGTAACTACAGGTTTAGCTAACAGAATTGCATATTTAAATTCTTTAGAATTTGATATCTATCCTATACAAGAAAAATCATTATCTGTTAATAATTTTTCATCAAAAAATATAAAAATTTACCCAAACCCAATTGATAATCAAATTAATATAGACTCAAAAAATAAAGAAGTTAGTGCTTATGTTATTTACAATTTACTTGGCAAAAAAATATTAGAAGGGAAATTAGATAAACATAGTTTTATTGATGTAAACTCTCTAAAGAGTGGTGTATACTTGTTAATGTTAGATAACAATGAGAAACTTAAGTTTATAAAAAAATAGATTCTAATTATTTAAAGTAATATTACTTTTCAGATCTAACTCAATGGCTTTTTCTATAGCATCTAAATGAGGTTTTCGAACTTTTAGTTTTGTTTCTGCATGTGCTTCCTTGTTTAATTTTGTAAACATTTCTGCAACTTTAATTGCTGTGGGTAGTAAATATTCTTTTTGCGTTATTTTGTCTAAAAAACCTGCATTAATGGCTTCTTTAGAATTGAAAATTTCTGCATT
>CAZMDC010000001.1:0-173063 GCA_964565055.1 uncultured Polaribacter sp. | reverse complement strand
ATTGCAGATTCAGGTGATTTTGTCATCACTTTTAAATCAAAACCTCCAGAAAAAATCCCATTTGTACCTGTTAAAATAACAACTTTATCTTCTTTTTCAGCTTTATCTAACCCTTCATTTAAACCTGCAATTACTTCATGAGAAATCGCATTTGCTTTTCCATTATTTATGGTAATTATTGCGTAATTTTCTTCAGATTGATAAGTTACAAGTTCGTTCATAAGTCTCGTTTAAAAATGTTTAATTAAATAAATACCTGCAAATACAGCTAAAAAGCCAGCTGTAAAACTGGCAATGGTATAAAAAGCGAAAGCGCTAAAATCTCCAGATTTTAGAAAAATATGATTTTCGTAAGCAAAAGTTGAGAATGTGGTAAAACCACCACAAAATCCTGTAGCTAACAATAAAGTATGATTTTCAGTAAGTGTATTGTTCTTAGCAGCATAACCAAGAATTACCCCAATAAGTAAGCTGCCTAAAATATTTGATGCAAAAGTTCCATATGGTATTCCATCATCAGAATTATTTAACCATTTTCCAATCAGAAAACGTAAAACGCTTCCAAAACCTCCTCCAATAAATACAAGTATTAGGTTTTTCATTACAAATCTAAATCATCAATGTCTCTCCAATGTTTTTTATCAACTATAGTTCCTTTGTTTAAAATCATAACTCCAGGATTTGCTCTAATCATGGTTTTAAGTGTAGTTTCATCACAGAATAAAACTTCAAAAGGTAAGTTGTACCTTTTTTTAGTCATCTCTATAATTTCAGCAAAAGAAGCAGAAACTCCATAAACTTCATATCCTTTTTTTATGGCTTCATCTGCTATTTTTTTAATTTCAGGAAAACCTTTGTATTCTGATTTTTCTAAACTAGCCATAATAACCAACATTACTTTGTCTGCGGCTAAAATTTCAGGAGCCAAATCATTTTGATCATTTTCTAAGAAGAAATCATGAACAGGAGGTATTTTTCCATCACCTTTATATTCCATTCCTTCAGGTATATTTTTCCCAATAGCGTAAGCTCTAAAATCTACAGGAGGAAGATGATTAACAATATAGATGGCTATACATAGAGAAACTATAAAGCTTAAAATGGTAATTGTAGTCGTAGCTTCTTTGCTAAAGTATGGATAAATTTTAGCTCTATTTTTATATAAAAATAATATGAGAATTGTTAAAACTACATCTTTATAAAAAGATTGCCAAGGAGTAAGTTTAATAGCATCTCCAAAACATCCACAGTCTGTAACTTTATCAAAATACGCAGAGTACCAAGTTAAAAATAAGAAGAAAATAATCATAACAACCACATACTTCATAACTGCTTTTGCTCTGTAGCCAAGTAGTACAGCAAACCCTAAATATATTTCTGATACGATTAAAAATATTGCAAAGTAAAGAGCATAAGGAATTAAGAATTCCATATTCAAAACACCTTCAGAAAAATATTCTTCGAATTTGTATTGAGATCCAATAGGATCTATCAATTTTACTGCTCCAGAGAATATAAATAATCCACCTACAATAAATCTAGCAATGTGTAAAAGTATTTTCATGTTTGTTTATTTTAAGCTAAATGTATCATCGCAAAAACTGCGTAATTAATCATGTCTTGATAGTTTGCGTCTATTCCTTCAGATACAATTGTTTTACCTTTATTATCCTCAATTTGTTTTACACGTAATAATTTTTGCAAAATTAAATCTGTTAAGCTAGAAACGCGCATATCCCTCCAAGCTTCTCCATAATCATGATTTTTATTTAGCATTAAATCTTTGGTAATTTTACTGTGTTTGTCATACAATAGCGTTGCTTCTTCTGTAGAAATATCTGGGTTTTCAACTACACCTTTTTCTAGTTGAATTAAAGCCATTATAGAATAGTTGATGATGCCAATAAATTCAGATTTTTCATCTTCATCAACTTTTCTAACTTCATTTTCTTGTAATTGTCTTATTCGTTGTGCTTTTATAAATATTTGATCTGTTAAAGAGGGTAAACGTAAAATACGCCATGCACTTCCATAATCAGACATTTTTTTTTTAAATAAACTTCTGCATTCTTCAATTACAGCATCATATTGTTTCGAGGTGTCTTGCATTTTAAAAATAAAAAGAATTTCTCAAATGTAGTAAAACTTCAACCCATTTCATTTATTTTTACGGTGATTTTTTTATCAAAATATGAAAAGAATAGTTGTTTTTTGTGGCTCTAGTTTAGGTTTCAATTCCATTTATAGAGAAGCAGCAATTTCGCTGGGTAATCATTTTATAAAACAAAATATTGGCTTGGTTTATGGAGGTGGAAAAATAGGAATGATGGGTGCTTTGGCAGATACCATTTTAGCACAAAATGGAGAAGTGATTGGAGTTATCCCTAAACTTTTAGAAAAAGAAGAGGTGGTTCATGCTAATGTAGAGGAAATGATTGTTTGTAAAAACATGAGCGAACGCAAGGTAATTATGAGTAAATTAGTAGATGGCTACATTACTTTACCAGGAGGTTTTGGTACATTAGATGAGCTTTTTGAGGCTTTAACTCTAAACCAATTACACATTGAACAAAAACCTGTAGGTTTGCTAAACATAAATGGTTTTTTTGATGCTACTGTGTTGCAAATTGACAAAATGGTAGCTGAAGGTTATGTAAAGCCAGAAAATAAAGCATTGTTAATTGTAGAAAACACTGTAGAAAAATTATTGGAGAAAATGAGTCAATATAAAGCTCCAGAAATAACACATATTATAAATAAAGTTGTTCGTTAAATGACTATAAATTGTAAAGGAAATCTAATCGATTTAACCTCACCAAAAGTGATGGGGATTTTAAATGTAACTCCAGATTCTTTTTATGATGGTGGAAAGTACAAAGACGAAAACGCCATTTTAAGACAAGTAGATAAAATGTTAGAAGAAGGTGCAACATTTATAGATGTTGGTGCATATTCTTCTAGGCCAGGAGCAGCTCATATTTCTGAAGAAGAAGAGTTAAAAAGAATTATACCTGTGGTTAATTTGTTGGTAAAAAACTTTCCAGATATTATTCTTTCTATAGATACATTTAGAAGTAATGTTGCTAAAGCTACAATTGATTCTGGTGCAGCACTAATTAATGATATTTCAGGTGGTAATATGGATGCTAAAATGTTTGCAACTGTTGCAGATTTGCAAGTTCCTTATCTTTTAATGCATATGTTAGGTACACCACAAAACATGCAGAAAAATCCAGTTTATGAAGATGTAACAAAAGAGATAATTTCCTTTTTTGCAGCACAGATCTTTAAATTGCATCAACTAAAATTAAATGATGTAATAATTGATGTTGGTTTTGGTTTTGGTAAAACTTTAGAACATAATTTTGAAATCTTAAAGAATTTAGAGCTGTTTAAAAGTTTAGATGCACCTATTTTAGCAGGCGTTTCAAGAAAATCGATGTTGTACAAAACCTTAGATATTTCTGCTCAAGAAGCATTGAATGCAACAACTTCTGCAAACACTATTGCTTTGTTAAATGGTGCAAATATTTTGCGAGTGCATGATGTAAAAGAGGCTGTAGAAGCTGTAAAAATCGTAAATCAGGTTAAATAAAACACTTCATTATTATTAAGAATAGCTTAACTATATAGGCTTAGCCCTGATTGAACGACTTGTTTGAGCTCTTTTGAGGTACGAAAAAAGCGAGTAGTGAAAGCAGGAAATAGCTTCAAAAAAAATAGAAAAAAGACAGCTACAAATAAGTTTTTCTTCACAAATTTTCTATGTATTTTTGCAAACTATGCAAGAAACAAAAAAACATCAATTAACAGACTGGTTACCAACAACAAACAGGGAAGTGAAAATTCGTGGTTGGGAAGAGTTGGATGTTATTTTATTTAGTGGAGATGCTTATGTAGATCATCCTTCTTTTGGGCCAGCAGTAATTGGTCGAATTTTAGAAAGTTATGGTTTACGAGTTGCAATTGTACCACAACCTAATGTGAATGATAATTTACAAGATTTTGAGAAGCTAGGTAAACCAAGATTGTTTTTTGGTTGTACAGGTGGTTGCATGGACCCTATGGTTTCTAACTACACAGCAAGTAAAAAAAGAAGAGATAAAGATGCGTATACGCCTAATGGTGATAAAGGTTTTAGACCAGATTACGCAACAACAGTTTACTCTAAAATTCTTAAAGAAAAATTTCCAGATGTACCTGTTTTAATTGGTGGAATAGAGGCTTCTTTAAGGCGAGTAACGCATTATGATTATTGGTCTGATAAATTGATGCCAACCATTTTAGAAACTTCTAAAGCAGACATGCTAGTTTATGGAATGGGTGAACAACCTTTGCGTGAAATTGTAACATTGTTACAAAAAGGTGTGCCTTTTTCAAGTTTGAAAAATATAAAACAGACTGCAGTTTTAATCAATCAAAATGAAGAGAAGTTGCCAGTTATTAATGATTGGCAAGATGTAACTATAAATTCTCATGAAGCTTGTTTAAAAGACAAAAAGACGTTTGCCTCTAATTTCAAAGTGATAGAGCAAGAGTCTAATAAATTAAAAGCGAGAAGAATTTTACAGGATGTTAAAGGTAAAACCTTAGTTATTAATCCGCCTTTTCCTACAATGACAGAAAAGGAAATTGATGGTTCTTTTGATTTGCCTTACACAAGATTACCACATCCTAAATATGATAAACGTGGACCAATACCTGCGTTTGAAATGATTAAATTTTCGATTAACATTCATAGAGGATGTTTTGGTGGATGTAGTTTTTGTACCATTTCTGCACATCAAGGAAAGTTTATTGCAAGTAGGAGTCAGGAATCTGTTTTAAGAGAAGTAGACAAAGTTGCAAACATGCCCGATTTTAAAGGTTATTTGTCTGATATTGGTGGGCCTTCTGCAAACATGTATCAAATGAAAGGGAAAGTACAATCTATTTGTGATAAATGTGTTGCTCCAAGTTGTATTTCTCCTGTAATTTGTTCTAATTTAGATACTTCTCATAAACCTTTAACTGATTTGTATCAAGCAGTAGATAAACATCCAAAGATTAAAAAATCTTTTATAGGTAGTGGGATTCGACATGATATGTTAGTGCCAGAATTCAATAAAAATGCAGATCCAAAAGAGTTAGATGCCTATACAGAAGAGGTAATGACAAAACATGTTTCTGGACGTTTGAAAGTAGCTCCAGAACATACTTCTGATCCTGTTTTAAAATTAATGCGCAAACCTTCTTTTACGTATTTTCATAAGTTTAAAGAACGTTTTGATAAAATCAATATTAAAAAGAAGTTGAATCTTCAGTTGATTCCGTATTTTATTTCGAGTCATCCTGCAAGTGAAGTAGAAGATATGGCTAACTTGGCTGCTGAAACTAAAAACATGGGCTTTCAGTTAGAGCAAGTGCAAGGTTTTACGCCTACACCAATGACAGTTGCTACAGTAATTTATTACTCAGGATATCATCCTTACACTTTAAAACCAACCAAAACTCCTAAGACTAAAAAGGAGAAAGAAGACCAGCATAAATTTTTCTTTTGGTACAAAAAAGAGAACAAAGATTGGATTAGAAACACATTGAATAAAGTGGGTAGACAAGATTTGCTAAATGTTTTGTTGCCAGACAATAATTCTTGGAAAAAAAACAAAAAAGCTAAAGAAGCTAAAAATACTTTTGATGATGCTGTGCCTTTTAACAGGAGAAAGAAGAAAGTTTCTAGAGCGTCTTCTAAAAAGAGAAGGAGATAATTTTATTCAGGTAAAACAGTAATGTAAATCTTTAGGATGCTTTCGTTCTTATAATCTGTGTCTTTTGTAAAAGCTTTAATGACTAACATACTACTTTGCCCAACTAACGACTCATCTATTTTAAATTGAAAACGATTCGATTCTTGATTAATTCTTAATTTGCCTGCAAAGTGAAATAGTTGATATTCAATTTTTCTGTCTTTTGGATCATTAGCTTCAATTAGTAGTTCATAATCATCACCAACTTTTAAAATTGGTTTTTCTTGATTTTCAGTATTTTTTATTTTCCAGGTTGATCCAAGATTATCAGAAATTTTAGTTATTCTAATAAAATAATCATCAACTTTATTTTTCTTGTTATTGTAAATTGTAATGGCATTTTTTAAATCTTGTACAATTCCAGCAAGTAAATTTTCTTGACTTTGTATCAAATTTTTACCACTGTTTTGTGTTTTTCTAAATTGATTAACCTCGTTAAAAAAAACTTCAAACCTTTTTTTATCAACTAAAACAGGTAAAAATTCTTTCCAATTTTGAATGATAGTTTGAGCCAAATCTTCAAAGTCAGCATAAAAGATAATTCTTTTTTCAAATAAAAAACCATCGTTTTGTTTTTTTGCATTGGTTCTTTTAGCAAACCATTTGTCTGATATTTCTTTAGAAATATAATAATCACTTTTATCAGAATCGCCAAGAATATCAATTATTAGCTGTCTAAGCGTATTTTCGTATTGTTTTACCATTTGTTGTAATTATGAGAGTATAAACTCAAATCATAAGTTAGCGAAGTTAATTTTTTAAAAGTTTAGAAGCAAGTTTATCTATTTTCAATTCTTAAAAAATAACTACCTTTATTGATGTTAAACCAAACTTTATTTCATGAAAACCGTAAAATTTTTATTCCTTTTACTCTTATTTACCGCTTTTAATAATCAAGCACAAGATACTTATTTAGGAGATGGTCCTTTTAATCAATTGATAATTAGAGGAGTGATGCTAATTAATGGTGATGGTTCTCCTCCAAGAGGACCTGTTGATATTGTTGTAGAAAATAATACGATTACCAAAATTCAAGTTGTAGGTTATCCTGGAGTAGAAATTAAAGAAAGTGGTCGTCCAAAATTAAAAAATGGAGGAAAAGAATTGAATGCTAATGGTATGTATTTATTGCCTGGTTTTATAGATATGCATGGTCATATTGGAGGAAGTTCGCAAGGAGCAAGCCCTGAATATGTTTTTAAATTATGGATGGCTCATGGAATTACAACTGTAAGACAGCCAAGTGGAATTAATGCCAAAGAACTAAAAAAACAAAGTGCTGAAAACAAAATTGTGGCTCCAAGAATTTTTGATTATGTAGGTTTTGGTTCAGGAGCTAAAAACGGAATAAATACACCAGATGAAGCTAGAGCATGGGTTAGAGAAAATGCTAAAAATGGCGCAGATGGAATTAAATTTTTTGGTGCAGAACCAGAAATAATGCAAGCTGCTTTAGAGGAAAATAAAAAATTAGGCTTGGGTTCTGCATGTCATCATGCGCAATTAAGTGTTGCAAGATGGAATGTGTTGCACTCTGCAAGAGCAGGTTTAACATCTATGGAGCATTGGTATGGTTTACCAGAAGCTTTGTTTGATGATAGAACTGTGCAAAACTATCCTTTAGATTACAACTATCAGAATGAGCAACACAGGTTTGAGGAAGCAGGTAAGTTGTGGGGGCAAGCTGCAAAACCGTATTCAGAGCATTGGAATAATGTAATGAATGAATTGTTGGAATTGGATTTTACTTTAGACCCAACTTTTAATATTTACGAAGCTAGTAGAGATTTACATAGGGCTAGAAGAGCTGAATGGCATGAAGATTATACCTTACCTTCTTTATGGAAATTTTATGAACCAAGTAAAATTTCTCATGGTTCTTATTGGCATGATTGGGGTACAGAACAAGAGGTAAATTGGCGTAAAAATTACCAATTATGGATGACTTTTATCAACGAATATAAAAATAGAGGAGGTAGAGTTACAGCAGGTTCAGATTCTGGATTTATTTATCAATTGTATGGTTTTGCTTACATACGTGAGCTAGAATTATTGCGTGAAGCAGGTTTTCATCCTTTAGAAGTTATACGTTCAGCAACATTAAATGGAGCAGAAGCTTTGGGTTGGGATGATAAAATTGGGTCTATTCAAGTAGGTAAATTAGCAGACTTTGTTATTGTAGATGCAAATCCACTCAAGAATTTAAAAGTTTTATATGGTACAGGAGCTATACAATTAACAAAAGATAATGAAGTTATAAGGGCAGGTGGTGTTAAATATACAATTAAAGATGGTATTATTTACGATGCAAAAAGGTTATTAGAAGAGGTTAAAGCTATGGTTGATAAAGAAAAAGCAAAAACAAACTGGAAATTAGTTCAACCAGGTATAAAGCAATAAGTTCATTTAGAAAAAAGCAAAAGAAACTAAAAACAAAATTGACATTCCAATAGAGGATATAAAACCAAAACTAATATTTAATAATATAAATTTTAGAAAGGTTTTAAAATAACCTTGTTGGTAAAATTTCTTCATAGCTAGAAATAGGTATAGCAAGAATAAGGTTATAAAAATCCATATATTAGAGTCTAAATGAAACATTAAAAATATGAAGTGAAACGAAAATAACATGAAAAATACGGTTTGTACATGAAATACAAATATCAGATGATCTACATAGGTGTATTTTCTTCGGATATAATAAAGTTTTAAAAACAAGGTAAAGAAAGGAAGAAATATAAATAGCGCTACTGAACCATAAGATAATAATTGATTTAAAAACTGCTCTCTTGTTTCTTTACTTTCGCTAAAAGCATATAAACTTTTAGCTCTGGTAAATAAAAAACGGTTTGTGAAATTTTTTTCATAACCCAAAGAATCTAAAGCAATGTCTATGTCTGGTTCTGGGTTTTTATCTAAATAATTCAAAAAAACATCTAGCCTTGTATCATCACCAAATTGAAAGTTTAAGTTTTTATTATTTTTATTAACCTTATTTAATACAGTAGTATCTTTTGCTTCTTTATCAATTTCTTCTAAAATTTTTTTTCTTGCTTTTTCAGGCACAGGAATTATAAAATTTTTTAATTGACTGTCTACTTTCTTTTTTATAGAATCAATATCTTTTTCAGTTATTTTTTTAGAAAAATTAGCTAAAGAGTCTATTTTTTTATTATTTAAAATTTCTTTTGCTTTACCTATGTTTAAAGAGTCCTTTTTTTTAACCTTGGCTATTTCTTTTGAAGCATCAGTTGCCAAAGCTTCATATTTTTGAACAGTTTTATAAAGCCCAACAATTAAAAAAAAGACAATAGAAACAGTTAGGTAAAAACGAAAAGGGTTTATGTAGCGTTGTCGTTTGCCTTCTATAAAATCTCTAGAAACTTTACCAGGTTTTATTAAAAGAGGTATGATTGTATTCCAAAATTTTGCTTCAAAATTGAACAAACCATTAAAAACTTCATGAATAAAGTTCCAAAAAGTTATAGTATTTCCTTTGTTAGCTTGTCCACATTCAGGGCAAAAGTTTTCTTTTCCATTAAATGGATGTCCACAATTTAAACATTCTGGATCGTTAATTTTTGTTACTGTATTTTTATCTTTTGCTAGTTTGATAATATGTTGCTTACAAGTTGAAACGTTGGTATAAACACTTTAAACTCCTCTAAATTATTTGTATTTATCATTTTGTAATATCCTTTCATAGCGCCTACATTAGATTCTAAAAAACAGCCAGAACTATAAGAATATTGGCTATTAGGTTTTAGTATAGGGCTTTGTCCAACAACACCTTCACCTTCTACAATTTCAGTCTTATTGAGAGAATCAAATATTTTCCAAAATCTATCTGTTAACTGAACAGTTTCTGGTGAGTTATTTTCTATAGTTATAAAGTACACAAAAACATAATACAGTTTGTTGTTTCTATAGCTTGTACCATTAAATTTTGTTCTAACAGAAATTTTTATGCCCTTTGTAACTTGTTCTATCATTTAGGTAAATGTAGTTTTTTTGATGAAATAACACAAATTGAATAATTAGCTTATCTATTTTGATTAAAATTGGCTGTACCAACTCCAATAACTCTATCATATAAGCTACCAAAAGGTTTAAAGTAAGTAATTACAGTATAAGTGTTTTCAGTTTGAAAAAAAGTACCATTAATTTCATTGGTGTCTACTTTTCCAAAGGTATCAACTGTAGCAAATGTATAATTGTAAAAACCTTGTTTTAGCAAAAAGTTTCCTTTGTAAGAGTTATCTTCAAAATCGTAATATAATTGGGTTTCATCAGTGATTTCAAAATTATTAAAAGCACCATATATATGTACTTTTTTATCTTTAAATGGTTCATCAACATTTAAAGTAAAATGCATCATAGCATAATCTGCCTCTGTGTTTGCATTATTGCCTTCTAAAGTTCTAAACACAAATTGCCCATTAATATCTGGATTATATCTGTAAGTTAAAAAAGGATTAAAAGTATAAGGATATATATAATGATGGAACAAATCTTCTTTCTCAATACGTACAATATTGATGCTTTTATTTCTAATTAGTTTGCTATCAAAATTCAAATACTCATTACCTCCCCAAAAATTTGTTTTGTTAGTATACGTATATTGTAGTTGATTTGGCTTAAAAAAAGTAGGTTGTAAATTGCTAATAGTTTCATTCCAATTTTCATTTTTAAGAATCACTACATTAATTTCTTGCCTTGGGTTGTTAATGCGTAGGTTTGGGTGATTTATAGAAAACTCTAAAGTTTGTTGGGTATTCAAGGTTTTTGCATTTCTACTTCTAGACACTTGTACACCAATGGTTGCTAGGCTTTCATATAAAACAAATCTTCTAGTAAAAACAACAGTATCATTATCGTCTAAAACAGATAGTAAATAATTACCACTTTTAGTAATTACAGTATTTGCATTAGGTATTTTTACTTGGTAGTGTGTGTAACTTTGAAAAGTATTAAACGAATTTGTAACATTAATAATAGTATTTTCATCAAAACCATCTATAAATTGACTTGACAATAATCGGCTTTTTTTCCAATCAGGTGTCATATGCTCAATTTTATATTGATAATCCTTTCCATCAGCTTCTAAATCATCAAAAGACAATTCTAATACAGTTCCTAAAGGCACAATAGACGTAAAATTATTTTCTCCTAAAGGTCTTAATTGAATTGATTTTATATTTTGACAAAAGAGATTATTACAAAATAACACAAACAGTAAAGTACTTACAATTTTCTTCATATAATAAAAATAGAAATTCATAGATATCTAAAGTACAAAATTTGAGCCAAAAAGAATGCTTTGTTTTTTACTATTTAGAATAAATATAAATAGTAAATTTTAGCTTAAAATTATGAAGTAAATAATTGCTAAAAGCCGTAAATTTGCATGATTTTTTTAGTTAACTAAAATTCCACATTTACTATGTCAAAAGACATTCGTATTAAAAAAGGCTTAGATATAAAGCTTGTTGGTATTGCAGAAAAAAACACTACAAATAGTTCTTTGAGTAGTGTGTATGCAATTAAACCAGAAGATTTTCACGGAATTACACCAAAACTTGTTGCCAAAGAAGGTTCAGAAGTAAAAGCAGGAGATACTCTTTTTTATTCAAAGAGTGATGAACGCATTTTGTTTCCAAGCCCTGTTTCTGGTAAAGTAACTGAGGTAGTTCGTGGAGCAAGAAGAAGAGTTTTAGCTGTTAAAATAGCAGCAGATGCAACTCAAATACACACAGATTTTGGCAAAAAGGATGCCGTAAAAATGTCTGCAGAAGAAGTAAAAAATCATTTATTTACTTCAGGTTGTTGGCCATTTATAAAACAACGTCCATATGATGTTGTAGCTAATCCTAACCAGGCACCAAAAGCAATTTTTATTTCTGCTTATGCAAGTGCGCCTTTGGCAGCAGATTTAGAATATACTTTGGCTGGTAAAGAAACAGAATTGCAGACAGCAATTACTGCTATTGCTAAATTAACAGAAGGTAAAGTTCACGTTTCAGTTGGTGCTAATTCTATGTTTGCAAAATTGTCTGGTGTAGAAATTCATAAAGTTTCTGGGCCACATCCATCAGGAAATGTAGGTACTCAAATTGCAATGATAGATCCTATTAATAAAGGCGAAGTTGTTTGGGTGGTTACTCCACAAGATTTAGTGGTAATTGGTGAGTTATTACTTACGGGTAAATTAAACTTAGAAAGAACTGTAGCGTTAACAGGTTCTCAATTCGAGAAGCCACAATATGTTAAAGTTATTGCTGGTGCTACAATTTCAGATGTTACTGCAAGTAATTTAAATAATGACAATACAAGAATCATAAGCGGAAATGTGCTTTCTGGAAAGCAAGTAGAAGTTGATGGTTTCTTAGGATATTATGATAATCAAGTTACTGCAATTCCAGAAGGAGATGATTATGAATTCTTTGGATGGAATAAGCCAGTTTTCGATAAAATTTCTGCTTCTAGAGCATTAACTTTTTCATGGTTATCACCAAACAAAAAGTACGATCTAGATACCAATACAAATGGAGAACACAGAGCATTTGTTGTTACTGGTGCTTACGAAAATGTATTCCCTTTAGATATTTATCCAATGCAATTATTAAAAGCATTTATGTATAAAGATTTAGATGAAATGGAAGCTTTAGGAGGTTACGAAGTAGCTCCAGAAGATTTTGCTTTAACAGAATTTATTTGTGTGTCTAAACAGCCACATCAAAAAATAATTCGTGAAGGTTTAGATTTAATGAGACAAGAATTAGGATAAAATTATGAGCTTAAAACAAAACTTACATAATTTAAAAGAGAAATATAAAGGTACAAAAATGGCACCTGCATTCAATGCAATCCATACCTTTTTATATTTACCAAATGAGGTAACTCATGGAGGAACTCATATTAAAGCAGCAGACGATTTAAAGCGTACAATGAATATTGTAATTATGGCTTTAATTCCATGTTTGCTATTTGGTATGTTTAATGCAGGTTATCAGCATTATGCAGCTATAGATGGTTCTTTAAGAGACAATGTATTAGCTAATTTTTTTACTTGGGATAATTTATGGATTGGTATTATTAAAGTACTTCCATTAGTAATTGTTTCTTATGGTGTTGGTTTAATTGTAGAATTTATTTTTGCAGTAATAAAAGGACATGAAGTAGAAGAAGGATATCTTGTTACAGGTATGTTAGTACCTTTAATTGTACCTGTAGATACTCCACTTTGGATGTTAGCTGTTGCAGTTGTATTTGGTGTTGTAATTGGTAAAGAAGTTTTTGGAGGTACAGGAATGAATATTCTAAACCCTGCATTAACTATTAGAGCATTCTTATTTTTCGCATATCCAACATGGATGTCTGGAGATAAAGTTTGGGTATATGATGCTGTTGAAAGAACAGGTACTGCAGATGCTATATCTGGAGAAACTATTTTAGGTAGCTACGCACAAAACCAAGAAGTAATTTATTCTAATTGGGATAAATTTATGGGGTTCATTCCAGGTTCTGTAGGTGAAACATCAACATTTTTAATTTTATTAGGAGCAGCTTTCTTAATTTTTACTAAGATTGGAAGTTGGAGAATAATTGTATCAACATTTGTTGGAGCTGCAGTTATGGGATTAATCTTTAATGGAATTGTAAATGCAGATATTATAACAGATTCAAGTAAATTCTATGGATTAATGAGCACTGCTTGGTGGGAACATTTAATGATTGGTGGTTTAGCTTTTGGTGCTGTTTATATGGCAACAGATCCTGTAACAGGTTCACAAACTAATAAGGGTAAATGGATTTACGGATTCTTAATCGGTTTTATTTCAATTATGATTCGTGTGTTTAACCCAGCTTATCCAGAAGGTGTATTCTTAGCCATTCTATTAATGAATGTATTTGCACCAACTATAGATCATTATGTTGTGCAAGGAAATGTAAAAAAGAGATTAAAACGAGCTAAAGTTAAAACTGCCTAGTTATGAGTAAAAAAACAGATGGTAATGGTTATACAATGATTTTCGCTGTAGTTATGGTGTTAGTTGTTGGTTCTTTATTGGCTTTTATGGCATCGTCTTTAAAACCAAATATTAAAGAAAATCAAAGAATAGAAAAGCAACAGAATATTCTGTATGCAATGGGTGTAAATGAAAATGATGAATCTAGTGCAAACTTTGTATCAACATCAGTTGCAGGAGAAGAGTTTTCAAAATACATTACAAAGCAAATCGTTATTGAAGGAGATAAAATTTCTGAAAGCGATGATGCTTATTTAATTGATATCAAAAAACAAAAAGCGAAAGCTAAAAAAGGTGAAACTAGAAAATTGCCTTTGTTTATTGGTGAAAAAGATGGTAAAACATTTTATGTAGCACCAATTTATGGTAAAGGTTTATGGGATGCTATTTGGGGTTATGTTTCTATGGATGAAAATATGGTAGTTCAAGGTGCTTATTTTGATCACAAAGGAGAAACTCCAGGATTAGGAGCTAACATAAAACAACGTTATTTTATGGATGATTTCTATGGAGAGCACTTACTTACAGAAGCAGGTGTTTTTAAAGGAATTACTGTTGCAAAAGGTAACAACGATCCAAAAAACGAAGATAAAACAGATTATGAGGTAGATGCTATTGCTGGAGCAACAATTACTGGAGATGGAGTTTCTGCAATGATAAAGTCAGATTTATCATTATACGTACCTTATTTTAAAACATTAAAACAATAATTTATGGCACTGATATCAAAAAAAGACGCAGCCTTAATTAAAGACCCATTTTTAGACAATAACCCAATTACTATTCAAGTATTAGGTATTTGTTCTGCATTGGCAATTACTGCTGAGCTAAAAGCTTCTATAGTAATGTCTATTTCAGTACTTTTTGTATTGGGTTTAGGTAATGTTGTTATTTCTTTAATGAGAAATATTATACCGTCAAAAATTAGAATTATAGTACAGTTAATTGTAGTTGCAACATTAGTAATTATTGTTGATTTAGTACTAAAAGCTTTTGCCTACGAATTAAGTAAAACCTTATCCGTTTTTGTTGGTTTAATTATTACCAACTGTATTATTATGGGACGTTTTGAAGCTTTCGCTTTAGGTAATGGTCCTTGGAGGTCTTTCTTAGATGGTATTGGAAACGCTGTAGGTTATGCTGTAATTTTGATTGCTGTAGGATTCTTTAGAGAATTATTAGGTTCTGGAACTTTATTAGGCTTTAAAGTTTTAGGAGATCCAATTGAAAAAACAGGATTATACGCATTAGGTTATGAAAATAATGGTTTCATGTTATTATCACCAATGGCATTAATTGTTGTGGGTATCATTATTTGGATTCAAAGAACTAAGAACAAATCATTAATAGAAGAAAATTAGACACTAGTGTCGTTCTGAATCTGTATTCAGAATCTTAAATAAAATATTATGGAACATATAGAATTATTTTTCAAATCGATATTTATAGACAACATGGTTTTTGCAACCTTCTTAGGGATGTGTTCTTACCTTGCTGTATCTAAAAAAGTATCTACAGCTGTTGGTTTAGGTGCTGCTGTAATATTTGTATTGGCAGTAACAGTTCCTTTAAATTGGTTATTAGATCAATATATATTACAAGAAGGCGCTTTAGCTTGGTTAGGAGAAGAATATGCTCAATACGATTTAAGTTTCCTATCATTTATCATGTTTATTGCAACTATTGCAACCATGGTGCAATTGGTAGAAATTATAGTAGAGAAATTTTCACCTTCTTTATACAACTCATTAGGTATTTTCTTACCATTAATAGCAGTAAACTGTGCAATTTTAGGAGGGAGTTTATTTATGCAATCTAGAGAAATACCAACTTTAGGTTTAGCATTAACTTATGGAGTTGGTTCAGGAATAGGTTGGTTCTTAGCAATTTTAGCAATTGCAGCAATTCGTGAAAAAATTAGATACTCAAGTGTTCCACCAGCTTTAAGAGGTTTAGGAATTACTTTTATTATTACAGGTTTAATGGCTATTGGTTTCATGAGCTTTGGAGGAATGTTAACAGGTGGTGATGAAGAAAAAGAAACACCAGCACAAGAAGAAGCTAAAGTTGAAATCAACAAAGACTTAGACAAAGAAAAAGATGCTAAAATTGTAGCAGAAAACACAAACTTAAATAATAACTAAGAATGATATTAGCAGCAGGCACAACAGGTACAGTTATTGCAACAGTAGCAGCTTTTTTATTAATTACGCTTATACTAGTTGCGTTATTGTTATTTGTTAAACAAAAATTATCTCCTTCTGGTCCAGTAACTATTACCATAAATGGAGAGAAAAAATTAGAAGTTGGTTCTGGAAGTACTTTATTAACTACTTTAGGAAACGAAAAAATATTTTTACCATCAGCTTGTGGTGGTGGAGGTTCTTGTATACAATGTGAGTGTCACGTTTTAGAAGGTGGAGGAGAAGCTTTACCTACTGAAGTTCCACATTTTACAAAAAAAGAACTAAAAGCAGGAGCACGTTTAGCTTGTCAAGTAAAAGTTAAACAAGACATGAACATTACAATTCCAGAAGAAGTTTTTGGAATTAAAAAATGGGACGCTGTTGTTGTTAGAAATTATAATGTAGCATCATTTATCAAGGAGTTTGTAGTAGAAATTCCAGAAGATATGGGCTATAAAGCAGGTGGTTATATTCAAATTGAAATACCTCCTTGTGAAGTGAAGTTTTCTGATATGGATATTACTGCACATCCAGAAGAACATGAAACACCAGATAAATTTCAAGAAGAATGGGACAAGTTTAAACTTTGGCCATTAGTAATGAAAAACTCTGAGACTGTAGAAAGAGCATATTCTATGGCTTCTTACCCAGCAGAAGGTAGAGAAATAATGTTAAACGTTCGTATTGCAACTCCACCTTTTGATAGAGCAAAAGGAGGCTGGATGGATGTTAATCCTGGTGTTGCATCATCTTATATTTTCAACTTGAAAAAAGGTGATAAATGCGTAATTTCTGGTCCTTATGGAGAGTTCTTTATTAATGAATCAGATTCAGAAATGTTATACGTTGGTGGAGGTGCAGGAATGGCTCCAATGCGTTCTCACTTATATCATTTATTCAAAACATTAAAAACAGGTAGAAAAGTTACTTATTGGTATGGAGGTCGTTCTAAACGTGAGTTATTCTATTTAGAGCACTTTAGAGAATTGGAAAGAGATTTTCCTAATTTTAAGTTTTACTTAGCATTATCTGAACCAATGGAAGAAGATAATTGGAAAGTTAAAAAAGATATTAATGATGAAGGTGATGGATTTGTAGGTTTCATACATAATTGTGTAATTGATAACTATTTAAATCACCATGAATCTCCAGAGGATATTGAATTGTATTTCTGTGGTCCACCATTAATGAACAAAGCAGTTCAAAAAATGGGTGAAGATTTTGGAATTCCAGATGAGCACATTAGATTTGATGACTTTGGAGGTTAATATCTCTCAAATATTATATAAAAACCAACGCTTATTAGTGTTGGTTTTTTTTTTGACTAAATAATAATTGTATATAATTATTTCCTGTAATATAATCTTCTATTTTGAATTTATATACTTGCCTTATATAATTTTATAAAACAACTATTTTTTATTGTTTTAATAGAATACAATACTCTTCCTTTTAGTTTAAATTAAATTGTATCTGGTAAGATATAGAAAGGTTATAGTAGTAGCTTTACGATAAGATTTTAAGCTTGCCTAACAAAGTATATTTCCATAGAATATACAAAGGTTTATTTTTTAATATACTTGTTAATACACTATTTTAATAGTTTATTAAATAATACTAATATGTGAAATAAGAATGTATTTAAATGAGTTTAATACTTAGAATATTGATCTACACTATTATTGAAGTTATAGTGTAATACAGAATTTTAGGCTCTTAATTTTTATTATTTATTAAAGATTTTATGTAATAAAAAAAGGTAGTGAAAAAATCACTACCTTTTTTTAATTCAACTTTATATTAAAGTTTTAAAACGCTTTTTACTCAACAATTAAAGTAAATGGAATACTGTATTTAACTCCAACTGGCTTACCTCTTTGTTTTCCAGGTTTCATAGTTGGTAATTTGTTCATCACACTTATAACTTCACTTTCGATTTTTGGGTGAGGTCCTCTAGCTTGTACATCAACTATTCTTCCTTGCTTATCAATTTTAAAACCAATAAAAACCCTTTTTCTTCCAGCAGATAAACCTAATTCATTTGGTAAATCAGCATCAAACTTTCTTAAAAAGTGTTTTTGTACCATTCGACTAAAACAATCTTTTAATTCTTGTTTGTTTCCACTACAACCTGGGAATACTGGAACATCTTCTATAATCATAAAACTTACATCTTCTACAACTTCTTCTGCTTCTTTAATTTCAACAATTTCGTCAACAACAACAGCTTCAGTTTCATCAGTTTCTGTAGATTCTATTACAGTTTCTTCAATCTCTTTTTCATCTTCTACAACTTCAATTTTTTCTGGAGTTGGTGGTGGTGGAGTTTTTGGCTTTACTGGTTCTATTCTTTCTGTAATTGGAACTTCTTCTTCCATTTCTGCATTCATGTTAACAATACCTAAGTCTCC
The DNA here is from genome assembly GCA_964565055.1 of uncultured Polaribacter sp. Taxonomy (GTDB): domain Bacteria; phylum Bacteroidota; class Bacteroidia; order Flavobacteriales; family Flavobacteriaceae; genus Polaribacter. Next base: position 154,650 of record CAZMDC010000001.1, on the reverse strand, counting down.
ATAAACTTTATCGTATGTTTTTTGTTCTATAGCAGCATAAGTAATAAATAGTGCTAGTACTAGCCCAATTTGCATAAAAATTTTACTGAAATTCTCTAAATTCGATTTCGGACTTTTCTTAATTTCCATTATAAAGTGTTTTTTAAAGATTGCTAATTTAAATAAAAAAATGTTTTATTTACAACTCTATGAATAATTAATCTATTTTTTTTTAAAAAAAAGATTAAATACAATTAAAGCTAAACAAACTCCTAAAGAATTTGCGAAAACATCAATGTAATCTCCTGTTCTGTAATTTGTTAGAGTTGCCTGTAATACTTCAATAATTATGCCAAAAAAAATACAACTTAAAACAATTGTTTTTTTTGTATTTGGTTTTTTAAAAAAAGTTAATAACCATGCAAATGCTAATGTAAAATAAGCTATTGCATGGTAAATTTTATCTGCATTTTTAACTCCAATATTTGTACTTGGAAGTTTATAAAGACTTAAAAAAGTTATAGAAATAGTTACAACTATAGCTATTACAATTAAATTACCCTTCAATAAGGTTTTTATACGCTTCAGCATCTAGTAAATCCTGTATTTGAGATTCGTCTGAAATTTCGATTTTTATCATCCATCCTTTTTCGTAAGGATCTGAATTTACTAACTCTGGCTCGTCTTCTAAAGTATCGTTGAATTCTATTACTTCTCCTGTTAAAGGCATAAATAAATCTGACACTGTCTTTACAGCTTCTACAGATCCAAATACTTCACCTTCTTCTACAGTGTCATCTAATGTGTCAACATCAACATAAACAATATCTCCTAACTCTCCTTGAGCAAAATCTGTAATTCCTACTGTTGCAACAGTACCTTCAATTTTAATCCACTCATGGTCTTTAGTGTATTTTAATGTAGCTGGAATGTTCATTGTATTTTAAATTTAAATTTTATAATTGTTTTAATTTCCTCCTAAATTGTAAATAATGTTAATACCACCATTTATTGCTTGCCTAGGGAATGTAGTAGAAATAGCATATCTTGATGTTTGATGATTGTAATAAAATGATGATGTTAAACTACTACTTAACCTATATTCTGCAACAAATTTAATAGAAAATAATCGTTGGCCACCACTAATTTGATTATTATCTTCATCTATATACCTAATTTGTGTAAGATTATCTCTTAAAGATACGTCTGCTCTTAGGTTGATGTCTCCTTTTAATGTTGTTTTTTTACCTGTAAAGCGTGTGTTCATTTTAACATCTTTAAACACATAGCCTAAACCAAAGATGTATTCTGTACCTGCAATATCTGTAAGTGTACTGTTGTTAAAGTTCATGGTTAGTGTTCTGTCTCTTTTTACTTCTCCTCTTAAAGAAAAAGAGTTTTTCATCTTCATATCCACTTTAATTAAAGGAGAAAATTCATCTACTAAAGTTGCTGCACCTACTAATCTTTGTGCTTCGTAATTTCCAGCAGCATTTACAGCTGTATATTTTGTGGCATCATTATATTGAAGATTATTGGTGAAACTAGAAATTGTGTATGATGATCTGTAACCATGTGAAACAATAAACGTAGAAAAATTCTTTTTAAACCATTTTAATTTCATTAGTCCACTGTAACGTAAAGTCCAATTAGGTATAGGAATATTTCTAAACAAACCAGTGTTTACTTTCTCAGGGTTTTTTCCTGAATACGCTGCCATAAAAGCTGGTAATAAAACTTGTTGACTGTTTTCTCCAAACCCTGCAGGATCTACTCCAGGATTTTCTCTTGCAAAACGATTAGAGACTGTTGTTCTATAATCTTTCATTCGCTGAAAAAGTACATCTCCATCTGTAAATGCTGTACTAAACATAGAGTGGCTAGTGCTAAAGTTGCCTGTTTCAAAAGCTTCAATATCAAAATCTATGGTTCCATTTTCTGTTCCATCATCAATAATATCTAATTGTTGTGATAAATCACTCGTTTTAATTTTATTTCCTCTAACATCAATATTTAAATCTGTAATTGGTTTTAAAGTAAACGTATAATCAAGTTTATTGTAATGTGTTCTGCTGTAAGTTTTGTTGTAAAAAGCAGTTTCGTCTATTGGTGTATTTGGGTCATCTATTTGAGCTCTTGGAGCTACTAACCAGCCATTAGTCAACGCTTTATTTCTAATATCTACTTGACTACCAAATGCGAATGATGTTGGTGCACCTCCTAAAAACCCAACTCCCTCATCATATCCTTGCAAATATTGGCCAGTGTTTTCTGTATAACTTATTTTACCTTGTTTTACTGATGTTAAAATATCCCAAGAAAGTTTTAATATTTTTTTACCTGTTGGTAAATTTTTCTTTGGCTGAATACGTGCGTTTTTGTTTTCTTTTAAAAGTTTACGTTGTTGTTTTGTTAGTAACAATTTTTCAAAACCAACATTTTTATAAATTTTATCGAAAGAAAAAGTAGTATTTAAATTGTGTGTATTTGCATTTTGTATAACGTTACCTATTTGTTCTGCAATAGTTTGGTCTTGAGATTGTACCTGCCAATCAAAATCTGCAGTATATGCATAATCTGCTTGAATAAAACTTAAGAAAGGAAACTTTTCTAAAGGGATTTGATAGGTTGTGTTTAATTTTTGATGGTATTGATTTGCTCTACCTGTGTTAAAGAAATTATCGAAAATTTGCAATTCTTCTCCACTTCCAAAAGCATCATAAATGTAATTATTAGTAGCATTAAAGTTTAATGTTAGTGATTTTGTTAAATCGAAACCAACTGTATAATCCCAATCAAATAAAAACCTTCTTTGTATTAATTCTGGTTGTTGAGATAGACCTTGTACTAAATTTCTAGATTGCTGCTCATTATAACTTCTATTAATTCTCGAGTTTAAGGCTAAAATACTTGGTACAGGATTTACGTTTAAATCTTTTATGAATTTCCAATATTTACTTTTAAACTTTTCTGAATTTTTAAATAATTCAATTGGTTCTGAATTAAATTTAAAATTATATGCTGCAGATGCAGTTACATTTTCATTAATATATTTTTCTATATTATAATCTCTATGAAATTCTTTATTATGAGCATAAGAAACCGCTAAATTTTCTACGTCGTAAAATTTTGGTTTTTTGGTTGAATTTGGGTTTCTATTCTTTTTTACATTTACAAAACTTATGCTGGTTCTTTTGGTGTAATCTCTAGAGAATTCACTATTTGGATTCTCCTCAATAGCATCTTCTAAAAGCACATCTTGGTATTGTGGATCGAACTTTGGATCTATAAATTTCTCACCTACACTATATGTCATTGGTACTTGAATTCCCCATTTTTCTGGGGTAAATACTTTACCTAAATTAACTGTTGTAGAAACATCATATTGTTTGGTTTCGTCTAACGTTCGTTGGTTAACTCTATCTTCTACATTACCAAAACCAATAGTTTGCATGCTACCAGAAAGTGATATATTAGCAACATCTGCAAAATTAGCATCAGCATTTAAAACAGCAGCCCAACCAGCATCATTATCAAAACCAGCAGCTCTTAATTCATTGAACCAAACTTCACCTGTTCTACTTATATTACTTGTGTTTTTTAACCCTAAAACTATGGTTCTTAATTGTGCTAATGTTGGGTTACCTTTTACACTAATAGTATAAGGTACATCTGCACTTTGCTCTGTAGATGTGTACAATTCATTGATTGCTGCACCTACAGCATCTCTTTCTAATTTTACTTTACCAAAACTTTCTAAAAAGGCGTCTAAATTGTTTTCTTCTGGCCAAATATCTAATTGACTGTTTCCTCCAGAACTCACAGTTAATGGCAATTGAATTTCGTAATAATTTTCGTTTAAATCAGTTCCTAATCGAATAATACCAGCAAAACCATCATCACCTTCTAAATGCATAAACATTTTAAGATTTTTAAATCGTCTTAAATCTACGCTTATGTTTTTATAAATTGCTCTTGTTTTGTTAGGTTCTAAGTTAGTAACTTTTAAAGTAACAGATTGCTCATTTTGTAGTTGAACAGTTGTGCTTCCTTGTAAACGCTCACGCTCAATTCCTGGTGGTTGAATGTAACTTCCATTATTTTGTTCTATACTTACTACACCTACCTCAAAACCTTCTAATTCAGCTTGATTGAGTTCTCTATCTGGATCAATTGCAGGATCTATGGTTCTTAAATAACGTCTCCAATCTCCACGAACCAAATCCAACTCACCAAAACGAACTACAACTGGCATTTTAAAATTGGTTAAATACATTCTTACAAAACGAATGCTATTGAAATCTGTTATACCATTTACAGGCGTTCCATTTCTTATTGGAACTCTAAACTGATACCATTTGGTTTCTTGAGTATCACCATTTTCTAGAGTTACAGATGTTGTTTTTTCATCAACTATAAAATTTCTGCCTTTTTGTAAATCATTTTTATCCATAGAAATTTTATACTCAAAATAACTTTCAACAGTATTCATGGTTTGGTCTCTGTTGATGTCTTCTACATCTGGATATGTGGTTGATGAAGTTGGATATGGTTCTGGAGATTGATTTAATGTTGGCGAGTTTCCTTCTGTGTTATTAAAGTTTTTATAGCGTCTAATAATTGATGCATTTATACCATCTAATTCTCCTCCTCTAAAAAATTGAAAGTCATCTGCTCCAGGATCTGTTAATGTTGCAAATTTAGGATCTACATTTGCTAGGTTGCGTTCTCCATCATTTGTTAAACCATCAAAACCTAAATCTTGATTGGTTCTTGCTGCATCTTCTTCGCTAAACGCATAGATTATAGATGGATTTCTTGGAACATCTCCCCAAACTGTGCTATTTACGTTTACACCATCAATTTTAACACCATCTTCAGGCAAACCGTTTTCGAACATTTTACGATTGTCTTTTACAATGTCTTCTGATATATTTCCTAGGTTGATGAATAAATCTCCAACTTGATTGGAAAGATCATTAGGATTTATACCTTGAGGTAAACCTTCTTCTTGAGTAATTGAATAATTTTGGTAAGGATCCATTATCCAAAACTGAATATATTCAACATTGGCTTGATCGAAGTTATTGGTGTTTAAAGCACGCATAATACCACCCCAATTTGTTTCAGGATTTGGTAAAATTGCTCTATCACCATTTATAGTTGCATTTGGGTTGTAATTGTAAGAGCCTCTTTCTTCTGGAAAATAGGCTAAATCTAAAGTTCTAATTTGTGTATTTTGAGTTATATCAAATTGTTGATTTGGAAACAGCTCATTAAAATTAATTTGTCTGGTTTCTGCTCTAGATAGTTCATCAGCATCTATACTTGCAGGAGTTTCTCCAAAACCATAAAATATTTGATCTATACTATACCAAGCTAATTTTCCTCTTTTATAATTGTAAGATAAATCGCTACTACTTCCATTAAACCTATCATTAGCTTGGTTTCTTGGAGTACTTGCTTCATACCAATCTAAAGCAGAGAGCAAACTAATTGGTATTTGAGAAGCTTCAAAATCATCAATATATGTAGTTGCTGCTCCAGTTACATCTATTCCACTTGGTGTGCCAGGTAATAAATAAGCCATATCTGCTCTAACAGATAAATTAGAAGATGCATCTGTATCTACAAAAGGTAACTTATTGGCTAATTTTGTAAAGTAAGGAACCTCTGTAGCATAATCTACATTAAATCCTAACATTGTATTATTTATAGGTTCTGATCCAAAATTTATTTTAGGTGTTAACGGTCTTTCCATTACATTTAAAACGGTTGCACCAACTATAAAGTCATCAGAAAATTGATGTTCGATATCAACCCCCATAAAAGTTTTTCTTTGCTGATTAAAGACTGCGTTGTTTTCTGTAGATACATTAATTGGTGTTCCAGATGCTTGTAAACCTGGGTCTATAATTTGTACACGACCTTGTAAATAATCTACTACAAAATCTACACCTTCTACTAATTGTCTACCTCCAGCAGTAACTTTAACAGAACCTTGAGGCACGTTAAAAGCACCAATTGGAATTCCTCCAGCATTTTCAGATCTAAAATACCCTTTTATGAAATACTTGTCTTTGGCTTGAAAATTATTTTGAATATTAATTTTGGTGTTTAAATACAATTCTTTAAACAAAAATTTTGCATCTAAATTTTCATTTAAGCCAATATCATTTGGGTTGTTTGAATCTTTAATTAGGTCGTTTCCAAATGGTTCTGGCTCAGGAAATATAATGTAGCCATTTTGAGAGTTTACAGTAATACCTTCTACATAATCGAAAAAGCCATCTGGAGTTCTAAATTGGCTTTGGTCTAATTGATCTAAATTTAAGACTTGAATCAAGGGTGTATTTGGTATGTTTGGGGTGTTTGCATTTTGTAATACATTAGAAGCAATACCTGTATCATCATCTCTATATTGAATCTCTAATCTAAAACCATCTTGAGTTAATGGGTAAGTTCCCAAAGCATAAATGTTTTTCATCATTAAACGCCAAGTAGGAAAAGCTTCTTGCTCATTTGTAATTGAGTTTCTTCTTACAGTTTGTAAAATTTCTGAGCGTAATAATTTTACAGCTAAATTGTTTGGAGCTTGAATTCCATCGTTAGAAAACTCACCTACTTTAAATGATTTTTTTGTACTTCCGTTTACAGAACCTGCAACAGTGTACTCGTAAGCTACAGCTAACACTTCGCCATCATTTAAGCGTCTATTTAAAGAAATGTATCCTAATTTTGAGTTTAAAACGTATTCATTAGAGTTTAGTTTTCTTGCATTTTCTAAGATAGAGTAATCTGTACCTTGTTCCATTTGAAAACGAGATTGTAAGGTGTTATCTACATCAGAAATATCTCTTAAACCAGCTAAAACTGTAGGGTCGTAAATGTTATTGGCATTATTTTGAGGAAGACTAAAAACGTCACCATTAGTGTTAATGGTTACTTGATTTACAGGTTGAACAGTATTATTATCATCAACCAAATTTTGATAATCAGAACCTGGGTTATCTAATTCTCCAATATCTGCAAGTGCAACAATACTTCTAAAATCTTCTGTCGTTGCGTTTCTGTTAGTAATCCAAACTTCGATTCTGGTGATGTTTACTTGACTACTTACTAGTGGATATTGTTTTAAAGAATTGGCATAATTGTCTATAAAAAATTGAGATAAGAAAAAGTGACGATCATTATCATAATCTGTTGTTCTTAACTCAAACTCTTGAATAGATGCACCAGCTTCTGCAACTACTGTTTTACTTTCTGAGTTTTGCTGCGAAAAAACTGCTGTAACACTAGTTTTACCAAATTGTAACTTTGTTTTTACACCAAATAAACTTTGTGCTCCATTAATTAATGAGTTTTTAATTGGCATTGCAACATTACCAGCTTCAATACCTTGTAAAATATCGTCTTCAGTTGGCTTGTAATCTACTTTTACTAAGTTTTGGAAATCGAAATTTGCTTGAGTATCATAATTAGCTGTAAACTCTAAACGTTCTCCAACTTTTGCACGAATACTTGCATTTATTTGTTGATCGAAATCAAAAGTAAAACTGCTTCTGTTTTCCTCAGAAATTTGTGGATTTTCTGTGTTTTGATATATAAAACCTAATTTTAAATTTAGGTTTCCTGTGGGTGTAAACTCTATAGTATTTCCTCCAAAAATAGATTCAAAAAATTTTGAATTTACATAATATGAAGGAAGTAAATCTTTTTGGGCTGCAGCAGCACCTTTCTTTTTGCTGTTAGTTGCACTAACTTTTTCTTTAAAATACTGCAACATATCACGCTTAAGACGATATTGTTGATATTCTTTTTGCGTAAGATAAATAGGTGTTTTGGTATAATAATCACCTATTTTTTCAATAATAACATATTTATTTAAGGCTTTGTCAAAAATCACCTCTTTTTTTGCTAGGTCATCTAAAAAAAGCCCTCCTTTTTGAGTGTATTTAAAATCATATTTTAATTGTACAGTGTCTTTTCTTACGGCTGTGGAGTCTTTGGTTGTTGTAGTTTGTGCCTGTAAAGATAGGTTTACTAAAAAAGTAAATAAGACAAGTGTAATTATGTTCTTAAACAATCTACTCAATTGATTATAAGTTTTTTAAAGCTAGTTTTATGATGTTTTCTACAGAAGCATCAGTATTTTCTTTAAGTATTGTATTCACAATCTTTTCACATTGTTTTTTATTAAAACCTAAAACTTCTAATGCTGATAACGCTTCATTTCTGTTTGTATTGCTTGTGTTTACAGAAACTTCATCTATAGTAAAGGTTTTTAAAATTTTGTCTTTAAGGTCTACAATAACTCTTTGTGCAGTTTTAGCACCAATACCTTTTACAGATTGAATTACAGCTACATTTTCTGAGCCAATTGCTTGTTGTATTTCTTCTGATGTCATAGAAGAGCACATGGTTCTTGCAATACTTGGACCAACACCAGAAACAGAAATTAACAATTTAAAAACTTCTCTCTCTATCTTGCTAATAAAACCATAAAGTGTATGCGCATCTTCTCTTATAGATAAATGTGTGTATAACACTACATTTTCGTCTGATGGTAAACTGGAAAAAGTATTTAAAGAAATGTGTAATAAATAGCCAACTCCATTACAATCTACAACAACTTCTGTTGGGCTTTTTTCCACTAACCTTCCTCTAACTTGTGTAATCATAGTTTCTTTTCTTAGCTTTTATCTGTCGTTTTTATTTTTTTCTCTTTGCTGTGCATCAACACAAGCCAAAGCAGCCATATTAACCATTTCATCTACACTTGCTCCAAGTTGAACAACGTGTGCAGCTTTACTTAAGCCAAGAATAACAGGGCCAATAGATTCTGCTCCTTGCATTTCTTTTAGCAACTTATAAGTGATATTTGCTGATTCTAAATTTGGAAAAATTAATACGTTAACCTTTTTACCATTCAATTTAGAAAATGGAAATTCTTTGGCTAACATTTCTGGGTTTAAAGCAAAATCTGCCTGAATTTCTCCATCTACTACAGCATTTGGGAAATTACGATGAATGTATGAAACTGCTTCTCTAATTTTTTGTGAAGTTTCTTTATTAGTAGAACCAAAGTTAGAAAAAGATAGCATGGCTACATTGGGTTTCATACCAAACATTTTTACCAAATTAGAAGTCATTTGAGAAATCTTAACCAAATCTTTAGCTGTTGGATTTAAGTTGATGGTAGTATCTGCTAAAAACATTGGACCTTGTTTGGTTAACATTAAATTACATGCAGCTACTTTTGTTATTCCTTTGTCTTTTGGTATTAATTCTAAAATTGGTTTTACTACAGTTGGATAAGGTCTAGAGTAACCAGTAATTAAAGCATCTGCTTCTCCTTCATTAACCATCATTGCAGCAAAATAATTACGCTCTCGCATTAATTTTTTTGCTTCAGAAAGTGTTCTTCCTTTACGTTGTCTTGTTTTCCAATACGCTTCTCCAAAACGATCTCTTCTTTCACTTTCTTCATCTGTTTTAGGGTCAACAATTGGCACATCATCTGTAAAGCCAATTTCTTCTTTTAACTCGAGAATTACTTCTTTTCTACCTAATAAAATTGGTAAGCCTAATTTTTCTTCTTGAATTCTTTGAGCAGCTTTTAAAACATCTAAATGATCTGCTTCTGCAAAAACAATACGTTTTTTATTACTTTTTGCTCTGTTGTGTATTTGTCTAATTTCTTTACTTCCAGACCCAGAACGTTCCATTAACTCTTCTCTATAAGCATTCCAATCTGAAATCGGCTCAAGAGCCACTCCAGAATCCATTGCAGCTTTTGCAATTGCTGGTGGAATTTCATAAATTAATCTAGGATCAAAAGGTTTAGGAATGATGTATTCTTTACCAAAGTTCAAGCTTACTTCATCATAAACAATATTTACTTGCTCAGGAACCGATTTTTTAGCCAAATCTGCTAAAGCATGAACTGCAGCCAATTTCATTTCTTCATTTATTTTGGTAGCTCTTACATCTAAAGCGCCTCTAAAAATAAAAGGAAAACCTAATACATTATTAACTTGGTTAGGATGATCTGATCTTCCTGTAGCCATAATAATATCTTTTCTTGTTGCAACTGCTAAATCATATTCTATTTCTGGAACAGGGTTTGCCATTGCAAAAACAATAGGATTTTTAGCCATAGAAAGCAACATTTCTGGTGTAACTACATTACCCATAGAAAGCCCAATAAATACATCTGCATTTTGCATAGCTTCTTCAAGTGTATTTAAATCTTGATCAGTAGCAAACTCAGCTTTTTGTGATGTTAGGTTATCTCTATCTTTTCTTATAACTCCTTTACTATCACACATTATAATATTATCTCTAACAGCACCTAATTCTAAGTATAAACGTGTACAAGAAATAGCTGCAGCACCTGCACCATTTACTATGATTTTAACTTTAGAAATATCTTTACCTGTAATTTCTATGGCATTTTTTAAAGCTGCAGCAGAAATTATTGCAGTTCCATGCTGATCATCATGCATTACAGGAATATCTAATTCCTCTTTTAAACGTGTTTCTATTTCAAAAGCCTCTGGAGCTTTAATATCTTCTAAATTTATACCACCAAAAGTTGGTGCTATTGCTTTTACAGTTGCTATAAATTTTTCTACATCTGTAGCATCTACTTCAATATCAAAAACATCGATATCTGCAAAGATTTTAAAAAGCAATCCTTTACCTTCCATTACAGGTTTAGAGGCTTCTGGGCCAATATCACCCAAACCTAAAACAGCAGTTCCATTAGAAATTACTGCAACTAAGTTACCTTTAGAGGTGTATTTATATACATTATTTTTGTCTTTAGCAATCTCTAAACAAGGCTCTGCAACTCCTGGTGAATACGCTAATGCTAAATCGTGTTGGGTTGCATATTTTTTGGTAGGTACAACTGCAATTTTACCTGGTTTTGGTTTTGCGTGATATACTAAAGCTTCGTGTCGTTTTCTAGAATTGCTCATAAATACTTGTTTGCTTATTTAACCCACAAATATATGCTTTTCGTAGAAAGAATAAATAGGGTTTGTTTATTCTTTTATGATCTTATCTGTTTCTTTTCTAATAATTGAAAAGAGATGTTTTTAGAAACTTGTATTAACTTTTATTTATATTAAAACTTATTATTGATTTCATGTTTTAATTGTTTTTTGCATGTTTAACAAATTTTAAAGCCTTACTTGTAACAGAATCTCTAATTTTACGTCTATCAACAAAACCAATAGATGAAAAGAATTATTTTTATATGCTTGTTTTTTATATCGATTAAACAGATTGCTCAAGTTAAAGGTGTAATTAAAGATGCTAAAGGAGAACCGCTTTCTTTTGTAAGTGTTTACTTAGATAAAACAGTTACAGGAACTACTTCTAATGACAGTGGAGAATATATTTTAGAGCTTTCAAAAAAAAGAAGATATACTATTGTTTTTCAATTTTTAGGATATAAGACTTTAAAGAAGCAGATAGAAATAGTTTCTTTTCCTTATAATTTAGATGTTGTTTTAGAAGAAGAAAGTGTTGCTTTAAATGAAATTTCTATTTCTACTGGCGAAAATCCTGCAAATGCAATTATTAGAAATACGATAGCTAATAAGGATAAAAATACAGACAAATACGCCAATTATACAGCTAAATTTTACTCAAGAGGTTTAACCAGGATTAAAGATGCTCCAGAGAAATTTTTTGGACAAGGTTTGGGTGATTTTGGAGGAGGTTTAGACTCAACAAGAAGTGGAATAATTTATTTGTCTGAAACATTTTCGAACATTTCTTTTCAAAAAGATCCAAGAAAATTTAAAGAAAAAATAGTTGCTTCAAAAGTTTCTGGTGAAGATAATGGTGTAAGTTTTAATAGGGCAGAAGATTCAAATATTAATTTATACGAAAACAGTATTACAGTTTTTAATGATTTAGTTTCGCCTATTTCTACAAATGCTTTCAGCTATTATAAGTTTAAATTAGAAGGTTCTTTTTACGATTCAAATGGTAAACTCATCAATAAAATAAAAATTATACCTAAGAGAAAAAATGATCGTGTTTTTGAAGGTTCAATTTATATTGTGGAAGATGATTGGGCTTTGTATGGAGCAGATTTAGTTACTTCAGGTAGACAAGTAAATTTACCTTTTGTAAATTCTTTAGGTTTGAAGCAAGGTTATGCCTATGCAGAAAAAATTAAAGCTTGGGTTTTAATTAGCCAATCTATAGATTTTGATATTTCTATTTTTGGATTTAAGCCTAGAGGTAAATTCTCTTATGTATATTCTGATTACGATTTTAATCCGTCTTTTACAGAAAAAACATTCACAAACGAAGTACTTTCTTTTGAAGAAAATGCAACTAAAAAAGATTCTGTTTTTTGGAATGAACTAAGGCCAGTTTCACTTACCAAAGAAGAAGTTAGAGATTATAGAATTAAAGACAGTATTAAGGTAATTAGAAAATCAAAAAAATACTTAGATTCTGTTGATGCAAAAGGAAATAAGTTTCGATTTTTAGATCCAATAACAGGATATTCTTTTAGAAATTCTTATAAAAACACTTCTTTTTCATACAATGCCCCTTTGCTAAGAACAGGGTTTAACACTGTGCAAGGATTCAACTCATCATTAGGTTTTAGCTATTTTAAACAACTGAATGATGAAGGTAAATGGTGGTCTGCAGGAGTTGATGTTAATTATGGTTTTTCTGATAAAAGATTAAGACCAACTTTTTTCTTTAGTAAAAAATGGGATAACTTATCAAAACCAAGACTTACTATTGCAGGTGGTGTAGTTACTCCTCAATTTAATGAAAGAGATCCTATTTTTAAACTAAACAATACTATAACTTCTCTTTTTTATAGAGAGAATTTCATGAAAATTTATGAAAAAACATATATAAACTTTCGTTATTCAGAAGAAATTAAAAATGGTTTGTATTTCAATGCGTCTTTAGAGTATGCAAAAAGAAGTCCGCTTTTTAATACTACAAGTTACTCTTTTGCATCAGAAGATACCAACACATTTACGTCAAATAATCCATTAGATCCAACAGATTTTACAAACCCTGCTTTTGATGAGCATAGCATTGCAACCCTAAACTTAGGAGCGACATTTGTGTTTGGGCAAAAGTATTTAAGTTATCCAAACAGAAAAGTAAATCAAGGAAATGACAAATTTCCTACAATAAGTGTAAACTACGTTAAAAGGTTTGGAGCAGATGAAAGCCAATTGAATTCAGATCTATTTATAGCAAATATTAGGCAATTTATAAATGTAGGAAACTATGGTAAATTTGCTTATCATATTAGAGGAGGTGTATTTTTAGAGCAAAAAAACATTGCCTTTATGGATAATTTACAAGCCAATGGAAATCAGTTACTATTCCCTATTGATAGAGAGTTAAACAGTTTTAATCTATTAGAATACTATAAATTTTACACCAATGATAAGTATGCAGAAATGCATATAGAACACAATTTTAAGGGTGCAGTTTTAGGTAAAATACCACTATTTAATAAGCTTAACTTTCATTTAGTTGCTGGAGGTAAAGCCTTATTTATGGCAGATAAAAATCCGTATACAGAATACTCTGTAGGATTAGATAACTTAGGTTTTGGCAAGTATAGACTTTTACGAGTAGAGTATGTAAGTGCTCGTTATTCTGGTATAAAAGAGAGAGGTTTTGTATTTAGAATAAGTTTGTTTTAGTATTTTTGAAATATGAAAATTAAGACGCTTTTTTTTGGTATAACTACAGATTTAGTTGGTCAACATGAGCTTGAAGTTGAGTTGGAGAAATCAGTTTCTATAGCTGATTTTAAAACTCTTTTAAAAGAAACATATCCAATGCTTGCTAAAATAAACTCTTATGCAGTTGCTGTAAATGAAGCTTATGCAGAAGATGATTACTCAATAAAAGAAGGAGATGTTGTTGCTGTAATTCCACCTGTAAGTGGTGGTTAATTAGCGCAAGTATTTTTTATCAACATAAAAAGTTCCAAAAGGTATTATAGAGCATATAAGCACAATACCTAAGGTTTTGTTATTCCAATTCATTTGCTTTTGAATTACAATTGCTAAAACTATATAAAGCATAAAAAGTAGTCCATGAGGCATGCCCAATAATTTTACATAAGTAGCATCACCTTGTAAATATTTAATAGGTGTGGCTATAAAAAGTAAAAGAAGATAAGAAACACCTTCTAATAAACTTACAATTCTAAATATGCTTTTCATTTTTTAAGTATTCTTTAATTTATTGCAAAGATACGTTACGAATTATTATTTTTGACACAACTACTGAACTAGTTTTAGTAGCTTTAAAAATATGAGAACTTCAATTAAAATCACGTCAAAAAAACTTAATCTACAAGAATGTTATGCATTTGTAGAAGATGCCACTTGTGGAGGAATTGCTGTATTTGTGGGTACTGTTAGAAATGATACCCAAGGAAAAGAAGTTTTACAGTTAGATTTTTCTACTTACAAACCTATGGCCATTAAAGAAATGCAAAAAATTGCTGATTTGGCTTTAGAAAAGTTCGATATTCAAAAAATTGCCATACATCATGCAGAAGGCATGTTGCAAATTGGTGCTATTCCTGTAATTATTACAGCATCAGCAAAGCATAGAAAAGCTGCTTTTTTAGCTTGTGAATTTGCAATTGACACTTTAAAAGAAACTGTACCTATTTGGAAAAAAGAATATTTTTCTGATGGTGAAGTTTGGGTAAATGCACACCCATAAATTCAATTGTCAATTTTAATTTGATTTTTCTTTTTTCTTTACAGATCTACTTTGTAGCCATAAATAATATTGTAAACCAAACAATAATGCACCTGCCATTAAGTGAATAGCTTGTGTACCAATTGGTATTTCTGCATAATACATAAGTATACCTGTTATTGCTTCTAGAAATATTAAGAAAACAATCCAATTTACAAGTTTGTAGCCCAGTTTTTTAATTTGATTGATGTAAAATAATCCTAAATTCACTAGTACAATTGCGATGGTAAAAGATCTGTGAAAATAAAATTTAAAACTCGGGTTCATTAAACTGTGGTTTTTATTTTCGAAACCAAAAAGCTTAACTTGCTCGTCTATAAATTGCCTAACTTGGGTTCCCATTGCAATTTGTATCAACGAAAAAATCACAGAAATTATAAGCAGTTTGTTGAATAGCGAATTATAAGGATATGTTTTTTTATCAGAAATTATAAATCTTAAATGCAATAAAATTGCAATTATTATAAGTCCAACAACCATGTGAACTGTAATTATAGCAGGTGTTAAATTGGTGTCTACAACAGTTTTACCCAGCCAAGCTTCGAACAACATTAAAAAGAATGCACCAAAAGAAAGTAAGGTAATTGTTTTGTTTTCTTTCCAGAATTTAACAGAACCGTATATTAAAAAGAGAAAAACAAAACCAGCTAATACAGAAACGAGTCTATTGATGTATTCTGTCCAAGTATGAAAT
The DNA here is from genome assembly GCA_964565055.1 of uncultured Polaribacter sp. GTDB lineage: Bacteria > Bacteroidota > Bacteroidia > Flavobacteriales > Flavobacteriaceae > Polaribacter. The sequence goes on along the minus strand of CAZMDC010000001.1, from coordinate 139,187 downwards.
TTATTAAACTTATTATAATCGTGTTTGGTGTATTCAGACCAGTTGTTTGTGTTAAACTCTGTTGATGTTTCAAGATCTTTATCAGCAACAAATAAAGCTTCATCTTTTATAATGATAAATCCTTTTTTGTAAGCTGTGTTTGGTTTCCATGTAATTTGTTCTTCAGATGTTGGCGGAATATAATACCCAAAACACTTAGGCCAATCTGGGCAACCCATTCCAGAACCTGTCATTCTAACAATAGAGCCTGCTAAAAAAATTAAATAGAGCGAAATAATAGCAATTTGAACAGTTTTAGGAAATCTATCTTTCATCAGAAATAAATGTTTTTGCAAAAATAAGCCAAAAAAAAGTCGCTTAAAAAAAATTAAGCGACTTGTTGTTATGTAAAAAAATTCTAAATAATATAATTAGATAACTCTAACGTCTACTGCGTTTAAACCTTTTCTACCTTCCTTCAGGTCAAATTCTACTGCATCACCTTCTCTAATTTCATCAATTAATCCTGATACGTGCACAAAATACTCTGTTTTTGAACCGTCTTCAATTACAAATCCAAATCCTTTAGATTCGTTGAAGAATTTTACTGTTCCGTTTTTCACTTTAATATAAATAAATGTTAATAATATAACAAATATAATGTTTTAAATATTACGTTTTACAAAAGCTTTTTTCTCTTCATTTTGTTTAACGTATTTTCCAACAAACCAATAATATTGATTTAAAATTTTAAAAGAAAAAAAAGATTTTAAAAAGATTGTTTGAGAATGTCAGTAAAACTAGGCGTTAAGGATTTTTTAACATTTTAAAATACTGATAAACAATACTTTAATATATGTTGTGATTTCTGTTTTTTCTCGAAAAAAAATCATTTTGTTAAAAACTTCAAGGGATTTGTGAATAAGTAGGTCTTTCTTTTTGACTTAAAAATTTTAATATTTGTAGAGGTCGTTCTTAACGATTAAATAACATTCAATAACGCATAAATTTCACAAAACAATGTCTAAACAAGAACCAATTTTACAACCAAATGATAATCGCTTTGTAATTTTTCCAATTCAACATAATGATTTATGGGAATGGTATAAAAAACAACAAGCTTGTTTTTGGACTGCAGAAGAAATTGACCTGCATTCAGATATTGTAGATTGGACTACCAAGTTAACAGATGATGAACGTTATTTTATAAAGCACATCTTAGCATTTTTTGCAGCTTCAGATGGAATTGTAAATGAAAACTTAGCAGAAAATTTTGTAAACGAAGTACAATACTCAGAAGCTAAATTTTTCTATGGATTTCAAATAATGATGGAGAATATTCACTCAGAAACGTATTCTTTATTGATTGATACTTATGTAAAAGATGAAATAGAAAAAGACAGGTTGTTTAGAGCTATTGAAGTTTTTCCTGCTATTAAGAAAAAAGCAGATTGGGCTTTAAAATGGATTGAATCAGATTCTTTTGCAGAACGTTTAATAGCATTTGCTGCAGTAGAAGGTATTTTCTTCTCTGGTGCATTTTGTTCTATTTTTTGGTTAAAGAAAAGAGGCTTATTACCTGGGTTAACTTTTTCTAACGAGTTAATTTCTAGAGATGAAGGTATGCACTGTGATTTTGCTGTACACTTACATAATAACCACATTGTAAACAGAGTGCCAAAAGATAGAATTAAAGAAATTATTGTAGATGCTTTAGATATTGAAAGAGAGTTTGTAACAGAATCTTTACCAGTGAGTTTAATTGGTATGAATGCAAAACTTATGACACAATACTTAGAGTTTGTAACAGATAGATTGTTGTTAGAATTCGGTTGTGAAAAAGTGTACGATGCTACAAATCCATTTGATTTTATGGAAATGATTTCTTTAGAAGGTAAAACAAACTTCTTCGAAAAAAGAGTTTCAGAATACCAAAAAGCAGGAGTAAAATCTGGAGGAACAGGTAGTATTAGTTTCGATTCAGATTTCTAGATTACAAGACGTAATTCTTTAAAATAAATCACTTTCTGATTATTTATATCAGACTAAAAATAAAAAGCCGCCCAAAAGTGGATGTTTTGTCGGCTAAATAAATAAGTATTAAAATAAAACAAACAAACCTATGTACGTAGTTAAAAGAGATGGCAAAAAAGAGCCAGTGATGTTCGACAAGATCACTGCTAGAGTAAAAAAAATGTGTTATGGATTAAACAAGATTGTAGATCCTGTTAAAGTGGCTATGCGTGTTATAGAAGGTTTGTATGATGGTGTAACCACTTCAGAGCTAGATAATTTAGCTGCAGAAACAGCTGCTACTATGACTACTGCACATCCAGATTATGCACGTTTAGCAGCAAGAATTGCAGTTTCTAACTTGCATAAAAACACAAAAAAGTCATTCTCAGAAACTATGGATGATTTGTATTTTTATGTAAATCCACGTACAGGAAAAAAGGCACCATTATTAGCAGATGATGTGTATGATATTATAAAAGCTAATGCAGAAAAATTAGACTCAACAATCATCTACAACAGAGATTTTAACTACGATTATTTTGGTTTTAAAACTTTAGAGCGTTCATACTTATTAAAGTTGAATGGTCAAATTGCAGAACGTCCACAACATATGTTAATGCGTGTTTCTATTGGTATTCACAAAAACGATATTGATGAAGCTATTTCTACATATGAGTTAATGAGTAAAAAATACTTTACACATGCAACTCCAACTCTTTTTAACTCAGGTACACCAAAACCACAAATGTCTTCTTGCTTCTTATTACAAATGCAAGATGATAGTATAGAAGGTATTTACGATACTTTAAAACAAACTGCTAAAATTTCACAATCTGCAGGGGGTATAGGTTTATCTTTACATAATATTAGAGCTACAGGCTCTTACATTGCTGGTACAAATGGTACAAGTAATGGTGTTGTGCCAATGTTACGTGTTTTTAATGACACAGCTCGTTATGTAGATCAAGGTGGAGGTAAACGTAAAGGTTCTTTTGCAATGTATTTAGAGCCTTGGCATGCAGATATTTTCGACTTTTTAGATTTAAAGAAAAATCATGGTAAAGAAGAAATGCGTGCAAGAGATTTATTCTATGCAATGTGGATTTCAGATTTATTCATGAAACGTGTTCAAGAAGATGGAGAATGGACCTTAATGTGTCCTCATGAGTGTCCTCATTTATATGATACTTATGGAGAGGAGTTCGAGCGTTTGTATACAAGTTACGAGGCTGCTGGTAAAGGAAGAAAAACCATTAAAGCACGTGAATTATGGGAGAAGATTTTAGAGTCTCAAATTGAGACTGGAACTCCTTATATGTTATACAAAGATGCAGTAAACAGAAAAACAAACCAGAAAAATTTAGGTACCATTCGTTCTTCTAACTTATGTACAGAAATTATGGAGTACACTGCAAAAGACGAAGTTGCTGTATGTAACTTAGCTTCTATTGCATTGCCAATGTTTGTTTCTGAAAGAGAAAATGGAGAAAAATACTTCAATCATAAAAAATTATTCGATGTAACTAAAAAAGTTACTCGTAATTTAGATACAGTAATTGATGCGAACTTTTACCCAGTAAAAGAAGCAGAAAACTCAAACTTTAGACATAGACCAGTAGGTTTAGGTATACAAGGCTTAGCAGATACGTTTATCAATTTACGTTTGCCTTTTACAAGTGAGGAAGCTAAAAAACTAAATCAAGATATTTTTGAAACCATGTATTTTGCTGCTGTAACTTCATCAATGGAGATAGCAAAAGCAAAAGAACCATATTCAACATTTAAAGGTTCTCCAATGTCTGAAGGTGAATTCCAATTTAACATGTGGGGTGTAAATGATGATGAATTAAGTGGAAACTGGGATTGGGCAAAATTACGCAAGCAAGTAATGAAACACGGAGTTAGAAACTCACTATTAGTTGCTCCAATGCCAACTGCATCAACATCTCAAATATTAGGAAACAATGAAGCTTTTGAGCCTTACACTTCTAATATTTATACAAGAAGAGTTTTATCTGGTGAGTTTATTGTAGTAAACAAGCACTTACTAGAAGACTTAGTAGAGTTAAACCTATGGGATAATGATATGAAAGAAAGCATTATGCGTGCAAATGGTTCTATACAACACATAGAAGAAATTCCTGCTGATTTAAGAGAATTGTACAAAACAGTTTGGGAAATGAGTATGAAAGATATTATTGATATGGCACGTCATAGAGGATATTTTATCGATCAATCTCAATCTCTAAACTTATTCTTAAAAGATCCAGATTATGGAAAATTAACATCAATGCATTTCTATGCTTGGAAATCTGGATTAAAAACAGGAATGTATTACTTAAGAACAAAATCTGCAGTAAATGCCATTCAGTTTACAGTTTCTAAAGAAAAGAAAGCTGAGGTTATAGAGGATAAACCAATGTCTCCAGAAGAATTTAAAGCTATGGTAAATGCATCTAAAAATGCAGCTCCAGATGACGATTGTTTAATGTGTGGATCATAGTTTTATCTATAGCACTATTTTGAAATTTACTCAAAATTTATATAAATTAAAAGTTGATAAAAAGAGAAGCTGCAATGCTTCTCTTTTTTGTATTTTCGAAAATCTTAAATTTTAAAAATGAACTGGGAACAATTACTCTCTCTAAAACGTTTTGGTGATACACAAAAACGACCAAGAATAGCACAAGATGAAACACGTTTGGGCTTTGAAGTAGATTTTGATAGAATCATATTTTCATCTGCTTTTAGAAGCTTACAAGACAAAACACAGGTAATTCCATTATCAGAAACCGACTTTGTACATACTCGATTAACACATAGTTTAGAAGTTTCTGTAGTAGGTAGAACTTTGGGTAGAAGAGTAGGTAAGGTGTTGTTAGAACGTCATCCAAACTTAGTCGAGTTAGGCTATACATTCAATGATTTTGGAGCAATAGTTGCAGCAGCTTCAGTTACACACGATATTGGAAATCCACCTTTTGGTCATTCAGGAGAAAAAGCCATTGGCGAGTATTTTAAAACAGGTAAAGGTTTACAGTACAAAGAAAAACTATCGCCTAAAGAATACCAAGATTTAATTGATTTTGAAGGAAATGCAAACGGCTTTAAAATCCTTACAGAATCTAGAGAAGGTATTTCTGGAGGTTTACGTTTGTGCTATGCAACTTTAGGAGCTTTTTTAAAATATCCAAAAGAGAGTTTACCTAAAAAACCAACCACACATATTGTCGATAAAAAATATGGTTTTTTTCAATCAGAAAAAGAAGCATTTATTGATGTGGTTACAGAATTAGGAATGAAGCCAAAATCACTAGAAAACAATTCTTTTTTCAGGCATCCATTAGCATATTTGGTAGAAGCAGCAGATGATATTTGCTACACCATAATCGATTTTGAAGATGGTATTAACTTAGGTTTAATAGAAGAAGATTATGCTTTAGAATACATGTCTAAACTAATTCATGGTATTAATAGAGATAAATATTATGCATTAAAACATACTACAGATAGAACTGCTTATTTAAGAGCAATAGCAATTAATGCTTTAATAGATGAAGCTGTAACAATCTTTTTAAGTAACGAAAATGCAATTTTATCTGGTGATTTTCAACATTCTTTACTAGATAAATGTAAGTATGAGGCACAAATTAACGACATAATTAAAATAAGCATAGCTAAAATTTACAAAAGTAAAGACGTTATTGAAAAAGAAGTTGCAGGCTATAAAATTATTGCAGATTTATTAGATGTTTTTATAACAGCAATAAATAATAATAATTATGATAACAATAATAGTAATTTAGACAACTTATTAGTAAATTTAATGCCTCAAGAATATGTTAGTCAATCTGATAGTAATTACGATAGAATAATGGCAGTTTGTACTTATGTATCAAGAATGTCTGATAGCTATGCAATACGATTAAGAAGAAAAATTTTTGGAAATATATTTTAGATAAAAAGGATGAAAAATAAAATAAAAATAATACTTCAGCTGTTAGTTTTGCTTGTTGTTTTTTCTTCTTGTAAATGTAAAGATTTATCAAATACACCAGAAAAAATAATAACTTACGAAACAGGAAAAGATATGATTGTAGAGAAATCTTACAATTCAATAAAAACGATGTTGTTAGTTACAAGTTTTAAAAACGATTTATTAGCTAGAAAGTTAATCTACTATAAAGTACTAGATGCTAAAGATGATAAAATTTTAAAACAAGGTAGTTTTGAAGGTACAAAACTAGTCTGGTTTACAAATAATAAGTTACAAGGGTTTAAGCATGTTGGAATGATAAAACAAAACGATGATACCAACCTTTTAAATGAAGATAAAAACAAAGAAAATAATTTCGTAATAATAGATATTAAATAAAGTGCCTAATTGAATGAAAAACTACAAAACACTCTTAGTAATTTTATTAACATTAATTGTAATTTCTTGCAATGTTAATAAAAATGAAAAACAAAATGAATCTAATAAAACAGAGGTTCAATCTATCAATACCAAGGAAACTAAAAAAAGTCCTGAAAAAAGACACAAAAAAGGTATTGAACACATGGCAGATTATCAAAGAGAAATAAGAAAGCCAATTGGTGCTAAAAAATCTACGTATAAAAAAGGCTATTTAATTGAAGAATTTAAAAAAGCAAAACAAAAAAAAGTAGCTTATAAAAGCGCAAGAAAAGTAACAGCTGTATTTACAGAAAGAGGGCCTGTTAACGTTCCTGGAAGAACTAGAGGTATTGCTGTAGATCCAACAAATAAAGATCGATGGTTTGTTGGTACAGTAGGTGGTGGTGTTTGGTTAACAGAAGATGAAGGTGCAACTTGGGTAAATTTAACAGATAATTCTATACCTAACTTAGCAACATCAACAATAGTAATTAGTCCTCAAGATAAAAATACATTATATGTTGGTACAGGAGAACCTTATGTAAACTTAGGAGCTATTGGAGGTTCTGGTGTATATAAAACAACAGATGGTGGAGTTACTTGGGAAAGCCTGCCATCAACAGCTTCTTTTGGTGACGTTGGTAGAATAATTATTAATCCTAATGATAAAAATAACGTACTTATAGGAACAGTTAATGGTATATACAGAACAGTAGATGGTGGTCAAAACTGGACAAAAACATATTCATCTTCAGATACTGTAGAAGACTTAGATGCAGACCCTACAAACTTTAACATTCAATATGGTTCTGTAGGTAATTTCGGAATCGTTAAAAGTACAGATGGGGGTGTTACCTGGTCAACTTCTTTTAATAGAGCAGATTATAATGGAAATCTTGGTCGTTTCGAACTAGCTGTATCTCCTGCAGACACCAACTATATATATTTAAGTATTTACTCAGCAAATGGAGGTACTTATGAAAATACAGATTTTTACTTATCTAAAGATAAAGGGCAAACATATACTAAATTAACAACTACCTCTCCAAATGCAAATTTGGTAAGTGGTCAAGGATGGTATAATAATATTATAATGGCAGATCCTTATAAGAAAGATGTTTTTTTTATTGGTGGAATAGCTGTTTTTAAGGTTTCAGTAATAAATGATAGATTTTCTTTTCAATCTATAGCATCAGGTTATGATAATAATCAAATAAATACAGATGTACATGTAGATCAGCATGGTATGGCTTACATTTTAGGTGATGGTCAAAAATTTAGAATTCTATTAGCAAATGATGGTGGTGTATATAGTACAGAATATAGCTCAATTCCAGGAATTAGTGAAGGAAACTGGTCTTCAACAGCGTTAGGTAAAAATAGTACACAATTCTATGCTGCTACTAAACAAAATGGAGCAGACAATTATATTGCTGGTGCTCAAGATAATGGAACTTGGATTTCAACAGGAGGAGATGGAAGCAGCACTAAAACTTATCAAAGAATTTTAGGAGGTGATGGATTTGAAGCAGTTTGGCATTACAATAAGCCTGGTGATTTTATAGGAGCATCGCAAAATTACGGAAGTATTGGTAGGTATATTAATAACACTAGAGTATTTACTAGTTTTGATGATGCAGGAGACAATAACCTTTCTCCTTTTTACTCTAAGCTTTCTAATGCAGATAATAATCCAGACGTTGTTTTTGCAATTTCTTCAAATGGTGTTTGGAGATCTAAAGATTTTGGAGGTAGCTGGACTTTATCTCCTATTGCAAGCAGTTTTGCATCAGGTCCCACAAGTTCTTTAAATGTTGAAGTTTCTATGGCTAACCCCAATATAGTTTGGGCTGGATCTGCAATGACAGAAAATGGAAATTTCGTTATGCATGTTTCAACAGATAATGGTCAAAATTTTAATAGAACTAAAGTTTATGATAATCCAAATTCAACTCATAACTTATCAATAACAGGTATTTCACCTTCTCTTATCGATGAAAATAGAGCTTATATATCTTTTGCATCTCAAGGTGCTGCAAAGATTTTAAAAACAGAAGATTTAGGAGAAACTTGGACAGATATATCTGGTTTTGCAGCAGGTGAAAATACAGGATTTCCAGATGTTGCAGTTCATAGTGTTTTAGAAATGCCTTTTGATAAAAACATTATTTGGGCAGGGACAGATATAGGTGTTTTCGAAACAACTGATGGAGGATTAACTTGGGCAATGGTAGATGGTTTTATTCCAGTTGCAACCTATGATATGAGAGTTGTAAATAACCAAGTAGTAATTGCAACTTACGGAAGAGGAATTTGGTCTGCAACCATTAACGACCTAGAAAGCTTCACTTTACCTGAGTATTTAGTTGCTCCAAATGTTTCTGTAACACAAAAAGGAATAAATGAATTAAATGCAATTGTAAATTATAATGCAACTGTAAATGTGGTTAGTAGAGTTAAAATATTTATTGATGATGTAGAAGTAGAAGAGGTAGTTCAAGATTTTAATACTGGTGTAATTTACGAATATGAAACTCAATCTTTACCTGAAGGGACTTATAAAATTGGAGTTCAACTTTTTGATGATTCTGTAGGTGTAGAAACAGAAATTAAAGAAGAATTCGTGAACATTATAAATTTTGAAGCACCAAGTTCTAACATTAATGTTGCACAGTTTTCAGAAACAGATGTTTTTTCTATTGATGGTGAATTTAAGATAGATAATGGACTTTATTTTTCAGAAGGTATTTTAAATAATTCAGATCATCCATATAAAAATAATACAACTTATACCACAATCCTTAAGAAGCCTTTAACTATATCAGAAGGTAGCAATACATTTTCTTATACAGATGTTGCTATTGTAGAACCATTTACAGATAATTTATCAGATTTAAACTCATTTTTTGACTTCGTAACAATAGAAGCATCTACAGACTTAAATACTTGGGTTACTCTAGATAAATATGATGCACGTAGATTTTCAGACTGGTTTGATACTTATAATGATGCTTTTGCTATTTATGATGAAGGTTTATTTAAAACTCAAACTATAGATCTTATTGAAAAAGGACTAAGTCCAGGTCAAACAGTAGTATTTAGGTTCAGATTAGTAACAGATCCAGGAGTTACAGGTTATGGTTGGGCTATTAAATCTATAAACGCAACCACAGCTTCTGTGCAAAGTGTTATTGATAATAAAGAGAAGTTTACAGTATACCCAACCATTTCAAATGGAAACTTTACCATTTTTGCAGGTAGTAGTTTTGGAAATACAAAAGCAAATATTTACGATATTTCTGGTAGAGAAGTTTATAAAACTACTATAGATTTTACGAAGCAGAAAGAACAAAAATTGAATATAAACTTAGGAACAGGAATGTATATTTTAAATCTAATAGATGAAAATGGACAAAAAGCCTCAAAAAAGATTATTATTCAGTAACAATTGATAAAATATAAAGAAAAAAGGCGCTAATTTTAGCGCCTTTTTTTATGAGTTAGAAAACCTCTTAGCCAAACTTACAGCATCTAAACCAATTTCTTTTTGAAGTTGAGCTGTTTTGCCATGAGTAATAAAAGAATCTGGAATTCCTAAAACAATAATTTCGTTTTTAAAATTTTCTTTTGCTGCAAATTCTAAAATACTACTTCCAAAACCACCTTTAATAGTACCATCTTCAATTGTAAATATTTTAGAATAGTTCCTAAATATTGATAATAGTAAATTATTGTCTAAAGGTTTTATAAAGCGCATATCAAAATGAGCAAATTCATCATTCTTATCTATTATAGATAGTGCTTCTTCTACATTTTTTGCAATAGTACCTACACTTAAAATAGCTATTCTTTCACCTTTTTTCAAACAAACTCCTTCACCAATATTAATTTTAGTAAAGGGTTTTTTCCAATCAGCAATTGCTCCATAACCTCTTGGATAACGTATAGCAATTGGATTTTGTAATCCCAATTGTGCTGTATATAAAATATTTCGTAATTCAATTTCATTTCGAGGTGCAAAAATAATAAGATTTGGAATACATCTTAAGTACGCCAAATCAAAAACGCCATGATGTGTTGCTCCATCTTCGCCAACTAAACCAGCTCTATCTAAACAAAAAATAACGGGTAAATTTTGCAAAGCTACATCATGTATTACTTGGTCATATGCACGTTGTAAAAACGTAGAATAGATGTTGCAAAAAGGCACTAAACCTTGGGTAGCCATACCTGCAGCTAAAGTAACTGCATGTTGTTCTGCAATACCTACATCAAAAGTTCTTTTAGGGTGTTTTTGCAACATAACCTTTAAAGAACTTCCTGTTAACATTGCAGGTGTTACGGCTACAATATTTTTATTTTCATCAGCTAATTCCAAAACAGTTTTACCAAATACATCTTGATATTTACAATAAATACTTTCTTCTTTCGGAATTCTTTCACCAGAAATTTTATCAAATTTTCCTGGAGCATGATACGTAATTTGATCTTCTTCAGCTTGCTGTAACCCTTTTCCTTTTGTAGTAATTACGTGTAAAAATTTTGGGCCTTTTACCGATTTTAATCGTTCTAACTCACTTAGTAATTTTGGTAAATTATGTCCATCAATTGGTCCAGAATAATTAAAGTTTAATGCTTTAATTATGTTATTTTGCGCTGCAAGTTTTTTATCCTTTTTAACTTTGGTTAAATATTCTTTTAAAGCACCCACAGCAGGATCTATACCAATAGCATTGTCATTTAAAATAATTAAAATATTTGCTTCAGAAACTCCTGCATGATTTAAGGCTTCAAAAGCCATTCCACTTGCTATAGAAGCATCACCTATAACTGCAATATGTTGTTTTTCAGTAGCTCCATTTAATCGTGATGCAAATGCCATTCCTAGAACTGCAGAAATAGATGTAGACGAATGGCCAACTCCAAAAGTATCAAATTTACTTTCGCTTCTACTAGGAAAACCAGCAATACCTTTGTATTGTCTATTGGTATGAAAAATGTTTTTTCTACCGGTTAAAATTTTATGTCCATATGCTTGATGACCCACATCCCAAACCAATAAATCATTGGGTGTGTCAAATAAATAATGCAAGGCAATTGTGAGTTCTATAACTCCTAGACTTGCGCCTAAATGACCTTCTTTTGTAGCTACAATGTCTATGATAAAATCTCTCAATTCTTTTGCAAGTTGAGGTAACTTATCAGGATTTAACTTTCTTAAATCAGAAGGATTTGATATGTTTTCTAATAAATTCTGCATTCGATTACAAAAATACAACTTCAATTTTTGTAATATTGATTTTTTTAAAGCCAAAATATGATACAACCTTTTGATGATGTTTATTTTATGAAAAAAGCCTATCAAGAAGCAGAAATTGCATTCGATAAAGGCGAAATTCCTGTAGGTGCTGTTGTGGTTTTAAATAATAAAATTATTGCAAGAGCACACAATTTAACAGAAACATTAAATGATGTAACAGCACATGCAGAAATGCAAGCGTTTACAGCAGCTGCAGATTTTTTAGGAGGTAAATATTTAAAAAATTGTACACTTTATGTAACCCTAGAGCCATGCCAAATGTGTGCAGGAGCTAGTTATTGGGCGCAATTAGATAAAATAGTTTATGGAGCTTCTGAGCCAAAAAGAGGCTTTGAGAATTTAGGAACTACTCTTCACCCAAAAACAAAAGTAATTTCGGGCATTTTGGAAAACCAATGTTCACTTTTATTAAAACGTTTTTTTGTAGAAAAAAGAAATTTAAATTGATGTTAAACTGTTAAAATTTTAACAAATACATTCTAAAAATTTGTACTTTGGTTTGTTTTAGAGAACTTTAGAACTTAATTCAAAAAACTAACAATTACTTCAAATGAAAAATTTAATTTTATTTTTCGTGTGCTTGTTTACTATATCATTAGTAACTGCACAAGAAACACCAAAACCTAACTACAGGCAAGCAGCTAAATACTCACCAAAAAATTTAGCAAAAATGGTACACTCAACAAGTGTGAGTCCTCATTGGTTAAAAAAAGGAAATCGTTTTTGGTATGCTTACAAAACATCAGAAGGAGCTAACCATTATATTGTAGACGTTGATAGAAAAACAAAGAAACCTTTGTTCGATAACGTAAAAATGGCAAAATGGTTAACAGAAATCACCAAAGATCCTTATGACGCAAAACACTTACCTCGTTTTAATTTTAAATTTAACGAAGCCGAAAATGCTATTCGCTTTTACGTAACATCTACAGAAGAAGTAGAAGTTGTTGATGAAAATAAAGATGATGCCAAAAAGGACTCAACTTCAACTAAAAAAGCTAAAAAGAAAAAGCCTAAAATGGAAAAGAAAACCTATCACTTAGAATATAAATTAGGTAGTAATGGGTTAACTATTTTAGATACTAAAAAGCCAGAAAAGAAACCTTGGAGACGTTGGGCAAATATTGCTCCAGATAGTTCTGTGGTTTTATATTCTAAAAATTACAATTTGTATTGGATGGATAAAGTAAACTTTAAAAAGTTTATAAAAGATGAAAAAGATACCACAGTTGTAGAAAACCAATGGACCACAGATGGCGAAGAAAATTATGGTTATGGTGGAGGAAATAGAGGACAAGATAATGAAGATGTAGAAAAAAATAAAGATAAGAGAAAAGGTGTTTGGGGAACATGGTCTCATGATTCTAAGAAATTTGTTTTCGAAAAATCTGATTCAAGACATATTAAAGATTTATGGGTTATAAATTCAACAGGTAAAAAAAGACCAACATTAGAAACGTATAAGTATCATATGCCAGGGGAACAAGAATTCTATAAATCAGAATTAATGATTTTCGATATTCCTTCTAAATCACATATTACAGTTGCTTTAGATTCTACTCGTCAGCAAAGTTTAAATGTATTTAGAGCCCCAACAAAACAGTCTCAAAGAGATGATGAGTTTACACCATCTTTACTATTATCTAAAAAAGGGAAACTTTATTTTAGTGTGATTTCTAGAGATAGAAAAAAATACGATATTAATGTTGCAGACCTTGAAACAGGTGAATACAAAACCTTAATTGAAGAGCGTTTTAACACGTATATAGAATCTAGACCTCTAGTGTTGTTTAATAATGAAACAGAAATGTTACATTGGGCAGAAAGAGATGGTTGGGCACATTTTTATTTGTATGATGCAGATGGTAACTTAAAAAATCAAGTTACAGAAGGCGATTATCATGTAGATAATTTTGCAGGTTTAGACGAAAAAGAAAGAACTTTATATTTTACTGCAAATGGTGTAAATAAAGACCAAGATCCTTATTATTTGCATACGTATAAAATCAACTTAAATGGGAGTGGAATGCGTACGTTAGATCCTGGAAACTTCACGTTTACTTCTAGTATGTCTGACTCTAATGAGTATTTTGTAAGTAACTATTCTCGTGTAAACACAGTTCCAAAATCTGAAGTTAGAGATGCTAATGGACGTAAAGTAATGGATTTAGAAACTGCAGATTTATCACAACTTTTTGCATCAGGGTATCAATTTCCAGAAACGTTTAAGGTAAAAGCAGACGATGGAATTACAGATTTATATGGTGTAATGTACAAGCCTTTTGATATGGATACTACAAAAGTATATCCATTATTAGAGTATGTTTATCCTGGGCCACAAACAGAGGCTGTAAATAAATCTTTTTCTTACAGAATGGATCGTTTAGACAGAATGGCTCAAGTTGGTTTTGTAGTGATTACTTTAGGAAATAGAGGAGGACATCCAGACAGATCTAAATGGTATCACAACTATGGATATGGTAATTTACGTGATTATGGTTTGGCTGATAAAAAATACGTTGCACAGCAATTGGCAAATAGACACAAATTTATCGATATTGAAAAAGTAGGAATTTACGGTCATTCAGGAGGTGGATTCATGTCTACAGCAGCAATGTTGGTATATCCAGATTTCTTTAAAGCAGCAGTTTCATCAGCAGGAAATCATGATAACAATGTGTATAATTCTTGGTGGTCTGAAACGCATCATGGAGTAAAAGAAGAAATTGATGAGAAAGGAAAAATTTCTCATAAATATAAAATTGATGACAATCAATCTTTAGCTAAAAATCTAAAAGGTCATTTAATGTTAATTCATGGAGATATGGATAATAACGTGCATCCTGCAGGAACTATACGAATGGCAAATGAATTGATTAAAGCGCATAAACGTTTTGAGTTTATGATTATGCCTGGGCAAAGACATGGTTTTGGAAGTATGACAGAATACTCTTTCTGGTTAAGAGCAGATCATTTTAGTAAGTATTTATTAGGTGAAGAAAATACAGACGTAGATTTTATGTTTATGAATTTAAACGAGCCACAGAATAGATAATTAGTAAAATAGTATAATTTTAAAAACCTTCGAATGAAAATTCGGAGGTTTTTTATTTAGTCTTTTTGGTATTCTAAAATATCTGCTGGTTGGCAGTCTAAAGCTTCGCAAATTGCCTCTAAAGTAGAAAAACGAACAGCTTTTGCCTTACCAGATTTTAGAATGGATAAGTTAGCAGTTGTTATGCCAATTATTTCTGCCAATTCTTTACTACGCATTTTACGTTTGGCAAGCATTACATCAAGATTTACAATGATTGCCATAGTTATATTGTTAAATCGTTTTCTTGTTTTAGGTATTTTGTTTTTTCTATTACATTGCTAAAAATGATTAAAAACAAACCAAAAACAAGCATTAATAATGATAAAATTCTAGAGTCTGAATTAAAATAAACATAGTACTTTATATTAGCAAAAAACACTCCAAAACTTAGAATAAAATTTATTCCATTAGAAATAATAATTAATTTTCCAGATTTTTTTAAAAGGTATGATGTTTTTTTATTTAAGTAATCTGTGGTGTTTTTAAGTAGTAAAATTTTAATTAATAAGTAAGATGCATAAATAAATATAGCAAGCATTATAGCTTTTGCTATTGCCAAAAACTTAAACGCTATATGTATATTTTCATTATTAAAATGGCCAAGGTTTAATACATCTTTTTCAAATAAAAAAGCAAATAATACAAGAACCATATCTCCTAAAAACCATAATAGAACTAATAGAAAAATTGAAATAATTATTTTTTTTAAAATGTTTATTTTCTTCATAGTTTATATTGTTAAATCGTTTTCTGTTTGAATATAATTGCCTTTTTTAATTAAATCTAAATAGAAGAATAGGAAAAAAGCAACTATTAAATGTATTAATACAAAGAAATGTGGTTCATCAAATTTAAAATAACCTAAAGAAATATATCTATAAGTTATTCCAGTAAAGCCAATAATTACAGGTATAAAGTTTAATCTATAAAATAGTGTCAATTTTTTTACTGATTTTTCTTCAAAGGTTTTTTTGTTTATAAAAATTCTAAAAAAACTTTGTAATACATAGAAATAAATAGAATAATAGATAAAAGTTGCCCACATTAAAATGATAGTATAATTTACCCAAAACTCTACTCCAATATTTTTAATTTTAGCAAAATCAAGTCCTTCTCTTGTTACAATTTCTACAAATGGAATATCCCAATTAAAATAATATTGTAGAAAAGAAAGTAAAGACAATGGAATCAGTATAGATGAAAATAATACAAAACCCCAAAAAGTAAGTTTAGAAACTAAGTATGCAGTTTTTTTCATAATTATATTGTTAAATCGTTTTCTTGTTTTTGGTTTTTTGCAATTTTAAAAATCTCACTTAGAATCAGGAAGAATAAACCAAAACAAATTATAACTAAATGCTGATTTAATCCAAATTCGAGGGCTATTTTTTGCTCAAAATAAATTTTGCTAATACTAGAAGTTATCAAAGAAATAATACCTGAAATTGCGAGTAAGTTTCCAATTTTTTTAAATGAATTGATCACTTCATCTTCAAAAATTTTAACTCGTAAGAAATGATGTAGTACTTTTTTAAAATAATATAATGCAGCAATAATTAGCAAGTAGTTTAGTGCAGCAACAGCAAATATTATTTTAGAATTGATATCTGAACTAAGATGAACAGCATTTATTTTTAGGTCTAAATCACCTAAATCAATAAAGAAAATACTGATAACAAAACCAACAATTAATAATACTATTGGCATAGAGAATATCCAAAGTAAATCTACTATAGCTTTTAAGATGTTAATTTTTCTCATAATTTAAATGGTTAAATCATTTTCTGTTTGAATTTCAATTCCACGTTTTACAATCTGTGCAAAAATGAAAATTACGAGTGATAGAAAAACAAAATCACTAGAAAATAAACTGAGTTCAAAATTGTGTTTTTTACCAATAATTTGAATGTGTGTATTATGTATAATTGCAATTATCCATAAATAAAAAATAGCAAAACTTATTTTTTTCATCAATGAATGAACATCAATATTAAATGGCTGTTTTAGGTTTAGTTTTTTTAATAGCTGAATTACTAAATACGCAATATAAGCCTCAACAGCGAACAGTACTATTTTGTAAAAAACGATGATAGAGTAGTTTAAAAAACTATGGTTGTAGTACTCAAAAAGATTTAAATTTTCGTACATGTTTTTAGAAATTTCTGGATTAGAAATACTTAATAAATAAGTAACCAAAATTGCACCACTTTTTATTGTGAGTCCTATACATGCAAACCAAGAAAAAAAGGTTGCAACTTTTAATATTTTTGCTGTTTTCATATTTTATTTATTTAAAAACCAATGAACAAAACCACAATTATTACAAATTAAGTTTTGTGCTTTTTTATTGAGCCATTCCAACTTAAAGAATGTCAACTTTTTGGTATTCATTAAAGTTTCTCTTTCCCAAAACGTGTCGTGTTTACAAACAATACAAGTTAATTTTTCCCCTTTAATAATTCTTTGTTTTGAAATTGGTGTATTTGCCATAATATTTTGATTTTAATAATTATAAGTAGTTTCATTTACCCAATGAAACTTTCTGTTAAGGAGTCTAAAATCAGTTATAGGAACTTTTCTTAATTCAATTTTTATTTCTTTTCCGTTTAAAAAACCTTTTAGTTTTAGACTACTCTTATTAGCGATTGAATATTTAAATTTTTGAGGAACAGCATTTTTCATTCCTTTAAAAATTATTTCTTTTGTATCTATGTTTTCTTTAAAAGAATAACGTTTTATTGTGTCATTCATCAATTTAACAATAGCTTTTTCTTTATAATCAATTATAAAATAGTTCCATCTATTAGAATCTGTAGTTAATGGTGCTAAAGTATCTTTATTAATTATAAAAAATTCGGTTTTCCAAATGCCTCTTAATTTAGATTTTGATCTAAGTTGTTCTGTTGCTTTGAATTGAATAAAACATTGAATAATAACTATTAAAATAGTAACTGTTATTAGCGCCTTTTTTAAAAAACTAATTATTTTTAATAATGGTTTATTTTTTATATAATTGATGTAATCAACTTTTTCTATTTTTTCATTTTTGATAAAAAATTGCAAGAATCTTTTTCCATCAGATATCAATAATAAAAATGACATCAGGACTAAATGTATAGAAAATAATTTAACAGGTATATCATATGTAAAATTCATGAAAACCACATTAATCATAACACCTAAAATTACTAAACTACCCAAAGAAACTGTTTTACGATTTAGTAAAAGTAAACCACCAATAATTTCTAAAGAACCTGTAAATATGTTATAAAACATTGAGTGTCCCATAAATGTCCAGGCTAAACCCATAGGAGACATTTCTCCAACATTTTGAATAAGTAATTCTAAACTTGGGTCTGCAAACTGACCTTTAAATATTTTTGCGAAACCATAGAGAATCATGGCAAAGCATAAGAATATTCTTAGAACAACTTGAAACCAATATTGTAAAGTGTTGTAAGATGCTCTTTTTTTGTCTAAAAAACTCCAAATAATACTAACAAAAAAGGTTAAAAAGATAGTAAAAGCAAATCTTACATAATCAAAAATTCTGTCTCCACTTCCTGTACTTTCTATTTTAAAATTAGTTCCCCAATTAAGAATTGTGTCTGCAAACCAATATAAAGGAGTTTCTAAAAATAGTGCTAAAAACAATAAAAGAATAAATAAGATAACGTAGCTAAAAGTAAATCGAAAAACTATTTTAGATAACGTACTCCAATTTTTTTCTAAGGTATTAATAGCATTCATTTTTATTAATTTGACATTGCAAATATATAAAAATTATTGAAAAACAATAATAAATTATTGAATTATAAAAACTATTCTTCTAAAACTACATTTTTAGAGATGATAACTTTTTGGTTGTTCAAGAGTGTAATTTCAAAGCTTTTTGCTGTTTTTGCTAGGTTTCTTTGGTAGGTGTCTAACTCGCAAAAATCAGTAAATGTTTTATCATTAAACTTTAAAATTTCATCTCCTTGTCGTAAACCCATTTTCCAAAGTTCACTATCTTTTTCAATTTTTAAAATTCTCATTTTTCCATCTCTTATCATTACTGAACAAGAATATCCTTCATATTTTTGATTGATATTTTTTTGAGAAACAAAGAATACATCCTTTTGTAAGCTTAAAAAAAGTTTTTTATTTTTCCACAAATCATTACCTATTTTACTAGTTTTTCTATTGTTGTAACTAATTATAGGAGATAATGTTACGTTTTTAGAAATGGTATTTTTCAATTTAAAAATTACAGGCTTTGTAGTGGTTAAAATGCCATTTACATCAAAACTGCCAGAATAAAAATTTTTGGTAGGTAAATCATCTAAATTAGTTAGGTTGTAGTTGTTTTTAGAGATGTTTGATAAACCTCCTGCACCTGTATCTAAAAGAAACTGCAATTTATATTTTTGTTTATGATTTAAAAAAACATAAGGTCTGTTTTTATAAAAGTCGAACTGTAAAGCATGAAATAAGTTTCCTTTTTTTGGTATGTAACTTTTAGGGTGCATCACCAAAATTTTATTTTCGAAATCTATAGTCCAGTTTAGAAGTTCAATAATATCAACACCTAAAATACCGTCAATTTTATGGCAAGAAAATATTTCGTTTTTTGGAGCATTTAAAATACGGTGTTTAGAAACAGTTATACTACCAATTTTAATTTTGCCACTTTTATAAAAACGCAGTTTACTTCTTAAGCCACCAGAAGAATTTATGGTAATAGTTTTATTGGTTCGTTTTAAAGTTTCTTTAGCCCAGCCATAAGCTACAGAATTTTCTGCACCTGTGTCAAAAGCAAAGTGTTTAACTTGATTGTTAAATTTTAAAGGGATAATAATTAGCCCTAAATCGTTTCTAAAAGGGATGGTATCATGAAAAACTTGAGCGTTAAAATTCTGTATACTTACTAATATTATAATAAAATATACAAATTTTTTCATGTTGTGGATTTACACTTTCTTAATCACATTGGTTACAATGCCCCAAATCATAAAATCATTGTCTTTTGTAATGTTTATAATTGGGTAGTTTGGATTTTCTGGCTGTAACCAAATTTCATCATTTTGTACACGAAGACGTTTTACAGTAAACTCACCATCTATATAGCAGACTGCAATTTTTTTATCTGTAGCTTCTAAACTTCTATCAATTACTAGTAAATCGTCATGATTTAGCCCAGCATCAATCATAGATTGTCCTCTAACTTTTGCATAAAAAGTAGTTTCTTTATTTTTGATTAAAGCATCATCTAAAGATATTTTTTCGCCTGCAATATCTTCTGTGCTAGAAGGAAATCCTGCAGAAATACCAGTATCAATTAAAACAGCACCTTCATGAAAGGTGTCTTCTGGTTTAAAAAAAATAAGATTACTTGTTGTTTCCATAAGTATGCAAATTAAAACTTTTCTTTTAATTTTTTGGCATTTCCTTTTTTAATTTTTTATCAAAAGAGCATCATATGCCATTTTTAATTTGATAACCACAGTTTCAAGCTCTTCAGTATTTAAATGACCAAATCCCAAACGAATAGCACAAGTATTTTTATTCTGATATAGGATTGTTTTTGGTAAAAATAGATTAATCTTTTCAGCTGCATTAGCAAGTTGTACCAGAGCTATTTTTGGGTTAAATTTTAACCAAATAGCCAAACCTCCAGAAGGAACTTCCCATTCTGCAATATCTGCAAAATGTCGATCTAAAAGCATCACTATATAATCTCTTCTTTTTTTATAGATTACAATATTTTTCTGCATTAATCTGTGAATTTCTCCTTCATTAATGAGTTCAGATAAGAGTTGTTCTTGTATTAAATCTCCTTGCTCATCTAATAAATACAAGTAGTTTTTGGCTTCATCAATTATATTTTGTGGAGCTATTACAAATCCTGTTTGAAAACTAGGGAATAAAGATTGCCCCAGTTTTCCTAAATAAATTACAGCACCATTAGTATCTTCACTAGCTAAAGGTGGATTAGCAATGGCATCAAACTGAAAATCGTAATCATAATCATCTTCTATAATTGCAAACTGATATTCTTTTGCCAAGTTTAATAACGCAGTTCTACGCTTTTCACTTAAGGTTATTGTAGTTGGGTAATCTCTTTGTGCACAAACATATAAGCATCTAATACTATTTTTTTTATAATTTTTCCTGATAAAATCTACATCTAAACCATTTTCATCAACAGGAATTGTTTTTATTGATGCACCAACTTGTTGAAAAATCATATTTGCAGCGTAATTACTTAATGCGCCCACTAAAACAAGCTCTTTTTGTTGAATCAATAATTGTGAAACAATATATAAACTCATTTCTGTACTTCTTGTGCTAATTATGTTTTTCGGACTAATATGTAAACTTCTAGTCGCGTTTAAATGATTGCATAATTGTAATTGAAAAAGAGAGTGTGAAGCTTCATTAGGTCTGTTCCATTTCTTAATAAGCGTTTTTCTTTTCATGGCAGCACTATACCACCTTGTAAATTGATGTACAGGGTGCAATCGTAAATCTGGCTTACCATCATTTATGGCAAATTTTGCATTTGTAACCTGTTGTGTAGATGCTAAATGAAAAGATTTTTGAAAAGGAAAACTTGTGTTTTCTGCGTATTTGTAAGCACTTTTAAACGTTTGTTTTATGCCTTTAATTTTTATGGGTTTTAGTTTTGTGTTTAAAACAAAGGTTCCTTTATTGGGTTCAATTCTTACCCAGCCTTGAGAAGCCAATTCATCGTAAATAGCTACAGCAGTATTTCTATGAATAAGCAACACTTTTGCAAGGCTTCTTGTGCCAGGCAATTTGGTGTTTTTTAAAATGATATTTCTCTGAAATAACTGAATAAATCCTTGTGCAACCTGAATGTAAATGGGTTGTGTTTTCGATTTTTTAAAACTGATGTGTTTTTCAATAAGAACTAAAACTGGACTATCTATCATTTAAAAACCGGACTATTTTAAGCGCAGCTAAAGTTACGACTTTTGCAGTCTATATAAATCATTATTTATGAAAATTAAAATTACCTTATTAATAGCAGTGTTGAGTTCTTCATTTTTAATAGCTCAAAATACAACTGTAAAAAATGACACTTTAAAAGAGGTTGTTATAACATCAACGAGAATAGATTTACCTTTTAAAGCAAATTCTAGAACCATAACTGTTGTTTCATCAAAAGATATTGCCAATAGCGCAGCTACAAATGTGCCAGATCTTTTACAATTGGTTGCTGGTGTAGATATTAGAAGAAGAGGAACTGCAGGTAGCCAAGCAGATTTGTACATTAGAGGTGGTGGTTTCGACCAAACTCTTTTGTTAATAGATGGTATTAAAATGGATGATGCTCAAACTGGACATCACACTATGAATGCTGCTTTGCCAATTGAAGTTATTGAACGAATTGAAATTATTAAAGGACCTGCTGCAAGAATATTTGGACAAAATGCATTTACAGGAGCTATAAATATTGTAACCAAAAAACAATTGACGAATACCATTTCTGCAAATGTAGAAACGGGTTCTTTTGGGCAATTGAATGGTTCTGTTACTGTAGGAAAGGATTTTGAAAATACATCAATTATAGCACATGTTGGAGTACTAACTTCAGATGGTTATCGTAATAATACAGATTATAACAACTACAATTATTTTCTAAAAGGTATTTTCAATAAGAACAAACAACCTATAGAAATGATTGCTACTTTCTTTGATAAAAAGTTTGGTGCAGAAAATTTTTATACGACTAATCCTGATTGGAATGAATACGAAGAAACACAAAATAGTTTGTTAGGTTTTTCAACTACATTTAATACAGGGAATTTTACAATTAAACCAAGAGTTTACTGGAGAA
Organism: uncultured Polaribacter sp.; assembly: GCA_964565055.1. Taxonomy (GTDB): domain Bacteria; phylum Bacteroidota; class Bacteroidia; order Flavobacteriales; family Flavobacteriaceae; genus Polaribacter. The sequence goes on along the minus strand of CAZMDC010000001.1, from coordinate 116,533 downwards.
GAGGTCAAGATATTTTTTTATTAAAAAGGGATGATCCATCTTTTTTTAGAAATTTACATATTACCAATAAAATTGGAGTAGAAACAAATGTTTCTTATACATCTAACTTAGGGATAACAGGTTTTGGTGTAGATGTTTCTCGTTTTTCTATAAGTAGTAATAATTTAGGTGATAGAAATAGAACCATGGCAAACCTGTTTTTAGAACATCGTTTTGTTTTTGGAGATAATGTAGATGTTACACCTGGTGTTGCAGTTACTTATTTTTCTGATTTTGATTTTAACGCTTTTCCAGGTTTAGACGTTGGAGTTCGAATTTCAGATAATTTTAAAGCTTATGGTAATGTTGGCTATACGTTTAGAGCACCAACATTTACAGATTTATTTTACAACAGCCCAACAACTTCTGGTAATATAAATTTAGAACCAGAAAGCGCTTTTGCTCAAGAAATTGGTGTAAAGTTTAACTCTTCAAACTTTTTAGCTTCTGTAGCAATTTTTAATAGAGATTCAGATAATTTAATAGATTTTATAAGACCAAACATTAATACAGATGTTTTTACAGCAACCAATATTGCTGAAGTTAATACAAAAGGTATTGAATTTGATGCAACCTATTTATTTAAAATTAACAACTATAATCAGAGTTTAAAACTTGGATACTCTTATTTAAATGATGATATTTTAGATCAAAACCCAGAATTATCTCGTTATTCTTTAAATACTTTAAGACATCAATTTATAACTCAGTTTTCAAGTTCTTTTTTCAAAAATTTAAGACAAAATATAATGTACAAGCAAGCAGAACGAACAACTGGTCAAAGTTATAATGTTTGGGACGCTTCTATTATTTTAGATGTTCAAAAATTTAGTTTTACTGTAACTGCTAATAACATTTTTGATACAGAATATACAGAAGTTGGTTTTATACCAATGCCTGGGAGTAATATTTTATTCGGTTTACGTTATAATATGTAACTAACAACAATTTTTATTTTTAGTTTTAAAACCATCAACTCTTTAAAGTTGATGGTTTTTCTATTATAAACAAATCAATAGCAATTTCTTAACTTTGCACATCAATTAAAAAATAAACCAGTTTGCAATTATCTCAAATAGATCGCGTAAAAACAATCACTAAAGAAGACTTTATTAAAAATTATTTTAAGCCACAAAAACCGGTGGTTATAGAAAATTTTATAGAAGATTGGCCAGCTTATTCGAAATGGAATTTAGAATATATTAAGCAAGTTGCAGGAGATAAAATTGTGCCTTTATATGATGATAGACCTGTGGATTATAAAGATGGTTTTAACGAACCTCATGCAAAAATGAAAATGGCAGATTATGTAGATTTATTAAAACGAGAACCTACGAAATTCAGAATTTTTCTTTGGAACGTTTTAAAAGAAGTGCCTGTTTTGCAGAAAGATTTCACTTATCCAGATTTTGGTTTAAAGTTGATGAAAGGTTTACCAATGCTGTTTTTTGGAGGTACAGATTCCTACACATTTATGCATTATGATATTGATTTAGCAAATATTTTTCATTTTCATTTTGAAGGAAAAAAAGAAGTTATTTTGTTTGATCAAAAACAGAACAAGCACTTGTATAAAATACCTTACTCTTTAATTACAAGAGAAGATATTAATTTCTCTAACCCAGATTATAATAAATGGCCAAACCTAAAAAATGCAAAAGGGTTTCAAACAAACCTAGAACATGGGCAAGTTTTGTACATGCCAGAAGGTTATTGGCATTATATGAAATATATTACACCAGGTTTTTCTATGAGTTTAAGAGCAATTGCTAGAAACCCTAAAAATTTAGGAAAAGCCATCTATAACATATTTATTATGCGTACAATAGATAATATAATGCGTAAAATTAAAGGTCAAAAATGGATAGATTGGAAAAATGAGCAGGCTTTGTTGAAAGATTCTTAAAATAAAAAATTATTTTGTGTTATTAGTTTGATTTTAAGTACTTTTACTTTAGAAAAAGAACTAACTAATAACCAAATGCTATGAAAGCTTGTCCAAAATGTAAATCTGTGTCTAGGCACAGATTAAAAAGAAAACCACTCGTAAAAATTATTCCTGGAACCAGAAGTTATGGTTGTGATAGGTGCAACACAGTTTATACCTGGTTTCCATTAATTAATCGTTCTTTAAGAGTTTAAATAAAAGCCTCGCAATTTAATTTGTGAGGCTTTTATTTATTTTTTAGATAATAATCTATTTTTAAATTATATAACCAAAGAGTTGGTAATTATAGTTGTAATAAAAAAAGGTAGCGATTTTTATCACTACCTTTTTTTTATAAAATAACTTACTATTTTAGAAACCTAATTTTGCTTTAACTGCATTGTACAAGTCTTCACCTTTTTTTACTAAAAGACCCTTACCCATAGAAGCATCTAAAACGTAAACAATACCTTTTTCAGCAGCAACTTCCTCAATAGCTTTTTGAGCTTTTTCTACAATTGGTTTTAAGCCATCTGCTTGTTTTTGTTGCATGTCTTGGTAAGCTGTTTGTCTTAACTGCTCGTATCTTTGGTTTTCTTGCTGAACTTCTTTTGCTCTAATTTCGTTAATTTCTTTAGTTTGAGCATTTTGTTCTTGCGTGTATTTTTTCATTTTAGCATCTAATTTCTTAGCCATATCCTCAACTTCGTCTTGGTATGTTTTACCTAATTTTTCGATATCTAACTTTAATTTTTTAGTTGCTGGCATTTCGGCTACTAGTTTTTCAAAGTCTATATGACCCATCTTTTGTGCATTTGCAACACCACCCACTCCTAAAGTAAATACAGCAATTAATAGTAACGTTTTTAAATTTTTCATTCTTGTTTTAATTTAATTATTATTCTTGTCTCTTGTTATTAATTATCTTCTTTCTTTTTTTCTTTTTTTTCTTCTTCTTTCTTTTTTCGAGCTGCTTCTTTTTTCTTTCTTAATAGTTCTCTCTTTTCGGCTCTTTGTTTCATTAAAGCCTTTCTTTTTTCTGCAATTTCTTTTTTCTTAGCTTCTTGTTCTGCTATTTTTTTAGCTACAGCTTCTAACTTTTTATTTTGTAATTCTTTCTTATCCTCTAACTTTTCTTTTTGAACTTGTGTTAATTCTTTGTTAGGGCCTGCTTTTTTCTTGTTTCTTTCTTCTTCTTTTTGAGTTGCTAATCTTGTTCTATCTATGATAGATAAAACAAGTTCGCTAATATCGTATTTTTTATTGGAATACAACATTACTAAATCACTAGATTTTTCAAATACAAAGTCGTAATTTTTTCGTTTTGCAATACTTTGTACAGCATTATAAACTTGATCTTGTATAGGTTTTACTAGTTGCTTTCTTATTGAAAACATGTCTCCATTTGGACCAAAGTAGAGTGATTCTAATCTTCTAAGTTCTTCTTGTTTTATAGAAATCTCTTCTTCTTTTTCTTCAATAATATCTTTAGTTAAAATTGCTTTTTCATTTGCCAAATCAGATTTTAAAATCTCTATATGTCTTGCCTGATCATCTAAATTTTTTCTCCATTTTGCAACTTTGGCATTTAAAGTATTTTGAGCTTTAATGTATTCTGGAACATTTTCTAGAATATAATCCATATCCATATAAGCAATAGTTTGATTTCTTTGCGACCAAAAAGAAGTAACAGTAAATAAAAGAACGACTAATAAAAATATTTTTTTCATTTGTATAAAGTATTTAGAAAAAACCATGCCAAAAAAACTTTGGACATTACAAATGTACAGTTTTCTTAGAATTGTCTTCCAATAATAAAATGTGTTTGCCAGCCAGATTTTTCTGTAAAACCTGGTAGAGCATCAAAACCATGAGCAAAGTCTATACCTAATAGACCAAATGCAGGCATAAAAATTCTGATACCAACTCCAGCAGAACGTTTTAATTCAAACGGATTAAAAGTCTCAAAATTGTCATAAGAATTACCAGCTTCTAAAAATCCTAGAGTATAAATTGATGCAGCAGGTGCATCTGTAATTGAATATCTTAATTCTAGCTGAAACTTATTGTAAATTGAACCCCCTTCTAAAGGTGATAACTGGTTGTTTTCATAACCTCTTAAACCAATAACTTCTCTACCATCTAATTGAAAAACAGGAATACCATCTCCACCAACAAAATATCTTTCAAAAGGTGATAAACCTACTTCTGAGTTATAAAAACCTAGGAATCCCATTTCTGCATTGGTCATTAAAACTAATTTGTCTGTAAACGCAGTGTACCATTTACCTTTTGCACTTAACTTATAGTATTCTAGCCATTTATATTTTTCTGCAATTTGCGCACTTGTTTCTTCTGGTGATAATCCACTCTCTATAGAGTAATCTTTATTATTAACTAGAGAGTAAGGGAAAGTTGCTTTTACTCCTAATGAAAATTCAGATCCATAAGTTGGGAAAATTAAACTTGGCCCAGCAGAATTTCTAGATATAGTAGCACTATAAGAAAGGTTATTTAGAGTACCATTATTTAAAATATCTGAACCAACTCTAAATCCATAATTATCTAAATTAAAACTTTGATAACTAATAGTTTGTGATAATTGGAAAAAATCATCAGGCCATTTTAAACGCTGTCCTAAACCTATTGATGCACCAACAATACCTAAACTACGATCTCTATCAACATCAAATGTTTGCGGGTTTAATTGAAATTGATTTGATGAATATATAGAAAAAGATAATGATTTAGGTTTTCTTCCTCCTAACCATGGTTCTGTAAAAGAAAAACTATAAGTATTAAATGTTCTACTAGATTGTAAACGTAAAGACAAACTTTGTCCATCTCCCATTGGTAGTGGAGTATAGGCTTCCTTTTTAAAAATATTTCTTATAGAAAAGTTATTGAAAGATAAACCTAATGTACCAATAAAAGAGCCACCTCCATAACCACCTTGTAGTTCTATTTGACTTCCACCTTTTTCAATAACAGTAAAATCGATATCTGCAGTTTTATTATTGTAATCTGGAATTACATCTGGTGTTACATTTTGATCAAAGAAACCTAATTGACCAATTTCTCTTATAGAACGTATAATATTACTTCTACTAAATAAATCACCTGGCTTTACTCTTAATTCTCTAAAAATAACGTGGTCGTTAGTTTTATCATTACCAGAAACAGTTACTTTTCGAATACGTGCTTTTTCATCTTCACGAATCCTAATTTCTACTGTAATAGAATCGTTTTCCACTTTAGTTTCTACTGCATTTACTTGTGCGAATAAAAACCCAGAATCTTGGTATAATGTAGATAAATCTTCTGATGTTGGTGTTCCATCTCCATTTACACGCTCTTTTAGTACAGCTCCATTATATACATCACCTTTATCGATTCTTAAAACCTCCATTAATTCTTCATTGGTGTATTCTTTATTTCCAACAAAAATAATGTCTGCAAATCTGTATTGTTTACCTTCTTCTAATTCTATGTTTATGTCTATAGTGTTATCATCATTCCAAGAAATTCCTTCACTTAAAATACGTGCATCTCTAAATCCTTGTCTACTATATTTATCTAAAATACTTTCTAAATCTTCTTGATATTCTTCTTCAATATATTTTGATCCTTTCCAAAAACGACCTAAAAACTTTTCTTTGGTATTGCTCATCGCTTTTCTTAACTTTTTATCAGAAAACGCTTTGTTACCAGTAAAGTTTATGTCTTTAATTTTAATTTTAGAACCTTTATCTATAAACACTTTCATGTTTACAACATTCATATCAGAGGTATCTTTTTTAATATCTAAGTTTACTTTTGTTTTTAGAAAACCTTTGTCTGTATATTTTTTAGTGAAGTAGTTTTTTGTGGTTACAAGTAAGTTGTCTGTAACCATTGTTCCTTCTTTTAATTCAGCTTCTTTTAGTAATTCTTTTGCTTTATTTTTTTTAATTCCTGCAATTTGTATGTCTTTTAATTGAGGAAGTTCTTGTACATCAAATTGTAAGTAAACAGTATTGCCATCTAATCTTGCTAAATAAACATCAACATTACTAAACTGCTTACTTTCGTATAGCTTTTTTATGGCACTTGTTAGTTTGTCTCCAGGTAATTTAATGGTTTGTCCATTTCTTAAGCCAGTAAAAACTTTTACGGTTTCTTCACTAAACTTTCTTAAGCCTGTAACAGAAATACCTCCAAGAATGTATTCTTTGCCTTTCTCAAAAGCAGTATTTGTTGTTGTAATGGTATCATTTTGTGTTTGTGCTTTTGCACTAAAACTAAAAAATAGTGCAGATAGCACTAACGCAACAGAAAATAATTTCTTGTAAAATTTACTCTGTAATTTGTTCGCTTGTTTTTCCAAATCGTCTTTCTCTGTTCTGATATTCTATGATAGCATCATAGAAATGTTCTTGTCTAAAATCTGGCCAAAGTATATCTGTAAAATATAATTCGGCATATGCCATTTGCCATAATAAAAAATTACTAATGCGTTGTTCTCCACTAGTTCTTATCATTAAATCAACATCGGGCAAATTAAATGTATATAAATGGTTATTTATAGTATTTTCGTTTATTTTTTCTAAATCTAGTTCTTTATTAACAACTTTTTTAGATATGTTTTTGATTGCATTAACAATTTCTTCTCTAGATCCATAGCTTAAAGCAAAGGTTAAAACAATGCCAGCATTATTTTTGGTTTCAAATATAACCTCTTTTAAAACTTTTTGAGCTTTTTTGGGTAAAGTTTCTATACATCCAATAGAATTTACACGAACTTTTTGGTCCATGAATTCTGGAAGTTCTTTTTTTAAGGAGTTGATGAGTAGGCTCATTAAAGCATCTACTTCTAGTTTGGGTCTATTCCAGTTTTCTGTAGAAAATGCATACAAAGTAATTGCTGCTACATTTATTTGAGAGGCCGCTTTTACAGATTCTCTAACAGCTGTTAATGCATTTCTATGACCAAAAATTCTATTCATTCCTTTACCTTTTGCCCAACGCCCATTACCATCCATAATTATGGCAACGTGCTTTGGGGTTTTTTGTAAATTAATGCGTAGTTTTTTATCCATAGAGTTACAGTCCTTTTGTATAACAAGCTGGTCTTCCAAAAGTATAAGTTAATGAAACTCCAGTAAACATATACCAATCATTAGTATTATTACCAAAATCTAAACGAGGTAAAGTTGCAGAGGTATAATCTAAATCATCATTAAAAGTGTATCTAAATTTTGCTTCTATTGCAAAAGCTAAAGGACCTACAAGTTTAGATTTAAATCCAACTCCAAATGGAATAGCAACTGCATTTTTTGAATCAAAAATAAATTCATCTGGTCTTGGTTCTGAAACTACGTATTTATAGTTAAAAGCTGCTAACTCAACTAAAATATAAGGTGTCCAAGTTTTACCTTCTGAAGATATATCATATTCATAAAAATTATATTCTAAACCTAAAGCTAATTCGTGTATGGTGTTAGAAAAATTCAATGCTCTATCTCTTTTAAAGTCTGTATCTGCGTCTAAATCATTACCTTTTATTGGTAAATAGCTATAAGTTGCTCTTACAGCAATTTTAGGATTCCAATTGTATTTAAAAAATGCTGCACCTGCTAATTGATTTGGGTAAATATAGTTGGTTCTTCCAATATCTCCTACATAATTTGATCCTCCTAAAAACACACCTGCCTCATAAACTTGCCCTATTAAAACATTAGTAAGGCTTATAAAAACAATTAATAATATACTTTTTTTCATCCTAAAAAATAGCGAGCAAATATAGCGATTTCGATTTGCTTAGTAAAGTTAATACTCAGTCTTTTTTGAATAACTGTTATTTAAGTATTTTATTGTAATGTAAGGCTTAAAGATTGGTTTCATTTCTGGTATCTTCTCCCCATAATAACTTACTTCGTAAGGTTTGTAAAAAGGACTGATTATTAGGGATGATGCTTTTAATAGTAAAACCTGCTTTTTCTATAAAAATAGTAGTGTTTTTAGGCACAGTTGTAATTCTAGAATCTAGTGAAATAAGAAAATCTTTTTCTCTAGAATCTACAGTTAGCTCTATTTTAGTATCGTCTGCAATAACCATAGGTCTTGCATTTAAGTTATGAGGAGCAATTGGAGTAATAATTACGTTTTTTGAGTCTGGTGATATAACTGGGCCATTACAACTTAGTGAGTATCCTGTAGAACCAGTAGGAGTAGAAATAATTAAACCATCTGCCCAATAATTGGTTAAATATTCTTTGTTTAATGAGGTTTTTACACCAATCATAGAAGTGGTGTTTTTTCTAGCAATTGTAATTTCATTTAATGCAAAATTTAGCTCTGAAAAAGCAACAGTTTCTGGTTTTGTTTTTATTGATAGTAATGTTCTTTCTTGTATGGTGTATTCGCCTTTTAAAATATGTGCAATACTTTCTTGTATACTGTTTTTATTTATAGTGGCTAAGAAACCTAACCTACCTGTATTGATGCCTAAAATAGGGATATTTAAATCTCTAATATAAGTTACTGCTCTTAAAATAGTACCATCTCCTCCTAAGGTAAATAAAACATCAAAGGAAGCATTGAGGTCTGAAAAATGCGAAAATGTAGGATACTTTTTTTCTAAAATATTACCAGCTACTAACAGATCGTAAAAACTCTTTTCAATAAAAGAAACTACGTTGTTTTTTTGTAATACTTCTAATAAAATCTGAATCTCCTTTTCTGCAGATATTGAATAAGACTGTCCGTAAATGGCTACTTTTTTCACTATACTTTATTTTAATTCAACCTTAAAGTTGTGATTTTTTTTTAAATGTATTATTACATTTCTAGATATTTCTTTAGATAATCTGACCTGTTTTTTAAGTCTTCTAAATAAATATCATTTTCATGATTAGAAATTACTTTATAATCATACCTTCTAAAAGTTTGAATGATTTCATTGATTTCTTCAGATACAATTTTTAAAGTTACTTGTATAAAAGCATTTTGTTTTTCAGAAATATATAAACCCAATAATTTACCTCCACTAGCTTCTACAATTTGAGAAATTTCTCCCATAGAATAATCGGTTTCTAACTTTTCTATAATTAAAGTTTCGCTTTCTTCAATCATAAAAGGACTAGTGGAAAAAACATCTAAAACATCACACAAATCATAATATCCAATGTAATTTTTGTTTCTATCTAAAACCGGAATTATAGTAGTATCATTATCTGCAAAAATTTTTAACAATTCTAAAACAGTAGCTTTTTCATCTGCAAAAAAAGAATTCATTAAATGCGCATAAGCTACCAATTCATCTTCTTTACTTTCAATTGTTTGTATGTCTTCTTCTGCAAAAGAACCTAGTAATTTGTCATTTTCAACTACAGGAAAATGGGTAATAGGATAGCTTTCAAAAATATGTTGCGCCTTCTGAACATCATCTTTTAAATGAAAAGCTTTAATTTCTTTTAATATGTAATCTGTAATATTCATGCTCTACGAATATAGGATAAAATGATTTAATAAATTATCTTTGTACTCTAATTTTAGACCATGACAAAGTTAAGTGTAAATATTAATAAAATAGCAACTTTACGAAATTCTAGAGGTGGAAATGTGCCTAATTTATTAAAGGTTGCAAAAGATATTGAAGGTTTTGGTGCACAGGGTATTACTATACATCCAAGACCAGATGAAAGACATATTCGTTACCAAGATGCTAGAGATTTAAAAAATGTGGTAACTACAGAGTTTAATATAGAAGGAAATCCAATTCAATCTTTTATGAATTTGGTTTTAGAAACAAAGCCAACTCAAGTTACTTTGGTTCCTGATGCTGTTGATGCAATTACGTCAAACGCAGGTTGGGATACTGTAACACATCAATCTTTTTTAAAAGAGGTAATTGCTGAATTTAAAAGTCATAATATTAGAACTTCTATATTTATTGATACTAATAAAAAACTTATTGAAGCTGCAGCAAAAACTGGTACTGATAGAATTGAATTGTATACAGAAGAATTTGCTAGTGAGTTTGAAAAGGGAAATAAAGATGCTGTAAAACCTTATACAGAAGCTGCTATTTTAGCCCATGAATTAGGATTGGGAATTAATGCTGGGCATGATTTAAGTTTAGATAATATTAAATATTTTAAAGATAATATACCCAATTTAGCTGAAGTTTCTATTGGGCATGCACTTATTGCAGAAAGTCTATATTTAGGTTTAGAAAATGTGGTGAATATGTACTTACATAGATTAAAATAAGATGGAAATATTACATTCACAAATATTAGGAGAAGGTAAACCTTTAGTAATTTTGCATGGTTATTTTGGCATGAGTGACAATTGGAAAACTTTAGGGAATCAGTTTTCTGAAGATTATCAAGTTCATTTAATAGATCAAAGAAATCATGGACGTAGTTTTCATTCAGTAGCATTTAACTATGAACTTTTAGCTGAAGATCTGTACAACTATATTCAACATTATCAGTTAAAAGAAATAGCTTTAATTGGGCATTCTATGGGAGGAAAAACAGCTATGTTTTTTGCAACAAAATATCCTGATTTGGTTGGTAAATTAATTATTGTAGATATTTCACCAAAAGAATATAAACCACATCATAATGCTATTTTAGCAGGTTTAAATGCTATTGATTTTTCAGAACAAAACTCTAGAGGAAAAGTAGATAAGCAGTTGGCTAACTACATTCCAGAGTTAGGTGTTCGTCAATTTCTATTAAAAAATGTTTATTGGAAAGAGAAGGGGAAATTAGCTTTTAGATTTAACTTACAGTCGTTAACAGAAAATAACCCAAAAGTTGGTGATCCACTTCCACAAAATGCTATTTTTAATAAGGAAACTTTATTTTTAAAAGGAGAAAAATCTGGATATATAATTCCAGAAGAACAACTGCTAATAGATGCTCATTTTCCTAATAATAAAGTTATAGAAATTAAGAATGCTGGGCATTGGTTGCATGCAGAAAACCCAACAGATTTTTATAAAGAAGTTTGTAGTTTTCTAAATTAATTTTTTCGAGTGCTCCAAATTTCATAAATAGGTTGCCCTTTGCTAGATAAACCTGAATGATGCCAATTACCATCAACTAACTCGTAATTGAACTCTAAACTTGCACCAACTCTAGAATTATCTTTAGAAAAGAATTTTATATTTTCTGTGTATTTGCCATTTTTTGTGGTGTAAGTACCACCTCCTGTACCTTTAAATTCTTTTGTTTCTGTATTATAAGCAATCCATTGAAAACGTGTTCCAGATAAAATTTTCATAGTTTTTCTTGGTCTACTTGTGTCTCTATTTTCTATTTGATCATTTCTTTTTCTACCAGACATTAACCAAGCACCTTCTAGTTTTCCTGGTGTACCATTATCTATTCTATTATACTCAAGTTTATCTCCAACAATTTGCAAATTATTATCTGACAATTTAATTTCAAAGGTTATTTTTTGTCCAACACTTTCAGGTTTTTCGGTGCTAAATTCAATAGTTTCTGTCATCATATTACCATTTAATTGCCAGGAACCACCATTTGTATTTATAAATTCACCAGTTTCTGCATGGTAGGTAGTAAGTACCTGATATTTTTCAGAAATTATAATTACACTTTTTAATTTATCACCTTTTTCTGATGTATAATGCGTTTCCCAAGCTCCAGTTAAACTTTGTGCTTTTGTAACAAGGCAAACTGTTATTAACAATAAAATAAAAACTATTTTTTTCATTTTTTAAATATTTTAAGAAGTGAACATTATACCTACCAAAATTAACATTTTTAAATTTAGAAACAAACTAGGTTCTTTTTAGATGTTTTATATTTGAATTCTTAATTTTTTATATATTTAAAACAAATATTAATGAATATACAAAACGCACAACAACAAGTAGATGATTGGATAAAAGAGCATGGAGTTCGCTACTTTAACGAACTTACAAACATGGCTCAACTCACAGAAGAAGTAGGAGAAGTAGCAAGAATTATTGCACGTAGATATGGAGAGCAAAGTGAAAAAGAATCTGATAAAAATAAAGATTTAGGAGAAGAACTAGCAGATGTTTTATTTGTGGTGCTTTGTTTGGCAAACCAAACAGATATAAACCTGCAAGAAGCTTTTGAAAAGAAATTAGATATTAAAACAAAACGAGATCACAATCGTCATCATAATAATGAAAAATTAAAATAATGAAGTTTACAGATAAAATTAAAAACCCAGTTTTTTGGTCTAACTTTTTAAAAGTAGCCTTGCCTTTTTTCTTTTTTGTCACAATTATATCTTTGTTGATTAATAGTTCTAGTGCTATCTTTTCTGGAGATTTTATGGCAGTTGCAGAAGAAAATTTTGCAAACGGAAAATGGGCGCAATTTTGGATAATTAAAATTGTAATTAGTATAATTTACGGTTTATATATTACCAATAAAAATATGAAAGAGTAAGTTTTTGGAAAATGAACAAAAAACTAAATGATAATATAAACGAAGAAACAGCGCTAATTAATTCGTTACCTTTTTGGAAGTATTTTCTAATTTATATTCCACTTTTATTTTTAATGTTTGCTACAGCTCAATTTATAGCTAGCTTTTTTTTAGACATTAAATTTGATTGGATAAGTATATTAATTCAAGCTTTTTGTTTTGCTATTTTTTTTAGAATTTTTCACTATTTAAGAAAGCTGATAAGAGAAAATTGGAGAAATAAATACAATTAAAAAAAGCGACTTTTTCAAGTCGCTTTTTTTATGAACTAGAGTTTTGAAACTCTAATCTAATTGTATTAAATTAATTGAACTTTCTTTCACCTTCTGATTTAAGGTTTTAACATCCTTATCAAAAATACGATACAATTTAGCCAATTCTACATCTATAGTTGCTGTAATTTCATTCTTAAAATCAACAGCTTGTTGTGTTGGTGCAAAATTACCTATTCTAGTTAACGAGTTTAAATGCGCCAATTTATTGTTTAAACGAATTGGATAATTTAGAGGATCTTGACCACTTTTACTTTTGGTTTGATATAAAGTTTCCTCTATAGTAGTCATTTCTTTTACCAATTTATCTGCAAATTCAATTAAGCCTGCATGCTCTTTTTTGTCAGTTATAGATTTTTTCAACACACTAACCTGACTTCTAACTTTTTTCACGTTTTTTAATGCTTTGTGAATTTCTGTCATTTTAGTATTGATGTCGTTTATAAAATCAAACTGTGCTTTTAAATCGCTTTCTGTGGCTTCTGAAGTTGGGTTTTTAAGAATCGTAAACGGTTGTGTTTGTTTAGTGTCATTATATGTTAATTCAACTTTGTAGTTGCCAGGTAAAGCCATTGGGCCAGATAAAGATGCCCACCATAAAATCATGCCTTGTACAGACTCTGCACCATCATACATCATGTTCCAATTAAAAATATTATTTCCTTCTTTTAGGGTTAACTTTCCTTCTTTTTTTTCCTTATTAGGTTTTGTAGAATACTTCTTAACAAGGTTGTTATTACTGTCGAAAATAGAAATTGATGCAACATCTTTTTCTTTCATGTCTTTGATGTAATAATAGATGTTTACACCTCCAGAATGATTAGTTCCTGCAGTTCTAGAAGTACGCCCTCTACCACCAGATAAACGATACGCAGCTTTTGGCTTGTATAACATTACATTTTGCTTTTCAGTATCTTTATTTAATTGATGTAATACTGTTAAATCATCAATAATCCAAAGAGATCTACCCTGTGTTGCAGCAATTAAATTATCATCTTTTATTGCTAAATCTGTGATTGGTACAATAGGTAGGTTTTGTTGAAAAGACTCCCAATTTTTACCATCATCAAAAGAAATGTACATTCCTTTTTCAGTTCCAGCATATAATAATCCTTTACGTTTTGGGTCTGCTCTTAAGGCTCTTGTAAATGCTTCATCTTCGATTCCGTTTACAAGTAACTCCCAAGATTTTCCATAATTTTCTGTTTTGTAAATGTATGGTTGATAATCTCCAGTCTTGTATTTTGTACCTACAATATAAGCACCACCTTTGGTAAAAGGGTCTACTTCTATGCAGTTAATCATCATCCATTCTGGCATTTTTTTAGGAGTGATATTATCCCAAGTTTGTCCATTATTTTTAGTTACATGAACCAAACCATCATCTGAACCTGTATAGATTAATCCTGGTTCGTAAGGTGATTCTGCAGCTGCAAAAATAGTTCCATAATATTCTACACCAGTATTGTCTTTGGTGATTGGGCCTCCTGAAGGACCTAACGTTTTTGGGTCATTTCTTGTTAAATCTGGACTTATTAGTTTCCAACTCTGACCTTCATCATCTGTAGCATGCAAATGATTAGATGCAGCATACAAACGCTTTTTATTATTTGGTGAAAAGAAGATTGGAAAATTCCACTGAAACCTGTACTTGAAATCTTCTGCTCCATGACCCATAGGATCATCTGGCCAAACATTTATTGCTCTAGCATCGCCAGTTTTATGATTTATTCTAGTTAAATATCCACCATAACTTCCTCCATATACAATGTCATCATTTAAAGGATCAACTGCAATATGTGCACTTTCTCCACCTGCAGTAGACTCCCAGTCAGATTCTGTAATAAAACTACCATCTGTTCTGTGTGAAATTCGAACTGTAGAATTGTCTTGTTGTGCAGCTAAAATTCTATATGGAAAGTGATTGTCTGTAGTTACCCTATAAAATTGTGCTGTTGGTTGGTTGTTCATAGTACTCCAATTTTCACCAGCATCGAAAGAAATTTGTGCTCCTCCATCATCACCAATTATCATTCTTTGGTTGTCTTCTGGAGCAATCCATAAATCATGATGATCTCCATGAGGAGCATTATAAGTACTATATGTTTTACCTCCATCTGTAGATTTATGATAACGCACGTTTAACACATATAAAATATCTTCATCTTGAGTATCTGCATATAAACGAGTATAATACCAAGCTCTTTGTCTTAACTTTCTTTCTGAATTGATAAGTTTCCATGTTTCTCCAGCATCTGTAGATTTGTAAACCCCACCTTTATCATTTTCTATTAAAGCATATACAATATCAGAATTTACAGGTGAAACTGTAACTCCTGCAATTCCCCAAATTCCACCAGGTAAACCTTTGTTGGTAGAAATGTTGGTCCAGGTTTCTCCTTCGTCTGTACTTTTCCATAAAGCAGAACCATCTCCTCCAGATGATAAACTGTAAGGAGTTCTTCTAACATTCCAAGTGGTTGCATATAATATTCTTGGATTGTTTGGGTCGATAATTAAATCTACAATTCCAGCATCTTCATTAGAAAATAAAACTTTTCTCCAAGTTACTCCACCATCTGTAGTTTTGTAAACGCCTCTATCTTGGGTTGGTTTGTATAAATCGCCCATAACTCCTGCAAAAACAATATCAGAATTTTTTGGGTGGATGCGCATTCTAGGAATATGTCTTGAGTTTTTTAAGCCCATGTGTTTCCAAGTTTTACCTCCATTTTCAGTTTTCCAGACCCCATCACCAGAAGAAACATTTCCACGAACGGTTTTTTCTCCCATTCCTACATACATTACATTATTGTCTGATTCTGAAACTGCTACAGCACCTACAGAACCTCCAAAAAATCCATCAGAAATATTTTGCCAAGTATTACCAGCATCTGTAGTTTTCCAAACACCACCACCAGTTGCACCCATGTAAAACAGGTTGGCTTTCCCAGAAACGCCTGTTACAGCTGCAGATCTTCCACCTCTAAAAGGGCCAATATTTCTCCATTCAACTGCGCTAAAATATTCATCAGAAACTTGGGTAGCTTTTTTTTGTGCATTAACTTTGACATTTGCTGATAAAAAGAAGCAAAGTGCCAGGAAAAGAATTTTTTTCATGTTGGTAAATTGTTAGTTTAAGCAATAAAAATAAGCATTAAAAATTAATTTTTAGAATGGATATATTGTTAAATGTTTTAGAGAATAAGAAAATAAACCAAAAAATAACAATTTCTGGTTCTAAAAGTGAATCAAATCGATTACTGATTTTACAAAAATTATTTTCAGAATTAGCTATCGATAATTGTTCAGATTCAGACGATTCTGTGCATATGCAACATGCTCTTTCTACAGATGAAAATCTTATAAACATAGGTCATGCAGGAACTGCAATGCGTTTTTTAACTTCTTATTTTGCAATTCAAGAAGGTAGAGAAATAGTGCTTACTGGTTCTGAAAGAATGCAAAATAGACCCATTGAAATTTTGGTAAATGCATTAAGAGATTTAGGTGCAGAAATTTCTTATCAAGCAAAAGAAGGTTACCCTCCTTTGAGAATTAAAGGGACTAAAATTACCAAACAAAAAGTGCAAATTAATGGTAATGTAAGTAGTCAGTACATATCGTCTTTAATTTTAATAGCTACTAAATTAGAAAATGGGTTAGAAATTGAATTGTTAGGTACTATTACTTCTATACCATATATTAAAATGACGTTGAGTTTATTATCTCAACTGGGTATTGAAAATAAATTTGAAGATAATTTCATTAAAGTTTTTCCTCCACAAAATATCAGGCAACAAACAATTGTTGTAGAGTCTGATTGGTCTTCTGCAAGTTATTTTTATTCTATAATAGCTTTGGCAGATATAGGCTCAGAAATTCAATTGTCTTCATATAGAAAAGAGAGTTTACAAGGCGATTCTTGTTTAGCAGAAATCTATGAGCATTTTGGTGTGCAAACCATTTTTGAAGAGAATTGTATCACCTTAAAAAAAGAAACACCAACTAAGAAAGAAACCTTAGAAATCAATTTAAAAAATGCTCCAGACATTGCTCAAACCATTGCTGTAACTTGCTTTGCAGAACAAGTTGAGTGTGTTCTTACTGGTTTACACACTTTAAAAATTAAAGAAACTGATAGGTTAGAGGCACTGCAAGAAGAACTTTCTAAATTAGGCGCAAATATTGCTGTTACTAATGAAAGTTTACATCTAAAAGCAACATCAGAAATACAAAAAAATGTTGCTATAAAAACATATAATGATCATAGAATGGCTATGGCTTTTGCTCCATTAGCTTTAAAAGTGCCAATTCAAATAAATAATGCTGAGGTAGTTACAAAATCTTATCAAAAATTTTGGGAAGATATGCAGCAAATAGGCATTAAAATAGGCAAACGTTAAAGATAAATAGGCAAACACTTGACAACGCCTATTCGCATATCGTATATTTGCAACTTTTATAGCTAAACATACATATGAAATTATCGAATTTTGATTTTAAATTGCCAGAAGAATTGTTGGCAAAATATCCTGCAGAACACAGAGATGAGTCTCGTTTAATGGTATTAAACAGAAAAGAACAAACTATAGAGCACAAAACTTTTAAAGACGTTATCAATTATTTTGATGAAGGTGATATTTTAATGTTAAACAACACTAAGGTTTTTCCTGCTAGAATGTTTGGTAATAAAGAAAAAACAGGAGCAAGAATTGAAGTTTTCTTATTAAGAGAATTAAATGCAGAAAATAGATTATGGGATGTTTTAGTAGATCCTGCAAGAAAAATTAGAATTGGAAACAAGTTGTTTTTTGGTGAAGATGATAGTTTAGTAGCAGAAGTAATAGACAATACTACATCTAGAGGAAGAACTTTACGTTTTTTATTTGATGGTAGTTATGAAGCTTTTAGAGAAAAATTATTAGAACTAGGTGAAACTCCTTTGCCAAAAGCGTTAAACAGAGATGTTGAGCCAATAGATGAAGAACGTTATCAAACTATTTTTGCAAAACATGAAGGGGCAGTAGCTGCACCAACAGCTGGTTTGCATTTTTCTAAACACTTGTTAAAGCGTTTGGAAATTAAAGGGGTAGATTTTGCAGAAATGACTTTACATGTTGGTTTAGGAACTTTTAGTCCAGTTGAGGTAGAAGATTTATCGAAACATAAAATGGATTCTGAGCAAATTGTAATTCCTGAAGCATCTGCAAAGAAAATCAATCAAGCTAAAAAAGAAAAAAGAAGAATTTGTGCAGTAGGAACAACTGTTATGAGAACTGTAGAATCTTCTGTTTCTTCTAACGCTCAATTAAATGCTTATGAAGGTTGGACAAACAAGTTCATTTTTCCTCCTTACGATTTTAGTATTGCAAACACAATGATTACCAATTTCCATGAGCCAAAATCTACACTTATGATGCAAGCAGCAGCATTTGCTGGTTACGACTTTTTAATGGAAGCTTACAAAGTAGCTGTAAAAGAAGGCTATAAGTTCTCTACGTATGGAGATGCAATGATTATCATATAATAGCTAAATACATAAAAAATTAAAACTGACAATTCATTAAGCAATTGTCAGTTTTTTTATTTTAAGCGGTTGCTATTCTCAAACCAAAATATTGCAAACTTAGTCAGTTTTACTGCACATTAATCTTGCAAAAAACCTCAAATTATTAATGTATTTTTGCAAATATAATTGCAATACCTAAAACAACTATTCCATTGGATAAAAAGAAGGACATAAGAGCTTTAACTAAAGAACAATTGCGCGATTTTTTTGTAGCGAATGGCGATAAAGCTTTTCGTGGAAATCAAGTATATGAATGGCTTTGGAGTAAATCTTTACACACTTTTGAAGACATGACTAACATTTCTAAGCAAACAAGAGAAATGTTAGAAAACAACTTTGTTATCAATCATATTAAAGTAGACTCTATGCAGAAAAGTGCAGATGGGACTATTAAAAATGGTATCAAATTGCATGATGGTTTGGTGGTTGAATCTGTTCTAATTCCTACAAAAAAAAGAACCACAGCCTGTGTGTCTAGTCAAGTTGGTTGTAGTTTAGATTGTAAATTTTGTGCAACTGCTCGTTTAAAACGCATGCGAAATTTAAATCCTGATGAGATTTACGACCAAGTTGTAGTTATTGATAAACAAAGCAGGTTGTATCACAACCATAAATTAACCAATATTGTTTTTATGGGAATGGGTGAGCCCTTAATGAACTATAAAAATGTGTTGAAGTCTATTGAGATGATTACTTCTCCAGAAGGTTTAGGAATGTCATCAAAAAGGATAACAGTATCTACTTCTGGTGTGCCAAAAATGATTAAAAAAATGGCAGATGAAGAAGTTAAATTTAATTTAGCAGTCTCTTTACATTCTGCTATAGATGAGGTTCGTACATCAATTATGCCCTTTAATACCACATTTCCTTTAAAAGATTTACGCGAATCTTTAGAATATTGGTATGAAAAAACAAAACGCGCAATTACTTACGAATATGTAGTTTGGGAAGGAATTAATGATCGTAAAGAAGATATTAATGCACTTGTTGAATTTTGCAAATATGTACCTTGCAAAGTAAATTTAATTGAATACAATCCTATTGATGATGGGCAGTTTCAGCAAGCTAGTAATGCAGCTATAAATAATTATATTTCTAATTTAGAAATGCATGATATTACTATAAATGTTAGACGAAGTAGAGGTAAAGATATTGATGCTGCTTGTGGCCAATTAGCCAATAAAACTTAACATAAATTTAGTTTTTACTTCTATTTAAGCAACTTTAGTTGTTGTTAATATTTCGTATTTTTGACTACTGCATAGATTTATTTCTGCACTCATGAAAATAGTAGAACTTATAAAATTACCTATTAAAAAAGAAATGGAACTTTTTGAGAAAAAGTTCAAAGATTCCATGCTTTCTAAAGTGCCTCTGTTAAATAGAATTACCTACTATATAGTTCGAAGAAAAGGAAAACAAATGCGACCAATGTTTGTTTTTTTAGTTGCAAAAATGGTTTCTGATGGAGGTTTTGACGAAAGAACCTACAGAGGAGCATCTGTAGTTGAATTGATTCATACAGCCACTTTAGTGCATGATGATGTTGTAGATGACTCAAACAGAAGACGTGGATTTTTCTCAATAAATGCACTTTGGAAAAACAAAATTGCAGTACTTGTTGGCGATTTTTTATTGTCTAAAGGATTGTTACTTTCTATTGATAACGAAGATTTTGATTTGTTAAAACTGATTTCTATTGCAGTTCGTGAAATGAGTGAAGGCGAATTGTTGCAGATAGAAAAAGCAAGAAAATTAGACATTACAGAAGATGTATATTTTGATATTATTCGTCAAAAAACAGCCACTTTAATTGCTGCTTGTTGTGGTATTGGAGCAGCATCTGTAGGTGCAAGCCAAGAAACTGTGCAGCAAATGCGTAAGTTTGGCGAATATATTGGAATTGCTTTTCAAATTAAAGACGATTTATTTGATTATTCTGATGAAAAAATAGGAAAACCTACAGGTATAGATATTAAAGAACAAAAAATGACTTTGCCTTTAATTTATACATTGAATAACTGTTCTAAAAAGGAAAAAGCATGGTTAATCAATTCTATTAAAAAGCATAATAAAAATAAGAAAAGGGTAAAAGAGGTTATTGGGTTTGTAAAAGAAAATGGAGGTATAGCATATACTCATTCTCAAATGGATGATTACAAAAACAAAGCTCTTTCTATTTTAAACAATTATCCAGAATCACCTTATAAAAAATCATTATTACAAATGATTGATTATGTTGTAGAGCGAAAAATATAATTTTTATAGTGCCAATAACTCTTCAACAAACGATCTAGAATTAGATAATCTTGGCACTTTATGTTGGCCTCCTAATTTGTCTTTCTTTTTAAGCCATTCGTAAAATAAACCCTCTTTTGCTACATGTATTTTAGGCATTGCTAAAGTCATAGAATTATAGCGTTTCGCTTCATAATCTGAGTTAATAGATTTTAAAGAATTGTCTAACATTTCAGTAAAGTAATTCATGCTTTCTGGTTTTTTCTGAAATTCTATTACCCATTCATGTCCTCCACTTTTTTTATCTTTCATAAAAATTGGGCCAACAGTATAATCGTTAATTAGAGCATTGGTTTTTTCGCAGGTTAATTTTAAAGCATCTTCTACATTTTCAATATTTAATTCTTCACCAAAAACGTTAATGTAGTGTTTTGTTCTACCTGTAATTTTTATCCTAAAAGGACTCAATGATGTAAATCGAACAGTATCTCCAATTAAATAACGCCACAAACCACTATTTGTAGTTATAATTAAAGCATAATCTACATTTTTTTGTACTTCAGCTAGAGAAATGGTTTTTGAATTTTCTCCTTGATAATTTTTCATATCAATAAACTCATAAAAAATACCATAATCTAACATTAACAATAATTCTTTTGAGCCATTTATATCTTGAATGGCAAAAAAACCTTCAGAAGCGTTATATATTTCATAATACTGAAAATCATCTTTAGGAATTAATTTTTTGTATTGTTCTCTGTATGGATTAAAATTTACACCTCCATGAAAATATACCTCTAAATTAGGCCAAACTTCCAGAATATGGTTTTTTCCTGTTCGTTCTAAAACACGATTTAAAAGCACCAACATCCAACTTGGTACACCAACCAAACTTGTAATATTTTCATTTATAGTTTCATCAATAATGGCTTCCATTTTAGTTTCCCATTCAGCCATTAATGCTACTTCTTGGCTAGGAGCAGAACTATAATCTGCCCAAAAAGGTAAATTTTCTGTAATAATTGCAGATAAATCACCAAAATAAGAGTTATTATCTTCGTAAATGGCAGAACTACCTCCTAACTTTAAACCTTTACCAGTAAAGAGTTTGGTTTCTTCATTATTGTTAATGTACAAGCACAACATGTCTTTACCAGCTTTCATATGGCAGTACTCTAGGGCCTCATCACTAACAGGTATAAATTTACTTTTTGCGTTGGTTGTTCCACTACTTTTTGCAAACCATTTTATAGGTGTTGGCCAAAATAAGTTTTGTTCTCCTTTTCTACACCTTTCTATAAAAGGTTCAATAGTTTCGTACTTTTGAATTGGTACTTTTTGAGTAAAATCTGTATAATTATTTATAGATGAAAAATCATAAGTAATTCCGAATTCTGTTTTTCTAGCGTTATTTATTAATCGTAATAAAAGCTCATCTTGAACATCATTTGGGTACTTTAAAAACAATTCAATTTGATGAATTCGTTTTTTTAAAAACCATGAAATAATTGAATTAACAATTGGATAAGCCATAAATACAGTTTGATTTTTTTGTAAGTTTGTTGACCAGCTAAAAATAGTAAAATTTATTTATGCAGTATCAAGGAGTTTTAAGAAAAATGATGACAGAAAATGCTGATCAAATTCAGTATTACTTAGATATGAAGACTGATTTTATCAATATGAATCAGTTATTAGGCCAAGAAATATCTTTAAGTTTTGTGACTTACGAGTGTTTAAATTGTCATTTAGAAAAGAAAATTTACAGACAAGGTTACTGCCAATCTTGTTTTTTTGATATTCCACAAGCTGCAGATTGGATTATGAGACCCGAGCTTAGTAAAGCACATTTAGATGAAGAAGATCGTGATTTGGAATATGAAAAACGTGTGCAATTGCAACCTCATATTGTGTATTTGGCAAATTCGAGTAACGTAAAAGTTGGGGTTACAAGAAAACAGCAAGTGCCTACAAGATGGATAGATCAAGGAGCGCATGAAGCTATAGAAATTGTAGAAGTACCCAACAGATATTTAGCAGGAATTACAGAAGTTGCTTTAAAAGCGCATGTTGCAGATAAAACCAATTGGCGAAAAATGCTTAAAAATGATATTGAAGATGAGAATTTAGTAGAATGGAGAGAAAAATTAAAGCAATACATTCCAGATGAAGCTCAAGAATACTTTATAGAAAATAACTCAGAAACGAACTTGAATTTTCCTGTAAGTCAATATCCAAAAAAACCAAAAAGCTTAAATTTTATTAAAACGCCAAAGTATTCTGGAAAGTTGGTAGGTATAAAAGGACAATATCTCATTTTTGAAGATGAAACAGTTTTTAATATTAGAAGCAATGAAGGTTTGGTAGTAAATATTCAGGTTTAATAGCAACAATACAAAAAATAACAAATTTCCACTTTACAATATATAACCATGAATAATACATTAAAAGTAGCTTTAGCACAGATTTCTCCTGTTTGGTTAAATAAAGAAAAAACCATCGAAAAAATTGAGAAATCTATTATAGATGCAGCCAAAAAAAATTGTGAACTCATTGTTTTTGGTGAGGCATTATTACCTGGTTATCCATTTTGGTTGGCATTAACTGGAGGTGCTGAGTGGAATACCAAAAGCAATAAAGAAATTCATGCACATTATGTTCGTAATTCAGTAACTATAGAAAAAGGAGAATTAGATTCCGTTTGCAAATTAGCCAAAGCACATAAAATGGCTATTTATTTAGGTATTATGGAACGTGCACAAAATAGAGGAGGGCACAGTATTTACGCAAGTTTAGTTTATATAAATCAAAATGGAGAAATAAAATCTGTACATCGTAAATTACAACCCACTTATGATGAACGATTAACTTGGGCTCCAGGAGATGGAAATGGTTTACAAGTGCACCCCTTAAAAGAATTTACTGTTGGAGGATTAAATTGCTGGGAAAATTGGATGCCTCTACCAAGAACTGCTTTGTATGGGTTAGGAGAAAATTTACATATTGCAGTTTGGCCAGGTTCAGATCATAACACTAAAGATATTACTCGATTTATAGCAAGAGAATCTAGATCATTTGTGATTTCTGTTTCTGCATTAATGCAAAAATCAGATTTTCCAACTGATATGCCTTATTATGATGAAATTGTAAAAGACGCTCCAGAAGTTTTAGCAAATGGAGGTTCTTGTATTGTAGGACCTGATGGAGAATGGATTGTTGAACCAGTGCTACATAAAGAAGGTTTAATTATAGAAACTATCGATTTTAATCGTGTTTTAGAAGAACGTCAAAATTTCGATGTTGTTGGGCATTATTCAAGGCCAGATGTAACAAAATTACATGTAAACAGAGAAAGACAAAGTACAGTTTCTTTTAATGATTAGTGACTAGCAATTATTTGTTCTAAAATACGCTCAACTCCAAAATTGTCATTACTTTCTGTAGTGTATTTTGCTACTTTTTTAATGTCTCTATGTGCATTTTCCATCGCAAAACTAAGCCCTGCTTCTTGCATCATTTCTATGTCATTATGATAATCACCAAAAACTAAAGTTTCTTCTTTGGTTACATTTAAAATGCGTTGTACTTCTCTTAAGGCATTGCCTTTGTTCGCTTTTTCATCAGAAATATCTAACCAATTTTGTCCAGAAACTTTTAGCAATACTTCATCATTTAAATGCTGCACAACAGGATAAATATATTCTTCTGAAGAATCAAAATGATACACTGCAATTTTAAAAGCGGGTGTTGTTTTGGCAGTTTCTAAAATATCATCAACTTGTTGGTAACTGTGATAATATTCTTGAAAAAGACTTATAAAACGTGGGTCTTTACTTTCTATAAAAGCACTATTATTACAGCATAAAACCATATTTGCACCTTCAATTTTGCGTAAAACAGGAATCAATTCAATTATTTTTTCACTTTTTAAAAAATTAGATAACAATACTTTTGATCCTTGTTTTGCAACACCTCCATTTTCTGCAATTACATAAATATCATTTTTTATAGCTGCTAGTTTATCTACAATACTGTTGTGCTGCCTGCCACTTGCTGCACAAAAAGTAATACCTTTTTCTTGCAGTCTTTTAAAAAGTTCAAAAAATGTAGGGTTTACTTTTCCTTTAGAGTTTAAAAGGGTTCCATCCATATCTGAAACCACCAGTTTTATGTTAGAAAAGTCAATCATTATTTTCTTGTAGAATCTCTAATTACCAAGTCTGTAGTAATTACTTTGGTAACTATTTCTGTAGTCTTGTTTTCTAATTTGTCAATTAAAATCTGAGCAGCTGTTGCTCCCATTTTTTCTCCATGCTGACTAATAGTGGTCATTTTTGGACTCGAATGTCTAGATAAAATTCCGTTTGAAAATGCAATTACAGCCACATCACTTGGTATTTTTTTACCTGTTTTTTTTACGGCTTTCATAACAGAAACAGCAACAGATTCACCTGTGGTAATTACTGCATCTATAGTATGCTCTTTTATAAAAGGGCGTACAATGTTTTTGTATTTTTTGTAATCTCTTTCTACAATGTTTAACACTAAATTTTCATTAAAAGCTAAACCTACTTTTTCTAACCCTTTTTTATAACCTAGCAACCTTTGGTTACCAATATGTAGATCGCTCATAGTAGAAACAAAAGCAATGTTTTTGTGTCCTTTTTTAAATAAAAACTCAACAGTATTGCATGCACCTTCTAAATCATCTGTAATCACTTTATCACACGCAATAGATTGCGCAACTCTATCAAACATTACAATTGGAGTTCCGTTTTTAATAGATTCACTAAAATGGTTAAAGTTGTTCTTTAATTCTGTTTCTTTTGCCATAGACAATAAAAAACCATCAATGCTTCCATTAGAAAGCATTTCAATAGTTTCTACTTCTTTATCAAAAGATTGATTAGAAATACAAGTAATTACTTTATAGCCTTTTTCTAAAGCTGTTTTTTCAATCCCTTTAAAAACCTGAGCAAAGAAATAATTTAACATGGTAGGTATAATTACCCCTATAGTTTTTGTACTTCTATTTTTTAAACTTAAAGCATTAAAGTTTGGCTTATAGTTGTGCTCTTTTGCGTATTTCTGTATTTTTTCTTTAGTAGTTTGACTAATTTCATAACTATCATTTAACGCTTTTGAAACTGTAGAAATAGATACTTTAAATTCTTTAGCAATATCTTTTATGGTAAGCTTCTTCATTTAAAAAAAGTTTAATTACGAAGATATAAAAATATATAGGATGGTTTTAAGGAAACTATAAATTATTGCTTTCTTTTAAACTGTTTTTTCTAATTTCATAAATTAAAAAAGCAAATACAATGCTATACTCTAAAGCTATAACTCCTAAATTTTCTTGCCAAGGTGTATTTGCATAAGCTTGATAGCTTAATATAATTACTAAAGACCAAACATATGGAAATTTATAGTTGGTAAATATTGCTAAAATTAACGGAGTTGCTAAATACCAAGGATGTACTGTTGTTGCTGTAAAGTAATAAAAACACAAACCAAATAACATACTTGTAAACAAAATATTAAGTTTGTTATTGTTCTTAAAAAAGGTAAGATAAAGTAAAAATAGTATTGTTAAAATAGGGGTTATTTTACCAATAAAAGCAATTTCATTATAGCCTCTAAACAAATAGCCTATTGCTCTAAAAATGTAGTAAAAACTTGCATTAAATTCAAACTTACCAAACCATAAACCTACTGATTTCGAATAATTTTCTATAAATTCTGCTGATAAAAATGGTAAAAATAAAATGATATTTATTCCGATAATAATCAGGTAAAACAAAACCAATTGTACTAGTTTTTTAGGTTTAGCTTTACATTCTTTCCATAAGATTTTATTATTGTTTTCTTTAAATATAAAGGGTTGGAACCATTTAAAAAATAAAGGCAAAAAGAGTAATGGAATAAGTTTTACAGATACAGCACACCCTATTAAAAGTGCAGCCCAAATCCATTTTTGCTGGTATAATTTATACATCCCAAAAACAAAAAAGAAAAGCATTACAGATTCAAAATGTAAATTACCAGTAAGTTCTATTATGATAAACGGGTTAAGTATAAACCAAAATATATTTTTTATAGGAATTTGTAGTTTTTCTAATAGTTTTTTACCAAAATATAATATACCAACAT
Organism: uncultured Polaribacter sp.; assembly: GCA_964565055.1. Classification (GTDB taxonomy): domain Bacteria; phylum Bacteroidota; class Bacteroidia; order Flavobacteriales; family Flavobacteriaceae; genus Polaribacter. Next base: position 89,854 of record CAZMDC010000001.1, on the reverse strand, counting down.
CTGCAAATATTATAATAATTCTTAAAATTATTATAGAACCAAATATACTTTTAGAAGCAAAAAGTGCTGCAATTAAAAAACACAATTGGTTTAAAGGAGGGTAATTTGTGTAATGGCTTCCATTTAATTCACCCATACCTGCATAGAGTTCTTCAGCTTCTGCTATAGGGTAGTTTTGTTGTTGTATAAAATTTTCTGGTAATGATAAATATGGGTTTAAACCTTCAAAAATCATTCTTCCATCCCAAATAAATCGATAAAAATCTTGAGATAAACTGGGTGTTGCAAATAGAAAAATTAATCTAAAAATAATTGCAACTCCTGCAAGGTTGGTAAAAGAAATACGCTCGTTTTTAAGTAAAAAGTAGTACCCTGCAAACACTGTAAACCATAGCAAAGTAAGTTCACCAAAATGAGTTCTATCTAAAAAATAACCAACATAAAAGTAAACAACACTGCTTATGAAAAGAATACTTATGTTGCTGTATTTTTTTAAAAAAGACATTATGCTTTCGAAAAAATAGACTTAAAAAATACATAGCTAAAACCTATAAAAAGCATTAGGTGAAAAGGAAACAACCCATAGTCTCCTCCTTGATCACCAACAATAGAAGCACTGTACATGCCATATGCAAAATATATGGCCAATAAACCTTCTAAAATTACGTGTACAGAAGGTTTCTTTTTTATGTATTTGTTGTTTTTCCAACCGTCTTTAATGGTTTTGATATTAAATTTAGGCGTTCTTACAAATTCACTCTTTTTACCAAAATGCCCTTCTAAAACAGCAATGGTATTGTGTAATGAAAAGCCCATGGCTACAGAAAAAAAGGTAAAGAAAGCACCTATATATTTTAAGAACTTTACAAAACCACCACCATAAATGTTTTTATACATGTGCCAATAGCACACAAAAAAGATAAGCGAACTTGCCACGAAAAAACTCATGGCATAAAAATAGTTTTTTAAATGTGCATATTCATTTTTTATATACAACATGGGTATGCTTAATACAGCTACTAAAAAAATACAGGTAAACATTGAACTGTTTAATAGATGCAACAGTCCATGAATTTTAGTTTTAAATGAAATGGTTTTATTGGTAAGAATACCTTTAATCATTTTTTGAAAATTCTCTGCACCACCTTTATTCCATCTAAACTGTTGCGATCTTGCTGCACTTATAATTACAGGCAATTCTGCAGGAGTTTCTACATGTTCTAAATACTTAAATTTCCAGTTTTTAAGTTGTGCTCTATAGCTTAAGTCAATATCTTCTGTAAGTGTATCTCCTTGCCAATTACCAGCATCGTAAATACATTCTTTACGCCAAATACCAGCAGTACCATTAAAATTAATAAAGTGTCCTTTACTGTTTCTACCTACTTGCTCTAGAGTAAAATGTGCGTCTAACATAAATGCCTGTATTCTAGTAAGCGTAGAGTAATTTCTATTGATATGACTCCATCTGGTTTGTACCACACCAATTTTATCATCTTTAAAGTAAGGCACAGTTTGTTTTAACCAATCTTTTTTTGGTAAAAAATCGGCGTCAAAAATGGCAATATAATCTCCTTTTGCCGTTTTTAATCCTTCTTTTAGAGCACCAGCCTTAAAACCTTGTCTGTTTTCTCTTCTAATATGTTGGATGTCAATACCTTTTTCTTGTATTTTTTTTATGTGTTTTGCTGTTATTGCAACAGATTCATCTGTAGAGTCGTCTAAAACTTGAATTTCTAATTTATCTATTGGATAATCTATTTTTGCAATGTTTTTTAGCAAACGTTTCATTACGTACAATTCGTTAAAAACAGGGAGTTGTATGGTTACAAACGGAATTTCGTTTGGATTGTTAAAGTCGAATTTTACAGAGGTATCAGCTTTGTTTTTATACTTTAAATAATTGATTAATAAGTTAAGTTGTGCTAATGCATACATAAAAATAAGCAATAGGCAAGTGGTATAAATAAATATGGTTATGTATTCTAAAATCATTATTTAAAACTATACTTAAAAATCCAACTAAGAATTTTAATTCCTGCAAATATAGTACCTTTTACTGTTCCTGAAACTTTTGAGACTCCAATTCTGTTTCTATATTTTACAGCTATTTCTTTGTAGCTCATTTTTTGTTTTAAAACTTTTAACTGCATCTCAACTGTCCACCCATAGGTTTTGTCTTGCATGTTTAGTGCTAATAGCTTGTTGTATTTAATTGCTCTAAATGGTCCAAGATCTGTAAAAGTTGCTCCAAAAAATAGCTTCATTAAAAAAGTTGCTAACCAATTACCAAAAACTTGTTGGGGAGTCATAGCTCCGTTTTCTCTCAATTGTTGCACTCTTGCACCCACAACAAAATCAATATTATTATTTATGATTGGTGCTACAATTTCAATTAATTGTTCTGGGTAATCAGAATAATCACCATCTAAAAATACAATAATATTTGGCTTTACTTCTTGTTTGCTAATATAATCCATACCTTTTAAACAGGCATAACCATATCCTTTTTGGGTTTCAGACAACACAGTTGCTCCAGCTTTTTTGGCGTTTATTGCTGTATTGTCTGTAGAGTTGTTACTAACAACTATAATTTCATCAACCATTACAGGAATGTCATTAATGACATTGGCAATAGAGTCTTGCTCATTATAAGCAGGAATAATTACTTTTATAATAGGGTTCATTAAAACTTTATATTTGGATTGTCTCTTTTAAAACTAAAATAAGAAGTCCACTCTCCAATTTTTTCATTAGACTTATAATGTTCTGCTTTTTGAAGACGGTTGTTTTGATAAATTAAAGAATAGCCATTTTTCTTATCATCTTTATACTGAATTTTTACTTTTTTGTTTTCACTATAAAAAATCCACCAGTTATTAGCTTTATCATTTTTATAGCTTCCTTCCTTAATTAGTTCGCTATTCTTAGCGTAAAAGTACCAATAATCTGTTTTTTTATCGTTACTAAAATGACCTTTTTTTTTAATTACACCATTTGGATAGTAAAAAGTCCAAAAGTCTGTCTTTTTATTATTTTCAATCCATCCTTCAGATTTTAAGTTACCCTTTTCATCGAAGTTTTTAACAAACTCTTTTTGGTTGATGGTGATAGAAATAAACAGAATTAGCAAATGTTTTAAAGTCATGATGTTTTATTTTTTTTACTATTTACATTTAGCAGTATTTTTAAAAGTCTTACTAATACTAGTTTTTTTACATAGTCTTTTATAAGTAGAAAAACTTTCAGAACTGCATGTTATAATACTTACGATTTTTTTTGATTTTCAGTTTTTTTAAAATAAATAAAACCGTGTGTAAAGTTTTTACGTAGATATAGTAACACTAACAATTAAAACTTCGAACATGAAAATTAAAATTAAAATTTTAGCAAGCGCTTGTTTGCTTTTGTCGGGTCTAAGTATGGCTCAAAGTCCAGTAAATGGTTTTATGAAAAAAGCTGGTAAAGGTTCTTTAGTATTATCTTACTCTCAAGAATCGTACAGTAAAGTATTTTTAGTACCCAACAAAGTTGATGGAGTACCTGTCTTTAATGATGTAACTATAAGTAGTGTGTCATTTTTTGGAGAAATAGGTATTTCAGATAATTTTAATGTGGTATTAAATGTACCTTATATTAAATCTGAAGGAAATGCTTCTGCTGCAGTTTTAGCAAACAACGGATTCGAAAATGAAAGAAGTGGAATTCAGGATTTAAAAGTATATGCAAAATACAGATTGCATTCTTTTAATTTCGAGAGTAGTTCATTAGATTTTATTGCAGCTGCAGGTATAGAAACTCCTTTAGGAAATTATTCTGCAAACGAAGGTTTACAATCTATTATTGCAATTGGTAATGAAGCAACTTCTTATAATGTAATGGGTATTGCTAATTTTAAATTAAACTCAGGTTTTTTCACTACAGGTCAGTTAGGATACAGTTCTAGAAGTAATGACGTGCCAAATGCTTTGCTAAGTGAATTAAAAATTGGGTATGCTTCCTCTAAATTTTATATAGATGCTTTTGTGGCAAATCAATTATCTGATGAAGAAGGAGTAGATATTTTAGGAGAAGGCTTTACTGGCTTTTTTCCAGCAACTCGAGTAAACTACACAAGAATTGGTGTAAATGGTTTTTATCCTCTAACAGAAGAATTTGGTTTAACTGCTGGTGCTAATGCTTATGTATCTGGTAGAAACTTAGGGCAAGCTACAGGAGCTTATGGTGGAGTAGTATTCTCATTTTAATCACTAACAAACAAAACTTAACAATTATGAAAAATTTATATATCTTAAAATACGCATTCGTTTCAATACTAACAATTGGTCTTTTTTCCTCTTGTGAAACAACCTCAAGTTATGAAGATGAAACACCATCCATAGCAAATATTGCTGTTACTAATGCAGCTTTTAGTACTTTAGAAGCTGCTGCAGTTGCAGGTGGTGTGGCTGGGGTACTTAGTAATTCTAACCCAAATGATGCTAGTGGAGCTTACACTGTATTTGCACCAACAAATGATGCTTTTGGTAGGTTGGGTTTAAACGAAGAAACCCTTGGAGTACTCCAAAAATCTTTTTTAACAAATACACTGCTGTATCATGTTTCTAATGGAAATCTTGCAGGAAGTTCTATTTCTGATGGAGGTTCATCTACATCAGCACTTACTTTAGATAGACGTTTCATCACTCGTGGAAATGATACCTACATTAATGGATCTAAAATTTTAGCTACAGATGTAATGGCTAGCAATGGTACAGTTCATGTAATTGATAAAGTAATGATTGCAAGTGGAGCTGATATTGTTCAAACTGCAATTGCTTTACAAAGTGCTAACGTATTTACTTCACCAGAATTAACGTATTTGGTAGAGGCTGTGGTTTATGCAGAATTAGTAGATGCACTTACAGCTTCAAATGGAAGTCCTTCTTTTACAGTATTTGCTCCAACAGATCAAGCATTTGTAGATTTAGGAACTGCACTTGGCTTAACATTTACTCAACCTTCAGACATTCGTCAGTTGCCAAAAGAAGTTGTTCAGCAAGTACTGTTAAATCACGTAATTGCTAATGATGGAAAATTTACATCAGAATTAAGTGCAGGTACAGTAACACCTTTAGGTGGAGATGATTTAACCTTAGGAGCTTTTACGAATGGAACACTTACAGTTACAGGTGTTGGAAATGGTGGGGAAGTTGCAAATATGGGAATACCTGATGTACAAACCACAAATGGTATAGTACATGTTATTGATAGAGTATTGCTACCAAATTTATAAAATATTGAGTATTTAATTATTTGAATTTATGAAGCCACAGATTGTATCTGTGGCTTTTTATATCTCATTATTTTTTATTGACCAATTGCATTAAATCAACATCATTACCTAATAATATTTCTGTAGGATTTATTCTCCCTTCCTCAGGTCCGTTTTCTAATTTTAACACTCCTCTTGGGCAAACTGCAGAACAAATACCACAACCTACACAACTAGAACGTATAATATTTTCTCCTTTTTGTGCATAGGCTCTTACATCTATTCCTTGCTCACAATACGTAGAGCAATTTCCACAAGAAATACATTGCCCTCCATTTGTGGTAATTCGAAATCTTGATTTAAAACGTTGTACGAAACCTAAATAGGCTGCTAATGGGCAACCAAATCTACACCAAACTCGGTTTCCAAAAATAGGATAGAAACCAGTACCAATAACTCCTGCAAACCAAGCACCAATTAAAAAGCTGTAGGTATCTTTTATCCATTGTGATTTAATGCCTAAAAAGGATGAATCTCCAGAAAAATAACAGTATAAAGTAACTAAGGTCATCACCAGAGAAAACAGTAAAACTGAATGAATTAACCAGCGTTCTAATTTCCAAGCGTTCAAACTTTTATCTGAATGTTGTCTGTAAGGGTCTCCTAAGGTTTCTGCTAATCCTCCACAACCACACACCCAAGAACAGTACCATCTTTTACCAAAGAAATACACCATAACTGGCACAATCACTAAGGTTAATACAATACCCCAAACTAGAATAAAAATTCCAATACCACCACTTTCAGTTAAGTTTTTAAGATTCCACTCAAAGAAAAAATCGTAATCTAGAGGAAATGCATTTTTAAAATCGTAGCCAGGCTTGCCTAAACTTGCCATTATTTCTGGAATTAGAAAGGCAAAGACTATTTGGAAAAATAAAACAGAAATAGTTCTAACAATTTGGTATTTGTTGTGTCTGTATTTAATAAACATTCGAACACCCATGGTAAGCATCACAGTACAGTATAAAAAACCATAGACAAACCATTGTGAGGCTAGTCCACCATTTAAAGCCTTACTAATTGGATCTAAAATAAATGTCCAGTTTACCACATAATCTGCCATAAAATACAAGACCAAGTAAAAAACGACTAAATACACTAATACTAACCAAGCAATAAACCCTCTATTGGTTGCAGAATTTTGATAGATGTGATCGTTTTTAATACCAGGTTTTCCTAGTAAAACTAAATTAGGGAGCATAAATAATAAAGCACCAATAATGGCTAAACCAAAAGTTAAAAACCACATAAGGCCAGCATTTTCTTTTACAAAACCACTACCTGCTTTTTTGGCAATTTCAAAACTTATGGTGTGTGGTTTACCATTAATTTTATATTGGTATTGCTCACCTTTTTTCTTCCAGTTTTTTTCTGCATTATATTTTGCAATTAATGCATCATAATGTGCATTGTTTTTTGCAACAGCAGCTCTAACTCGTTTAGAGAATTCAAAAATATTCAAATCCTCATCAGTTACAATTGCTTTAGAAAGTTCTTTTTTAAATACATCGCTCTTATAGCCTTTTTCAGCTACAAATGCGTCGAATTCTTGCTCAGTGAAGTTAAAACTTCCTGTAAATATACTCCCTGTAAAAATGGTTAACCCAAGTAGAAATATTAGTAAACCACTGTATTTTATTGTTTTCATTTGTTATGCTTTACTAAAAATTCGTTTCCAACTTTTCTTTTTTACTTTTAGGTCTGTACCTTGTTCTTTATTGAACTTTGCAACAATATCCTTTTCATACAAACTGTAAAACTCAGGATCAAAATTGGCATCTTTTAAATAAGTCAACACATGAGTTATCGATTGTTTTTCAGTAAGCCATTGATCAAAAATTTCATGACGCATTCGAATTCCAAACGTATTGATGCCTAAGAATTGGTTTGTGTTTTTATCATAAGAAATAGTAATACAAATATTTTTTGAAGGATGTTTCCATTGAAAATAGCTTTCATATTCTTTTTTATTTCGTTCACTAAACACCCAACCATAGGTTTGGTATTCTATGTCTAAAAATTTTGCAGAATTAAACCAATGCCCAGGGTTGTATTCCATTTTATTGCCACAAATGGTTTGCGCTAAAGCTTCTCCCATCATTCTTCCTGTATACCAAACTGCTTCAATATTTCTACGTAAACCAATGGCTTCATGTTGCTCTGCACAATCACCAATGGCATACACATCTTTGATGTTTGTTTCCAAAAAACGGTTGACTAAAACTCCTTTTTTGGTTTCAATTCCTGAACCTTCTAAAAAGTCAATATTTGGTGTAACTCCTGCAGTTAATCCTACTACATTACAGGCAATTTCCTCTCCTGTTTCTTCTATAATAATTGATTTTACGTTACCATTAGCATCACTTTTTATTTCTTTTAAATTGGTTGATAAACGTAAATCTATATGATGTTCTCGAATATGTTTATTTATCATTTCAGATTCTTGGGCAGGCAAAACTCCGTTCCAAAAACTACTTTCACGTACCAAAAAAGTAACAGGAATATCTCTACTTCTAAGCATTTCTGCTAGCTCAATACCAATTAAACCACCACCTACAATTACAGCACGTTTACAAACGTTTTTGTTAGGAGCGTATTTTTCTAAATTGTCTAAATCTTGTTTGTGGTATAAACCCATAACTCCATTTAAATCTTGACCTGGCCAACCAAACTTATTAGGCTTTGAGCCAGTTGCAATAATCAGTTTGTCATAGCTGAGTGTTGAATCATCAGAAAAAACTAAAGATTTTTTATCAGTATCAACTTTGTTAACAAAGCCTTCTTTTAAATCAATTCGGTTTTTATCCCAAAACCAATTTTCATAAGGTTGTGTGTGTTCAAATTTCATGTGGCCCATGTAAATGTACATGAGTGCAGTTCTAGAAAAAAAGTATTTCGTTTCAGCAGAGACAATGGTAATCTTTTTATCAGCAATTTTTCTGATATGTCTTGCAGCTGTAACTCCAGAAATTCCATTTCCGATAATTACAATATGTTCCATAGTTTTAGGTTGATTCTTGACTTTAAGTCGAAGTTAAAGTTAAGAACTTAAATTTAATAATCAATTTAGAATTACTATAAATAAAATTGAACATGTATCATAAAAACAATATTAAAAGATTGAGCGTAGTTAATTGTTTTTTTAACAACTCTTTAAGCATCTTGTGTTAATTAAAAGAAGTATTTTTAAATGATATATGAATTCAAAAAAACTATTTTTTATACTTTTCTTGCTTTTGCAATTTTCTTGCAAAAGTCAAACGAAAAAAATAAACGGATTAAGCTTTGTTGCATCAAGAGATTCTATTCGTGAGCAACACATTTTACCTGTTTTAAAAGTACATAGTAATTACGTGGCTTTAATGCCTTACAGTTACATAAGAAACATTGCCTATCCAAAAATTGAGTTTAACACTAATAGAGAATGGTTTGGAGAAACTGAAAACGGATTGTTACAGTATGCAAAAGAGTTTCAAAAAGTAGGAGTGAAGTTGATGATTAAACCACACATTTGGCTTAGAAGAGGAGGTTTTACAGGAAACTTAAAGCCAACTACCGAAGAAAATTGGAAAGTTTTAGAAGACTCGTACAAAGCATATATGTTAACCTATGCTAAAGCAGCAGCAGACTTAAATGCAGAAATATTGTGTATTGGTACAGAGTTAAAAGCATTTGTGATGAACAGACCAAAATATTGGACTGCCTTAATTAAAGAAATTAGAACAGTTTACAAAGGTAAATTAACCTACGCAGCAAATTGGGATGAATATAAAAGACTCTCTTTTTGGAATCAATTAGACTTTATTGGTATTGATGCTTATTTTCCTTTGAGTGATGAAAAATTGCCCACAGTTGCAGCTCTAGAAAAAGGATGGCAACCTCATAAAACAGAAATTATGGGCATTCAAAAAAAGTTTAACAAACCAGTGTTGTTTACAGAGTTTGGGTATAGAAGTATCCATTACACCGCAAAAAAACCATGGGAGTTTAACAGAATGCAAGGCAATGTAAACCTACAAGCACAAGCAAATGGTTTGCAAGCCATACACAATCAATTTTGGAAAGAAGAGTGGTTTGAAGGTGGTTTTTTATGGAAATGGTTTCACAGACATGATGTAGTTGGTGGCGAAGAAAATAACAGGTTTACGCCTCAAAATAAGCCAGCAGAAAAATTGATTGAACAGCTTTTTAAGCAATAATTATTTTGCAAAACATGATATATGTCTTAAAATAACTGTTTTAAACTCATTAAATTTGTAAAGAACATTAAAAAATCTCTTATGAAAAAAATACTGGTTCCCATCGATTTTTCTGAGCACTCAGCTTATGCATTAAAAGCTGCAGCGCTTTTATCACAAAAAACAGAAGTTGTTATTTATGCATTACATATGCTAAATTTACAGGAAGTTAATTTTTCCCAAAGTGTAGAATTTAGTCAGCAAAATGCAGTGTTTTCACTAAAATTAGCAGAAAAAAAGCTGGAAGATTTTTTAGACAAACCCTATTTAAAAGATATAGAAGTAGTGCCAATTATAAAGCATTACAAAATTTTTAAAGAAGTTAATGATATCGCTTTAGAAATGAATGCCGATTTTATTTTCATGGGTTCTCATGGTGCAAGTGGATTAAAAGAGTTTTTTGTAGGCTCTAATACAGAAAAAGTAATACGTTATGCAGATGTGCCTGTACTTGTTTTAAAGAACGATTTAAAAGATGTGCAGTTTATGGATGTTGTATATGCTACTGATTTTTCTGAAGAATCTATTGCAGCATTTCAGCAAATGATTAGTTCTTTAGAGTTTTTAGATGCCAAAAAACACTTGTTGTACGTAAACCTGCCTAATGAAAACTTTAAAACCACTCCAGAAATGGATGCTTTAGCCAATGAGTTTTTAATGCAAGCAGAAGGCAATACAGATCGATTAATAAACGTAAACTTTGTGTGTGCAAGATCTATAGAAGAAGGGGTGTTATCGTTTGCAAATAGTGTGGGTGCAGATTTAATTACTATGGTTACCCATGGTAGAAAAGGATTGTCGCATCTTTTTGCTGGCAGTATTTCAGAAGATATTACCAACCATGCATCATTACCAATTATGACGTTTAGAATGTAACAGCAGCAGTAACATTACTATTATTTTTAACCTAAGTTTAATGCAATACATTCTTTTACTATTAAACTAACCATTAGCTTTACATTATGGAGAGAACATTTGTAATAGGAGATATTCATGGAGGTTTAAAAGCGCTTGTACAAGTACTCAACCAGTTAAAAGTAACTGAAAAAGATACTTTAATCTTTATGGGAGATTATGTAGATGGTTGGAGCGAATCTGCACAAGTAATCGATTTTTTAATAGAACTTTCTCAGAAAATAAACTGTATTTTTATAAAAGGTAATCATGATGTTTGGTGCGAAAATTGGCTAAAAGATACTACAGATGTAAACCCAACTTGGTTTATGCATGGTGGAGAAGGCACCTTAGAAAGTTATCAAAACTATTCTAAAAAAGAGCAACAAGAACACTTACAATTCTTCGAAAACATGAAAATGTATCACTTAGATGATGAAAACCGTTTGTTTTTACACGCTGGTTTTACTTCTATGCATGGTGTAGAAAGAGAATCGTATCCTCATAAATTCTGTACAGACAGAACCTTGTGGGAAATGGCTTTGGTAATGGATAAAAAAATTGATTTAGAAAACACCAAATATCCAAAAAGATTAACCCATTATAAAGAAATATTTATAGGGCATACACCAACCACCAATTTTGGAGAAGCTACTCCAATGAATGCTATAAATATTTGGAATGTAGATACAGGTGCAGCTTTTAAAGGCAAACTCACAGCAATGAATATAGATACCAAAGCATTTTTTCAAAGTGATGTTTTGCCAAGTTTATATCCAAACGAAAAAGGAAGGAATTAGTTTCTTTTATCTACTATCGACTATCGACTATCGAGCAACGAATCTCGAATCTCGAACAACGAATCTCGAAAATCGAAAATCGAACAACGAATCTCGAACTTACTAATCTCTTTTTCCTAAAGGATAGGCTTCTTGTCTAAAAAAATCTTTTGGAAAATGCTCATCACCCTCAAAACCCAATTCAATATCTCTACCAGAATACGGAATGTAGTTGGTGTTAAAAAGGTAATCCCAAATACTTAAGGTCAATCCAAAGTTTACTCCATATTTGCGTTCTTCTGGCAATTCTTTAGAGTGATGCCAAATGTGCATTTTAGGGTTGTTAAAAATGTACTTTAGCCAACCATAATCCCAATTGATATTCGCGTGGTTCAAATGCCCAATGGTAATATTAAAAAAGTGAACTACTGCAACGTCTTGTGCAGAAAATCCGCCAATTATGGCTAAGGGTATGTAGCGTAAAGAATTGTAAACTACAGGTTCCATCCAATGATAGCGCAAGTGTGCAGCAAAGCCCATTTCTTTTACAGAGTGGTGTACTTTGTGAAAATTCCATAAAAACTCCACTCTATGTAGCAATCTGTGTGTCCACCATTGTACAAAATCAACCACAATAAAAAAGATAAATATACGCAATGCAAAAGGCAAAGCATTTAAATCTAACAGTTGAAAACTACTGAGTGTTAACCCTACAACACCCAATACATCATTAAACAACTCAGCAGCTGTATTCGATAGCGCTATCAATACAATTAAGTTGAGTAAAAAGAAGTTGAAAAACATATAAAAGGTATCTAACCAAAAGTCTTTACGGAACAACGATTGATTTTTACGCCAAGGAAACAAGGCTTCTAAACCCCAAACTACAAAAGAGATGATGAGTAAACCATAAAAATAATTTTCCCAATTAAGCTCCAACAACATAGAGTTTTTCAGGTAGTTCCAGTAGTTGGCGTACGAATTTTTTATAAGGTCTACATATTTTTCCATTGATTGCAAATTTACAAAGAGTTCACCAATTGATAAAGTCGGTATTTTTAATTATCTTGTAGTATCAAAAACTATTAACCATACACTTGGGTTTTAGTCTTTATTTTACTTGATAGCTTACAAAAAACGAAACAATATGTGGCAAAACTTACTATACAAAATACATGCACTAGGTTTTGACGGACTGTATTTTGATATTAAAATAGGCAGAAGTACTTATATTCGCATTCGTATTTGGTAAAAAAAATGTGTAAAAAATGTGTAATATGTTGATATATATGTTTTTATAATGGTAAAACAGTAAAAAAACACAATTTTTGTTGATAAGTTTGCTAAACATTATACAAACTTGCACCCTAAAGTTTCAAAATGATTTTATAGTTTTACCATTGTAAAGAAAAAGTGCATAGCCAAGTAGGTTATCAGAAACATTTCATAAATAATGGCGACAGTTAAAAATATTTAACAATCGTACAAAACCAACTCTTTATCTTTACAAAAACAAGAAAGCCTTAAAGATGTGCTTTAAGACTTCTTTAAAACGGTAACACTTTAAGAAGTGTGTAGTTTCGTATTGAGACCACAAAATTACAATTCTTCTTAAAGCTTACCAAATTTTAAATATTAATTTTTAAAAGCAGTCCACAAACTGTATTTGGTAAAAGTATGACTTAATTTTTTTGGAAGTAACTCCTGTAAGTAATTCATTTTCTTGCAGTTGAACCTTATAAAAACGTATAGGGTTAGGCAAACTATTGCAGAGTTTTTAAAAGCGTAATAGAGAGGAAGTCGTTTGTAAGTGCCTCTAAAAACAAAGGTTGCAAGATTAATTATAATTTAAAATAGAAATAAAATGAGTATTAAATATAAAATAATACCGAGGAAAAATCCTCAAGATTTATTAGCAGCCCCTAAATATTATGCGGCTGTTACACCAAATGGAAGCGTAGACTTCGAATCTTTAGCAGAAATGATTTCTGAACAATGTACAGTAACAGACACCGATTGTTTGGCAGTACTAAATGTGTTAGAAAAAAACATTGTGAGAGAATTGAAAGAAGGCAGAATAGTGCGCTTAGGAAAACTGGGTAATTTTCAAGTAGGTTTAAGCTCAGAAGGCTTTACCACACCAGAAGAGGTAACCGCAGATGCAGTTACCAAATCTAGAATTTTGTTTCGACCTGCTAAGAAAATGCGAAAATTGCTAGAGGACTTAACGTTCCTCAAAGCGAGTTAAGCGTTTAGTAGTTTTTAGGTGAAAGCCCCAATAACTTTGGTTATTGGGGCTTTTTTTTGCCCTTTTTTAACGCTCACTGCGTCCGTATGCAACTTTTATCGCGTACGGATGTAGTAAAAATTGCATGCTGATGGAGTGAAAGTTGGGTTTGGATAGAGATAAATTTGACCTTTTTTTAATTTATTAGAATTATTTTGTCAACTTTTAATCTAAGAAATTCTAATTTTTCTTATCAGTTTTCTAAAAAAGATTACTAATTTTAAACAATTAAAAATAAATTATGCTATTTGATAAAGTAAAAAAAGAACATGTTATTAGAGCAATTTATAACTTAAAGATATAGGGTTAAATTTAGGTATTAAGAAGACTATGTAATTATTTATATGGACTTTAGTTGCGAGTTTTATTAAATAAGTTGGCAAATTCAAACTAAGTATAAAAGCGATTAGATTTATATAACTAACCTTTTATCAATAATTAATTATAAACGTTTTATAAATTGTTATTTTCTAACGTTTTTTTAATTGATAATCCTATTGCTTTCGCTAATAAAGGTGGAACTGCGTTTCCAATTTGAACCATTTGTTTCCCTTTTGCTCCTTTAAATATAAAATCGTCTGGAAAGGATTGTAATCTTGCCATTTCTCGAACAGTAATAACTCTTGGTTCAATTGGGTGAATATTTACTCCTCCATGATTTTCCTTTATTGTACAACTTGCTTCATTCCAAGGACACTTTTTCCAAGAGTCAGAATAATTGTCATAAAGACTTTTTCCTTCTGGAACTAAAGCTAATCTTTCTTTCATATCGTCACTATGTTTAGTTCTAACATGATTAAATTCTTTTTTGTCTTTAAGTTTTATTAAATCTTTAATTGCTTCTTTTGTAGTAACATAAGAACCTGATTCAAGTAGAGGAGAAGGATGATAGTTTTTCTTTCCAATTCTATTTGCAATAAAAATTACTCGTTCTCTTTTTTGAGGAACATAATAATCTGCTGAATTTAAAACAGTTACATTTACTTCGTAGCCAAGTTTTTTTATGTCGGTTTTAATTTTATCTTCAACTTTTCCTTTAAGCATTGAACGTAAACCTTTAACGTTTTCAGCAACAATAAATTCTGGCTGTAATTCTTCTATTATTTGAAGCATATCTTTGTAAAGTGAATTTCTTTCATCTTCTACGATTCTACTTCCTGACATACTAAAACCTTGACAAGGAAAACCACCCGAAAGAACAGTTAAAGGTTTGCCTTTAAGTTGTTTTTTTACGGTGTTTATAAATTTGTCTTTTATTTCTCTACTTGTAATATCTCCTTCAATTAATGGATGCTCAAAATTGTGCCTGTAAGTCATTCCAGCTTCTTTAAACCAATCTAAACCACAAACCTGATTAAATCCAGCCATTTCAAAACCTTTAGCCATTCCTCCAGCTCCACAAAATAAATCTGCTGAAGTGTATTCGTTTTTTTTAGGCTTATCCCATTCTTCTGAAATATCCATCCAATTTATCAAATCAGTTTTTGTAGATTTTGGGCGAGTGCGTTCTAATTCTTTTTCTTTACCATTTTCGTAAACTGATAATTTAAGAAAATACTGCAATTCGCTTTCTTCTACTCTGTGAACTCCTCCAACTTTATTAGATTTTAATTTTCCTGAATGTATATATCTTCTTACTGATTTTTGAGAAACATTTAATTTATTCGCTACATCTTCAATTCTTAACATTTGCACTGTATTGTCCATACTTGTCCAGTTTTGTCTATAATTGTCCAAATATAAGAAACATTTTATTTTATTGCTAATAGATTTTCGAAATTGAACCTAAATTTTAATGAATTTCTTGCAGAATGAACTTGAAATTCGCCTAATGAAATAGCTTTAATGTTTCCATACTTTATTGTAACACTACTTTTTTCTGTGAAATCGTTTGAAAAATCAATTAAGTTAGGTTCAAAATTTATATTTTCAAGCTCTTTTTTATTAATTAATTTTGAAGAAATATCTTTGTCATTGAGATATAATGACCAAAGTAGAAAATCACATTCGTTAAGGAATTTTACATATTCTTTTAATAAAAGAACTAATTTGTTTTTGTCTTTAACTAAAGTTCTGAATTTTTCCTCATTCATTTTTCCATCATACCAACCTTTATTAGCAAAATGTAAGTCAAATGTTTTTGGAGAAGGTTGACCAATTTCTGGTGGACAAACTTTGTAAGATTTAGATTTATTTGTTTTTAACGATAATGTGTTTTCTTTTTCTAAATAAAAATCAATTCCGCTTTTACTATTTCCTCCTCTTTTTCTTTTCTCTGTTCCAGAATATTTTAGAGGTTTTAATGGAAATAAAGTTTTTTCATTATTAGAATAATGTTTCTCAAATATTGATAAAATTGATTTATCTGAATTATTTACAAGTCTATCACTATTTACTCCTGGGTCGAGTTTAAAAACATTACAAATTGCTAATTCTGCTGTATCTCCTAATAATGAGTTGTTTATTGTTTTTTCTACTTTTAATAGTTCAGGGAAATTATCTCTGTGAAGTCTAATTTTATAACCACTTCTATTTGTGTGAAGTTGTAATTCCATTACTGTTCTTCCCTTGTATTTAACAGTATTTGATTCATTCCAAGATTGTGAAGTTGGTTTTGTAAATGTAAAATTCTTTTTATCAAATGTTAAATCTGGTAAATCAGCTCTTTTGATTATTTCGTAGCTAAAAGTGTCATCTTTTCTATAAAACCAACAATTGTGGTCACTTACTAAAGCGTAATCAACTACAATAGGTAATATTTCTGAAATATTTTCAAGACAAAATTCTTTAAAATTAGTTCTGTTTATTTCGGTATTGTGTAAATGTCCAAAGAAATGATTAAAAGTATTTTCTCCTGCTTGACCAACAACTTTAGGTGCAAACATTTTCCCATTTCCTTTAAATGTTTTAACGGAAAAAGTTTCCTCATTTTCCAATAGAAAACTATGTGGACATCTGCTTATAAATTCGGAAGTAAATTCTTTAGTTTTATATAATGACTTAATTGGTTTGCTTTTTCCTTTAAATATTTTTCGTATTATTTTTGATTCTAAAAAAGTAGAAAGAAGTTCTTTGTCAATCCTTTCAGTCGATATTTTATTTTCAATATCGTATTCAATGCATATAGCATATTGGAAAGTCATTCCAAAAGTTTCATTATTCATAATCAATCTTTCTTCAAAGATAATTATTTACAGTTTATTATTTAATTTATAAAATCAAAAAAATAATTGTATAATATAATAATGATATAGGATAATTATTTTACAAAAGGAAGTGGGTTTTCTAATTATTTAAAGGGAGGTAAAATTATACTAAGATTTATATCTAATAAAAGACCTGGTATTAAAATTGTTTGTATGCAGCTAAAAAGTGGGGTAATGAGAAAGTTGTATAGTAAAGTGAATCGATTATTAGATAGATTTTTTATTGTTCTAATTTGCTTAATCATATTTAAATAAGTTTCAGATCTAATGTCAATAAAATTTAGTAATTAAAATTCTCTAAATATATTTACAAAAACTCTAATTCAATTAATGTGGCATAAAGTATAAGCAGTAAATTTTTCAGTAATTATAATTTCTTTAATTTGCATTTTATATGAAAAAACTTAAACATATAGATAAAATAGCTTTTATAGAAATTAAAGATGGTAAAATATTAAGTACTAAATCTAAAGGAAAAACGAAATACTATATTCCTGGAGGCAAGCGAGAAAACAATGAAACAGATTCAGAAACTTTAATAAGGGAGGTTTTAGAAGAATTAAGTGTAGCTATAAAGCCAACAACAATAAAATATATGGGCACTTTTTCTGCTCAATCTGATGGTGCAAAACAAGGTGTAAATGTTGTAATGAGTTGTTATAAAGCGGAATACTCTGGGCTTTTAAAAGCAGCTAATGAAATCGAAGAGTTAAGGTGGTTATCCTTTAATAATCTTGAAATTATTTCTGAAGTTGATAAAAAAATATTCTCGTTTCTCCATAAAAAAGGAGAGTTGAAATAATTAAAAGTATCCATCGTTATTTTTACGTAAACCTTTACCCATGTGCGTACACACTTCATTAACCAAGTCTGCTGAGGCAATTGAAAAAAAGACCAAAAAGGAGTTTACAACTCCTCAATTGTTTCAGTCTTATTTTCACTTTAATGGTTGGGAGACTAAAAATTTAGCCATTACTACTCAAGAAGTACCTACAAGTATTCACCTTGCCAAATGGGGCGTGCTGCCTACCAATTACGACATTACCTACAGAACCGATTTCTTGTCGAAAACCAACACATTAAACGCCACTAAAGAACGCTTGTTTACCAGTGATTTGTACAGTCAGTTTATAGAAAAGCAGCGCTGTATTATTTATGCAGATGGTTTTTTTGAACCTCATGTAGCTAGAGGTGTTCGAAAGAAAATTCCTTATTTTTTTAAAGAAAAAAACCACGAACTGTTTGCTTTTGCAGGCATCTATTCAAAAGTGCAACAAGGCCTTAAAACAATACATACGGCTTCTATTATTACCACAGAAGCCAATGATTTTTTTAAAAGCATACACAATACACCCAATGCTTTAGGTAGTTATAGAATGCCGTTGATTTTAGATCCTAATACATACGAAATATGGTTGAAAGAAACTCAAACAGATGAGGTAAAAGCAGTATTAAACAGTTTTACCAAACAAGAATTGGTGAGTTACCCTGTATCTACAGATGTGTTTTCAAGTAAAAAACTGAGTAATATTCCAAGTATTTTAGAAAAAGTACCTTTTGCACAGCAACTCAATTTTGGTGATGCGTTGTTTCTTTAAAGTTGATTTTTTTAGGAACTTAAATAAACCCCTTGTGTATTTAAAAATGTAGTTGTTTTAGGGTTTAGGTGCAATGCTGTACCATTATAAGCCCTTGCTTGCAACCCTAATTCGTTAAAAATACAAACAGTAGCTGCAAAGTCCCAAAGACTGCCACCACCTTTTTCTTTTTTGGGCAGTTTTAGCAATACAGCAGGGCTGTTTTCGGCTACTAAAATGGCATTTAAAACTGCACCTCCACCAGAAATTTCTTTAATTGAAGACATACCTAAAGATTTTACTTTTGTTGCTAGAATTTTTTCTATTGCATTATGATTTGGTGTGTCTGATAAGGTTTTATCGGTAACATAAGTCAAGAAGTTGTTTTGGGGTTTCACTACCCAAGGTTGTCCATTTTTAAAAGCACCTTTTCCTTTTATAGCTGTGTATAAATTGTGTGTACTTGGGTCGTAAACCACCCCAATATAGGGCGTTCCATCTTTTGAAACTGAAGCAATAGACACAGAAAAACCAGGATGATTATTTATAAAGGCTAAGGTGCCATCTAAAGGGTCTACACACCAAAAATAGTCGTTGGTAAATCTGCTTTGGTTATCTTCGGTTTCCTCGCTCAATATGCCAAGTTGTAAGGCTTTGCATGTTGGTTCTAAATAGGTGCGAATTACCTTTTCGCATTCCAAATCTAAGGCTGTGACTACTTGAGAGGCTAAGGTATTGCCTCCTTCTTTTTGCTGAACTTTTAGGGTAGTTCTATCAAATTTTTGGATCACTTCACCAGCTTTTAAAGCCGCTTTTGTGGCAATATCTGCAAGTACTTTAAAATTCATGATTCAATTGTTTGATGACTTCTTGCGTAATACGCTCACTATACGAATTGATTTTCCAATGGCCAGGACTCCATCCTTTTAAAAACCGATGAAAATCTGCCCAAGCTACAGGATACAATTCACGCCATTCTTTTTCTAAGGCCTTGTGTTCTTTGCCAAAAGCTTTATGAAAATGGTTGAAATAGGTTGTTAAGATTTCTGCTTCCAAGCTTTCGCAATCGTCTTCAGACAAACAGCTGCCAATAAAATAGGCAACGTCTTTCATACCACAACCACCCCCCACATATTGAAAATCGAGACCTGCTACTTTACCATCATCAGCAAAACAGAAGTTTGCCAATTTGGCATCACCATGAACAAAGGTTTTATAGGTGCAATTGTTGAGTTTCTCATCAATGGCATGTGCTGCATTTTTTAAGACAGTATCGTTTAAAGCTTCCAGCTCTTGAGGCCTGGTGTCTAAATGCCAATAGGTGCCTATTTTCCAAAGTTTTTTTGGCTCTTTTTCAAGGTAACTGGCATGAAAATTTGCCAACCACTCTAAACAAATCTTAATTTCTGCCCACGTAACTTGCTGTTTTCTGATGGCAAAACCTGCAGTATCTAAGTCTTCGAGTATAAGCAGCACTTCATCTTTATCTTTTAAAATGCCATAACATTTAGGTAAACGTGCAGTACTATGTTTGCTGTAATTTTGATACCAAGTGGTTTCAACTTCATACGAAGTTAATTTACGCTGATGCCCAATGAGTGAGTTCCATCCTCTAGGATGGTTGCTTTGTTTTAGGATTTGTACATGCTTAACTACCAGACTTTTAAAAGATGCGCCTTCTAAAGCAATACGTTGTATGTTGCCATAACCACTCCACAATTCCTGAATTACTTCCTTTTCTTGCAGGGCTGTTGCACCTGTTTTTTCTAAAATAAAAGATTTGAAGTTGTTGTTCATAAGAAAAAGTAAAGATAAAGAGACCCTTCAGGTTTTCAAAACCTGAAAGAACTTAGTTATTGCTATTTGATGGAATTTTAATTTACCTTGATGTTTGTTCTACATGTTTTTTCTCTAGGATGATTAGTGTTATTCATAAAAAAAACGAAAGGCGAAAAGACCCTTCAGGTTTTAGAAACCTGAAGGGTCTTATAAAGTTTCTTTTCAAAACCTGAACTGTCATGTTTGAATTATTCTAAAAATAGTTGTTTATTATTTTCATTTACAAAAGCTTTTTGAGCTTCATGTGTGTCAATAAAATTTTGAACGTTATCAAATAAAAGTAATACATCATCTTTTTTAATATTTGTTTTACTTTTTGATATTATAGATTGATAAGATGAATACTTGTAAGCTCTAAAATCGTTACAAATTTGATGCTTTTCTGGATTTAAATGAAGGTAAAGTATTAATGTTTTTAAATAGTTTTCATCTGCAATTTTTATCCTTTTAAAAGGTTTTTCGAATAAACTTCCTGTTCTTCCATATTTTTATTTATTGCTTTGGTATAGGCATTAAATAAATTTGAAAAATCCTGAGAAGAGGTTTCGCAATTATCATGAATTTTTAAAAGAATATGAAAGCGATTTTTAAGAAGACAGTAGGCATAAATATCAGAAATTGGGAAAAGATATTTTTTGACAAAGCTTAAGAAGTAGTTGTAATTTTCTTCCTCAAAAAAAAATATTAGTACCATTGTTACCTCTATTATAAATATGGTAATAATTGTCTGGTTATACTTTTTCTATTTGCATTTTTTCAGGTTTTAAGACCTTTCAGGTTCTTAAAACCTGAAAGGTCTATGCTTTTTATTCCATTTTATAAAACTTCAATCACTCCCTTAAACAAGGCAATCATTTTTGGTTCTGCTTCACCAGCAATAGCAATAATTTCTGCGATATCTACAGGTTGAAGGTTTTTAGGGTCGCATTCATCTGTTAATACAGAAATAGCTGCGCAAGGTAAGTTGAGTTGTTTGGCTACAATTACTTCTGGCACAGTACTCATACCTACAGCATCAACCTCTAAAATTTGTAGCATTCTGTATTCTGCTCTCGTTTCTAACTGAGGGCCTAAAACACTAGCATAAACACCTTGGTGTAATTGAATGTTTTTTTCTGTAGCTATTAAATTTAGTTGAGTATTAATACTTTTTGAATACGGTTCTAGCATGTCTGCAAAAATATTCCCAAACGAATTGGCACCATTAAAAGCGAGAGGAGAACTGCCTTGTAAATTAATATGATCTTCAATCAACATTAAATCGCCTTTTTTATAATCGAGGTTGATAGCTCCTGCAGCATTAGAAATCAGTAAGTTTTGAATACCCAAACCATGCATGGTGCGAATACCATAGGTAACCTCCCAAGGTGTATAACCTTCATACAAATGAAAACGACCTGCCATTACTAATACTTTTTTACCAGACAAATTTCCATAAATTAATTTACCAGAATGAAACTCTACAGTAGCCACTGGAAAATTAGGAATGTCTTTGTAAGAAATCTCTTTTTCAATTGAAATTTCACCTACTAATTTGCCTAAACCAGTACCTAAAACGATACCTATTTCTGGAGCTTGAATGCCTTTAGTTTTTAAAAAATCGATGGTTTCTTGTAATTGTGCTGCTTTCATTGTGTACAAATGTATTTTTAAGTTTTTTTATGGATAAATCGATTCATGATTTCAGGAATACCTTCAATATCCTCATACAAATCGATATCATTTTTGGTTTCTAATAGTTTTACTTTTTGAGCTATTAAATCTGCAAGTGTATCTTTTCTTACTGAAGCTGTTCCCCAATCTTTATTGCTAAACACAGCTGGGTACAAGGTGTTCATCCCTAATAAATAATAACCTCCATCTTCTGCAGGACCTAGAACTACATCATTAGTATCTAGTAGTTTAAAAGCATGGTCTATATTTTCTGAAGATAAGTCATACAAATCGCTACCAATAATCAATACTTTTTTATAGCCTGCTTTAAACCCTTCTTGAAAAGCATGTTGCATTCTTTGGCCTAAATCAGCTCCAATTTGTTGGTGTTTTTGATATATAGAAGCATCCCAAATGTCATTTTCTCTGATTTTTACGGAGTAATATACAGCTTTATCTGCTTGTACTTTAGCAGATACATCTCTGGTTTTTGCTAATAAAAACTTATAGATTTCTAAAGCAGTTGCATCACCTACCGTTTTTGCCAAACGAGTTTTTGCTTTGCCTAGCTCTGGATTTCTTGTAAAGATTAATAATAGATTTTTCGACTTCGTTTGAAATGACATAAATATTGTAATTTATAACTAACAACTAATATACTTTCTCTCCTTTTTTTAACCATTTGCTCCAGCTTTTACTAAAGGCATGTACTTTTTCTGTTGTGTTTCCTAAAGTATCTACAACATTAAAGTTGGCGTTTTTCCATTCAAAAATACCTCCATATAAATTGTATACATTGGTATAGCCCTCTTGTATCAGTTTGTGTGCTACTGTTTCAGAGCGAATGCCTAAAGAACAATATACTACTATTTTGGTGTTTTTATTTTTGGGTAATTTTGGTAGGGTTTCTTTGAGTTTAAAATCATTATACCCAACACGAATAGCATTTTTTAAATGACTTACATCGTATTCTTTTTGATCTCTAGCATCTAATAAAATGGCATCAGTTTTTGGTAATGCCAAAGTTTCTACAGACATGTAGGGTACATTTCTGGTGTTCCATTTCTCTAGCAACTTATCTAATTTATGTTGCCCAAAAGTAGCAGAAGTAATTAATAGTAGTAAAAAAGCAATTTTTTTCATGATGATTATAACTGTATTCCAAACCCTTGCAAGCCACTTTCTATGGCAGGTAAAATTTCTGTATTGTCCCAAATACCAGTAACTATGGTCCTTGAATACTCTTCAGGTAGCAAACCGTTTTGCATTAATGTACTGGTTAATTTATAATTGTAATTTAAGGTTTTATGTGTAAAAGACAAAGTATTCTGTGTATCCTCTAAAATGGCATACCAAACAGCAGGACTTCCATCATTGGCTGGCATACCAATTACACCCGGATTTAACCAAAGGTTATCTTTTTCTTGATGATGAAAAGGCAAACCACAGTGCCCAGCAATAATAACATCACTCTTTGTAGCTTCAAAATTGGGTTGTTTAATTTTCCAGTTTGTAGATTTAAATATGAATTCTGATACATTAAAATACGAACCATGAACTACGCTAACTTTTTTATCAGCATAATTAAAGTTGATATAATTGGGTAGTGTTTTTAGAAAATCTAGCGAGTTTTCACTCAATTTACTTTGTGCATAAGGATACCACAGTTGCGAAAATCCATCGCATCTAGAACCTTCTCTAAAATCGCAACCACAATCTGCTGCATTTTCTCGTAGTTGAATTTCTACATTACCCACAATACTTTTTGCACCCCACAATTTAAAGAGTTGCACAGTTTCTTCTGGTTGTGCACAATAGCCTACAATATCTCCAGTACAAATGCAGTTTTCTGGAGCAATATTTTCTTTTTCGGCAACTTGTTTTAAGGCTTCTAAAGCTTGTAAATTGCTATATACACCACCAAACAGCAGTGTTTTTCCTGTAATATTTCCTAAATGCATTATTTTTTGATCCATTTTGGCATAAAATATAAAATGATACAACTTAAAATACCCCACAAATTTACCCAAAGTAAACTTGCATATTTCCCTTCAGTAAAAATTAAACTTTCTGGAAAAACTTCAAAAACCAATAGGATTCCGAAAAGTAATCCGCAAAAAACAGATAGGTAAAAACTAATTTTTGGAACCTTGTATTTCCAGAATATAAATATGGGTGTTAACCCTATAACCATAGTTCCAGAAATGGTGGTTGCAGACAATATTTCTGCATTTAAAAATACAGGAATTGTGCCTAAAATTGCAACAACAACCATGGTGAATCGTCCAAAAGAAACGCTATTGCCCAAACCTAAATCTATGGCAATTAGTTTTGAGAATGATGAAAAAGTGGAGTCTAAGGTAGAAGCAGCAGAGGTAATCATTATAAAATTTATTACCAATAAAATTACAACACCTAATGCTTTGCCCACTTCTACTGCAGCTTGGCCTTGCAAGCCTTTTGTTTGTGCGTAAACCCCAATAAAACTGAATAAAACAATACACAATGCTCCTAAAACACTTGCCCATAAAAAACTTTTACGAGTAACTTTTGGTGAGGATATAAAACCCCTATCTGTTAAAACTGGATCGTGAAAAGGATAACTAAACGATTGGAGTAGTGCTGCAATAAAGAGATTTAATCCCAGTTCAAAACTCCAAGTTCCAGAAGAAATAATTTGTGTGGTATTAAAATCATCCGAAGTAAAAATTGCGCCTAAAATTATGAGTAGTAGTATAGAAAACAATACCATTTGTATAACATCTGTAAAAATAGAACTGCTTAATCCTCCCTTTAAAGCGTAACTTAACGTTAAGATTGTAAATACAATAATTGCCCAATAATAAGCTACACTTCCAGTTTCTCCAAAATAACTTCCAATAACCATGGTGTTGCTCCAAACTTCATTAAATAAACGA
The DNA here is from genome assembly GCA_964565055.1 of uncultured Polaribacter sp. Taxonomy (GTDB): domain Bacteria; phylum Bacteroidota; class Bacteroidia; order Flavobacteriales; family Flavobacteriaceae; genus Polaribacter. The sequence continues at coordinate 65,146 of CAZMDC010000001.1, read as the reverse complement.
AAAGCGATTAATATAGAAAACACTGCCACTGCTTTTTTACCAAATTTTGAGGTTAAAAAATCGTGAATACTATTATACTTTCCTTTAGTTCTTAATTGATAAATAATAAAACCAGCAACAGCAAAAGAAAGGTAATACCCAGCATAAGCTACACCACCAACCAAACCAAAATCTAAGCCCAAGTTTGCAGCATTGGTAATGCTTTTTGCAAAAATCCAAGAAATGATTAAACTACCTGTTAATACTAAAGTATTAGGAGCTTTTTTTTCTTGTACAGCTTTAAAAAACTGCTCTTTTGTTTTGGCTAAAGGAGATAAAAAGAACAAGATGATACTTGAGCAAATTACCAATACCCACTGCCAGTTGATTACATCCATATTATTCGTTCCACCAGACTTTTACATCTAAACTATTGTTGTTTGTTGCAGCTGCAGCTACACTATAATTTTCTTGATTTAAAGTGGCTGCTTCTGCAGGATAAGGCATTCTTACAGGAATTAATCCGTTGTTTAAACTTGCAGCTACATTTTTTAAAGCAGGAAAACCTGTTCGCCTATATTCAACCCAACCTTCATATCCTTGTATAATAGAAGCAATCCATTTTTGAGTAATAATTTGTTCTAAACGCGAAGTACCTGGAGCATTGTAATTGGCATTGCCTAACAAATAATTAGCAGGCAAAGTAGTGTTCCAATATTCAAAAGCTTGTGCTATACCTTCATTGTAAAGTGTTTCTGCATTAGCAGTAATCAACCCTTTTTCTGCTGCCTCTGCCAGTAAAAAACTGGTTTCCCAAGCTGTCATAAAATTGGCGTCTAAAGTAGAGGTGTCTTCTCTAAAAGCAGAACTTGCCAAAGAATAATCTGCTACTGCAATAGAAGTTGTGCCTGCATTAATACCGTTAATTAATCCATTAAAATTGTTTGCGTTTGAATTGGCAAAAGGTCTAAAAAACGCAGTAATTCTGCTATCATTTAAATCTATTAAGATTTCTTCCATGGTTTCAGAAAGTACAAAATTATTAAAATCGCCAATTCTCAATTGCGCTAACCTAAAACTATTAGGCTCTGAATTGGTAAAATCGAAAACAGCATTTTCTGCATTTGACTTAATGTAATTTCCTTCTGTAAAGAGATTTTGCAATTGTGCAGCAACATCAATTTTATTAGAAATACGAATTAAGTATTTGATTTTTAATGCATTTGCAAACTTTACCCAAGCTTGTAAATTGCCATTAAAAAGAATATCTCCTTCTAAAGGAATAGCACCAGAATAGTTGTTTAGTGCAGCAATTCCTTTGTCTAAATTATCTAAAATTCCGTTTTCATTTTGATAAATATCCTCTTGTAAATCATAAGCAGGATTTACAGTGCCTTCTACACCATTAAAGGCTTCAAAATAAGGAACATCACCAAACAAATCTGTTAAGCCTGCAGCCATGTAAGCCTTTAAAATTAAAGCAGGGCCTTCGTAAACTGCAAAAGCTGTGATTGCTCTACTTTGTTTTAAAATAATTTCATTATCGCGTAAATTGGTATAAAAAATAGGCCAAGGATTACCACCTAATTGCGGACTTTTTAAATCGTGTCTGTCAAATAAATTAAAGTCGACAGCAGTTCTGTGTTGTGCTAATAAATCGCCAGCAACAAAACCTTCGTAACTCATTTGTTCTCCAAAATCGTAAATAACTTGTCTTAATAACAAGCTTGGTTGTACTGTAACTGGTGCATTGATATTGGTATTTATTTCCTCAAAATCTTTGGTACAACTTGATATAATTATCGTAAAAAATGCTAGTGTGTATATAAATTTTTTCATCTTTTTTATTTTAGATTTCTATATTCGTGAGAACTAGAAATTAAACCCTACTTTAAAACCTAAACTTCTGCTAGTTGCATAACTCATATCTTCAACTCCGCTTACAAAACCATTGCCTTGCACAGCCAATTGTTCAGGGTCGAAATGTGGATTTTCTGTTATAACAAACAGGTTGTTTCCTATAAAAGAAAAGTTTATTGTTGATGGATTTTTCAAGCCTAAAAAGCCTTCATCAAGATTTAAAACATATCCAATAGAAAATTGACGTAGTTTTAAAAATGAAGCATTATACACATTGTTTTCTTCATGATTTCTGTCATAAAATTGCCTGTAATAACTTTCTGCAGAAACTGCAACAGTATTAGGCTGCCCTGTATTTACATTTACACCTTGAGCTACAATACCAGCATCTGGTCTAAATGCAGTTTCTGCCAATTGCCCACCCACATTTCCAAGTGCTCTTGTTCTAGAAACAATTTCTCCTCCTTGTCTCCAATCGAATAAAAAGCTTGCATTCCAGTTTTTGTACTCGAAAGAATTGTTCCAACCTAAGGTAAAATCTGGATTGTAATTTCCAATTTTAATCAATTCATTATTGGCAATGTATCGTCCATTATCATCTAAAAGAAATTGGCCATCCGCATTTTTTTCATACCCTGTTCCATACATATCTCCAATTTGACCTCCTTCTTCTACTTGAAACCATACAGTTTGGTTTGCACTATCGTAAATTCTACTGTATGCCAAAGTTAGACGTCCATCATTTTGAGGTAGATTTTTAATTACTGATTTGTTACTAGCAAAATTAAAAGTAGTGTTCCACTTAAAGTTCTCGTTTCTAATTGGTGTGCCTCCTAAAATAATTTCTACTCCTGTTGTGTTTACTTCACCACCATTAATTACTTGCTGATTGTAACCTGATGAAATTGGAATTGGTAAAGAAATAATTTGATCTTTAGTAGTGTTGTTATAATAGGTAAAGTCGATGTTTAAACGATCTTTAAAGAAACGTAGGTCTGCACCAAACTCGTAAGAAGTAGTAGTTTCTGGTTTTAAATTTGCATTTGGAATAAAATTCTGATTGCTAAAGGTAGGTTGCCCATTAAAAGGAGTTTGCGATATAAAAGCTCCAGAGGTTTGATACGGATTAGTATCATTACCCACTTGTGCCACACTTGCTCTTAACTTTGCAAAGGAGATAGTTGAAGGCAGTTCTGTATAGTTTGATAAAATAAAACTCGAAGAAATTGAAGGATAGAAAAATGAGGTGCCATCTACTGAAAACGGAGTAGCTAAAGCACTAGACCAGTCGTTTCTACCTGTAATATCTACAAACAAATAATCTTTATAACCCAATTTTGCAATGCTATATAAAGAGTTTATTCTTTTTTTAGATTCAAACTGAAAAACTTCTAAAGGCGATGCTGCATTATTTAAGCTAAAAATACCTGGTTGCGCTAAATTGGTAGTTTGCGTTTGTTTGGTACTTGCTTTTTGATCTAATCTGTTTCCACCAAAAGAAATGTCAAAAGAAAAATCACCTAAATTATCTGTATAGTTGATTAAAAAATCGGTGTTGATTTCTCTGTAAAAAACATCGTGTTCTGCATAAGCTCCGTTTTTAAATCGATTACTACTAAAGTTACGTTTAAACTGTCTTTTTTCTGATGAGTAATCCATTCCAGAACGTAATGAAACACTTAGTTTATCATTAAATTTATGATTGAAAGCAATATTCCCAAAAACACGATCTCTGTTAAAAGAGTTGGTATTTTCATGTAATATAAAAAACGGATTATCAAAGTACGTGTAGTTAAAAGAATACTGTTGCACACCTTCTAAACCAGGCTGCCAATAATCGCGCAAACTATCAATATTTAAAGAACGTGGACCCCAAGCAACAAGTGAATAATTTACGTTTTCACTTCCATAACCATTAGAAGGTCTATTGTCGCTATTTGAGTTTACGTAGTTTATAGAAGACGTAATTTTAGTTTTTGTAGTTGGATTAAAATTTAGCTTTAATGCTGCTGTTTTTCGATCTAAATTTACACCTGGAATTATAGATTCGCTATCTAAATCTGTAATAGATAACCTGTAAGAACCTCTTTCAAAACTATCATTTATTGCAATATTATTAATGGTAGTAATTCCTGTTTGATAAAAATCTTTTAAATTATCTGGGTTCGATTGAAACAAGGTTGGTGTAATTGGTAACCCTGAATATAAAGACGTATCTCCACCTCTTACTACAGTTCCATCTGGTAAGGTTATAGGAGAATCGAATTGCGGAATTAAATTTCCAGCATCTAATCTTGGCCCCCAAGAATACGTAATAACATCATTAACACCACCACCTAAACCATCTACATATTCAAAGTTTCCTGAATTTCCTTGGCCATATACATTTTGAAATTCTGGCAAACGAAAGGCACTATCAAAAGTAATAGAAGAGTTTATACTTACGCCTAAACCTTTTTTATTGCGACCATCTTTAGTGTTAATTACAATTACACCATTAGAAGCACGAGTTCCATACAAAGCAGCAGCACTTGGCCCCTTTAAAACAGTTACTGTTTCAATATCATCTGCATTTACCTCCATTGCTCCATTACCAAAGTCAATTTCCTGAAAACCTGCAGCAGCTTCATTGGTAAAATTAAGAACAGCATTGTTGTTAATAGGAGTTCCATCTACCACAAAAAGTGGATTGTTATTAGAAAAAGAAGCTTCCCCACGAATGGTAATTTTAGACGATGAACCTACACCTGTAGCTCCTTGTGATATAGTAACACCTGCTAATTTACCAGATAAATTGTCTAGAAAATTTACAGTTTTTACCTCAGCAACATCTTTGGCTTTTATTTCTTGAACCACGTACCCAAGTTCTTTGGTTTTTCTATTTAAACCTAAGGCTGTAACTACAACTTCATCTAAATTGGTTTCAATTTCTTCTAATTGAACGTTTAGAATGGTTGCATCTCCAACTTTTATTTTTTGAGTTTTGTAACCTAAATACGAAAAGGTTAAGATTTGATTTTGATCTGTAACTTCAATGTTATACGTTCCATTAAAGTCTGAAGTTGTTCCATTTTCTGATGATGTTGAAATGTTTACAGAAGGAATTTCTATTCCTGAATTTTTATCGGTTACTTTTCCCGAAATTTTAATTTGTGAAAAACTGATGCTAGTAACACACAGTAAAATCCACATAAAAGTATGTTTCATTAAGTATAATTTTTGTGTAAAATATGTTGATTTTATATTGATGATTTCAATATAATTTAGAGTTACGCAAAAATTATAGGAGAACCTTTGTTGGAATTTGGAGTAGCATAAGTATTTTGAATGGAGATAGTATTCTCCATAAAAAAATGTTTTTGATTGAATAGTAATTTTTTAAATATCGAAAAAATCGATCTTGGAATTACTTTAAAACTGTATAATATTTTTTGAACATCTTCTTTAAAATCAATATCTTGTAAATGTTCTAAGAATTTTATAATGAGGTTTTTAGACTTAATTACAGAGGTAATATAATTTTGCAGTTTAGATGTTTGCCAAGGTAATTTTAAGAAGGTGTTTTTATCAAAATGTATTTTTTTTATCCCCATTAAATAAAAGCCACCATCTTTTGAAGGGCCCAAAACCAAATCACTTGTGTCTAGTTGATGCATAGTATCAACTAAGTGATGTGATCTTAAATGTGGAGTATCATTACCAATGGTAATTAGGTTGTCAAACCCTTTGTTAAAAATAGTTTCAATAGCATTAGAGAAACGTTCTCCAAAAGAGTTTCCAACTTGTTGTTTTTCTGAAAAATGAAAATATGTAATTCCAGATTTTTCTACCGTTTTTAAAGTGTGTTTATTCAGTTGTGAAAAAGCTTCAGAAGAAAGAAATGATTTTCTTTCAGCATCTTTTTCAGCTGAATTTGCAAAAATTAATATGGCAGTTTTTGTATTCAAATTTAGATTTTAAGCAACAACTCCTTGACAACTGCTTCCTGCACCAGCTGTGCAACCATAACAATGTTGGTTGATAATGATGTTTCTGTTTTGTAACAATTCTTCATTATAATCAGAAACGTGTTTTACTTTACTGGCAACTTTTAAATTTAGCATTTGGTTAAAATCGCAATCATACAACCAACCATCCCAACTTATAGAAATGGTGTTGGTACACATTACATTTTCTACAGCTGCAGGATTGTAAGCATCTAACAAAGAATGCATATAATCTTCGTAATTGTCGGAAGCAATTAAATAATCTAAAAAACGACTGATTGGTAAATTTGTAATGGCAAAAAGACTGTGAAAATCAATATCAAAGTCTGCTTTTAATGCTTTTTTGAAATCATTTTCTAAAGCTTGCTGATCTCCAGGTAAAAAAGCACCTGAAGGATTGTATACCAAGTCTAATTTTAAATCAGAACCAGGCATTCCATAACCAACTGCATTCAGTTCTTGTAAAGCTTTTATAGATTTATCAAAAACACCATCACCTCTTTGTTTGTCTGTTTTTCCACGAGTCCAATGAGGCATAGAAGAAACCACATGTACATTGTGCTTTTTAAAGAATTCAGGTAAATCGTAATATTTTTTGTTGGCTCTAATAATGGTTAAATTAGAACGAACAATAAAATCTTTAATTCCAGCTTTAGACGCTTCTTCTACAAACCATCTAAAATTAGGATTCATTTCAGGAGCACCACCTGTTAAATCTAAAGTATGTGCTTCTGTTTTTTTAATAACTTCTAAACATTGCTGCATAGTTTCTACAGTCATTATTTCTTTTCTGTCTGGCCCAGCATCTACATGACAATGTTCGCAAACTTGGTTGCACATGTATCCTAAATTAATTTGAAGAATTTCTAACTTCTTAGGACGAAGTGGAAAATGACCTGTTTCTTTAATTTTAGCTGCAAACGTGGGTAATTCTCCGTTTGCGAAAATTCCGTTTGAAAGAATTTCCATTTGACGAGAAGTGTTTGCGATATCGTTATTTCTTGCTTTTAATGATTTTGTAGCCATTAATGTAGTTTCGTTTTATACTTTATTTACGTAGAAAATTATGTTTTGGTTTTATTGATTTGAAAGCTTTTGTGTAGATACCTACTTTTATAGGAATAAGCGATTCATACAAAAACACTAAAAGTGTTTTTGGTTCTCTGCTTACATTTCTAATTTGTTTACTTTATTCATCATTTGCACTCCATGCACTAAAGTTGCACCACTTTTTATGGCTGCACCTACATGTATAGCTTCCATCATTTCTGGTTTTGTAATGCCTCTTTGTAAACCGTCTTTTGTATAGGCATCAATACAATAAGGGCATTGCTCTGTATGTGCAACAGCTAAGGCTATTAATGATTTTTCACGAGCAGTTAAAGCACCTTCCTCAAAAACTTTTCCATAATAATCAAAGAATTTATTTCCTAATTCTTCACTCCATTCTGTTATTTTGCCAAATTTTCTTAAATCTGCAGCATCGTAATATGTTTTAGACATAAATTGATTTTTATTTTTTTAAAAGTTGAAAGATAGCAATTATTTATTGTTCAAACTCCAATCGTATTTTAAATAAGAAATTGTAGCATCTGAGTTAATTTTGGTTTCAGAATACGTATTCAAATAAGTTATTAAACTACTATTTTTTGTAAAATCTTCTGTGAACCAATCAAATAATGATGATATTTCAATTGTATTTTTAGCTATTTTATTTCTTGTGTTATCGTTTACAAATGCTTTCATTAAATTTTCTAAAGTAGCATCTATATTATTTTCTGTAAAAGCAGTATTAGCTAGTTTTGGGCATGAGATAGAAGCACAGTTTACTCCTACATGAATTCGAGGATCAAATAGTTTTTTTCGTAAAACCTCATGTTCTATATAATCTAAAGTATACGTTTTTCCACCAACTTTAGCAAACGGAATTTTCCAGGCTGTTTTTCCATTTTTATTGATAACCATTATTGAATTTAATGGATAATTTTCTAAAATTAATTGCAGTGTGTAGGCATTGTAGGCATTAATCCAAAAAGCTTTTTGCTTATTTTTAGACCACGATTCTTGTGGTGTTGTTTCTTGGAGATAAGAAATATATGTAGCTAATTTTTCCTGATCTTTTTTAAACGATTTATAATCTACAACTCCACTATTTGAAACATGTTTTTGTAACAGTTTGTTGTAAATAGATGTTTGGGCAGCAAGTTGAAATACCCAAAAGAAAGCAATTAGAAGTATTATTTTTTTCATTGGTTGATATTGTTTCTTCTCCTTTAGACGAAAGTGATAGTAAATGATTACAAAATACTATTCTAAAATTTCTTCATTAATAGCTAAATTGAACCTTTTTCTAAAGGCAAAAACTATTATATATAAAATTGGCGTATCTAAAGCAGCAACAATTACCTTGAAAAGAAAGCCACTAATTAATAAACTTGTAAATAAATTCCAAGGTAAAATGTTAAAAGAACACAACAGAAATAATACCACAAATGTGTCTATAAACTGAGAAGCAAAAGTCGAAAAGTTATTACGCAACCAGAGGTGTTTTCCTTTGGTTAATTTTTTCCAGAAATGAAAAATTTTAATATCTATAAATTGTGCAAAAAGATAAGCCATCATCGAAGCAAAAACTGCTAAAGGCGATAAACCAAATACCTGATGAAATGTTTGATCATCAATTGGAGAGCTTTCTATGGCAGGAGCAACATCTGCAATTAATATAATAAACATAGAAAAGAATGATGCAAAAATACCAGCAATGACTACCTTGTTCGCTTTTTTCTTACCATAAATTTCAGATAAAATATCGGTTATTAAAAAAGTAATTGGGTAAGGTAAAATTCCTACAGAAACTTCAAACCTGAACCAACCAAAAGGTTCCCAGTAAAAAAATTTTTGAAAAATTAAATTAGAAGCTACTAATGAAGCAATAAACAAAGCAGCTAATATTAAATAAATATTGTCTGCTAATTGTTTGTCTTTTATTGTCATTAAGCGAAATTACTAAAATTAGTTCTAAAAAAAGAACAGTTAGTTTAAGACATTTATCAAAAAAAATAATAAAAAAGTGAATGTGGAAAGCATCAAATTGCTTCTCATAAAAATGTTTATTTTTGCTCCGAAATTTAGATAGAAATAAATAATATATAAAGATTTATACATGAAAGCATATATTTTTCCAGGTCAAGGAGCGCAATTTACAGGAATGGGATTGGATTTATACGAAAAATCTCCTTTAGCACAAGAATACTTTGAAAAAGCAAACGACATTTTAGGCTTTTCAATTACAGATATTATGTTTGAAGGTACAGCAGAACAGTTAAAAGAAACAAAAGTAACACAACCTGCTATCTTTTTACATTCAGTAATTTTAGCAAAAGTTTTAGGAGATGATTTTAAACCAGAAATGGTTGCAGGGCATTCTTTAGGAGAGTTTTCTGCATTAGTTGCTAATGGTGTGTTGTCTTTTGAAGACGGATTACAATTGGTATCAAAAAGAGCCTTGGCAATGCAAAAAGCTTGCGAAATGCAAGAATCTACAATGGCTGCTGTTTTAGGTTTAGCAGATGATGTAGTTGAAGAAACTTGTGCTGCAATAGATGGAGTTGTGGTAGCTGCAAATTACAATTGTCCTGGTCAGTTAGTGATTTCTGGAGATGTTGAAGCAGTAAAAAAAGCTTGTGAAGCCTTAACAGAAAAAGGAGCAAAAAGAGCTTTGTTGTTGCCTGTTGGAGGTGCATTTCATTCGCCTTTAATGGAGCCTGCAAGAGAAGAGTTGGCTGCAGCAATTGAAGCAACTACTTTTAATGAACCAACTTGTGCAGTGTATCAAAATGTGGCAGCTATGGCTATAACAGATGCAGCAACCATTAAAGGAAACTTAATTGCTCAATTAACAGCACCTGTAAAATGGACACAGTGTATACAAGCTATGATTGCTGATGGAGGAACTGAATTTATTGAGGTTGGGCCAGGTAAAGTATTACAAGGTTTAATGCGTAAAATTGATAGAAGTGTTATTGCAACAGGAGCAGAGGTATAACATATTTTTTAGATAAATATAAAAGAGGCTTTCAAAATGAATTGAAAGCCTCTTTTTTAGTTTTAGAACTAATTTTTATTTTTTAATCTTCTCTTGTCGTTTATTTAATAAAACTGGTTCTCCATAACCCAATTCTTTCATTCTATCGAATTGCGTTTCAGCATCACCAACAACTAACCAAATCATTTTTTCTGGATTCACATATTTGTTTGCCAATGCTGCAATGCGTTCTTTGGTCATTGTGTTTACCACATTTTCTCTGTCTTTTACATAATCTGCATTCCAACCATAATCACTTATATTAGAAAGCATGTTTAGTTTAGCTCTAGAAGTTTCAAAAGCTCTTGCATTACTCTTAATTAAAAAGCTTTTGGTAGTTTCTAAATCTTTATCAGAAAATGTTTTAGGATACTCTTCTAAAATCTTTTTAACTGCTTGTGCAGACTCTAAAGTAACATTACTTCTTACACCACTAGAAATGGTAAAAGCACCTTTTGCTTTTGAACCAGAAAAACCAGAGCGAATACCATAAGTATATCCTTTACCTTCACGTAATTCTTGGGTTAATCGTGATGCAAAACCACCTCCACCTAAAATATAATTCATTACAGAAGCTGCATAAAAATCTTCATCTGTTGCAGCTAAAGCAGGTGAACCAAATTGTAATACAGATTGTTTAGCTTTTGGAACATCGTAAAAATATACTGTTGGTTTTTCTGGAGCTTCAGGAGTTTTATACTCAGGAATTGTTACTTCTTTTGAAGCCCAATTGTTGTTTAGGTTGGCTAAAGAATTGGTAACTTCTTCTTTAGAAATATCACCAACAACTAACATATTAGCTACAGAAGGTGAAATGTAATTGTTATAAAATGCTTTAATATCATCTAATGTAATATTTTCTACAGAAGCAACAGTACCTAAATTGTTTTTAGAGCGGATGTTATCTTTACCATAAATCAATTCATTATAAGTGTTTCTTGCTACTGCATTTGGACTTGCTTCCTCTTGACGTAAACGTGCAATAGTTGCTTTTTTTAGTAGATTGAATTCACCTTCATCAAATCTTGGTTCTAATAATATTTCTTGAACTAAAGCTAAAGTTTTATCATAATTTTTAGCTAGAGTTGTTGCACTAATAGTAATTGCTTCTTGACCAGAATACACATTAATATTAGCACCCAATTCTTGAATAGCTTCCTCTAACTCAGCAACAGTTTTGTTTTGTGTTCCTTTATCTAAAATGCCTGCAGTTAAATTGGCAACACCTAATTTATCCATAGATTCTAAGAGTTGACCACCATCAATAGTTAAGTTGAACTGAACTAATGGTACTTCATCATTTTTGATTCCGAAGATTTGTAATCCATTTTCTAGACTACTTTCATAAACTTCTGGAACAGCTAAAGAAGGCGTTTCTCCATAAGGAGGTTCTATGCTTCTATCGAAAGTAGAAGGTGTTTTTTCGTAAGTAGCTGCAATTTTAGGATCGAAATTTTCCTCTGCACCAATTACAATTTTTTCTTCTACAACATCAGCTAATTCAGAGCCAGTTAGTGCTAAATCTGCTTGATTTTTTGGTACAAAGCTAGTAGCAATGTAGTTTTTATTTTTAATGTACTTTTCATAAACCCTCATTACATCTGCTGTGGTTACAGCTAACGTATTTTTAATGTCCTCACTTACAAATCCAGGATTTCCAGTATAAGTATTGTAAGAAGCCAAACCAGTTCCTTTACCTAAAACACTAGATAAACTTGCATAAAAACGTGTTTCTTGTCCTGCTTTTATTCTCTTTAAATCTTTTTCAGGAATACCTTCTTCTTCAAATTTTGCAAATGCTTTTTCAACACCTTCTTTTACTTCATCTAGGTTTTGGCCATTAAACGCTCTGATAATTAACTGTGTTTGACCAGCAATTTCTGATGCATAATTGTACATGGTTGTGTTTGATGTCAATTTTAAGTCATCAACTAAAACCTCGTTAAATGGGGCTTTTTTCCCACTTGTTAAATATTGAGTCAATACATCTAAAGCATATGAATCTGGATGATATTGTTCTACACTTGGCCAAGCCATAGTTAATTGAGGTACTCTTGCAAAGTTGTCTTCATAGTAGAAAAGCTTTGATTCATCCACATTTCCAGCTACTTTTTCTAAGGCTGGGATTTCCTCACCTCTAGGAATTTCATCAAAATATTTCTTTACCCATTTTGTAGCTTGCTCAATATCTATATCTCCAGACAATACTAAAGTTGAGTTGTTAGGCACATACCATTTTCTAAAAAACGTTTTTACATCTTCTAAAGTTGCGTTTTGTAAATCTTCTAAAGAACCAATTACTTGCCAATTGTAAGGGTGGTTTTCTGGGTATAAATTTTTATCAATAACATATTGATTATGGCCATAAGGTCTATTGTCTACACTTTGTCTTTTTTCATTTTTAACTACCTGCTTTTCTTTTGCTAAAACAGGGTCTGTAACAGTGTTGATAAACCAACCTAATTTGTCTGCTTCTGCCCAAATCATTTTTTCTAAACCATCTTTTGGGACTGTTTGTAGGTAATTTGTTCTATCTCTAGAAGTTGATCCATTAGCTCCTGAACCTCCAATTCTTGCACTCATTTTATCTAAACCACCTTTACCAAGGTTTTCAGATTCTAAAAAAAGTAAATGTTCAAACAAGTGAGCAAAACCTGTTCTGCCTTCAATTTCTCTTGCAGAACCCACATGAACCATCAATTCTACAGCTACAACTGGGTCTGATTTATCTATATGAAAAACAACATCTAAACCATTGTCGAGTTCAATTTTCTTATAATTAACACTTAATTCTTTCGTCTTTTCTCCATTTGGAGTTTTGCAGCCTATCAAAAAGGTAGCCACAAATAAAGCAATACATATTTTTTTCATTGAGTTAGATTTATCTGGCTAATTTACAAAATGATTATAACAGTATATTTGTTAAAGTTCAAATTTATTCTTTCATAGAATAAACGTAAATTTGCACCCTCAAAAGAAGAAATAATGCAGTATAATCATCAAGAAATAGAAAAGAATTGGCAAAAATTTTGGGCAGACAACCAAACTTTTAAAGCCTCAAATGATTCTGATAAACCTAAATATTATGTGTTAGATATGTTTCCTTATCCTTCAGGAGCAGGTTTACATGTTGGGCATCCTTTAGGGTATATTGCTAGTGATATTTATGCGCGTTACAAACGTCATAAAGGATTTAATGTATTGCATCCTCAAGGGTATGATTCTTTTGGATTACCTGCAGAACAATATGCCATTCAAACTGGTCAGCATCCTGCAAAAACCACTGAAGAAAACATAAAAACGTATAGAAGACAATTAGATCAAATTGGGTTTTCTTTTGATTGGAGTAGAGAAGTGCGTACTTCAAATCCTGAGTATTACAAATGGACACAGTGGATTTTTATTCAACTATTTAATTCTTGGTACAACAAAGATTCAGATAAAGCAGAAGACATTTCTACCTTAATTTTAATTTTTGAAAAAGATGGAAATGACACAGTAAATGCAGTTTGCGATGAAGATATTATTTCTTTTTCATCAGAAGATTGGAGTTCTTTTTCATCAACCAAAAAAGAAGAAATATTATTACAATACAGATTAACTTTTTTGTCTGATACAGAAGTAAACTGGTGTCCTGCTTTAGGAACAGTTTTAGCAAATGATGAAATTGTAAACGGAGTTTCAGAAAGAGGAGGGCATCCTGTTGTTCGTAAAAAAATGACACAATGGTCTATGCGAATTTCTGCATACGCACAACGTTTGTTAGATGGTTTAAATACTATTGATTGGCCACAACCTTTGAAAGATTCACAAACCAATTGGATTGGAAGAAGTCAAGGAGCCATGGTTTCTTTTAAGGTAGATGGTTTTGATGCTAAAATTGATGTCTTCACAACAAGACCTGATACAATTTACGGAGTTAGTTTTATGACCTTAGCTCCAGAGCATGAATTGGTATCTAAAATTACAACTGATGCACAAAAAGCAGATGTTGAAGCTTATATTGAAGCGACTGCAAAACGCTCTGAACGTGATAGAATGGCTGATGTAAAAACCATTTCTGGTGCATTTACAGGAGCTTATGCAATTCATCCTTTTTCTGGTGAAAAAGTACAAATTTGGATTGGAGATTATGTGTTAGCAGGCTATGGAACAGGAGCAGTTATGGCTGTACCTTGTGGAGACCAACGTGATTATGATTTTGCAAAACACTTTGAGATTCCTATTCCGAATATTTTTGAAGGAGTAGATATTTCTGAAGCTGCACATGCAGATAAAGAAGGAACTGTAATTGCTAATTCAGACTTTTTATCAGGTTTAAAATATAAGAAAGCTTTAAAGTTAGCCATTTACGAACTAGAAAAAAGAGGCTTTGGTTATGGGAAAATAAATTACAGATTAAGAGACGCAGTTTTTAGTAGACAGCGTTATTGGGGAGAGCCATTTCCTGTGTATTACAAAGATGGAATGCCACAAATGATAGATGCAAAACACTTGCCAATTGTATTACCAGAAGTTGAAAAATACTTACCAACTGAAGATGGAAAACCACCTTTAGGAAATGCAGAAGTTTGGGCTTGGAATACAAAAACGAATGAAGTTGTTACCAACGATTTAATTGATAATGAAACTGTTTTTCCATTAGAGCTGAATACAATGCCTGGTTGGGCTGGAAGTTCATATTACTTTAACAGGTATATGGATCCTCATAATCAAAATGAAATTGCTTCTGCAGCAAATTTAGAATATTGGAAAGAAGTTGATTTGTATATTGGAGGTTCAGAACATGCAACAGGTCATTTATTATATGCGCGTTTTTGGCAAAAATTCTTGTTTGATAAAGGAATTGTTCCTGTAGATGAATTTGCAAAAAAACTGATAAACCAAGGAATGATTTTGGGGACTAGTGCATTTGTACATAGAATAGAAGGTGATAATAAATTTGTTTCTAAAGAGAAAGCTCATTTATATAAAACTCAGACAATTCATGCAGATGTTTCCTTTGTAAATGCCTCTGATGAATTAGATATTGAAGCGTTTAAAAAATGGAGAGCAGAGTTCGCAAATGCTGAATTTATCACTGAAGAAGATGGTACTTTTAAAGTATCTAGAGAAGTAGAAAAAATGTCCAAATCGAAATACAATGTTGTAAATCCAGATGATATTGTTGAAGAATATGGAGCAGATGCTTTACGAATGTTCGAAATGTTTTTAGGACCTTTAGAACAAACTAAACCTTGGAAAACTTCTGGTATTTCTGGAGTTTCATCATTCTTGAAAAAACTTTGGAAATTGTATTTTAATGGAGATCAATTTCAAGTTTCAGAAGAAAAAGCAACAAAAGAAGAACTTAAAGTATTACATAAAACTATTAAAAAAGTAGAAGAAGATATTGAGAATTTCTCTTTCAATACATCCGTTTCTACTTTTATGATTGCAGTAAACGAATTAACTTATTTAAAATGTAATAAGCGTGAAATTTTAGAGCCTTTATTAGTGTTGTTATCACCTTATGCACCACATATTACAGAAGAATTATGGAGGTTATTAGGTAATAATGAATCAATATCAACAGCTCCTTTTCCTATTTTTGATGCAAAGCATTTGGTAGAAAGTGCAAAGAACTATCCTATTTCATTTAATGGTAAAATGCGTTTTACTTTAGAATTACCTTTAGATTTATCTAAAGATGAAATTGAAAAAACAGTATTAGCACATGAAAAAACAATTGCTCAATTAGAAGGTAGAACACCTAAAAAAGTAATTGTTGTGCCAGGAAAAATTGTGAATATTGTTGGTTAAGTTGAGTTAAAAATGGATAAGTATGAAATTCTTGGGTTTTTAGCAGCAATTTTAACAACAATCGCTTTTTTGCCTCAAGTAATAAAGATATACAAATCTAAAGACACGAAATCCATTTCTTTGACTATGTATATTGTGCTTTCTGTTGGTCTCTTATTTTGGTTACTTTATGGTATTCAATTAAAAAGCTTGCCAATGATAACTGCAAATACAGTTAGTTTAATTTTAACATTATATATACTTTTTATGAAGTTTAAACACAAGTAACTTTTTAAGAAATTTATCAAATACAATTCGTTGATTTTTATAGGAAATAAAAAAGAGTGTTATTTTAGAGTCTAAGAAAAATTTTAAAAAACTATAAATTTTTGTTATCAAAAGAACAATTAAAAAAGTCATTACATTAATTTGTAATGACTTCTTTTTTACATTGATTTTCTATCAATAAAAACCTATTTTTGATAAAACTATTTTTACATGAGTACTACAAGAGAACATGGAAGTTTATATACAAATATTCAAGGCGCAATTGCAACTTTAGAATTTGGGCATCCTGCAAGTAACTCCTTTCCTAGTGAATTATTAGCAAGATTAACAAATGAGTTGCATTCACTTTCTAAAAACGATTCAATTTCTGTTATCATTTTAAAATCAGAAGGCGAAAGAGCTTTTTGTGCAGGTGCTTCGTTTGATGAATTGGTGGCTATTACAAATTTAGAAGAAGGACAAAAATTCTTTTCTGGCTTTGCCAATGTAATTAATGCCATGCGTACTTGTGGCAAACTCATTATTGGTAGAATTCAAGGTAAAACTGTTGGTGGAGGAGTAGGTTTAGCAGCTGCTTGCGATTATG
Source organism: uncultured Polaribacter sp. (assembly GCA_964565055.1). GTDB lineage: Bacteria > Bacteroidota > Bacteroidia > Flavobacteriales > Flavobacteriaceae > Polaribacter. The sequence continues at coordinate 48,582 of CAZMDC010000001.1, read as the reverse complement.
CTTTGGCAACAGAACACGCATCAATTAAATTGTCTGAACTTACCATTGGTATTGGTCCTTTTGTTATAGAACCAGCTGTTTCTAGAAAAATAGGATTGGCAGCAACAGCAGAATTAACTTTAGATGCTACAAATTGGAAAAACGCATATTGGGCTAAAGAAAAAGGGTTGTATGCTAAAGTTTTTGAAAACCTTAAGGAATTGGATGAAGAGGTTGATCTATTTGCAAACAAATTGGCATCTTACAATCCACAAGCCATAGCAGAAATGAAAAAAGTATTGTGGCAAAACACCAATAATTGGGATACACTTTTATCAGAAAGAGCTGCAATTTCTGGTGAGTTGGTTTTATCTGATTTTACAAAAAAGGCGCTAGCTAAATTCTCTAAGAAATAATTCATGAAAATTATCGCTACAAATATTGGTGATCGTAAAGAAGTTACTTACAAAAATAAAACAGTAGTAACTGGAATTTTTAAAAACCCTGTACAACAACCTATTTTTTTAGATAGAGAAGAGGTTAAAGGTGATGAAATTTCTGATAGAAAACATCATGGAGGAATCAATCAAGCTATTTATGGATACTCTTTACAGCATTACGATTTTTGGAAGCCAAAATTTCCTGAATCAGATTGGAGTTTAGGAATGTTTGGAGAGAATTTAACGATTGATAATTTAGATGAAACCAACATTCATGTTGGTGATACTTTTAAAGTCGGTGATGCCATTTTAGAAGCAACTTTGCAAAGAAACCCTTGTTATAAATTAGGAATTCGTTTTAATAATATGAAAATTGTTAAACAATTTTGGAACACAACTATGTGTGGTGTTTATTTTAAAGTGATACAAACAGGTTTTGTAACTGTTGGAGATGAGTTTCATCAAATTAAAAGCTGTAAAGAAAACCCAACCATTGCAGATTTATATATAAACATAAGAACAGAAAAAGGAATCTAATGAAAATAAGAAAAAGATATGTATTACTTATTTTAATAGCATTACTTCCTTTATATTTTTTGATTCACCCAGATGATTATTGTTTTGGTGTTGCAGAATTATTGATTATTGGAGGCTTAGTAATTTTATTTATTATCGTTTTTCTAGTGGTAGTTTTTAATAATCTTTATGGTATTTCTTTAAAACGAGAACTTTTTAATTTTAGACCATTGATTATAGCTGCTGTTTATGCTGTTTCTTTGTATCTTTTTATAAATTACCATGATGAAAATGTGTTTAAGACAAAAAAAATGGTTTTTAAAATAGAAGAGAATAATACACATAATGCAAAAATAACCTTATTTACAGATAAAACTTTTGCGTTTAAAACTGCTTATAAAGAATATAGATGCGTAAATAAAGGAATATTTCAGCTTAAAAATGATACTCTTTACTTAAAAACCAATCATAAATTAACAAATAATGTAGTTTTTGATAGTGTTTATTTTTATGATAAGAATAAGCTAGTCTTGTTTCCTGTACAACAAAAATTATCAAAATTTAAAAAAGTTATAAAACCATTAAAAAAAGAAGTGTATAATTATTTTTCTGAAGAATAAATTTTATATTTGCATGTGATTTTTTCGAAAATCACACTTTTTCTTTTTCATAGCAATTTTCCCACTCAAACTTTGAGTGGGTTTTTTTATGCTTTACAATCACAAAAAGTTATAAAAGTATGGTAAATTCATAATTATCAAATATCTTTGCAAAATAGTTGTAGTAAAATGAATTCAACAGTAATTTCAGACACAAAAACTTCAATGGATACCCTTTTATCAGACTTAAAACAGCTTACCAAAGTTGGCTTATCTTTAAGCGTGGTTTTTTCTTCTGTTGCAGGCTATTTGTTAGCTGTTGACGTTATAAATTACACCACACTTTTATTATTAGCATTAGGTGGTTTTTTTATGGTAGGCGCTTCAAATGCATTCAATCAAATTATAGAAAGAGATACAGATGCATTAATGCTACGTACCAAAAACAGGCCTTTACCTACAGGTAGGATGTCTGTTAACTTTGCTATGACTATTGCAGTGTTATTCACTATTTCAGGGCTTTCAATTTTGTATAGTATTAATCCAAAAACAGCTTTATTTGGTGCAATATCTATATTTTTATATACCTCTGTTTATACACCCCTAAAGTCGGTAACACCATTAACAGTATTTGTTGGTGCAATTCCTGGTGCAATTCCTTTTATGTTGGGTTGGGTAGCAGCTACAAACCAATTTGGTATAGAAGCAGGTTTGCTTTTCATGATTCAGTTTTTCTGGCAGTTTCCACACTTTTGGGCTATTGGTTGGTTGCAATTTGAAGAGTATAAAAAGGCAGGTTTTAATATGCTGCCAATGAATACAAAAGATAAAAGTGCAGTAAAACAAATTATATTTTACACAGTAATTATGATTTTTGTTTCAATTGTACCTGTTTTAAAATTGTCTGGTGAGTTTTATATTTATCCTTTAACAGCTGTAATTGTAGCTTTATTGGGGGTAGTAATGTTGTATTATGGATTAAAATTGCACAAATCTCAACAAAATACAGATGCAAGAAAGTTAATGCTTGCAAGTGTTTTGTATATAACTGTTGTGCAAATAGTATATGTAGTAGATAAATTTTTACATTAATAATGATAGAAAAACAAGCATTAGAACAAGAATACGTAGCAGCTCAAAAGAAATCTGCAAAACCAATGTTATGGGTTGCTATGATAAGTATGGTTATGTTTTTTGCAGGCCTAACAAGTGCATATGTGATAAGTATGAAACGTGAAGACTGGGTAGATTTTGATTTGCCCCAAGCCTTTTTTGTAAGTACTGTTTTAATAGTATTAAGTAGTATTACACTTTTCTTATCAAGAAATTTCTTAAAAAAAGACAAAAGACAATTATCTTTAATTTTTTTATTGATAACCTTAGCTTTAGGAATTGGTTTTATTTGGCAACAATATGTTGGCTTTAATCAATTAAAAAGTATTGGATTATTTTTTACAGGTCCAGAGAGTACAGTATCTACATCGTTTATTATTGGTATAACATTTATGCATGTTTTACACATTTTAGCAGGTGTTATTGTACTATTAGTTGTAATTTATAATCATTTTAAATATAAATACAAGCCAAATGATCTGCTAGGTTTTGAACTGGGCGCTATTTTCTGGCATTTTGTAGATTTATTATGGATTTATCTATTTTTCTTTTTCTATTTTATTAGGTGATGAAAAATGTTTAATTTTGACAAACTTTAAAGACTTTAATTAAATATTATATATGGAAGCAAATATTGCTATACCTTCAGACGGAAAAAATACTTGGAGTGGTGGAGGAGTAAGACCATTTGGAGCAAGTTATGGTAAAATGATGATGTGGTTTTTTATCGTTTCTGATGCATTAACATTTTCAGGTTTTTTAGCTGCTTACGGTTTAACTCGTTTTAAGTTTATAGATTCTTGGCCAATTGCAGATGAGGTGTTTACACACATACCATTTATACACGGAGAATTTCCAATGTATTATGTTGCGTTTATGACATTTGTGTTAATTTTTTCTTCGGTAACTATGGTGCTTGCAGTAGATGCAGGTCATAAAATGCAAAAGAACAAGGTAGCTTGGTATATGTTTGCAACCATAATAGGAGGTTTAATATTTGTAGGTTCTCAAGCTTGGGAATGGAATACTTTTATTAATGGAACTTATGGTGCAGTAAAAACTACAGATGGTAAAGTATTACAGTTTGTAAAAGATGGGCATCAAATAGCATTGTCTGACTTTGTTGTTGGTGAAAGAACAGATGGTAGAGTTACACATACAAGAAAAAATGGCTTGTGGTGGGAAAGTGGTAAAGACGTTCCTCAATACTCAGTTGCGCAAATTATGGCATCATATGAAGCAAACCCTGCAATTCAAATTAGAAGCGAACAAATTAATTTAGAAAAGAAACAAAAAATTATATTATCTAGAGAAAAAGGTTTAGCAGAATTAGCTAAAGGTAAAATGGTAGTAGAAGGTGCTAATTTAAAAGCAAATGAATATGGTAATACCATATTTGCAGACTTCTTTTTCTTTATAACTGGTTTTCATGGTTTTCACGTACTTTCTGGTATTATCATCAATATTATTATTTTCTTTAATGTATTATTAGGTACTTACGAGAAAAGAGGTCATTATGAAATGGTAGAAAAAGTAGGTTTATACTGGCACTTTGTAGATTTAGTTTGGGTATTTGTATTTACATTCTTTTACTTAGTATAATTTAAAAAACAACCTTTTAGGTTTCAATAAAATAGTTTATCCTGTAAAATCAGGAATCAAAAAATAACAATATGGCACACGCACACGATAACGAATCTAACGTAAAAAGAATATGGATGGTATTTGGTTTACTATCTCTTGTTACAATTGTTGAGGTAGCTTTAGGTATTATAAAACCAGATGTTTTACATTTAACCACTTTTTTAGGAACAAGCCCTTTAAACTGGATTTTTATTATACTAACACTATTTAAAGCATATTATATTACTTGGACTTTCATGCACATGGAAGGAGAAAAGAAATGGTTTAGAAGAGCTGTTGTATGGACAGCCGTTTTTCTAATATGTTACTTAGTAACATTATTATTGATTGAAGGTGGCTATTTATATGACACATTAGCACCACTTGTTCGTTGGTAATTTAAAAAAATAAGGTGGTTTTAACCACCTTTTTTTATATAGAAAAAACGATAATTAGTAATTTTATTTTACACTATTTAAAATCAATGAAGTTTTTTACAAAAAAAAGAATCGTATTATTTTTACTATTTATATTTCCATTAATCTGTTTTTTAATTTTATCAACAGGAACAAATAACTTTACAAAACTACCTATTCTAACTAAAGATGTGGTTGATGTTTCAGAAATTGATTCGTTAAAAACTACAACTTTAGAAAATCATATCTCAGTAGTTTGTTTCTTAGGTGATGAAACAAAAAGCTTACAGCCAGGAATTTTAGCTTTAAATGAAAAAATTTATAAAACTTTTTTAGACTATAAACAATTTCAAGTAATTGCAATTTACCCAAAAGGTACTAATACAGATGTAAAACAATTGAAAGATAATTTAGCAGCTTTTACAGACATGCAAAACTGGGTTTTTATAGAAAGTTCAAGAGCAGAAATTGAAGGCTTTTACGAAACGTTTAATATTAAAGAACCTCTTGTAAACTTATCCTCTAACAATGTTTTTTTAATTGATAAAGAAAATAACTTAAGAGGCAGAACAAATGATGATGATGCTGTAGATGGTAAATTATATGGGTATAATATTAACTCAGTTTCAGTATTAAATAGTAAACTTAAAGACGATATAAAAGTTTTGTATTACGAATATTATGCAGCTTTTAAAGATAAGAATAAAAATAAGGCAGATCGAAAAGAGGTAGGGTTATGAGTAAAAAATATTCGTATATAGGTATTGCATTTATCATTTTATTATTTGGTATTTATGCTGTACCTAAAATTGTAAATCGTTTTAATAAACCTTCTTTAGTTTATCTTAAAACTACAGATGTAAATCCTAAAAACAGAAAGGTTCCTGAGTTTAGTTTTACAAATCAAGAAGGAGAAACAATAACTAATGATACTTATAAAGGCAAGGTTTATGTTGTGGAATTTTTCTTTACAACATGTCCAAGCATCTGTCCAATTATGAATCAAAAGATGTTAACCTTACAAAATGAGTTTTTTGGCAATCCAGAATTTGGTATTGCTTCTATTTCTATTACTCCAGAAATAGACACCCAAAAAATTCTAAAAGATTATGCTAAAAATAATGGCATTACTCATAAAAATTGGCATCTATTAACTGGCAGAACAGAAGAGTTTGTTTATGAAATTGCAAAAAAGGGATTTAGTCTTTACGCAGGTAAAGGAGAAGAAGATCATGGAGGTTTTGAGCATTCAGGTTATTTCGCTTTAGTTGATAAAGACGGGTTTTTAAGATCTAGAATAGATGAAAATGGTAATCCTATAATTTATTATAACGCTGTTGCTGATGAAAATTTTCCAGATCAAATAAAAGAGTTAAAAGAAGATATAAAGTTATTATTAAATGAGTAATCTAGCACAAGAAAAAAAGTATAAAAAAATTATTACAATTTTATCTATTGTAATCCCTTTAGCAGTTGCTGCATTGTTTGGTGTAAATTTAAGAGAATTAGGTTTTGATGTTAAACCATTAACTTTTTTACCACCAATTTATGCTACAGTAAACGGTTTAACTGCAATTGTTTTAATTGCTGCAGTTGTAGCAATAAAAAATGGAAATAAAAAATTACACGAACAATTAAATACATTTGCTATAACCTGTTCACTAGCTTTTTTGTTAATGTATATTGCTTATCACATGACTTCTGATTCTACCAAGTTTGGAGGAGAAGGTGTAATAGCTTACATATATTATTTTATTTTAATAACACACATTGTGTTATCAGTAATTGTAATTCCGTTTGTTTTGTTAACATATATGAAAGCAAAGTTAGGCGATTTTAAAGCACATAAAAAAGTTGCTAAAAAAACTTTTCCACTTTGGTTGTATGTTGCCATAACTGGTGTTATAGTGTATTTAATGATTTCTCCTTATTATGTATAAAAATAAATTTTTTCTGGTGGTACTTGTTTTTGTCTTTAGCACAAAACCAGCATTTACACAATGTGCAATGTGTAAGGCAGTAGTTGAAAATGGTGATGTAACAATGGCTGAAGGAGTTAATAATGGAATTACGTATTTAATGGTATTTCCATACCTCTTAATTGGTGTTTTATTCTTTACTTTATATAGATATAGAAAGAGAACTAAAAATTAACATTTTAATAAGAGTAAAGTTTTGTAACAAATTTTACTTTTAATCGTCTTATCCGTAGACAAAAGAAAAAAAGACTTTTGTTAAAAGATAAAAACGCATAAACCAACCAAAAAAATAATTACGTTTTGAGAAATCAACTTATAGTATGGGTAGCATTATTCACTTCTTTTGCAACCTTTTCACAAAAACAATGGACTCTTAAAGAATGTGTAGATGAAGCATTAAGAAAGAACATTAGTATAGAACAGTCTAAGCTAAACCTAAGCTCTTCAGAAAAAGAGGTTGATATAGCTAAGGGAAATTTTTTACCAAATTTAAATGCAAGTACTGGAGGTAATTTAAACTTTGGAACAGGTTTCGACCCTGTTTCTCAAGATAGAGTAAATACCAGTTTTTTTGGTGGGTCAATTAATTTAAGTTCTGGAATTACTATTTTTAATGGATATAGAAACACTTACGTTTATAAACAAGCACAATTAGGTGTTGAGTCTAGTAAGTTAGATTTACGACAAATCGAAAACGACATTTCATTACGTGTTGTAAACGGTTATTTAAATGTTTTGTTTGCAAAAGAAAATTTAAATGTAGCTAAAATACAGTATCAAATTAGCGAAAATCAAATTGTTGCAGCAGAAAGTAGGTTTAAATCTGGGGTTATTCCAAAAGGAGATTTATTAAACACACAATCAACAGCAGCTTCAAATCTACAAAGTGTAATAGCACAAGAAAATGCTTTAGATCTTGCATTATTGACTTTAGCACAATTATTACAATTACCAGCAGAAGGTTTTGATGTTGCACCTGTTGATGTAGGAACACCATCATCAAATCTATTTTATACAAATTCAGATAATGTATATGAAAAATCTTTAGATAATCTACCAGAAATAGAAAGAGCAAAATTAGCTATTGAAAATGCTGGACTTAGTTTGAAAATTTCTGAATCATCTTTTTTGCCATCTATAACAGCCTCTGCAGGTTTATCTACAAACTATGGTTATAATTTAAATCTACCTCCTGGTTTTTCAAATACTGATTTCTTTGATCAAATAGATGATAACTTAGGGTATGGTTTAGGTTTTAATGTAAGTATTCCTATTTTTAACCGTTTTCAAACACAAAATAGAGTAGCTCAAGCCAAAATTAATAAAGATCTTTCAGAAACTAGATTAGCTACTGAGAAACTTAATTTAAAGCAAACAATAGAGCAGTCTTTTTTAGATGTTAAAACGGCTTTAAAAGCTTATGAAGCATCAAAAATTTCTTTACAAGCTCAAGAAGAAGCGTTTAAGAACGCACAAGAAATGTATAATTTTGGAGCAATGACTCAATTTGATTTTGACCAAGTAAGAAATAGAGTAGTAAGTGCAGAAGCTACTTTAATACGTTCTAAATATGATTACGTTTTTAAAACAAAAGTATTGCAGTTTTATGCTGGAGAATTAGTTTTTGAGTAAGTAATAATACAAACAATTTTAAAAAACCTCATAGAAATTATTTTCTGTGAGGTTTTCTTTTTAAAGTATCTTTGTAAAAAAATATTATAAGTTTTGAGTATCATTCTAAATATTGAAACAGCCACAAAAAATTGTTCAGTTAGCCTTGCAAAAAAAGGCAAAATATTAGCTATAAAAACACTTAACAATGGGCAGTATTCTCATGCAGAAGTTTTACATCCATTTATAGAAACAATATTAAAAGAAGCTAATGTTTCAGCAAATTTAATAGCTGCTATTGCAGTTAGTAAAGGGCCAGGTTCTTATACAGGTTTAAGAATTGGTGTTTCTACTGCAAAAGGTCTTTGTTTTGCATATAACGTGCCATTAATAGCAATAGATACGTTAACATCTTTATCTTATACTATAACTGTAGAAAATGGTTTAATTGTACCTATGATTGACGCTAGAAGAATGGAAGTTTATGCTTCTGTTTTTGATAGTTCTCATAAAAATATAAGAGAAACTCAAGCAGAAGTTATAGATGAAAACTCATTTTCTGAATATTTAAATGAAGGCCTAGTTTATTTTTTAGGAGATGGAGCTCAAAAATGTAATTCTATAATTACTCATAAAAATGCAGTTTTTTTAGAAGATAAACATCCATCTGCTAAAGAAATGGCACAATTATCTTATGCCAAGTACAAAAAAAACGACATCGAAGATGTCGCTTATTTTGAACCTTTTTATTTAAAAGATTTCATTGTTATTCCAGAAAAGAAAAGAAAACCTATTTTTTAAAGTGTATTGTAATATCTTACAATTTTTTCTAAATCTTCTATTTCTTTAATATCTAGTTTTTCTTTTTTTATGTATTTTTTTATATCTGAAGATTTGTCTTTAAAAAGATTATAGAATTTTTTCTTATTTCTAGGTAATTCAATTATGCTGCCATCTTTAAATCTAATATAATTTTCATCATTTTTTCTTTTAAAATCTGCAGGTCTATCATTTTGATAACTACTGTTAGCAGGTTTAGGCTCAATATATTCTACAACCTTTCTCGTAAGTAAGATGTTATCACCTTCATTATGAGTTATAAAATATCTTGGTTTGTCATTATAATTTAAAATAATATACTTCTCTTTAGAATCCTTGAATACAATTTTTCTTCCAGGTTGTTTACTTATATATAAAGTTTTTCCATCTTTTGTAAACTCCATTTCATCTCTATACATATTATATCTTAAAAAAAAGACATCATTAATTCCAGATAATTTAGCATCTAAATATGCAGTACTTAAATACATTTTTGGGGCAATTTTTTTGAATGCTGCAGAGTTATCTACTTTTTCACCTGGCACAAAAACCATTTCATAGCTTGTTGAGGCACTACCAATTCCTGTAACTTGGCTAAATGTAGTTATGCTTAAAAAAATTAGTACGTAAAATGTTATTTTTTGTTTTTTCATAATAGTTATGTTTTATTTAAATTTATCAATAATTATGCCATTTTGTTAATGTTAACTCTATGAGGATAAGGTATATCAATACCAGCTTCATCAAAAGCTTCTTTTGTTTGTTCAATTAAATCAAATTTAACAGTCCAAAAATCTTTTTTTTCAACCCAAACACGTGTAAAAAAGTTGATAGAGCTATCAGCTAATTCAGATACGTTAACTGCACTTGCAGGCTCTTTTAATATTAAAGGGTGTTTATTTATTATGCCATTAATTATTTCTTTCGTTTGTTTGATGTCAGAATCATACCCAACACCAAAAGTATAATCAACTCTTCTTTTATCTTCTGTACTATAATTTACAATATTTCCATTGGATAATTTACCATTTGGTATAATTACTTCTTTATTGTCTGGCGTGTTTAATTTTGTTGTAAAAATTTCAATTTCTTTTACTGTACCACTTTCTCCTTGAGCTTCTATATAATCTCCAATCTTTATAGGCTTAAAAATCATTAATAAGGCGCCTCCTGCAAAGTTGCTTAAAGAACCTTGTAATGCTAAGCCAACAGCTAGACCAGCTGCTGCAATTACTGCTGCAAAAGAAGTTGTTGCAATTCCTAATTGAGAAATTACTGTTATAAACAGTAATATTTTTAAAGACCAACCTAATAAGTTACCTAAAAACTTTTGTAATGTAATATCTACACCTCTTTTCTGCATTAATTTTCTCGAAGATTTGGTAACTAATTTAATTACGTACAAACCTATTATTAGAATTAGAAGAGCTGTAATAGCTTTAGGGGCATAAAAGAGAAGTAAGTCTGTACCAGAGTCAATATATTCTTGCATAATTTTTATTTTATTAATATTTAATACAAAAATAATGTTTCTATTTCTGCTTATGAAATTACATCATAACAAATGTTAAAATACTTAGAAAAGCTGGTACTGTTTGTATATACAGAATTTTAATTTTTTTGGTTGAATATGATCCATAAATACCAGCAATAGCTATACAAATTAAAAAGAATAAAGCAACATTCTGTTGGTTCGAAAATATAGACCATAATAAACCTGCAGCTAAAAAACCATTATATAAACCTTGGTTTGCAGCCATTACTTTTGTTTCGTCTGCAAACTTCTTGCTTTTTAATGCAAAAGCTTTTATTCCTTTTTTGCTTGTCCAAAGTATCATTTCTAAATACACTATATATAGGTGTATTAAAACAACAACGCTAATACTTATAATCTGTAAGTAGTTCATCTATTTAATTCTTTAATTCAAGTTTTAGTTATTTTAATAAGTTACTAACCTTACTTTTTCCTATGATAAGCTGATTTTACTTGTTGTTATCAAACTTTATTAAACGCTATATTATTAATTTTCAGCAAGTTTCTTGATAAATATATTTTTTATTTCTAAAATTTCATAAAAATTTACCCCAATGTTAATTTAATGTTACCAAAATGTTTTTTAAATGTAATTTTATATGTATATTTGTAAAGGTTATGTAAAATCTAAAATAAATAGTCATGAAGAAAATTATAGCAAGTATTATATTTAGTATCGTTGTTTCTGGATATGCGCAAGATAATAAAGCTACATATAAGGCAGAAGGAGATTTGGTAAAGGCAACTTATTACTACGAAGATGGTTCTATAAAAACTCAAGGTTTTTTTAAAGATAAGAAATTAACGGGACAATGGACTCGTTTTGATAAAGATGGTAATAAAGTGCAATTAGCTTATTATAATGAAGGTAAAAAAGTAGGCAAATGGTTTATTTGGTCTGCAAATTCATTAAAAGAAATAAATTACGATAAGAATGTTATAGCTTCTGTTAATGTATGGAGGCCAGACTCAAAAGTTGCTTTGAATAACGATTAAAATAAAACTTAGTTTTATTTTAAAATCCCAATAAAATCTATTGATTTTATTGGGATTTGTTTTATAATATACTTCGTTATTATTGTATTATAATAACTTAATTATAGATTACAATTTTATAGTCAAATGCTCACCTATATTTATTTAAAATAAAGATAAAAAAAGGTAGTAATGATTATTACTACCTTAAATTTATAAATATTTTAAGTCACTATTTAGTCTAGTAATAGAAACATAACATTAATTTACTTTTTCTACTGGAACAGAAACTAAAGTATTAGCCCATCCTAAGTGCATCATAGCAGTGTCTTCTTCACCATCAAAAATAATTGAAAAAGCTTCAACAGGTGTGCTTAAAGGCTTCACTTTTGCCATTACTCGTTCTACATCTTGGCTTTCATCATAAAAATACGAACCCCAAACGTTTTTTTGATTGCTTAAAATAACTGTCCATTCGTTGTTTGATGGTATTGTAAACAAAGTATAAGTACCTGCTTCTATCTCTTTTCCTCCAAAAAGAACATTACTATAAAAAGTGATTTCTGCAGCTTCATTTGCTCCAGTTCTCCAAACTTTTCCATTTGGAGCTAATTTATCTAAAGATCTTCCTTTTAATTGTGGTCTACTATAAATTACTTTCACAAGTTTGTCTGCATTTCTCCAATTTACAGGGTAAGAGGCTGCATCCATAGGGCTTTTATCCATTGGCGCCCATTCTTGTGCATTTGTATTTGTTGTTGAGATTAAAGCAATTGTGCAAATTACAATTGATAAAAAAGCTTTTTTCATATGATTTGTTATTTAATTTATTTTAAATTCAAATTTATAAAACACTAATTTTAAGTGTCTTAATCTTCTGTTAAGATTTTTAGTGACAAGCACAATCTGTATTACACTTACTGCTTTTTTTCGTTGGGAAAAAATAAGTTTTTACTAAAAAAAATGCTGCCAAAAAAACTAAAATATATACGATTATTTGTTGCATTAACTTAAAATTTGATAGGTTAATAATGATGAAATATATGCCAAAAATGCCATTCCAAAAAGCTGTATTAAAGGCCATTTCCAAGTTTTTGTTTCTCGTTTTACAATGGCTAAAGTTGCCATACATTGCATTGCAAAGGCATAGAAAACCATTAAAGACATGCCTACTGGAAAATTAAAACGTTTTTTACCAGTATCTGGGTTAATTTCTGATGCCATTTTTTGCTTTATAGTAGTAGTATCTTCATCATCTGCTTCTACACTATAAATGGTTGCTAAAGTACCCACAAAAACTTCACGAGCTGCAAAAGAGGTAATTAAAGCAATACCAATTTTCCAATCGTAACCTAAAGGTTTTATAGCAGGTTCTATAGATTTTCCTAATACTCCAATATACGAATTTTCTAACTTTGTTGAGGCTATTTTTTGTTGAATTTCCTCTTCGGTTAAATTTGTATTAGCCACGTTTTCTGTTACAATTTTTTCTGCATTTTTAAAATTACTACCACCATTTGATGCTAAAAACCATAAAACTATAGACAATGCTAAAATTATTTTTCCTGCTCCAAAAACAAAAGCCTTTGTTTTTTCTACAACTTCAAAAAATACATTTTTAAAAGAAGGCAATTTGTAATTAGGCATTTCTACCACAAAAAACGACCTGGATTTAATTTTTAGTGTTTTATGTAAAATGTAAGCTCCAAGAATAGCAGCTGTAAAACCTAATGCGTATAACAATAATAAGACTAAACCCTGTAAATTTAAAAAACCAAATATTTTGTTATCAGGAATAATTAACGCAATTAAAATTGCATAAACAGGTAAACGTGCAGAACATGTTGTAAATGGGGTAACTAAAATGGTAATTAATCGTTCTTTCCAGCTAGAAATGGTTCTAGTTGCCATAATTGCTGGTATTGCACATGCTGTACCTGAAATTAATGGGATTACACTTTTTCCATTCATTCCAAAACGTCTCATTATTTTATCCATTAGAAAAACAACACGACTCATATAACCTGTTTCTTCTAAAATGGCAATAAATAAAAATAGTATGGCAATTTGGGGAATGAAAATAATTACCCCTCCAATTCCTGGTATAACACCCTCTGATAACAAGTCTGTAAAAACACCACTTGGTAAATTGCTTTTTGTAAAGTTAGATAGTTCTGCAAAAACACCATCAATGAAATCCATTGGTACAGAAGCAATATCGAAAATAGATTGAAAAATGATTAATAAAATTAGGAAAAATATAGCATACCCAAAGATTTTATGTGTAAAAACTTTATCTAATCTACTTCTTAGATCTTTTGCTTTAGATTTATCAACAAGATAAGTTTTCTTTAATATTTTATTAATTTCTTGATACCTATAAATGGTTTCTTTATGCTGGTATTTTTTTAGTTTCGGTAAATCTTGCTTAAATGCTTGTAGTTTTTCCTTTTCTTCTTTAGTTATGGTATCTGGATAATTGTTTTGCGTAACCATTAACCATAATTCGTAAAGCGTATAATTAGAACTTATTTTTTTTAGATTCTCAAAATAATCAGGATCAATTTTTGAATTTATTCCACATAAAGGTGATGCTTTTGCTGCAACATGACAACGAATAATTGCCTCTTTTACCTCTTGAATTCCTTCATTTTTTCTGGCACTAATTAAAACAACCTCAGTATTAAGCTCTTTTCTTAAGAGTGATAAGTCTATGGTAATTCCTTTTCTGTTCATTTGATCTACCATATTTATGGCTAAAACAGTTGGAATTTCTAGATCTTTAATTTGAGAAAAAAGTAATAGATTTCGTTTTAAGTTTTCTACATCTGCAACTACTAAAATTACATCTGGAGATTCTTTAATATCCTTTTTTAATAATGTTTTTAAAACAATACTTTCATCTAAAGAAGTTGGATTTATGCTGTAAGTACCAGGTAAATCTGTAATAATTGCATTTTGAGTTGCAGATAATTTACTTTTTCCTAACTTTTTATCTACAGTTACTCCAGGATAATTCCCAACTTTTTGATTTAAACCTGTAAGCTGATTAAAAAGTGATGTTTTACCAGTATTTGGATTACCAATTAAAGCAATTTTGATATCGTTTTTAGACATTAAAGTTCGCTTTTTAAGATTTGAATGATTGCTGCAGTTTCTTTTCTAATAGCTAAATGACTACCATTTACACAAATGTAAATAGGGTCTTTTAAAGGAGCTTGTTGTATTAACTCAACTTCTGCACCAGGTAAACAACCCATTTCTAATAATTTTAAAGGAATAACATCTAAAGACTCTTCAGAAATATATCCTATTTCTCCAATTCGCAAAGTGGCTATTGTATTCAAAGATTTAATTTTGGTTAGCAAAGATAATACTTTAGAATGATTCTAAACAAGTTATTTTCTACTATACTCTTCTTTTAACAAAATCATATCCTTTTTTAACTTTTCCATATCCTCTTTATCAGTTCCATCATAATATCCACGAATACGTCTTTCTTTATCAACTAGTACAAATTGTTCTGTATGAATAAAGTCATCTTCTCCTCCATCACCATCTTCAATTACAGCAAAATAGCTTTTTCTAGCCAGCTCATAAATATGTTTTTTTGAGCCTGTAGTAACATTCCATTTGCCATCTATAACTCCCTTATTTATGGCATATTCTTTTAAAACTGCAACACTATCAATTACTGGAGTAACAGAGTGCGATAAGAACATAATATCATTATCATCTTTGTAAAATTCTTGTAATTCATTCATATTGTAGGCCATTGCAATACAAATATTCGTGCATCGAGTAAAGAAAAAATCGGCAATATAAATTTTGTCTTTATAATCTTTTTGAGTGATGGTTTCTCCATTTTGATTTATCAGCTCAAAATTTGCAACCGTATGATCTTTTGTGATGTGTTTTATAGATTCGTGAACCAAGCTTGGGTTTACATCTGCAGGACTATATATTTTTAATTTTTTATCAACCTTTAATAAATGATAAAAAATAGGAACAGTTATTGCAGAAAACACAATTAAAAATAGTAGAGTTGATTTGCTTTTTTTGAAGAATTTTAAATCCATTTAATGCTTTATTTATGCAAATTTACGGCTTAAAAAAATGCTAAAAAAGCTGTACAACTCTTAATTACTCTAAAATGTTTGTTAAAATAAAAAATCATGTTTTAATACTGTTTTTTAAACTCTCTTTAAAAACGTACATTTGTGCGTTTTTAAAATAAGATTTTACACTGAATGGAAATATTAATAAAAGCATCACAATTTATTTTAAGTTTATCTTTATTAATTGTTTTGCACGAAATGGGGCATTTTATCCCTGCAAAATTATTTAAAACAAGAGTAGAAAAATTCTACTTATTCTTCGATTATAAATTCTCTTTAATCAAGAAAAAAATAGGTGATACTGTTTACGGAATTGGCTGGATTCCTCTAGGAGGTTATGTGAAAATTTCTGGTATGATTGATGAAAGTATGGATACTGAGCAAATGCAGCAACCTGCACAACCTTGGGAGTTTCGTTCTAAACCAGCTTGGCAACGTTTAATAATTATGTTGGGTGGTGTTTTTGTAAATTTTGTTTTGGGTATTTTTATATACATCATGTTAATGTACGCTTATGGTGAAGAGTATTTACCAAACAATAACGTAAAAGATGGTGTTTGGGTACAAGATTCTCTTGCAACAAATTTAGGTTTACAAACTGGTGATAAAATTTTAACTGTTGATGGTGAAAAGATTAAAAAATTCTCTGGATTAACCTTAGAATTCATCAATGGAAATCGTTTTGAAATTGAAAGAAATGGAGAAACCATTGAAAAAGAAATACCAACAAACTTTATTTCTCAATTAATGGATAGAGGTAAAGATGCTGGTCCATTTCTATATCCAAGATATCCATTTGCGATTGGTAAAATTTCTGAAGATTCGCCAAACTTAAATTCAGAGTTAAAAGCCAAAGATATTATTACTAGTATAAATGGATCTCCCTTAAAATATTATGATGAGGCTGAAGCTATTTTAGCAGATTATAAAGGAGAAGAAGTAACAGCAACTGTTTTAAGAGAAGGTAAAACTAAAGAGATTTCTTTACAAATTACAGACGAAGGTAAAATGGGTGTCCTTTTTTCTGCATTACCATTTAAAGATTTAGAAAAATTAGGTTATTATAATTTAGCTAATATTAAATATTCTTTTGCAGAAGCAATACCTGCAGGATGGAATAAATCTTGGAAAACGTTAACTGATTACGTTAAGCAGTTAAAAAAGATTTTCAACCCAAGTACTGGAGCTTATAAAGGCTTAGGAGGTTTTATTTCTATTGGAAGTATTTTTCCTGATGAATGGAGTGCTGAGTCTTTTTGGAATATCACAGCTTTCCTATCAATCATGTTAGGGTTTATGAATTTATTACCAATACCAGCTTTAGATGGTGGTCATGTAGTTTTTACTTTATGGGAAATGATTACAGGTAAAAAACCAGGAGATAAATTCTTAGAATATGCACAATTAGTAGGTTTTGTATTATTAATTGCATTATTACTATTTGCAAACGGAAATGATATATTTAGGCTTTTTAAATAACATAGTTAATTTTTATTAAGTCTATTGAATTAAAAAGGTAGTGATTTTATTATCACTACCTTTTCTTGTTTTCTAATGGTTCTATTTTCTTTTTATTGATTTGCTTTTATAGTATTACAAGATACATAAAATTTAATTACAGTAGCTATAATTTTAGTTTAGAAATTTAAAGTACATTTCTTTTAATTACCTTTGTGGCATTATAAAACAACACAATAAAAAACAACATGAGTAATTTAATTGCACCTTCAATTTTAGCAGCAGATTTTGCTAACCTTCAGAGAGATATAGAAATGGTAAACCAAAGTGAAGCAGATTGGTTTCATATTGATATTATGGATGGTGTTTTTGTACCAAATATCTCTTTTGGTATGCCAGTTTTAAAAGCAATTTCTAAACACGCAACAAAAACTATTGATGTGCATTTAATGATTGTAAATCCAGATCAATATATACAAACATTTGCAGATTTAGGCGCAGATATTTTAACAGTACACTATGAAGCTTGCACTCATTTACATAGAACAGTACAAGCAATAAAAGCAGCAGGAATGAAAGCTGGTGTTGCTTTAAATCCTCATACACCAATTGCAGTTTTAGAAGATATTATTGCAGATTTAGATTTGGTGTGTTTAATGAGTGTAAACCCTGGTTTTGGAGGACAATCATTTATAGAAAATACCTACAAAAAAGTAAAACAATTAAGACATTTAATTGAGTTTTCTGAGTCTAATTGTCAAATAGAAATAGATGGTGGTGTAACCAATAAAAATGCAAATGATTTAATTGAAGCTGGAGCTAATGTTCTAGTTGCAGGAAGTTATGTTTTTAAAAGTGATGACCCAACTGCAACCATTGCAGATTTAAAAAATATAGTGGGATAATTGTACAGTGTAATAGACATAGAAACAACAGGTAATGGTTTTAAAGGCCAAAAAATAACTGAAATATCTATTTTTATTTTTGACGGACAAAATATTGTTGATGAGTTTACAACTTTAGTAAATCCTGAGCAAAACATACCTCCTTTTATTACAAATTTAACAGGCATTACAAATGCTATGGTTAGGTATGCACCTAAGTTTTATGAAATAGCACAGAAAGTACAGGAACTTACAAAAGACACTATTTTTGTTGCTCATAATGTAAATTTCGATTACAACATTATTAGAGACGAGTTTAAAAGTCTAGGTTTCGAGTTTAAAAGAAAGAAACTTTGCACAGTTCGTTTATCAAGAAAAATAATCCCTGGCTTATCATCTTATAGTTTAGGAAATATTTGTAGTACTGAAAATATTCCAATTAATGGAAGGCACAGAGCAAAAGGAGATGCAGAAGCTACTACAGAACTTTTTAGAAGATTAATAGAAAGAGATGATAACTTTATTATCAACTCTTTTTTAAATTCAAAATCTAAACAAGCAACTTTACCTCCATTATTGGCAAAAAAAACTGTTGACAATTTACCTGAAACTTTTGGGGTGTATTATTTTAAAAATAGCACCAAAGAAATTATTTATGTAGGTAAAGCTAATAATATTAAACAACGTGTAATAAGTCATTTTTACGATAAAAAGAAAAAAGAACGAGAAATGTGTTTGGAAACTGCACATATTTCATATTTAGAAACAGGTAGTGAATTACTGGCTTTATTGTTAGAATCTTCAGAAATTAAAACAAAATTTCCTAAATTTAATCGTTCTCAAAAGAATAGCAATGCTGCAATTGGCTTGTTTTCTTACGAAGATCAAAAAGGGATTATACATTTAGCTTTTAATAAATTAAAGTTAACTCAAAACCCTTTAATGAGTTTTTACTCTGTATCAGAATGTAGAACTTTTCTAGAAAATTTATGTGCAGAATTTACACTTTGTCCAAAATATTGTCATTTACAAACCAATGTTACAAGTTGTTTCAACTATCATTTACAAACCTGTAAAGGTGTTTGCACAGACAAAGAAGATATTGCTAATTATAACAATCGTGTTAAAAAGGCAATTGCATCAATTGGTTTTGAAGCGAAAAATATGGTGATAAAAGAAACTGGTAGAAATGATGATGAAATTGGTTTTACATTAATATTAGGCGGATCTTACAAAGGGTTTGGTTATGTTGATAAAGCACAAGCAGAACAATTAGAGCAACCAGAAGATTATCAATTTTTCTTACAACCAAAGAGAGATAATAGAGACATACAACGAATTTTAAAAGCGTATTTAAGAAAGAATATCAAAGAAAAACAAGAAGAAAATGGAGAAATCAGCATATAAAATACATATTATTGGTGCAGGAGTTAGTGGTTTAATTGCTGCTCAAGTTTTGGAGAATTATGGGTATCATCCAACAATAATAGAAGCTACAGAAAGTGCTGGTGGTAGAGTAAAGTCTGACGTATTTAGGGGTTATACTTTAGATCATGGTTTTCAAGTTTTATTAACTTCTTATCCTGTAGCAAAAAAATATTTAGATTACAGTAAACTCGAGTTACAAAATATTTTACCTGGTGCAACTATTTTTAAAAATGGAAAACAACAAACTATTGGAGATCCTTTAAGAAGTTTTTCGTTATTATTTCCAACGTTGTTTTCTTCTATTGGAACAATTTCTGATAAACTTAAAATCTTTAAACTAAACACATTATTAAAAAAGAAAAATATTAATGCTATTTTTTCTGAAGAAGAAAAGACAACATTACAATATTTACAGGATTTTGGATTTTCAGAAAATATAATTACCAATTTCTTCAAACCTTTTTTTAGTGGTATTTTCTTAGAACCAAATTTAGAAACCTCAAGCAGAATGTTTGAGTTTGTGTATAAAATGTTTGGTAATGGTTTGGCTGTAATTCCTAAAAACGGAATTCAAGCGATAACAAATCAACTTAAAGAAAATTTAAAAAACACCACATTTAAATTCAATCATAGTGTTAAAGAAGTTTTAGATAACAAGTTAATATTATCAGATAATACAGAAATAAAGAGTCATATAAATATTATTGCAACAGAAGCTTCTGCATTAGTATCGAACTTGAAAAATCAAGAAACTGAATGGAAAAGTTGCGATACTTTGTATTTTGAGACGAATACAAGAGCTATAAAAAAACCATTAATTGGTTTAATTGCAGATAAAAATGCTTTAATAAATAATATCTTTTATCATACAAGTGTTGCAACATCATCAACAGAAAAAAAAGAATTACTTTCTGTAACTGTTGTAAAAAATCATAATTTAAAAGAGCTAGATTTAATTTTAAAAGTAACTGAAGATTTGAAAATTCTTTGTGGTATTGATGTAAAAAAGTTTGTAAAACGTTATCAAATTAAAAAGGCTTTACCAAAACTTACAAACTTACAATATGAGATTTCTAGTTCTGAAACAAAATTAAAATCTACTTTATTTCTTGCAGGAGATCAGTTACTAAATGGTTCTTTAAATGCAGCTATGATTAGCGGAGAAAGAGCTGCACTTGGTGTTATACAAGCTTTAGAAGATGGTTTAAATGTAGACGAATTAACATCCGAATACAACTAAAAAAAGGGCTTTTATTCAAACCCCCTTTTTAAAAACTAACTTAAAAAACTAAAATAAGTTTACGAGAAACTTAATTAAATCTGTTGTTGTCACAATACCTACAAGTTCACCATCTTCAACAATTGGTAATGCATGAAACTCGTTTTCAGAGAAAATAATACCAACATCTTCTATAGAGGTTTCTGGTGTAACTACATACAAACTTTTTGTCATTACTTGCTCTATGGTAAACCAATCAAAAATGCTAACATCAATATTTTTATCATTTTCAGATAAATCTGCGTAAGCTATTTTTAAAATATCGTTACTACTCAACATTCCAATTACTTTTTTATCTTTTACAATAGGAATGTGTCGAATTGATTTATCTTCAAAAATTAATTTTGCATCCTCTATAGCATCTGATACGTTTAATGTAATCACATTTCTAGTCATTATTTCTGAAACTGGAATTCTTCTTCTCATGATGTTTGATTTAAAATTCTGTATCAAATTTCAATAATTAATACATAAATTAAAATGATTTATATCATATAAGTTAAGTTGTTATTTAAAAACCCATTTATTTTGATGTATGAAACAATATGTTTTAAACTAATTTAAGTTTTGATAAAATAAAAAAACTCAATGGCAATTAAATACTATTGAGTTTTTGTGACTCCAGCAGGATTCAAACCTGCAACCCTCAGAGCCGAAATCTGATATTCTATTCAGTTGAACTATGGAGCCTTTTTTACTAAAATTAATTAGGATTTCATTAATTGCTCTTTAACAATTGCAGAAATAGTTTTACCATCTGCTTGTCCAGAAAGCTTATTAGAAACACTACCCATAACTTTCCCCATATCTTTCATTCCTGTTGCTCCCATATTTGCTATTGTTGCAATTACAACTGCTTCAATTTCTTTATCTGATAAAGCCTCTGGTAAAAACTGTTCTAAAATTGCTACTTCTGCCAATTCTGGTTCAGCTAAGTCTTCTCTATCTTGTTTTATAAAAATAGCTGCGCTATCTTTTCTTTGCTTTACCTGTTTCTGAATGATTTTTAACTCTTGTTCTTCAGTCAATTCTTCTTGAACTCCAGATTCTGTTTTGGCTAATAAAAAAGCAGATTTTACTGCTCTTAATGCTTGTAAAGCAACTGTATCTTTTGCTTTCATAGCTGCTTTCATCTTATCCATTACTTGTTTTTGCAAACTCATATATCTTCGTTTTTTATTATTATTTCTTTACTTTTTTTAAATACAATACATTTTTATTGTAGTCTATAAATCCTTTTCCTTTTCTTAAAATGTCTGCACCAATAATACCATGAACTTTTTTTGCATTGTGTTGCTCTAAGGCTTCATTTACATGAGATAAATCAAACAAAACCAAATGTAATTTTTTAGTTTTCCACTTACCAATTTTTAAAGAATTGTGTTCAGATTGTTGTGTATGCATGCCTGTTGCACCTGCACCTGCAGCTTTAGTTTCACTTTCTATAGCATCCAATTTAAAGTACTCAATAGAACTTAAACCAACGCAAGTATTTGATGCTCCAGTATCTAAAATAAAACGACCTTTTACATCATTAATTTTTGCTTTTAATTCTAAATGATTGGTGGCAATTCTCTTTAATTTTATCTTCACATACTTTTTCTTAAAAAGTATTTTTTGAATTTTTTTCATTGTCCTTTTCTAAAAGAAACCAAAAATACAATATATATCAGCGTAAAAAAAAAGCCAGATGCTGTAATTTAAACTTGTTAAAAATAATCATAAAAAGACAATATTTTTTGACAACAAAATAACGAATTCATATATTTAAAGATAAAATAACAGATTTATGAAAACTTCTATAAGACTAGAACAGGCTTTAATAAAGTTATATAAAGCGTATCATTCTAACAATTTAAATCCAGAAGATTGTGCAGCATGTGCTGTAGGAAATATTTTAGATAATCATGATAGTTGGAAACATTTATCAAATTTTCATGGTTCTTTAGAGTTAAGTTATGTAGGTAGAGTTCATCAAAATTTAGGCAGAAAATTTAATGGATATTCACCGCAAGAAATTTTAAAAATTGAAAAAATATTTTTAGAAGCATGTGGTTTTAAAACACCTCTTTGTCATTACAATCAAAAACCAGAAAACCCAACTGCAAAAGAAAACTTATTTGAAGGCTTGTGTGCAGTTGTTGAATTGTTGTGTGATTTTGATAATATCGAAAATGTAATGAGTTTCTCTAAATTATTTGAACAAGAAAATGGTGAGCCAGTTTATCATTTAGAAACTTTTTTAAATGAAAAAGTAATTATTTAATAGTGTAATAAAAGTACGCCTTTTACAACATGGATTGCAGTTAGTGTTTATCAATTTTTTTTATAATCTGTTTTTAAATATTTCTGATTTTACGTTTATTTTAAATCAGTAATTTTTTTACTGAATTCTAAGTTTTCTATTAGACATAAAAAAAACCTCAATTTCTTGAGGTTATTTTTAATGAATATAAGTATTTAAGATTGTTCCTGTTGCCATTTCCATGCAGAACGTAAAGCTTCATCTAAACCAATTTCTGTTTTCCACTTTAACTCTTTGTTTGCAATAGTAGTATCAGCATAGCAAGACATTACATCTCCAGCTCTTCTACCTACAATTTTATAGTTCAGTTTTAGGTCGTTTACATTTTCAAAGGTTTTAATAACTTCTAAAACTGATGTTCCTTTACCTGTACCAATATTAAAGAATTCAAAAGACTCTTTATTGTTTTTATTGATAAGCCTTTTTAAGGCAGCAATATGAGCTTTAGCTAAATCTACAACATGAATATAATCACGAATTGCAGTACCATCTTCAGTAGGATAATCATCACCAAAAACAGATAATTCTTTACGAATTCCTGCAGCAGTTTGAGTAACAAAAGGAATTAAATTTTGTGGCACACCTAAAGGTAATTCACCAATTTTTGCAGATGCATGGGCACCAATAGGATTGAAATAACGCAATGCAATTGCATTAATATTATATGCTTTACTGGTATCTCTAATAATTTCTTCGCCAATTTTTTTAGTGTTACCATATACAGATTCTGCTTTTTTTACAGGTGCATTTTCTGTAATTGGTAAATGATCTGGCTCACCATAAACAGTTGCAGAAGAAGAAAAAATAAAATTATCTAGTTTTCTGTCTCTTAATTCTTGTAACATGTAAATTAAAGAGCTTAAATTGTTTTCATAATAATCTAATGGTTTTTCTATGCTTTCACCAACTGCTTTAAAAGCAGCAAAATGAATTATACCATCAATTTTATGAGCATCTAAAACAGCTTTTATTTCACTTTTTACACGTACATCAGCTTTATGAAATGCAGGTTTTGTGCCTGTAATTTCTGTAATACTATCTAAAACAGAAAGTGTAGTGTTAGATAAATCATCTATAATTACAACTTCAAAACCTTCGTTTTGTAGTTCAACTACAGTATGAGAACCTATGAAACCTAAGCCTCCTGTTACTAAAATTTTTTTCATTGGTTGTTTATTTTAAGGGGTTTAATTTAAAAAATTTAAAATAGTCTGCGTAATAAATGTCAATTGCTCATCATCTAACTCTGTATGCATAGGTAAAGAAATTACAGTTTTTACCAATTCGTTTGTTACAGGAAAATCACTTTCATTATATCTTGTATCTTGATATGCTTTTTGCGCATGCAAAGCAACAGGATAATAAATAGCATTCGGAATTTCTTTTGCTAACAAGTGTTTGTGTAAAGCATCTCTTTGTCCGTTTGTTATTTGCAAAGTATATTGATGAAAAACATGACAATCACAAACATCACAAATTTGTCCGCAGTTTTTTGTTTTGTTTGATTTTGCTGTTGGTGTAATAATGTTTGGGTGATTTGCAAAAGCTTTATTGTAAAAACGTGCAGCATTTCTACGTGCATAACAATACGTATCTAAATGCGGTAGTTTTGCTTTTAAAACACCTGCTTGTATAGAATCTAGCCTTGAGTTAACACCAACTACATCATGATAATAGCGTTCGTACATTCCATGGTTTACAATACCTCTTATTGTGTGTGCTAAATCATCATCATTTGTAAAAATTGCTCCTCCATCTCCATAACAACCTAAATTTTTAGAAGGGAAAAAAGAAGTAGTTCCTACATTTCCTATAGTTCCAGCTTTTTTCTGACTCCCATCTTTAAAAGTATAATTTGCGCCAATTGCTTGTGCATTATCTTCAATTACAAATAAATTATGTGCTTTAGCAATTTCTAGAATAGCATCCATATTGGCTACTTGACCAAATAAATGTACAGGTACAATTGCTTTTGTTTTTGGAGTGATGGCTTTTTTTAAAGCCTCAATATCAATATTAAAAGTATCTGGTTCAACATCAACTAAAACTGGCGTTAATTTAAGTAGTGCAATTACCTCTACAGTTGCTGCAAAAGTAAAATCTGCTGTAATAACTTCATCTCCTTGATCTAAACCTAAACCCATCATTGCTATTTGCAATGCATCTGTTCCATTTGCACAAGGAATTACGTGCTTTACGTCTAAATATTTTTCTAAATCACTTTGAAAATCCTTTACTAAAGGGCCATTGATATAAGAAGAGGTATTTAAAACTTCTTGAATTGAAGTGTCTACAGTGTCTTTTATTTGTTGATATTGGCTTTGCAAATCAACCATTTGAATTTTGTTCATAAACGATGAAATTATTGAATATCAAAAATACAACATAAATATTTTATCTTTGGCTCCATCTAAAATTTTCAAATGAAATTTCTAAAAAAATCTTTAAAAGTTGTAATTGTATTAATAGTGCTTTTAGTTGTTGGTGGTTGGCTGTATTCTAGAACCTATCATCCTAATTATTCTGGTGAATTAGCTCTTAAAAATCTATCTGATGAAGTAACAGTATATTTTGATGAAGTTGGTGTGCCTCATATTAATGCTCAAAACCAAAAAGATGCTTATCTAGCTTTAGGGTATGTGCATGCACAAGATAGATTATGGCAAATGGAGTTAATTCGTAGAATTGCAGCAGGAAGATTGTCTGAAGTTTTTGGAAAAGATTTATTGGAAACAGATGTGTTTTTCGCAGGTTTGGGTATAGAAGAAGCTGCAGAAAAAACCATAGCCACTTTAGATAAAACATCTAAAGCTTACAAGCTTACAGAAGCCTATTTAAATGGAATTAATCAGTTTATAAATGAAGGCAAAACTCCTTTAGAGTTTTCTTTAGTGGGTTTAGAAAAAGAAAATTATACCATTAAAGATGTCTACAATGTTTTTGGGTATATGGCTTTTAGTTTTGCTGTGGCTCATAAAACTGATCCGCTTTTAACAGAGATAAAAGAGAAGTTAGGAGATGGGTATTACAATGAATTAATGACTACAGATTTGGGTGATTTAACCATCAACAAATACGAAACCAAAGAAATTAAAGGGCAAATGTCTTCTGTTGTTAGTGAGTTGATGGATAAATTACCTGTATCCACTTTTATAGGAAGTAACTCTTGGGTACTTGCTCCAGAAAAAACTAAAAACGGAAAAGTAATTTTTGCAAACGATCCTCATATTGGGTTTTCTCAACCTTCTGTTTGGTATCAAAACCATATAAAAACACCCGATTTTGAAATCTATGGATTCAATATTGCATTGATGCCTTTTCCTCTTTTAGGGCATAATACAGAATATGCTTATGGTTTAACAATGTTGGCAAATGATGATTTAAATTTTTATATCGAAGAAAATAACCCTAATAATAACAATCAATACAAAACTGTTGATGGTTATAAAAACTACGAAATTAGAGACAAAACAATTCGTATTAAAGATGCAGCAGATACTACTTTTCAGGTAAAAGTATCTCAACATGGACCAATAATGAATGGTTTAATTCAACATTTAGAAGATGATAGACCAATTGCTATGAACTGGTTGTATACGCAATTAAATAATGAACAATTAGATGTTTCTTTTGAAATGTCTCATGCCAATTCTTTAAACAGTTTTAAAACTGCTGTGTCTAAAATTCATGCTCCTGGTTTAAACGTTATGTATGGTGATGCAAAAGGGAATATTGCTTGGTTTGCTTCTGCAAAATTATATCAACTAAAAGACAGCTTGTCTACTAAAACTTACTTAAATGGAGCTTCTGGAGAGGATGAAATTACAGAGCTATTGCCTTTTTCAGAAAATCCACAAGCTATAAATCCAAGTTGGAATTATGTGTATTCTGCCAATAATCAACCAGATTCTGTTAGAGGTAAATTATATCCTGGCTATTACCAACCACAAGATAGAGCTAAAAGAATTAAAGAGCTGTTAGAAGCAAAAAATGATTTTACAAAAGAAGATGTTGCTAAAATGATTTATGATGTAAAATCAGCAACAGTATCAGGAATAGCTAATGATTTAATTTCAAATATTAACAAGTCTAATTTAGCTGTTTCTGAGAAAAAAGCAATAACTATTTTAGAAAATTGGGATGGTAATTATATGAAAGAGGCTATTGCACCAACAATCTACAATCGATTTTTATATGAATTTTTAGCAACAACTTATAAAGATGAATTGGGTGATGGTTTTTCGTTATTCATCAATTCGCAACTACAAGATCAAGCATTGCCAATTCAAATTAACAGAGCAAATTCTGTTTGGTGGGATAATGTATCAACATCAAAAGTAAAAGAAACTAGACAAGAAATTATTACTACATCTTTTAAAAATACCATTGCTTTTTTAAACAATCAGTTGGGTGAAAATATTGATGATTGGATGTGGAAACGTGTAATTTCTTTAGAACATGAGCATCCAATAGGAAGTGCAAACGAGGTTTTACGTAAAGTTTTTAACGTTGGCCCTTTTGAAACTATTGGAGGTAATGAGGTAATTAACAATCAAATTTTTCAATTAGATAGTACAGGTGTTTATAAAATTACAGCAGGGCCATCAACAAGAAGAGTTATCGATTTTTCTGATATAGAAAACAGTTTAGGTATTTTACCAACTGGCCAATCAGGAAATGTGTTTAGCCCTCATTATAAAGACCAAGCTCAAAAATTTGTTGATGGTGAATTTGTGCCAATGAAACTTAATGAAATAGCTATAAAGCAAAGTAAAAACGTTTTGGTTTTAAAGCCAAAACGTTAATTTATTAGCATAAACTATTGCTTGTTTTCTGGAATTTTCATTTCTAACCTCAACAAACTATCTTGTTTTTTTAAAATTTGTAGTTCTCCTTTAGCTATGGAGTCAATCCTTCTTTTTGTGCTGTAAGAAGTAGTATCAGAATTTTGAATCATTTCATCAACCCAATTTTGTTGTTCATTCATTACTTCTTTAGCTTTGTTAATGGATATTTCACTATAACTAGTTAAAGTGTTGTAAAAAAACACTGAAATTACAAGTATCAAAAAAGTAATACCTAAAAGCGTATATTTAATTTTCTTATTCATTTTCTAAACTTCTTTATAAACTTCTTCAAAAGGAATTCTAAAGCGCTCACCATACACTCCTTTTTCATCTCTAATTCCACAAGAAACAATCATATTTATTTCTGCACCATAAGGTAAACCCAATAAATTTTTAACACGTAAAGTATCAGAACCTTCCATTGGGCAAGTATCATAGCCTTGTGCAGCCATAGAAATCATAAAATTTTCTGCAGCCAATCCACACGTTTTATGTGCAACAATTCGCATGTCAGATTGTCTAACTTGCCTGTAAATAGGTTTAAAAAATCCAATTATAGAAACCATAATAAATTTTACAAATCCAAGAATACCTAAAAAATCAGCATAGGCAAAAGGAATGATTTTTCCATAATAATTCCTCGCAGTTTTCTCTCTACTAGTTTGTTCAGATTTAGGATTGTTTGCTCCAAAATTAGAATCTATAAACTTTAAGTTAGCTTTAGCTCTTTGTTTCCATAAATCTTTTCTTGTAACAAAAATTACCAATTGTTGGGCTGTTTTTGCTGCATTTTGATTGAAACAGAAAGGCGCAATTTTAGCGATAATATCTTTTGAGGTGATGTGATAAAACTCCCACAATTGCATGTTGCTGCTATTTGGTGCAAGAGCAGCTTGTGCTAAACATTGCTTTACAATAGTAGTATCAATTGGTTTTTTAGCATCATATATTCTTACTGAGCGTCTGTAATCAATCGCTTCAGATACTGTTTTTTCTTGTGTCATTAATAATTATGAAATTTGTTTTAGTTTTTTGTTCATCACCCAAAACCAAAGAGGAGGAAATAGTGATAGTAACATCATGCCTGGATAACCAGTAGGCATTTGCGGACTTTCTGGAACTGTTTTTAATAACTGATAATGTTTTGAACCATTGTAATGATGATCTGAATGACGAGATAAATTAAACAACAATACTTGCCCAACTTGATGATTTGAATTCCAAGAATGATTCCTTTTTACACGTTCAAAACGTCCATGTTCATTTTGCTTTCTTAGTAGTCCATAATGCTCTATGTAGTTTACAGTTTCTAGTAAGATAATACCAGAAATAGCAGCTGCAATAAAAGCAAGAAGCACAAATTTACCAAACAACAAATAAATACTTACCAACAATAGAATGTTGCAAAATGTGTAAATTACCATTCTATTTTGATGATGAAACCAGATTCTATCGTTTTCTTTCATTCTTTTATTTTCCAATTGCCAAGCTTGAAAGTAACTTGTAAAATGCGAGCGAATCCAGAAGATAAATAGCACCTCATTTTTTCTAGCAGTTGCAGCGTCTTTTGGTGTTGCAACATTAAAGTGATGACCTCCATTATGATAAGGTAGAAAGTGAGTGTTTAGCGAAGATAGCAATAGAATTTCTCCAATAAATTCATCAAACCTATTGTTTCTGTGGCCCAATTCATGGCCTACATTTATTCCTATTACACCACACATTATACCCATACCAAAAATGCGACCAAAAACTTCTGAGTTGGTTAAATTCGGTTCTTGAATTGCATAAAAAAAGAAAATTAAAAAACCAACTTGTATAGGTAAAGTCAGGTATAATAAATAGGTATATAGTTTGTTTTCTTTTTCCTTTTTTTCTTCATCTTTTGTAAAGTTGATAGTATTGGGTTTAATAAAGAACTCTAAAAATGGCACTAAACCAAAGAAAACTAAAGCAGGTAAATGTGTAAGCCAGCCTTTGTTAGTAAAAGAAATAAATACAACTAAAGGTAAAATTAATATAGAAAAGTATTTAAAAGCTTTCATTCAGAAAATTATTTTTCTAAAGATAGCAATTAGTTACAAGCGTTCCAAATAACTTCATTTGGGGTAGGAGCAATAACTAAAATTTGCTCTTTAGATACAGGGTGAATAAATTCAATCTTTCTTGCATGTAAGTGAATACTACCATCTTTATTGCTTCTATTAAAGCCATATTTTAAATCGCCTTTTATAGGAGAGCCAATTGCAGAGAGTTGTGCTCTAATTTGATGATGTCTGCCTGTTTCTAAATCTACTTCTATTAAACTATAATTATCTAATTTTTTAATAACAGCATAATGTAGAATAGCTCTTTTAGATCCTGTAATTTCTTTAGCAAAAACAGAAGATTTATTATTTTTCGGATTTTTTTTAAGGTAATTTATTAACGTATCTTTTTCTTTTCTTGGAACATTTTTTACAACAGCCCAATAGGTTTTGTCAATTTTTTTATCACGTAACATTTTGTTTAAACGTTCTAAGGCTTTCGATGTTCTTGCAAAAATAATAACTCCAGAAGTGGGTCTATCCAACCTGTGAACAACACCTAAAAAAACGTTACCTTCTTTGTTATATTTTTCTTTGATGTATGCCTTAACAACATCACTTAGAGGCTTGTCTCCTGTTTTATCTCCTTGAGAGATATCACCAGATCTTTTGTTTACTATTATAATATGATTATCCTCAAAAAGTACTTGTAAGTTGTTTTTGTTAGAATGCATATTGAATTATAATTTTGGTGATGTGTAAAGTTATTTAAAATCTTTGGCAACATCTTCATTTACACCATCAATAAAATCTAAAAACTCTTTTCTGCCCAAACCTGTAGAAGATGAGGTTAAAAATGTCATGGGTAAAGACTCCCAATGTTGCAGGAGTTTTTTCTTGTAAGAGGTAATTTGCTTGTTTAATTTTGAGCTCCCTAATTTATCTGCTTTTGTAAAAACCAAACAAAAAGGAATTTGATTTTCGCCCAGAAATTGCATAAAATCTAAATCTATTTTTTGAGGATCGTGCCTAGAGTCTATTAACACAAAAGTACAAACAAGCTGTTCTCTTTCTTTAAAATAGTTTTCTATAAAGTATTGAAAAATTACACGTTTTTTCTTAGAAACTTGAGCATAACCATAGCCAGGTAAATCTACCAAAAACCACTCGTCATTTATTTTAAAATGATTAATTAGCTGTGTTTTTCCTGGTTTTCCAGAAATTTTAGCCAAATCTTTACGCTCCATTAACATGTTTATCAATGAAGATTTTCCAACATTAGAACGTCCAATAAAAGCATATTCAGGTATTCTTTCTTTTGGAGCATTAATAACATTACTGTTACTCATTACAAATTCAGCTGACTTAATTTTCACGAGAAGATTTTTTTTAAATATTTCTATCTTTCAACCAGCTATGCAACAAATTGTTGAACTCTTCTGGTCTTTCCATCATTGCAGCATGCCCACACTTATCTATCCAAAATAAATCAGAATTTGGCAGTAGTTTGTGGAAATCATTAGCAACTTCAGGAGGTGTAACTCCATCTTGTTTACCCCAAATTAAGCAAACAGGTAACTCCATTTTTGGTAAATCATTAGCCATATTATGTCTAATGGCACTTTTTGCAATAGATAAGGTTTTTAGAGCTTTCATTCTGTCATTTACAGTGGCATAAACATCATCTATTAGTTCTTTAGTTGCAATTTCTGGATCATAAAAAACATCTTTTGCTTTTTGAGCAATGTATTCATAACTTCCTCTTTTTGGAAAACTATCTCCCATTGCTTTTTCATACAAACCAGAGCTACCTGTTAGTACTAAAGCACTTACTTTTTCAGGATAATGTTTGGTAAAATATAATGAAATATGGCCACCTAAGGAATTTCCTAAAAGTAAGGCGCTATCAATTTTTTTATAAGCTAAAAAATCGTGGATATAACTTGCTAAATTTTTAACATTAGTTTGAATAAGAGGTAGCGTATATAGTGGTAATTCAGGAATTAAAACCTTATATCCGTTTTTTGAAAAATGGTCAAAAGTTGCTCCAAAGTTACTTAAAGCTCCCATTAATCCGTGCAAAATAATGATCACAGGTCCCTCCCCAGCTTCTGCATACGTAAACTTACCTTCCGTTTTTAACTTGTCAGTCATTGATTTTTGTTTGGTTCACTAAAAGGCAAATGTAATTCTTTTTTATGATATAAAAATGTATTAAAAAATCGGACTAAATAGGTTATTAACAATCTGTTTTTTCTTATGCAGAAAGGGAATGTGCTGTTTTTATTAACAAAGTGGTAAAAAGTGGTAAAAAGTGGTAAAATTTCTATATTTTTGATAATTAATTGAACTCATTTTTAAGTGATAAACCTAATTGGTACATATGAATGTAAAGCAGATGCTAAAGCTAGGGTGATGTTTCCATCAGCTTACAAGAAGCAGCTTGCTCCAATATCTCAAGAAGGTTTTGTGCTTAAAAAATCTGTATTTGAGTCGTGTTTAGAGTTGTATCCGTTAAAAGAATGGAATGCAACTATGGCAGAAGTAAATAAGCTAAACAAGTTCAAGAAAAAGAATAATGATTTTATAAGAAGATTTACTGCTGGTGTAAAGTTAGTTGAATTAGATGCAAGTGGTAGAATTTTAATTCCTAAAGATTTAGCAGCATTTGCAGGTATTAAAAAGCAAGTAGTAATGTCTTCTTCTGTAAACATTATTGAGATATGGGATAAAGACAAGTATGAAAAAGCCATAGATGACGCTGCAGAAAATTTTTCGGATTTGGCAGAAGAAGTAATGGGTAATACAGATATAGATGAGTTATCATAACGCAGTTTTATTGAATGAAAGTGTAGATGGTTTGGCTATTAAGCCAAATGGAGTCTATGTTGATGTTACGTTTGGTGGTGGAGGTCATTCAAAAG
Source organism: uncultured Polaribacter sp. (assembly GCA_964565055.1). Classification (GTDB taxonomy): domain Bacteria; phylum Bacteroidota; class Bacteroidia; order Flavobacteriales; family Flavobacteriaceae; genus Polaribacter. The sequence continues at coordinate 15,708 of CAZMDC010000001.1, read as the reverse complement.
AGATTTTAAAAAGATTGGGCAAAGATGGAAAGTTGTTTGCTTTCGATCAAGATCCTGATGCTTTAAAAAATACCATTGATGATAAACGCTTTGTGTTGATTCCAGAAAATTTTAGATACATCTCAAGATTTTTAAGGTTTCATGGAGTTCGAAAAGTAGATGGTGTTTTAGCAGATTTAGGAGTTTCTTCTCATCAATTTGATGAAGCTGAAAGAGGGTTCTCAATTCGTTTTGATGGTGATTTGGATATGAGAATGAATCAGAAGTCTAAAGTATCTGCAAAAGAAATCATCAATAATTATTCTGAAGAAAAGTTGGCAGAAATTTTATTTCAGTATGGTGAGTTAAGAAACTCAAGAAAATTAGCTAGAACAATTGTTCATGAACGAAAAAATGAACCTATTGAAACAAGTTTTCAGTTGAAAGAGGTTTTAAAAGCTTTTTTGCCAAAAGCAAAAGAGCATAAAATATTAGCTCAAATTTTTCAAGCAATCCGAATTGAAGTAAATGAAGAATTGGCGGTTTTAAAAGAGTTTTTGGAGCAAATTCCAAATTTATTAAAAGAAGAAGGTAGGTTAAGTGTTATATCATATCACTCTTTAGAAGATAGATTAGTGAAACGTTTTATAAGAACAGGTTTGTTTGAAGGTGAGCCAGAGAAAGATGTTTTTGGACATTCAAATGAGCCCTTAAAAAAAGTTGGAAAATTAATTGTTCCTCCAAAAGAAGAAATTAAAGTAAACAATAGAGCTAGAAGTGCAAAATTAAGATTGGCAACATTAAAGTAAAATGTCTAAAGTAAAAAGAAACATATACGATTTTTTAAGAGGTAGTTTTCTTACAGATGAATCTGCTTTTAAAAATTGGCGAATAATCATCTTTGTTGTTGTGTTATTGTTAGTTATGATTACAAGTGCACACAATGCGGATAAAAAAGTAATAGAAATTGCAGAACTGAATAAAAAGAAAAGGGAGTTAAGAGCAGAATATGTAGACACAGGAACCATTTTAATGCGAATGAAAATGGAGTCTAGTATTCGAGAAAAAGCAAAAAAGAGAGGTTTAAAACCTTCAGAAACACCACCAAAAAAAATAAAAGTAACCTATAAAGATTAAAACATTGGCAACTCACAAAAAAAGCATACTTACCAAATTCTACTTAGTAGCTTCTTTTATGACGCTTTTTTTGGTTGCAATTGTGTTTAGGGTTGTAAATATTCAATATTTTCAAGGCGAAAAGTATAAAAAACTATCTACAGAATTAACTATTAGGCAAGATACTGTTTATGCAAATAAAGGAAACGTCTATGCAGCAGATGGTAATTTGTTAGCCACATCTATGTCTAAATATACTATTAGAATAGATGCAGTTGCTGTAGATGTTAATGTGTTTGAAAAAAACGTTGCAGGTTTATCAAAAGAATTGTCGAAAATGTTAGGTAATTCTCAAAGCTATTATGAGAGTAAGCTAAAGAACGCACGTAAAAGAAAAAACAGGTATCTGTTACTTGCCAGAAATGTTGGTTATAACGATTACCTTAAAATGAAGCAGTTTCCAATCTTTAAATTAGGAGTTTATAGAGGGGGTTTTATTGCAGAACATAAAACGGTTCGTGCACATCCTATTGGAAAAATTGCAGAACGTACCATTGGTTACGATGATTTTAGAGGAGAAGCAGGTATAGAAGGTGCTTTTGCAGATTTCATGCAAGGAGAAAATGGTTTACGCTGGAAACAAAAAATTGCAAAAAATCAATGGAAACCTATTTCTGATGTTAATGAAAAAGAGCCAATTGATGGTCATGATGTTATTACAACCATAGATGTAAACATTCAAGATATCACACATCATGCACTTTTAAAGCAGTTAGAATATTTTGAAGCAGACCATGGTTGTGCTGTAGTTATGGAAACTGCAACAGGTGAAATTAAAGCAATTTCTAATTTAGGTAGAACTTCTAAAGGGAAATATTACGAAAAAAGAAATTATGCAGTTTGGGAAAGTCATGAACCTGGCTCTACCTTTAAGTTGGCAAGTTTAATGGCTGCTTTAGATGATAAAAAAATAGACACTTCTACAGTAGTTGATACAGAAAAAGGTAAAATATTTATTCATAATAGAAAAATTGAAGATTCTCACAGAGGAGGTTATGGAAAAATTTCAGCAGCTCGAGTTTTTGAGGTTTCTTCAAATGTGGGTATTGTAAAGTTGATAAAAGAACATTATGATGAAAATCCGCAGAAATTTATTGATAAACTAGCAACTTATGGTTTTACAAAGCCAATAGGGTTTCAGATAAAAGGAGAAGGAAAACCATATGTACCAAAACCTGATGATAAAAGATGGAATAAAATTTCTTTAGAATGGATGTCTTGGGGTTATGGAGTTTCAGTAACACCAATGCAAACCTTAATGTTCTATAATGCTGTTGCCAATAATGGAGTAATGGTAAAACCGCAATTTGTAAAAGAATTAAGGAGAGAAGATAAAGCAGAACAGGTTTTTGAAACTAATGTGGTAAATCCTAAAATAGCTTCTGAAGAAACAATTAGAAAAATTAGAAAAGTTATGGAGAATGTTGTAGTTAAAGGAACTGCAGAAAATATTTATTCTTCAAATTTTTCTATGGCAGGCAAAACAGGTACAGCCAAAAAATTTGTTCCAAGAACAAAAGATAAAAATGGTAAATGGCAAGGAGGTTTTTATTCTACAGAAAGATATGTGGCTTCTTTTGCAGGTTTTTTTCCTGCAGATCAACCAAAGTATTCTTGCATTGTTGTAGTACATGATCCTGATAAAAAGAAAGGCTATTATGGAGCTACTGTTGCTGCACCAGTTTTTAAAGAAATTGCACAAAAAATTTACACTACAACTCCTATAGATAATCAATCTGTGAATGATAATGTTGAATTTGCATCAATAGAAAAGCAATATAATGCATACACAAAAATCATTAATAAAGAGCATTCGCAAATACCAAATGTAAAAGGTATGGATGGTATGGATGCCATTTCTTTATTAGAAAATATGGGTTTAAAAGTTCAAATTTCTGGTGTTGGTAAAGTCGATCACCAGTCTCTAAAAAAAGGAGAAAAAATAGTAAAAGGAAAAACAATCATTTTAAAATTATCATAAACTGAAAAAATTACAAGACATATTATATAAAGTAGCCATAAAAGAAGTTTTTGGTAACACAAATATTGATGTTAATCAGCTGGTTTTCGATTCTAGAAATGTGAGTAAAAATGATGTTTTTGTTGCTCAAAAAGGTGTAAATGTAGATGGTCATTTGTATGTTGATAAGGCTATTGCTTTAGGTGCAAAAGTTGTTGTTTGCGAGCGTTTTTCTTTCGATAAAATTGATGGTATTACTTATATAAGAGTTGCAGACGCAAATATAGCTTTGGCAATTATGGCTGCTAATTTTTACGATAATCCTTCAACGAAATTTCAAGTTGTAGGAGTAACAGGTACAAATGGAAAAACCACAATTGCTTCTTTATTATATCAATTGTTTCATAAGGCAGGTTACAAAGTGGGGCTTTTGTCTACTGTTAAAGTTTTGGTAGATAAAAAAGAATATAAAGCTACACATACTACTCCAGATTCAGTGGCTATAAATAAGTATTTAGATTTAATGTTAGAGGCTGGTGTTGAGTACTGTTTTATGGAGGTGAGCTCTCATGGAATTCATCAAAAGAGAACAGAAGGTTTGACCTTTGCTGGCGGAATTTTCACGAATCTTTCTCATGATCATTTAGATTATCATGAAACATTTTCTGAGTACAGAGATGTAAAAAAGAAATTCTTTGACGATTTGCCAAAAAATGCTTTTGCATTAACAAATATTGATGATAAAAATGGCAACTACATGTTGCAAAATACGAATGCTAAAAAGTATTCTTATGCATTAAAAACTGTTGCAGATTTTAAAAGCAAAATTTTAGAAAAGCAAATTTCTGGAACTCTAATTACTGTTGATGGTACAGAGGTTTGGACAAAATTAATTGGTGTTTTTAATATTTTTAATCTAACAGCAATTATTGCTACAGCAGAACTTTTAGGTTTAGAAAAGCTAGAAATCTTAACAATAGTTAGTCAGTTAGAGAGTGTAAGTGGTCGTTTTCAGTACACAAAATCAGCAGATAATGTTACTGCTATTGTAGATTATGCTCACACTCCAGATGCTTTAAAAAATGTTTTAGAAACTATAAATGATATTAGAACTGGTAACGAAAAAGTAATTACAGTTGTAGGTTGTGGAGGTGATAGAGATAAAACTAAAAGACCAAAAATGGCACATATTGCCTCGCAGTTAAGCAATCAAGTAGTGTTTACTTCAGATAATCCAAGAACAGAAGATCCACAAATTATTTTAGATGAAATGGAACTTGGAGTAGCTCCAGAAAACTTCAAAAAAACATTAACAGTTGTTAATAGAAAGCAAGCTATAAAAACTGCTTGTAAGTTATCAGAAAGTGGAGATATTATTTTAATTGCAGGAAAAGGACATGAAAATTATCAAGAAATAAATGGAGTTCGTAATCACTTTGATGATTTAGAGGAAGTAACAAACTGTTTCAATCAACTAAAAAATTAATAAGAATGTTATACTATTTTTTTCAATATTTAGAGAGTCAATTTAGCATTCCTGGTGCAAGCGTTTTTCAGTTTATTACATTTAGAGCAGCTGCTGCTTTTATTTTATCACTTTTAATATCAGCAATTTATGGTAAAAGAATTATTAATTTTTTACGCAAACAACAAGTTGGAGAAACAGTTAGAGATTTAGGTTTAGAAGGTCAGCAACAAAAAACAGGAACACCAACCATGGGTGGAATTATCATAATTCTTGCCACATTAATTCCTGCAATTCTGTTAGCAAAGCTAGATAATATTTACATTATCATTTTACTAATTACTACAGTTTGGATGGGTTTTATTGGTTTTTTAGACGATTATATAAAAGTATTCAAAAAAGATAAAGCAGGTTTAAGTGGTAAGTTTAAAGTGTTAGGTCAAGTTGGTTTAGGGCTTATAGTTGGTTCTATGTTGTATTTTAATGATGGAGTTACTATAAAAGAACAATTGCCAGAAAACCAGCAAATAGTCCAAGAAAATGGTAGAAAACAGGTTTTTGGTAACGCTCATAAATCTACAAAAACTACAGTTCCTTTTTTTAAGAATAATGAGTTAGAGTATTCAAAAGCGTTAAGTTTTTTGGGTGATGGTTTTGAAAAATATGGGTGGATAGTTTTTATTTTTATAACTGTTTTTATTGTTACAGGTATTTCAAATGGAGCAAATTTAACAGATGGAATTGATGGTTTAGCAGCAGGTTCATCTGCCATAATTGTAATTACGCTAGCAGTGTTTGCTTGGGTTTCAGGAAATATAATATTTGCAGATTATTTAGATGTGATGTATATACCAAATTCAGGTGAAATGACTGTTTTTATCTTGGCATTTGCAGGGGCTTTAATAGGTTTTTTATGGTACAATACATATCCTGCTCAAGTTTTTATGGGAGATACAGGTAGTTTAACTATTGGTGGAATTATAGCTGTTATTGCTATTTCTATTCGAAAAGAACTGCTGTTACCCATTTTAGCTGGAATTTTTGTAGTAGAAAATTTATCAGTAATCCTACAGGTTTCTTGGTTTAAATACACCAGAAAAAAATATGGTGAAGGAAGAAGAATTTTCAGAATGTCGCCTTTACATCATCATTATCAAAAATTAAGTTATCACGAAAGTAAAATAGTAGTCCGTTTTTGGATTGTAGGTATTCTACTAGCAGTATTTACAATTGTAACCCTAAAATTAAGATAAGAAAGAGCTTGTCCTAACTTTCCCTTGGGAAAGGATGGGTTTCTTTTTTAAATAAAGATGAAAGAACAAAACAAACATACCAACACATTTAAACCTTCTTTAGGGAAAGGCTTGTTTTTGGTGATTCTTGGTGGAGGAGAAAGTGGTGTGGGTACAGCTATTTTAGGAAAGCAAAAAGGATATACTGTTTTTGTTTCAGATAGAGGAACTATTGCTAAAAAATACAAAGAAGTTCTTATAAAAAATGAAATTGAGTTCGAAGAAAGCACACATACAGAAAGCAAAATTTTAAAAGCTGATGTAGTTATGAAAAGCCCTGGAATTCCAGATAAAGTGGCTTTGGTACAAACGTTAAAGGAAAATAAGATTCCTGTAATTTCTGAAATGGAGTTTGCAGCACAATTTACAGAGGCAAAAATTATAGGAATTACAGGTTCAAATGGAAAAACTACAACAACTTTATTAACTCATCATATTTTAAAAAATGCAGGATTAAATGTTGGTGTTGCTGGAAATATTGGAGACAGTTTTGCAAAACAAGTAGCTAATTATAATTATGAAAATTACGTTTTAGAAATCAGTAGTTTTCAGTTAGATGGAATTGAATCATTTAACAGTCATATTGCTATTTTAACTAACATTACTCCAGATCATTTAGATAGATATGACAACGATTTTAACAAATACATAGAATCAAAATTTAGAATTACTAAAAACCAGAAACCAACCGATTATTTAATATATGATGCAGATAATGAAGCAATAACTAATTGGTTAAAAGAAAATAAAACAGCAGCAAAATTATTGCCATTTTCAATCGAAAGAGAATTGGAATTTGGCGCTTTTATTAAAGACAATACAATAACAATCAATATACAAAAAGATACATTTTATATGCCACTATCATCACTATCAATCAAAGGAAAACACAACACTAAAAATGCAATGGCAGCAACTATGGCAGCACAATTGCTTAAAGTAAGAAAAGATGCCATTAAAGAAAGTTTATCAAACTTCGAAGGTGCAGAACATCGTTTAGAAAACGTAGCTAAAATTAAAGATGTACAATATATTAACGATTCAAAAGCAACAAACGTTAACGCTACTTTTTACGCTTTAGAATGTATGGATCAACAAACAGTTTGGATTGTTGGTGGTGTAGATAAAGGAAACGATTATACAGATTTACTACCATTAGTAAGAGAAAAAGTAAGAGCTATTGTTTGTTTAGGTGTTGATAATGAGAAGATAAAGAACACTTTTGGCAATGTAATAGATGTTATTGTAGAAACTGCTGGTGCAGAAGAAGCTGTAAAAGTTTCACATAAGTTAGCAGAAAGAGGTGATGCAGTTTTACTTTCTCCAGCTTGTGCAAGTTTCGATCTTTTTGAAAACTATGAAGATAGAGGTCGTCAATTTAAAAAAGCAGTAAGAAATTTATAATTGATAAAACAAAAAATCCAAATTAAAAACAAATATTGAAAACCGTATTTAAACATATAAAAGGAGATAAAACCATTTGGGCAATTGTGGCCATTTTGGCAATATTCTCATTTATGCCTGTTTATAGTGCAAGTACAAACTTGGTGTATGTTGTAGGGTCTGGTTCTACTTTTGGGTACTTAATTAAGCACATGGTTTTGTTAATTATGGGCTTTGGAATTATATATGGAGTTCATAAAATACCCTACAGATTCTTTTCTGGAGGCTCTGTTTTAATGTTGCCAATTGTATTAATATTATTAGTTTTTACACTAATGCAAGGCACAACAATTGGAGGCGCAAATGCAAGTAGATGGATTCGTATTCCATTTGTAGGTATTGGTTTTCAAACATCAACCTTAGCAGGTTTGGTGCTAATGGTTTATGTAGCAAGATATTTAGCTAAAAATAAAGAGAAACAGATTAAATTTAAAGAAAGTATTTGGCAATTATGGTTACCAGTTGCAGCAGTTTTAATTTTAATTTTACCAGCAAATTTTTCTACAACTGCCATAATTTTTATGATGATTTTAATGGTTTGCTTTATAGGTGGCTACCCATTAAAATATATAGGTTTGATAGTTGGAGCAGGCATTTTGGCACTTGCTTTTTTTGTGTTGATTGCAAAAGCTTTCCCAGATGCAATGCCAAACAGAGTGCAAACTTGGCAAAGTAGAATAGAAAATTTTTCTGATGATGGGGCTAAAGAAGCTTACCAAGTAGAAAAAGCAAAAATAGCGATTGCAACTGGTGGTGCACTTGGAGTTGGGCCAGGTAAAAGTGTACAGAAGAATTTTTTACCTCAATCTTCATCAGATTTTATTTTTGCCATAATTATAGAAGAATATGGTTTGGCAGGTGGCTTTTTAATTGTTTCCATTTACTTTTTATTGCTATTTAGAATTTTTGTGGTTATTAGAAAAACCACAACCATATTTGGTACACTGTTGGTGATTGGTGTAGGTTGCCCAATTATTTTTCAAGCAACTATAAATATGGCTGTAGCAACCAATTTATTTCCGGTTACAGGCCAAACATTACCATTAATTAGTAGTGGAGGAACTTCTATTTGGATGACCTGTTTTGCGCTAGGTATGATCTTAAGTGTAAGTGCATCCAAAGAACAAACAGAAGAAGATATTTTAGATGATAACCCTTTAGATATTTTGCATGAAACCATATAATATACTTATTTCTGGAGGAGGTACAGGAGGTCATATTTATCCTGCAATAGCTATTGCAAACGAAATAAAATCGCGTTTTCCTGATGCAAACTTCTTGTTTGTAGGTGCAAAAGATAAAATGGAAATGGAAAAAGTACCTCAAGCTGGTTATGAAATTAAGGGGTTATGGATTTCTGGAATTCAAAGAACAGCAATAGCAAAAAACTTTAGTTTTCCTTTTAAAATGATAGATAGTTTGTGGAAAGCTAGAAAAATAATAAAACAATTTAACCCAGATATAGCAATTGGTACAGGTGGTTTTGCAAGTGGACCAACTTTAATAATGGCTAATAGAAAAAATATACCAACATTAATTCAGGAACAAAATTCGTATCCAGGTATTACTAATAAATTGTTGAGTAAAAGAGCACATAAGATTTGTGTAGCTTATGATAATTTAGAACGATTTTTTCCTGAGGATAAAATTATCAAAACAGGAAATCCAGTTCGTCAAGATTTGTTGCACATTCACACGAAAGTAGATGAAGCAAATGCTTTTTTTAATGTTGATAACAAGAAAAAAACCATTTTGGTTTTAGGTGGTAGTTTAGGTGCACGATCAATAAATCAGTTGATAGAAAAAAACATCAAATTTTTCAAAGAACAAGATGTTCAGGTAATTTGGCAATGTGGTAAATTTTATTATCAAGAATATAAAAAGTACAATGATTTAGCACATATACAGGTACACGAGTTTATCAATAAAATGGATTTGGCTTATGCAGCTTCTTCAATCATTATTTCTAGATCTGGAGCAAGTTCTGTATCAGAACTTTGTATTGTAGGGAAACCTGTAATTTTTATTCCTTCTCCAAATGTGGCAGAAGATCATCAAACAAAAAACGCAAAATCAATATCAGATAAACATGCAGCCATTTTATTACCAGAAAAAGAACTAGAAACTTTTCCTATTGTTTTTGAAACCTTGTTAAAAGATAAAGGCAAACAAGAACATTTATCAGAAAAAATAAAAGAATTGGCTTTACCAAGTGCAACAAGAAATATTGTTAATGAAGTAGAAAAGTTATTAAAACAGTGAATCTAGAACAAATACATAACGTTTATTTTGTCGGAATTGGAGGCATAGGTATGAGTGCAATTGCACGTTATTTTGCTGTAAATGGTAAAAATGTTGCTGGTTATGATAAAACGCCTTCTCAAATCACTAAAGATTTAGAAGCAATAGGTGTTTCTTTACACTTTGAAGATGCAGTTAAAAATATTCCCATTTCATTTTTAAATAAAGAAAAAACTTTAGTGGTGTATACACCTGCTGTTCCTAAAAATCATATAGAACTCAATTACTTTGTAGATAATAATTTTAAAGTAATTAAAAGAGCTGAGATTTTAGGAGAAATTACAAAAGCTACATTTTGTTTTGGAGTTGCAGGTACACATGGAAAAACAACAACTTCATCTATTTTAGGGCACATTATGCAGCCACTAAAAGCAACTTCTTTTTTAGGAGGAATCTCTGAAAATTATAATGCTAATCTTATTTTGGGTGAAGACAAAATTTCTGTAGTTGAAGCTGATGAGTTTGATAGATCTTTTTTACAATTAAGCCCAAATATTGCTTGTATTACTTCTATGGATGCAGATCATTTAGATATTTATGGAGAATCTCAGGCATTAGAAGAATCATTTTTTGCATTTTCTCAAAAAGTTTCAGACACTTTAGTGGTTGCAAAAGGTTTGCCTATAAAAGGATTAACCTATGCTATTGATGATGAAGGAGATTATAAGGCATTCAATCTAAAAATTGAAAATGGGACCTACATTTTCGATGTGCAAACACCATTAGAAACCATACAAAACATCGAATTTCATTTACCTGGAAGGCATAATGTTATGAATGCTTTAGCTGCTTTGGCTATGGCAGATGTTTATGGAGTTCCTTTAACAGATATCAAACAAAGTTTAGCAACATTTAAAGGCGTAAAACGTAGATTTTCCTATAAAATAAAAACATCAAACTTTGTTTTGATTGATGATTATGCTCATCATCCAACAGAAATTAATGCAGTAGAAAACTCTGTTAGAGAAATGTACCCAGATGAAAAAGTGATGGTTGTTTTTCAACCTCATTTATTTTCAAGAACAAGAGATTTTATTGATGATTTTGCAGATGCACTCTCAAAATTTGATGCTGTATTTTTATTAGACATTTATCCTGCAAGAGAAGAACCAATTCAAGGTGTTGATTCAAAGTGGCTTTTAAGTAAAATTGAGAATAATCATAAGCAGTTGATTCAAAAAAATAAAGTTTTTGCAGCAATAAAAAATTCTGATGCGAAAGTTGTAGTAATGTTAGGTGCAGGAGATATTGGAGTCTTAATTCAAGAAGTTACAAACGAATATTTAAATACATCTGCAAATGAAGTTTAAAAAGTTCTTAAAATATTTGCTTTTTCTTGTATTAATTATAAGTTTAGGATTATTGTATAGTTTTTCACATAAGAAGAATTCAGCTCTAAAAATTGGAAATCCAGTCGTTGAATTTGAGTCTGGAGACAATAATTTTTTAACTCACAAAATGGTTAATAAATTGTTAATACAAAATAATGAAGTTGTGCAAAACCAAGCAAAATCTGTAATAGATTTATATGTTTTGGAGAATAACATACAAAACAATCCATATGTAGAAAAAGCTGCGGTTTTTTTAACAGTAGATGGTATGTTAAAATCTACCATAAAACAACGAGTACCAATTGCAAGGTTTTTACAAAGTGGTAGTTCTTATTATGTTGATATCCATGGTGTAAAGGTGCCTTTGTCTAGCAATTATTCATCAAGAGTATTGTTGGTTTCTGGTGTAGAAAAAGATGATGAAATTAAAGAAATAATGCCTTTAATTTTAAAGATTACCAATGATGATTTTTTGAAAAAAGAAATCGTTGGCATTCAAAAATCTGACGCAAATGAGTTTCAATTTGCTGTAAGAAGTGGCAATTATAAAATCGATTTTGGAAAATTATCTAAAATAGATGTAAAATTTAAAAAATTAAAAGCCTTTTATAATAAAACTTTTAAAGATAAAACAATCGAAAATTATAAAACAATAAACGTAAAATATCACAACCAAGTTGTGTGCACTAAATAAACTAAAATGGAAGATAATAAAATAGCTGTTGGTTTAGATATTGGTACAACCAAAATTGTTGCCATGATTGGTCGTAAAAACGAGTATGGTAAAATAGAGGTTGTTGGTATTGGTAAAGCAAAAAGTTTGGGTGTAAAACGTGGTGTTGTTAGTAACATTACTCAAACTATACAATCTATTCAACAGGCTGTAGATGAGGCAGAGAGCGTTTCTGGTGTTAAAATAGATGATGTAGTTGTAGGTATTGCTGGGCAACATATTAGAAGTTTACATCACAGTGATTACATCACAAGAAATAATGCAGATGAGGTTATAGATGAACATGATATTGAAAATTTGGTAAACCAAGTACATAAGTTGGTAATGTTGCCAGGTGAAGAAATAATTCATGTTTTACCACAAGAATTTAAAGTTGATTCTCAGGCAGATATTAAAGAACCAATAGGCATGTATGGTGGTCGATTAGAAGCGAATTTTCATGTGGTTGTTGGGCAAGTTTCATCAATAAGAAATATAGGACGTTGTGTAAAAAGTGCGGGTTTAAATTTAAATCAAATTACTTTAGAACCTTTAGCTTCTGCACAAGCAGTATTAAGTCAAGAAGAAAAAGAAGCAGGTGTTGCTTTAATTGATATAGGAGGTGGTACCACAGATTTAGCCATTTTTAAAGATGGTATTATTAGACACACAGCTGTCATCCCTTTTGGAGGTAATGTAATTACAGATGATATTAAAGAAGGGTGTTCCATAATAGAAAAACAAGCTGAACTATTAAAGATAAAATTTGGTTCTGCTTGGCCAGGAGAAAATAAAGAAACCGAAATTGTTTCAATTCCTGGTTTAAGAGGTAGAGAACCAAAAGAAATTACGTTAAAGAATTTATCAAAAATTATACATGCAAGAGTTCAAGAAATTATAGAGCATGTGTATTTAGAAATAAAAAATTACGGACACGAAACTGCAAAAGGAAAATTAATTGCAGGAATTGTGTTAACAGGAGGAGGATCTCAATTAAAACATTTACGCCAATTAGTAGAATATATTACAGGTATGGATGCCAGAATTGGGTATCCAAATGAACATTTAGCTGGTGATTCAGAAGAAGCTTTATCTAGCCCATCTTATGCAACTGCAGTGGGATTATTGATGGAAGGTCTAGAAAAAGATGTAAAACCAGAAGAAATAGAAGAAGCTCCTATTGAAGAGGTTGTAAATACAAGTGAACAAGATACAGAGGCAGAACCAATTCAAGAGAAACCAACAGAGCCTAAAAAGAAATCTTTCTTCGAAAAATTTACAGAAGGATTAAAAGATTTTTTAGATAATGCTGAGTAAAAATCAGCAAAAGAATAATACAAAAGAATAAAATCAAGTATAAAACCAAAAAGAGAAAAGTTATATGAGCGCAGAATTCGATAACATAGACTTTAACATGCCAAAAACACAATCTAACACCATTAAAGTAATTGGTGTTGGTGGTGGAGGAAGCAATGCTGTAAACCACATGTTTAAACAGCATATAAATGGCGTAGATTTTGTAATCTGTAATACAGATGCACAAGCTTTAGACAATAGTTCAATTCCTAATAAAATACAATTAGGTGCCAATTTAACATCTGGTTTAGGTGCTGGTGCAAACCCAGAAATTGGTGAGCAAGCAGCTAAAGAAAGTTTGCAAGAAATACAGCAAATGTTAAACAACCAAACTAAAATGGTGTTTATTACTGCAGGTATGGGAGGTGGAACAGGAACAGGAGCTGCACCAATTATTGCAAAAATTGCAAAAGATATGGACATCTTAACAGTAGGTATTGTTACTATGCCATTTGCTTTTGAAGGTAAAAGAAGAACCAAACAAGCTCAATTAGGAATTGATCAACTGCGCCAAAATGTTGATTCCTTAATTGTTATTAATAATAATAAATTACGTGAAGTTTATGGTAATTTAGGTTTTAAAGCTGGTTTCTCTAAAGCAGATGAAGTTTTAGCAACTGCATCTAGAGGTATTGCCGAAGTAATTACACATCACTACACGCAAAACATTGACTTGCGCGATGCGAAAACTGTATTAAGTAATAGCGGAACCGCTATTATGGGATCGGCTGTATCTTCAGGGAGTAATAGAGCTCAAGAGGCAATCGCTAAAGCTTTAGATTCTCCATTGCTTAACGATAATAAAATTAGTGGTGCTCAAAATGTATTGTTGCTTATCGTTTCTGGTTCAGAAGAAATAACTATAGATGAGATTGGAGAAATTAATGACCACATTCAAGCAGAAGCTGGTCATAGCGCCAATATTATTATGGGTGTTGGAGATGATGAAAGTTTAGAAGAATCAATTTCGGTTACCATTATCGCTACGGGATTTAATGTAGAGCAGCAAAATGTAATTGTAAATACAGAGACAAAAAAGATAATTCATACGTTAGAAGACGAACAAAAAGCAGTTCAAGATCTAACGGCTAAGAAGAGCAATATAGCTCCAAGTTTTAGTGCTCCAGTAGAAAAAGCACCAGAGCCAGCTCCAAAAAAGGTGGTTCACGTTTTAAAAGAGGAACCTAAACGAAGCGAGCCTAAAAAAGATGAGCCTAAAAAAGATGAGCCTTCTGCCAATTTAAATCAAATGAATTTAATTCCGACTTCGGAATTAATCAAAAATATTGATGTTTCTTACGAAGAAGTAACATATGACGAAGATGATTTTGTTATTATAGATGCTTCAGATAACCTTAATGATATTGAAGTTAACGAAGCACAAGAAGTTTCTTCAAAAGAAGAAGAATCTCAAGCTATGTTTACGTTCGATTTTCCGTTAAACGAAGAAAAAGAAGTTAAGGAGGAGCCAAAAGCAGAAGTAAAATCAGAAAAAATAGTTCATAATCTTTCTGAAGATGATACCAACAATATAGAGGTAAATGATGAAATAGAGGTTATCTCTAGCAGTACTTCTAGCAACGGAGAAAAACGTTATAGTTTAGAAGATTATATGGAGTTAGAGAACACCATTAATGAAGCTAAACCATCTGCTCCTCAACCACAACCACAGGTTAAAAAACCAGAAGTAAGGAGAGAAGAAGAGATTGTATATAAAAGTACACAGCCTGCAGAGAAAAAGCCAACTCCACCAGCAGTAGAGGAAGATCCATTTGATAATCCTATTTCTGAAGATTTAATCGCTAGAGCGGAAGAAAGACGTGCTAGAATGAAAAGCTTTAATTACAAGTTTAGAAACAACAACAGCATAGATGAGATTGAAAAACAACCCGCTTATAAAAGAGCAGGATTAGATTTAGACAATCCTTCTCATGATAGAGAAAAACTCTCAAGAACAAGTATTAGTGAAGATAGTAATGATGAGGTTAGTTTTCGAAAAAACAACTCATTTCTTCACGATAATGTAGACTAATTATATAGAAATATAAAGCAGATATAACCCGAAGTTATTTTAAAAATAGCTTCGGGTTTTTTGAGCAAGAATAACTATCTTCGTGCTATAAATAATAGAAATTATGAGTCTAGAGAAAGAAGTGATGACGCAGATGAAAGTAGCGATGAAGGCAAAAGACGCTGCAGCATTAGAAGCTTTAAGAGCAGTTAAAAGTGCTATACTTATGGCCAAAACAGAAAGCAATGCAGGAGAACTTTCTGAAGATCAAGAAATGAAACTAGTTCAAAAACTAGTAAAACAACGTAAGGATAGTGCAAGCATTTATAGAGAGCAAAATAGACCAGATTTAGCAGAGCCTGAAGAAAAGCAAGCAGAAGTAATTGCAGCATTTTTACCTGAACAATTAAGTGAAGCAGAGATTGAAGCAAAAGTTGAAGAAATCATTTCTAAAACTGGAGCGGAAAGTATGAAGGATATGGGGAAAGTAATGGGGATGGCAAGTGAAGAATTAGCTGGAAAAGCAGATGGTAAAACCATTTCTGCTATTGTGAGAAAAAAATTAGCTTAGAATACTTTAATATCATAGAACAAGAAATACTCAAATTTTTGGTTCTCTAAAATTTTAGGCCCCGTGGCGCAACTGAATAGCGCATCAGATTTCGGCTCTGAGGGTTGGGGG